>NZ_QOAZ01000059.1 GCF_003574675.1 Azohydromonas sediminis
CAAGATCGCACCGCAGTGGGTCGGTCTGGGCACAGGTGCGCCCGCAGCGGCCCTGGCGGCCGCGTAAGGGGTGCGGAAGATGAGAAATCGACCCGAATCAAGCGCTGCGAAGCGCGCACGAGCCCGTCGCAGCGACATCACCCGCGCAGCAGCGCCGCGTGACGTTCGTTCCTCTGGCTTTGAGGCCAACTCGACGGGCGTCTGCGGCGATCAATTGCCTCTCAGCCTCTGAGACTTCATTTCGGTGGCTCCTTCGGTTGCTTGCGAGGCAACCCGCATGCTCTCGCATGCGGGTCGAAGGAGCCGCCACCTCAGCTCACGCGTTCAACAGACTTTGGGACATCGCCCGCGTCCGTCCTCACTCGGAAAGTGGCCCTTGCTCGAGGGGGGGGTGCATATCGCTGGAGGGCGCCGGGCCTAGATTGAAGAAGAGGCGCCGAGGCCCAATGCCTGGACAAGCTTGGCCAGCTGCTTTCGAGGTTGGTCGCAGACGAACTCCCATGGGGGCACCTGGGCTTCAACGGGAATCTTCAGCAGGGCCTGATGGACGCGCGATAGCGGCACCGTGGCACCCTGTTGGTTCCGGGCGTAGTGACGGACCCGCGTCGTCTTGACCGCGTGGCCCAGCACGCGATCGACGAGCTGCGCGTCCAGCCCAGCTTCTTCGAGCTGTTGTGCCAGCGTGGCGCGGAAGGAGTGAAAGACAAGGCGCCGGCGCTCCCACACGCCAACGGCTTTCGACAAGGCGCGGAAGTCTTGACTCGGGTTCTTGCCGAAGCCGTGCTTCTCGTACCACGCCAGGTCAAACAAGAACTGCTTGTCCTGCTTGATGCGTGCGTTCCGGTATCGCAGCAGACCGAGCCGGATCAGTTCCGGGTGCAGGGGAAGGATGCGTCGGCCGGCCTTCGTCTTGAGTCGCTTCTTTCGCTTCTCGATCGGGATGACCTTTCCATTCTCGTCGCGCTCGTGAGAGGTGATCGACAAGCAAGGAATCTTGCAAACATTCCCGTCGACTTCCACGTCGAGCTCAATCACGTCCTTGACCGTGAGCTGCGCGAGCTCGTTGACCCGGCCACCGGTGTACCGAGCCAGCAGAGGGATGAAGAACCGCGCAGGGTCCTGGGCCGAATGTGCGACGTAGATGTCCGGATGGAAGATGCGGCGCAGGTTGTCTGGAGAGAAGGCGACGTAGCCTTCCGCGTCGTCGTCATCGGGGGCGAGGTCCAGAGCCTGCCGAGCGCCACTGTCCTTGCCGACCGAAACGCCGTCGATGGCCGCTCGCAGTCGGCCGAGTACGTCCGAGTGCAGTTCGCCGCGCTTGTGCAGCCACTCGACGAAGGCGAGCACATGGCTAAGCCTCTTGACGGCGTTCTGGGTTGACTGCGGCTCGCCGCCCGCTTCCAACGCTGCCTTGGCGTCGGTGGTCGCCGTGCGCCGACCTTGCTGCGCTGGAAACCGCCACATGGCATCGATGTAGGCATCGATCCGCGAGGGGCTCAGGCCCGCGAGTGTGAGGTCCCATGCGTCGGCGCCATCGAGCTGCCTTCGTTCATCGCCGACAAGTTCGCGCAGTTGTCGCAGGGACGGTGCATACGTGTACTTGATGGTGGTGGCGGAGTGGTTCCCGCCACGGCCGAGGTGTGCAAGGTAGTCGTGGATGCGGTCTCCGAGCCATACGGACTCGGTGCCCGAAAGCCCTTGAGCCTGCGCGGGCGTTGACGCCTGGCCACGCGCGGTCTCCGCGTCGGTGGGCTGCGGCGCCGAGGGCGCTTGCGTCGCGGGCGCTTGCTGTTCGCGGAAGAACTGAAGAACCCTCTCCAAGTCTGCCGGTCGATCGTGCGGCTGCAACTCGACGCGGCGGATTCGGTTGGTCGCCGGGTCGATGTCGATGACCATGGGCGCAACGCCGTGGCGCACCTGGGCCGGCGCGAAGCCGTGCAGCGGCTCGTGCCCCCGCACAAGGCCGTTCAGGATCCGGTTCAGCCGCTCGTCATCCTCGTCAGTTGCCATCTCAAGACCCAGCACGTACTCGATCGCAGCCCAGAATTTTGTCAAGGTCGATCGGGCAGTTGCTGCAGCCGCCCGCCTATTCCCCGAGCCCGTAGAGATCTTGAACTCGCGTTGCACGCCTGGGTGCAGACGACGCAGAACGGCTGGGGTCAGCAGTCGGACGTACCAGATGCCGTGGCGGGACCGGACCAGGTGCGGTGAGCCTGGCCGGATGCGGTGCCCGCGCGACGGGATGTCGCTTGACGCGAGGCGTAGTTCGGGCGCGGAGGGGGGGCGGGGCGTCGACATGCGCGGCAGAACTTGGACCACTTTGATGGACCACTTCCGCGCACCTGCCGCCGGGGAAGAAAAAAGCCGTTGTGTGACAACGGCTTAGGAAAAACTTGGTGGAGACGAGGAGGATCGAACTCCCGACCTTCGCATTGCGAACGCGACGCTCTCCCAGCTGAGCTACGTCCCCGAAAGAGCGACAGTATAGCAAGCGGCGCGCGCAACCTCGCCGGCTGGCTTCTGGTTTAACAGTTCCGCGGACGACCAACGGGCCAATGAGATTAATTATCACTACAAGTCGGATAGCAGCGGTCTATCCACTGCATAGCCGATTCGTATTGGAAGTCGTCACGCCACTGCGGTAACTTTCGCCCGCGCTGCCGAGGACCGACGCCGTCCTGCAGCCGTTCTTGTCACGCCAACCAAGGAGCAAGAGATGGGCTTGAAAGGATCGAAGACCGAGCAGAACCTGAAGGACGCCTTCGCCGGTGAGTCGATGGCGAACCGTCGCTACCTGTACTTCGCCAACAAGGCCGACGTCGAAGGCCAGAACGACGTGGCCGCGCTGTTCCGCTCGACCGCCGAAGGCGAGACGGGCCACGCCCACGGCCACCTCGAGTTCCTCGAGCAGGTCGGCGACCCGGCCACGGGTCTGCCGATCGGCGCGACGCGCGACAACCTGAAGGCCGCCGTCGCCGGTGAGACGCACGAGTACACCGACATGTACCCGGGCATGGCCAAGACGGCGCGCGAGGAAGGTTTCGACGAGATCGCCGACTGGTTCGAGACGCTGGCCAAGGCCGAGCGTTCGCACGCCAACCGCTACCAGAAGGCCCTCGACGCCCTGGTCGACTGACGCTGATCGACGTGCGCTCGGACAAGGGGCCTTCGCGCCCCTTGTTCGCTTCAGAACAACGACGACACCCCCACACGGCACACCATGCGCGAAGGCAACCTCGAGGCCCCGACCCGGCATCCCATCGACTGGAAGAACCCGTCGTTCTACGACGAGGGCGAGACGTTCAAGGAACTCGAGCGGGTGTTCGACATCTGTCACGGTTGCCGGCGCTGCGTCAGCCTGTGCCACAGCTTCCCGACGCTGTTCGACCTGGTGGACGCCACCGACGACGGCGAGCTGCACGGCGTCAAGAAGGAGGACTACTGGAAGGTCGTCGACCAGTGCTACCTCTGCGACCTGTGCTACATGACGAAGTGCCCCTACGTGCCGCCGCACGAGTGGAACCTCGACTTCCCGCACCTGATGCTGCGCGCGAAGGCGATCAAGTTCAAGAAGGGCGAGGTCAAGGCCAGCGAGAAGTTCCTCGCCAGCACCGACGTGCACGGCCAGTTCGCCGGCATCCCGATCGTCGTGCAGGCCGTCAACGCGATCAACAAGACCAAGTTCGCGCGCAAGCAGATGGACTCGATGCTCGGCGTGCACCCCGACGCGTGGATGCCCGAGCTGGGCACCAAGCGCTTCCGCTGGAGCGCGCCGAAGGCGTCAGCCACCGTCGTCACCAACGGCGAGCGCACGCCGGGCAAGGTGGCCATCTTCTCGACCTGCTACGTCAACTACAACGAGCCGGGCATCGGCTTCGACCTGCTGAAGGTGCTGCAGCACAACGAGATTCCGTACGTGATCGTCGAGAAGGAAAAGTGCTGCGGCATGCCCAAGCTCGAGCTCGGCGACCTCGACGCGGTGGCCGCGCACAAGGAAGTCAACATGCCCGTGCTCGCGAAGTACGCGCGCGAGGGCTACGCGATCCTGTCGGCGGTGCCGAGCTGCACGCTGATGTTCAAGCAGGAGCTGCCGCTGATGTTCCCCGACTGCCCCGATACGCAGGCGGTCAAGGAGGCGATGTGGGACCCGTTCGAGTACCTCGTCGCGCGCCACAAGGACGGTTTGCTGAAGACCGACTTCAAGACGGCACTCGGCAAGGTCAGCTACCACATCCCCTGCCACGGCCGCGTGCAGAACATCGGCAAGAAGACCGAGGAGATGCTCAAGCTGATCGGCACCAAGGTCGAGGTCAAGCTCAACACCGTCGAGCGCTGCTCGGGCCACGCCGGCACGTACGGCGTGAAGACGCCGTACCACAAGATCGCGATGAAGATCGGCAAGCCCGTCTTCAAGGCGATGGCCAAGGACGAGCCCGACTACATCGGCAGCGACTGTCCGATGGCCGGTCACCACATCGACCAGGGCATGCGCGAGGCCGGCACGCCGCCGAAGGCGGTGCAGCATCCGCTGAGCCTCGTGCGCATCGCCTACGGCCTGAGCTGAGGCGAACCCCCGCAACCCCGAAAGGAGACCTCCGATGACGCTGACCCGCGACAGCCTCCTGACGCTGGAGGCCTACGCCAAGATCCGCAAGTCCAGCCGCCCGCAGGCCATCGCGCACCGCAAGCTGCGCAGCGTCGCGCTCGGCGACCACGTGACGGTGCAGTTCGAGGACGAGCAGACGATCCGCCGCCAGATCCAGGAGATGCTGCACATCGAGAAGATCTTCGACGAGGAAGGCATCCAGGGCGAGATCGACGCGTACGCGCCGCTGATTCCCGACGGCACGAACTGGAAGGCGACGATGCTGATCGAGTACCCCGACGTCAACGAGCGCAAGCGCGAGCTCGCGCGGCTGATCGGCATCGAGGACCGCATGTTCGTCGAAGTCGAGGGCCACCCGCGCATCTACGCGATCGCCGACGAGGACCTCGACCGCGAGACCGAGGAGAAGACGTCGTCAGTGCACTTCCTGCGCTTCGAGTTCCCGAAGGCGGCGCGCGAGGCGGTGCGTGCCGGCGCGAGCGTCAAGCTCGGCTGCGACCACACCAACTACCCCGCGCACGTGACGATTCCGCCCGAGACGCTGGCCAGTCTGGCCGGCGATTTCAAGTAAACGCGGCGCACATCAGCGCAGATAGCCCCAGGCGCGCAGCCGCGACGCGGCGTACTGCGCCGCCTGGCCCTGCTGCGTGGCGCGCAGGTAAGCGGCGTACTGCTCGGCGGCCGGACGTTGCTGCCCCATCGCCTCGAGCGAGACCCCTTTGAGGAACGTGATGCCCGGGTCGCCGGGCAGCACGCGCTCGTAGGCCTGCAGCTCGTCGAGGGCCGCGGCCGGCTCGCGCTGCGCGAGCTTGAGCGTGGCCGACAGCTTCATCGCCTGGCCCTCGGTCGGGTAGATGCGGCGCGCCGCCTCGGCGTAGCGGCGCGCCTCGGTCAGCTTGCGCTGCGCCTGCAGGCACTGCGCCATGCGCAGATTGGCCGCGTAGTCGCCGGGCGTGCGGCGCAGCGCCGTGGTGAACTGCTCCTGCGCCGCGCCCCAGTCCTTCCTGGCCATGGCCGTCTCGCCGCGCTGGCAGGCTTCTATCGTCGGCTTGAGCGCGCGCAGCGACGCCGTGCGATCCATGAAGCGCTCGCGTTGCGCACTGGCGCTGCGGGTGGCGGCGTAGCGCGTCTCGGCCAGGCGCTGTGCCGTCTGCACGCGCTCGGCGCTCATCGGGTGCGACGAGAACATCGTCTCGAGCAGGCCGGGCTGGCGCGCGTTCTCGTCGAGCAGCTTGCGGTGCAGCCCGACCATGCCGTCGGCCGGGTAGCCAGCGCGCACCATGTATTCCTGCCCGAGTGCGTCGGCCTCGCGCTCGTGCGAGCGCGAGTAGCGCGCCAGCAGCGCGCTGGCGCCGATCTGGCTGCCCAGACCGATCAGCGGCGTCAAGTCGGAATCGGTGGCGGCCGCGCCGATCGTCAGTCCCATCACCGCGGCCTGCGCCAGCAGCGCCTGGCCCTGCTGCTGCGCAGTGTGGCGCGCGTTGACGTGCGCGAGCTCGTGGCCGAGCAGCGCGGCGAGCTCGGCCTCGCTGTCGAGCTCGACGAGGATGCCGCGCGTGACGCCGACCGACCCGGCGGGGAAGGTGTACGCGTTGACGTAGTTCGCGTTGAGCACGCGGTAGCTGTAGGACACGTCGCGCCGGTGCGCCTGCGCGTCGAGCCGCGCGCCCACGTCGGCGACGTAGGCGTTGACCGGCGCATCCTGGATCGCGCCGAGGTCCTGCGAGAACTGGTGCGGCGACTGCCGGCGGTCGATCTCGCGTTCGTCGTCGGGCGTCAGCCCGGCCAGGATGCGCTCGCCGGTGACCGGCGACGTCGCGCAGCCCGTCAGCGCCGGCGTGGCCACGGCCGCGCCGAACAGCCACAGCGAGTCGCGCCGCGTGAGCCGCCCCTGGCGCAGGCGGCATGCGAAGGCTTCGGCGGGCGGGGCGCGCCGTGCGGATCGGGTCGTGCGCGGGGCCATGGACGCAGATCGGGGAGGGCGGCGGTGGCGGTCTCGTCGGCCGATTCTAGGCAGCGGTGCGGGCCTGGCACATGTCGGCGCTGCAGTGGCGGCCGCGCCACATCTTCACGGTCCGCCACCCAACCGAGGGACTGACGGCACATCCGGTGCGCTCGAAAAATGCATGACATGTTCGCGCGGCACGATGCCGAAGCGGCAAGCGCAGGAGATCGGCGATGACGCACACCCTCAACGTCGGTGCCCCGTCCCGGTTCGTCACCGTGACGGCCTGGGTCTTCATCGTGCTGGCAGGGCTGGCCAGCGTGTGGGCGCTGCTGCAGCATGCGGCGGTGATCTCGCTGGCGACGGGGACCGTGCCCGGCAGCGCGACGCCGTGGATGACCGGCTGGCTGCTCGCGTATGCGCCGTGGGTGCTCGGTGCCGGTCTGGTGCTGTCGGTGGCCACGCTGGCGGCAGCGGTCGGCCTGCTGTGGCGCCTCGATTGGGCGCGGCGTGTCTTCATCGGGCTGCTCGTGCTGGCCGCGGTCGCGAACGTGCTCGGGCTGTGGATCCAGCACGAGGTGGTGGAGTCGCTGGTGCAGAGCACGCTGCAGCGTGCGCCGCTGCCGCCACAGGCGGCCGACGTGTTCGGCGGCTTCGTCACGGCGGCGCGGCTGCTCGCCGCGACGCTGACGCTGGGCGCGTGCGCGCTGCTGGTGTGGATCATCCGCCGCCTGATGTCGCCGGCGGTGCGGCAGGAATTCGCCTGACGCGTCAGGGCGTCAGCGCACGTCGCCGTCGACGTAGTACCAGCGCCCGTCCTCGCGCACGAAGCGGCTCGTCTCGTGCAGGCGCTGGCCGCGCCCGTGCAGCCGGCTGCGCGCGACGAACTCGACCGTCGCGTGATCGGCGTCGAGCACCGTGTGGCGGCGCACCTCGAGGCCGAGCCACTTGACCTGCGGCTCGGGCAGCGGGCGATGTCCCAAAGTCTGTTGAACGCGTGAGCTGAGGTGGCGGCTCCTTCGACCCGCATGCGAGAGCATGCGGGTTGCCTCGCAAGCAACCGAAGGAGCCACCGAGATGAAGTCTCACACGAAGTCGTCGTTGCGGGCCGTGCCCGCTGCGCAGGTTCAGTTCTCGCTGCCCGTGCAGGGCGTGCTGCGCGATGTCCGCCACGCCTTCCTGGGCCTGTGCATCGACGCCGGCCAGAAG
>NZ_QOAZ01000006.1 GCF_003574675.1 Azohydromonas sediminis
CGCCGCACCCTCGTCCCAGCGCACGTGCATGCGCCCGCCCAGCGTGTCCACCACCTGCGGCGCGCCGGCCGCCACTTCGGCCGCCAGGGCCACCTCGCGCATGCGTTGTTTGCTCTCACCCATCGGGTGAGTGTGCCAAGACCCGTCAAAGCCGCGCCAGTGCTCGCTTAGCGCGCGATGACGGACGGTGAACTGCTGGATTCAGGATTATGAGCCGGCGTGGAAGGGCCTCCCGAGCGATGCGGGCATGTTGACGCGGATCCACAGCGGGTTGCGGCTGATCAGCGCGAGCACGACGATCGTCGCCAGGTACGGCAGCATCGCGAGCAGCTGGCTCGCGACCTGCACGCCCATGCCCTGCAGCGAGAACTGCAGCATCGTGACGCCGCCGAACAGGTAGGCCCCCAGCAGCACGCGCCCCGGGCGCCAGGTCGCGAACGTCGTCAGCGCCAGCGCGATCCAGCCGCGCCCGGCCACCAGTCCCTCGACCCACAACGGTGCGTAGACGACCGACAGGAAGGCGCCGGCGACGCCGCACAGTGCACCACCCGCCGTCACGGCGGCCAGCCGGATCCAGCGCACGCGGTAGCCGAGCGCGTGCGCCGACTCGGGCGACTCGCCGACCGCGCGCAGCACGAGGCCGGCGCGGCTGCGGTAGAGGAACCACGCCACCGCCACCGCGAGCGCGATCGCGACATAGGCCATCGGGTGCTGCTTGAACAGCGCATCGCCGACGAACGGCAGGTCCGACAGCCCCGGCACCGCGAAGGACTCGCGCGCACCGAGCGTCTTGCCGACGAACTCCTTGCCGACGAAGGCCGAGAAGCCGGCGCCGAACAGGCTCAGCGCGAGTCCGGTCGCGTACTGGTTCGTGTTGAGCCAGATCGCGAGCACGCCGAAGCACACCGCGAGCACCGCGCCCGCAGCCGCGCCGGCGGCGAACGCGACCCAGTCGTTGCCCGTCGTCAACGCCACCGCGAAGCCGGTGACCGCGGCCACCAGCATCATGCCTTCGGCGCCGAGGTTGAGCACGCCGGACTTCTCGTTGAGCAGCAGCCCCAAGCTCGCGAGCGCGAGCGGCGTGCCCGACGCGATCGTCGCGGCGACGAGCAGCGCGATCTCGTTCACGCCGACCTCCGCACCGCGCCCGCCCAGCGCACGCGGTACTGGATCAGCGTGTCGCACGCGAGCAGCAGGAACAGCAGCAGCCCCTGGAACACGCCCGACAGCGCGTTCGGCAGCCCCAGGCGCGACTGGCCGAGCTCGCCACCGATCAGCATCATCGACAGCAGCACGCCCGAGAACACGATACCCACCGGGTGCAGCCGCCCGACGAACGCGACGATGATCGCCGTGAAGCCGTAGCCGGTCGACACGTGCGGCGTCAGCTGCCGCAAGGGCCCGGCGACTTCCATCGCGCCGGCGAGCCCGGCCATCGCGCCCGACAGCAGCAGGGCCGTCCACAGCGCTGCGCGCGACGAGAAGCCCGCATAGCGCGCCGCCGCCGGCGCCAGCCCGCCAACTTGCAGCTGGTAGCCGCGCCACGAGCGGAACATGAAGACCCAGAACGCGAGCACGAGCACGAGTGCGACGACGACACCGACGTGGGCGCGGTAGCCGGTGACGAGCGCCGGCAGCCAGGTCGACGCGTCGAACGTCGGCGTCTGCGGGAAGTTGAAGCCCTTCGGGTCTTTCCACGGCCCGAACACGAGGTAGTTCAGCAGCTGCTGCGCGACGTAGACGAGCATCAGGCTGACGAGGATCTCGTTGGCGTTAAAGCGGTCGCGCAGCACGGCGGTGAGCGCGGCCCACGCGGCGCCACCGAGCACGCCGCCGGCGAGCACCAGCGGCGCGTAGACGCCGCGCGCGCCGGTCACGCCCTGCCCGTGCAGCCACAGCGCGACGCCGCCGCCGGCGATCGCGCCGAGCAGGAACTGGCCCTCGGCGCCGATGTTCCACACGTTGCTGCGAAAGCACACCGCGAGCCCCAACGCGCACAGCACGAGCGGCGTGGCCTTCAGCGCGACCTCGCTGACCGCGCGCGGGCCGTTCAGCGGCTCGACGAGGTAGATGCGCAGCCCTGCGACCGGATCCTTGCCGAGCCAGGTGAACAGCGCCGCCGCGATCACGGCGGTCAGCGCGAGCGCGACGAGCGGCGACAGCCACGCCATCGCCCGCGAGGGCTCGGCGCGCGCCTCGAGCCTAAGCATGCGCGGCCTCCCCGGCCGGCAGGTCCTCGCCGGCCATGCGCTTCGGCCCGCCGGGCCACAGCCCGCTCATCCACGCGCCGATCGTCTCGACCGTCGCGTCGCGCACCGCCACCGGCGGCGACACGCGTCCCTGCGCGATGACGACCAGCCGGTCGGCGATCTCGAACAGCTCGTCGAGCTCCTCGCTGACGACGAGCAGCGCGCAGCCGGCGTCGCGCAGCGCGAGCAGCGCCTGGCGGGTCTGCGCCGCCGCGCCGACGTCGACGCCCCAAGTCGGCTGCGCGACGATCAGGCACTTCGGCTGCGCGTCGATCTCGCGCCCGACGATGAACTTCTGCAGGTTGCCGCCCGACAGGCTGCGCGCCGGCGCGTCGGGGCCGCCGGCCTTGACGCCGAAGCGCTCGATCAGCCGCTGGGCCAGTGCGCGCATCGCGCGCTGGCGGATCCAGCCCGCGGCAGCGAGCGGCTCGGTGCGCGTGAGCAGTGTGTTCAGCGCGAGCGACAGCGTCGGCACCGCGCCGCGGCCGAGCCGCTCCTCGGGCACGAAGTGCAGCCCGAGCCGTCGCCGCGCGCGCGGGCCGGCGCGCGCGATGTCGCTGCCGAACAGCGTCACGCTGCCCGGCGCGGCACGCGGGTCTTCGCCCGACAGCGCCGCCATCAGCTCCTGCTGCCCGTTGCCCGAGACGCCGGCCACACCGACGATCTCGCCGGCGTGTACCGTCAGGTCGACGTCGCGCAGCTCGACGGCGAACGGCGACGACCGCGGCAGCGCGAGGCGCTGCACGCGCAGCACCGGCGCGCCGGTGTTCGCTGTGCGGTGCTGCAGCGGCGGCGGCTCGGCGCCGATCATCAGCCGGCTCAGGCTCGCGTTGGTCTCCTGCGCCGGGTCGACGACGCCGGTGACGCGGCCGCCGCGCAGCACGGTGCAGCGGTGGCACAGCGCGCGGATCTCGTCGAGCTTGTGGCTGATGTAGAGGATGCTGCAGCCGCGCTGCGCGAGCTGGCGCAGCGTGACGAACAACTTGTCGACCGCCTGCGGCGTCAGCACCGAGGTCGGCTCGTCGAGGATCAGCAGCTTCGGCTCGGTCAGCAGCGCGCGCACGATCTCGACGCGCTGGCGCTCGCCGACCGACAGGCTGTGCACCGGGCGCAGCGGGTGCACCTCGAGCCCGTAGGTGCCGGCCAGCTGCTCGATGCGGCGCGTGACCTCGGCCAGCGACATCGACTTGTCGAGCCCGAGCCACACGTTCTCGGCCGCGGTCAGCGTGTCGAACAGCGAGAAGTGCTGGTAGACCATGCTGATGCCGAGCTGCCTCGCCTGCGCGGGGCTGGCGACCTGCACCGGCCGGCCGTCGAAGCGCATCTCGCCGGCGTCGGGGCGCACGGCGCCGTAGACGATCTTCATCAGCGTGCTCTTGCCGGCGCCGTTCTCGCCGAGCACGGCGTGGATCTCGCCCGGCTCGACGCGCAGGTCCACCGCGTCGTTGGCGACGACGGCCGGGTAGGCCTTGCGGATGCCGCGCAGTTCCAGGCGCAGGGTCATGGTCGTCTCGGTCGGGGGATCGCTCGGGGCCAGGGTGCGCATTGTCGCCAGCGTCGCGGCGGCCTCAGTCGGCACGGGCGTGCTGCAGCCGCCCGCCGACGTAGGTGGCCACGAGGTTGCGCTCGTCGCCGAGCGTGATCCACGCGAACACGCGCTCGTGCAGCGTGCGCGCGAGCGCGTCGCGGTGTGTCGCGACCGGGCCGACCGCCCAGTCCCACACCGCGAGGTCGGCCATGCGGCCGGGCTCGAGCGAGCCGATCTCGTCGTCGAGACGCAGCGCGCGCGCCGCCCCGCGCGTGGCCGCGTACAGCGCCTTCCACGCCGTCAGCCGCACCCCCTGCAGCGCCTGGATCTGGTACGCGGCAGCCAGCGTGCGCAGCATCGACAGGCTCGTGCCGCCGCCGACGTCGCTGGCCAGCGTCACTGCGGCACCGGCGGCTTCGAGCGCGGTCCAGCGCAGCAGGCCGCTGCCGAGGAACAGGTTCGACGTCGGGCAGTGCGCGACCTGCGCGCCGGTGGCGGCGAGCAGCGCGCGGTCGGCGTCGTCGAGCCAGATGCCGTGCGCGAGCACCGTGCGTGGCCCGAGCAGCCCGTGGCGGTGGTAGACGTCGAGGTAGCTGCGCGCCTCGGGGAACAGCTCGGCGATCCACGCGACCTCGGCGCGGCTCTCGGCGACGTGCGTCTGCAGGTACACGCCCGGGTGCGCGGCGAGCAGCCGTCCGGCCATCGCGAGCTGTTCGCGCGTGCTCGTGGCGGCGAAGCGCACCGTCAGCGCATACGCGAGCCGCCCGCGGCCGTGCCAGCGCGCGATGCCGTCGAGGCAGTCGCGCTCGGCGCCGGCCACGTCGTCGGTCAGGCCCGCGGGCGCATGGCGGTCCATCAGCACCTTGCCGGCGATCATGCGCATGCCGCGGGCTTGGGCCGTCTCGAACAGCGCGTCGGCCGAGGCCTTGTGCACCGTCGGGAAGACGACGGCGGCCGTCGTGCCGTGCGCGAGCAGCGCGGCGACGAAGCGCTCGGCGCCGGCACGCGAGACCGCGGGGTCGGCGTAGCGCTGCTCGGCCGGGAACGTGTAGGTGTTCAGCCAGTCGAGCAGCTCGGTGCCGTAGCTCGCGATGACGTCGAGCTGCGGCATGTGCACGTGGGTGTCGACGAAGCCGGGCGTCACGAGCCGGCCACGGTGGTCGACGCGCGGCCAGCCGTCGCCCGGGTCGGCGCGCGTGCGCCCGGCGATGCGGCCGTCCTCGACGAGCAGCCACGCGTCGGCGTCGAAGCGCACCGCCGGCGTGTCGACGGCGCCGAACCCGGGGTCGTCGACGACGTCGAGCAGGTCGCCGCGGATCGCGAGCCGCTGCACCGCGCCGGCCGTCACGGCATGGCCCTCGCGCCCTGCGCCTGCAGCTCGCGCGCGAGCGTGCGCACCTGCTCGCGCAGCCAGCGCCCGGCCGCACTGGCGTGCGACAGGTCGTGCCACAGCTGGTAGTACACCAGCGGCGGGAACGCCACCGGGCAGCGCACGATGCGCACCGGGAACTGGCCGACGTAGCGGCTGCAGAACAGCCGCCCGGTGGTCAGCACCAGCCGCGAGCGCGCGACCATCAGCGGCACCAGCCCGAAGTGCGGGCTGCGCACCGCGACGTGCCGCGCCAGGCCCTGCGCGGCCAGGTGCTCGTCGATCACGCCGGGCGTGCCGGCGTGCAGCGGCGTCGGTGCGACGTGTTCGGCGGCGAGGTAGCGCTCGGCCGTCCAGCCGCGCGGGTTCGTCGCCGCCGGGTGGTCGGCCGCGACGAGGCAGACGACCTCGTCGGCGAGCAGCCGACCGAGGTGCAGCTCGCCGGGCGGGCGCAGCCAGTTGCCGATCACGAGGTCGATCTCGCCGTGCGCGAGCGCGTGGCGGTAATCGAACTCGCGCGACAGCGGCAGGATCTCGACGCGCGCGTCGGGCGCGTCGCGCTTGATCCGCGCGACGAGCTCGGGCAGGAACAGCGGGTCGAGGTAGTCGCTGGCGGCGATGCGAAACGTCAGCCGCGTCGTCGCCGGGTCGAACGCCAGCGCCGGCGTGCGCGCACCGAACAGCTGCTCGGCGTGCCGCAGCAGCGCCTCGGCCGGCGCGAGCAGCTCGAGCGCGACCGCGGTGGGCGCCATGCCGGTGCCCGAGCGCACCAGCAGCGGGTCGCCGACGAGCTCGCGCAGGCGCCTGAGCTGTGCGCTGACCTGCGGCTGCGTGGTGGCCAGCTTCAAGGCGGCCCGCGAGACGCTGCGCTCGGTGATCACGGTGTGCAAGACCCTGACGAGGTGGAGCTCGATCTTGTCGAAGGCGGCGCGCCCTGCCATACGTTCATTTCGATAGCCGATATTTCAATTCTGATATGGACAAACGGCGTCGGGGCAGTACCTTTGCAGCCACGCCCACCCCGCTCACCCGAGGCATGAACACCCGTCCGATCCGCTTCTTCCACCGCGGCGCCGTCGTCGAGGTCGACGGCCTGCCGCCGACGACGAGCGTGCTCGCGTGGCTGCGCGAGCACGCGCGCTGCACCGGCACCAAGGAAGGCTGCAACGAGGGCGACTGCGGCGCGTGCACCGTCGTCGTCGCCGAGCTCGCCGAGCGCGCCGACGCGGTCGGCACGCCGTCGGCGCGCGCGACCGTGGTCGGGGGCCTGAGCCTGCGCACCGTCAACGCGTGCATCCAGTTCCTGCCCACGCTCGACGGCAAGGCGCTGCTGACCGTCGAGGACCTGCAGCGCATCGCCGGCGGCGGCCTGCATCCGGTGCAGCAGGCGCTCGTCGAATGCCACGGCTCGCAGTGTGGCTTCTGCACGCCCGGCTTCGCGATGTCGCTAGCCGCCACCTACGAGCGCCACTGCGAACGCGGCACCGCGCCGACGCGCCAGCAGCTCGCCGACGACCTGGCGGGCAATCTGTGCCGCTGCACCGGCTACCGGCCGATCCTCGACGCCGGCCAGCGCATGCTCGAGCTGCCGCGGGTGCGGCTCGACACTGCGCCGATCGCGAGCGCGCTGCGCACGCTCGCCGCCGACCCGCCGCTCGCCTACGCGGCGCCCCACCCCGCCAACGGCCGCGTCGAGCGCTATCTCGCGCCGCGCAGCGTCGACGCGCTGGCCGCCGCCTACGCCGCCGAGCCGCAGGCGCGGCTGCTGGCCGGCAGCACCGACATCGGGCTGTGGGTCAACAAGCAGTTCCGCGACCTGCCGGTGCTGATCCACGTCGGCGCAGTCGACGCATTGAAGCGCATCGACGAGCACGACGGCGTGCTCGCGATCGGCGCCGCCGCGCCGCTGGAAGACGCCTGGGCGGCCCTGGCCGCGCGCATCCCGACGCTCACGGATGTGTGGCTGCGCTTCGCGTCGCCGCCGGTGCGCCACGCCGGCACGATGGGTGGCAACGTCGCCAACGGCTCGCCGATCGGCGACAGCGCGCCGGTGCTGATCGCGCTCGGCGCGCGCGTCGTGCTGCGCCGCGGCGACCGCCGGCGCACGCTCGCACTCGAGGATCTGTACGTCGACTACATGGTCAATCGCCTCGAGCCCGGCGAATTCGTCGAGACGATCGAGGTGCCGCTGCCGGCGCCGCCCACCGCGGTGCGCGCGTACAAGCTCAGCAAACGCTTCGACTGCGACATCTCGGCGGTGTGCGCGGGGCTCGCGGTGACGCTCGAGGGCGACCGCGTCGCCGACGCGCGCTTCGCGTTCGGCGGCATGGCCGCGATCGTCAAGCGCGCCGCGAACGCCGAAGCCGCGGTGCGCGGCCAGCCGTGGACCGAGGCCACGGTGCGCGCCGCGATGGGCGCGCTCGAGCGCGACTTCACGCCGCTGACCGACCTGCGCGGCAGCGCCGGCTACCGCATGCGCGCGTCGAAGAACCTGCTGCTGCGGCTGTGGCTCGAGACGCGCCCCGCGCAGCCGCTGCCGCCTTCGGCGACGCAGGTGTGGGCGACGATGCCGCACACCACAGCCGCCTGAGCCGGGAGACACGACGATGAACAAGCCCGTCGACCCCTTCCTCGAGGCGCCGCTCGCCGCGCCCTTCGTCGACCGCGCGGTGCACGCGGCACGCCGCCTCGACGCCGCGGCGGAGGCCAAGCGCCACGACGCCGGCGCGCGCGTGGGCGTCAGCCGCCCGCACGAATCGGCGCACCTGCACGTGGCCGGTGTCGCGACCTACGTCGACGACATCGCCGAGGTCGACGGCACGCTGCACGCCGCGCTCGGGCTGTCGCCGCTCGCGCACGGGCGGCTGAAGGCCGTCGACGTCGCGCGGCTGCGCGCGCAGCCCGGCGTCGTCGCGGTGCTGACGGCGGCCGACATCCCGGGCGTGAACGACTGCGGCCCGATCGTGCACGACGACCCGATCCTCGCCGACTGCGAGCTGAAATACCTCGGCCAGCCGGTGTTCGCGGTGATCGCGACCGACCGCGATCTCGCGCGCCGTGCCGCGGCGCTCGCGAAGGACGTGATCGACGCCGAGCCGCTGCCGCCGGTCCTCACGGCGCGCGAGGCGCACGCAGCGCGGCAGTACGTCGTGCCGCCGATGCAGCTCGCGCGCGGCGACGCGCACGCCGCCATCGCCGCCGTGCCGCACCGCCTGCAGGGCTCGTTCAGCCTCGGCGGCCAGGAGCAGTTCTATCTCGAGGGCCAGATCAGCTATGCGGTCCCGCAGGAGGACCGCACGTTGCTCGTGCACTGCTCGACACAGCACCCGAGCGAGATGCAGCACGTCGTCGCGCAGGCGCTGGGCTGGCACGCGCACCAGGTGCAGGTGCAGTGCCGGCGCATGGGCGGCGGCTTCGGCGGCAAGGAGTCGCAGTCGGCGCTGTTCGCCTGTGTGGCCGCGGTGGCGGCGGTGACGCTGCAGCGCCCGGTCAAGCTGCGCCTGGACCGCGACGACGACTTCCTCGTCACCGGACGGCGACACGGCTTCGAGTTCGACTGGGACGTCGGCTTCAACGACGACGGGCGCCTGCTCGGCGTCGACATGACGCTGATCGCCAACGCCGGCTGCAGCGCCGACCTGTCGCCGCCGGTGATGACGCGCGCGCTGTGCCATGTCGACAACGCGTACTGGCTGCCTCACGTCGACCTGCGCGGCTACTGCGCGAAGACGAACACGCAGAGCAACACCGCGTTCCGCGGCTTCGGCGGGCCGCAGGGGGCGCTCGCGATCGAGATGATCCTCGACAGCGTCGCGCGCCGGCTCGGCCGTGACCCGCTCGACGTGCGGCGCGCCAACTTCTACGGCGTCGGCGAGCGCAACGTGACGCCGTACGAGCAGATCGTCGAGGACAACGTGATCCACGACCTCGTCGCGCGGCTGGCCGCGCAGTGCGACTACGCGCGCCGCCGCGCCGAGATCGCGGCGTTCAACGCCGCGAGCCCGGTGCTCAAGCGCGGCCTCGCGTTGACACCGGTCAAGTTCGGCATCTCGTTCAACGTCGCGCACTACAACCAGGCCGGTGCGCTGGTGCACGTCTACACCGACGGCAGCGTCCTCGTGAACCACGGCGGCACCGAGATGGGCCAGGGGCTGAACACCAAGGTCGCGCAGGTCGTCGCGCACGAGCTCGGCGTCGGCTTCGAGCGCGTGCGCGTCACCGCCACCGACACGCAGAAGGTCGCCAACACGTCGGCCACCGCCGCGTCGACCGGCAGCGACCTCAACGGCAAGGCCGCGCAGGACGCGGCGCGGCGCATCCGCGAGCGCCTGGCGGCGCTGGTGGCCGCCAAGCACGGCGTCGAGCCGGCGAGCGTGCGCTTCGCCAACGACTTCGTCGAGGCAGGCGGCGTGCGGGTGCCATTCGAGGAAGTCGTGCACGAGGCCTACGTCGCGCGCGTGCAGCTGTGGAGCGATGGCTTCTACGCGACGCCCGGACTGCACTGGGACCGCGAGCGGCTCAAGGGCAAGCCGTTCTTCTACTTCGCGTACGGCGCGGCGGCGAGCGAAGTCGTCGTCGACACGCTGACCGGCGAATCGAAGCTGCTGCGCACCGACGTACTGCACGACGTCGGCACCTCGCTGAACCCGGCGGTCGACATCGGCCAGATCGAGGGCGCGTTCATCCAGGGCATGGGCTGGCTGACGATGGAAGAACTCGTCTGGCACCCGAAGACCGGGATGCTGACGACCCACGCGCCGAGCACGTACAAGATCCCGACCGCCAACGACTGCCCGCCGGTGTTCAACGTGCAGCTGTACGAGAACGCCAACGCGGCCGACAGCATCCACCGCAGCAAGGCGGTCGGCGAGCCACCGCTGCTGCTGGCGTTCTCGGTGCTGCTCGCGATCCGCGACGCGGTCTCGGCCGTCGGCGGCCACCGCGTCGACCCGCCGCTGCGCGCGCCGGCCACGCCCGAGGCGGTGCTCGACGCGATCGACGCCGTGCGCGCCGCCACGGCATGACGTTCGCCGCGCTGCGCGCCACCGCGCAGGCCTGGCTGGACAGCGGCCGGCCGGCGATGGAGGTGCAGGTGCTCAAACACCGCGGCTCGGTACCGCGCGAGGCCGGCACGCGCATGCTGGTGGCCGCCGACGCGGTGGCCGGCACGGTCGGCGGCGGCCACCTCGAGTGGCTGGCGATCGAGCGCGCGCGGCGGCAGCTGGCCGAAGGCGCGACCGCGGTCGACGACTGGGCCGTCGCGCTCGGGCCCTCGCTCGGCCAGTGCTGCGGCGGCGCGCTCGTGCTGCGCACGCAGCCGCTGACCGCCGCGTCGCTCGCTGCGTGGCCCGAACCGCGGCCGCGCTTCGTGCTGCAGCTGTACGGCGCCGGCCACGTCGGCCGCGCGATCGTGCGGCTGCTCGAAGGCATCGACTGCCGCGTGCAGTGGATCGACGAGCGCGAGGCCGAATTCCCGCCCGACCCGCTGCCCGAGCACGTGACGAAGCTGTGCGTCGAGCCGGTCGAGGCCGAGGTCGACGCAGCACCACCGGGCACGTGCTACCTCGTGCTGACGCACAGCCACGACCTCGACCTGCGCATCACCGAGGCGATCCTGCGGCGCGGCGACTTCGCCTACTGCGGGCTGATCGGCTCGAAGACCAAGCGCGCGCGTTTCATCCACCGCTTCGAGCAGCGCGGCGTGCCGGCGGCGGCGATCGCACGGCTGACCTGCCCGATCGGCGTGCCCGGCATCGCCGGCAAGGAGCCCGAAGTGCTCGCGATCGCGGTCGTCGCGCAGCTGCTGCAGGTCACGGGCGCCGCCGACTAAGATCGGCGCCGCGTGCGGCCGCCGCCGCCGCGCGTGTCGATGAACCTCAAGCAGCTCGAATACTTCGTCCGCGTCGCCGAACTCGGCAGCTTCAGCAAGGCATCGCGCGTGCTCGGCGTCGCCCAGCCGGCACTGAGCCGGCAGGTGCGCGCGCTCGAGACCGACCTGCGCGAGACGCTGCTGCTGCGCGACGGCCGCGGCGTGCGCATGACGCAGGCCGGCCAGCGCCTGTTCGAGCACAGCATCGGCATCCTGCAGCTCGTCGCGCGTGCACGCGAGGACATCGCGGCCAGCCGCGACGAGCCCAGCGGGCGCATCGTCGTCGGCATGCCGCCGAGCATCGCGCGGCGGCTGACGCTGCCGCTGGTCGAGGCCTTCGCCGCCCGGCTGCCGCGCGCGCGGCTGGCGATCGTCGAGGGCCTGTCGGCGCACATCGCCGAGTGGACCGTCACCGGCCGCGTCGACGTCGGCGTGCTCTACGACCCCGAGCCGCAGCCCGGCCTCGAGACGGTGCCGCTGTTCGAGGAGCCGCTCGCACTGATCGAGCGCGGCAGCGCGCGCGCCCGCCGCACCGCGGCGACGGTGCCGCTGCACGAGCTGTCGCGCCACCCGCTGATCCTGCCCGAGCGCGCCCACACCTTCCGCAAGCTGCTCGAGACGCAGGCCGCGCACGCCGGCATCAAGCTCGACATCGCGTGGGAGGTGTCGGGCGTGCCGATCATCATCGACCTGGTCTGCGCCGGTCACGGCTGCGCCGTGCTGACGCCCAACGCCGTGTCGGCGTGGCCGCGCGGCGCCGAGCTCGTCGTGCGCCCGATCGTCGAGCCGGCGCTGCGCACCGTGCTCAGCATCGCGACGTCGTCGCGGCGGCGGCCCACGCCGCTGGGCACGCGCGTGATCGCGCTGCTGCGCGAACTCGCGCAGCGCATGGCGCCGGCGCGCTGACCGGCGGCGCCACGCAGCCGACCGCCGATGGACCTCGCCCCGCTGCTGCGCAAGCTGCGCGCCGTGCAGGCGGTGGCCGCGGCCGGCAGCACCGTCGACGCCGCGCAAGGACTGCACGCGTCGCAGTCGTCGGTCGTGCGCGCGGTCAGGGACGCCGAAGCGGCGCTCGGCGCCGCGCTGTTCGAGCGCTCGTCGCGCGGCATGGTCCCGACCGCCGTCGGCCGGCTCGTCGCGCAGCGCGTCGCGCGCGCGCTCGAGCTGATCGCGCAGGCCGACGCACACGCGACACGAGCGCCGCGCAGCCCGTGGCCCGCCCTCGCGTGGCAGCGCAGCCGGCTCGCGTCCGGGATCGGGCACCGGCACGTGCGCACCTTCCTCGCGCTCGTCGACGGCGGCAGCGAATCGCGTGCGTCGCAGGCGCTCGGCGTGAGCCAGTCGGCGGTGCACCAGACGCTGGCACAGGCCGAGCACCTGGCCGGCGAGCCGCTGTTCTACCGCGCGCGTGCCGGCCTGCGACTGAACGACGCGGGCCAGGCGCTGCTGAAGGCGGTCAAGCTGATGCTCGCCGAGCTGGCCCACGCAGCCGACGACATCGCCAGCGCGCAAGGCACGATGCGCGGGCGCGCCGTGATCGGCACGCTGCCGTTCTCGACCGGCCTGTTCGTGCCGCGCGCGCTCGACCGCGTGCTGGCCAGCCACCCCGACCTCGAAGTCACCGTCGTCGACGGCACCTACGCGACGCTGCTGCACCAGCTGCGCTACGCCGAGATCGACGTCATCGTCGGCGCGCTGCGCGACCCGCCGCCGGCCGACGACGTGCGGCAGGAAACACTCTTCGACGACCGCCTGGCCGTCGTCGCGCGCCGCGGCCATCCGCTGGCCGGGCGCGCGCCGCTGCGCCTGCGCGACCTCGCTCGCCGTGCCTGGGTGCTGCCGATGCCGGGTACGCCGGCGCAGGCCGCGTTCGACCAGGCCTTCGCCGCCGAAGGGCTCGCCGCGCCACAGGAGCGGCTGCGCGTCAACAGCACGATGATGATGCAGGCCCTGCTATACGACAGCGACCGCGTCGCGCTGATGTCGCCGCGCCACCTCGAGCGCGAAATCGCCGCCGGGCTGCTGACGGTGCTGCCGGTCGTCGTGCAGCACGCACCGCGGCTGATCGGCATGACCACGCGCGCCGACTACTTGCCGCCGCCCGGCATGCGCGTGCTGCTCGACAGCCTGCGCGCCGCCGCACGCGAGGTCGGCACTGCGGGGCAACCCGCACCGGCGCTCGCCCGCGGCGACTGGTATAAGCAGTCTGCATAGAATCGCCGCCGCTTCGCACTGGCGCGCGGCACGCGGCGCTGCCAAGCTCGCGGCCTCGCCACACACCGCCCTTCAGGAGACCTTCGATGCTCAAGCGAGCCTTTCTGACCAGCGTCGCCGCCGCCGTGCTGGCGATCGCAACGTCGTCCAGCGCCATCGCCCAGGACGACCGCTTCAAGATCGGTCTGATCCTGCCGCTGACGGGCCCGTTCGCGTCGACCGGCAAGCAGATCGAGACCGCCGCGCGCCTGTACATGGCGCAAAACGGCGACACGGTGGGCGGCAAGAAGGTCGAGCTGATCGTCAAGGACGACACCGGCGCGCCCGACGTCACCAAGCGCATCGCGCAAGAGCTGATCGTCAACGACAAGGTCAACGTGCTGGCCGGCTTCGGCCTGACGCCGTTGGCGTTCGCGACTGCGCCGATCGCGACGCAGGCCAAGACGCCGATGGTCGTGATGGCCGCCGCCACCTCCAGCGTCACCGAGGCGTCGCCGTACATCGTGCGCACCAGCTTCACGGTGCCGCAGGTCGTCACCGCGCTCGCCGACTGGGCCGCGAAGAACAACATCAAGCGCGTCGTCAGCCTGGTGACCGACTACGCGCCGGGCGTCGACTCGGAGAAGTACTTCAGCGACCGCTTCGTGCTCAACGGCGGCACCGTCGTCGAGAAGCTGCGCGTGCCGCTGCGCAGCCCGGACTTCGCGCCGTTCCTGCAGCGCGTGCGCGACGCCAAGCCCGACGCGCTGTTCGCATTCGTGCCGTCGGGCCAGGGTTCGGCGCTGATGAAGCAGTTCGCCGAGCGCGGGCTCGACAAGGCCGGCATCCGCCTGATCGCCGAAGGCAGCGTGACCGACGACGACATCCTCAACGGCATGGGCGACGTCGCGCTCGGCGTCGTCACCGCGCACCACTACTCGGCGGCGCACGACTCGCCGCTGAACAAGAAGTTCGTCGAGGCTTTCGCGAAGGCCAGCGGTGGCGGGCGCCCGAACTTCATGGGCGTCGGCGGCTACGACGGCATGCGCGTGATCTACGAGGCGGCCAAGGCGACCAAGGGCGGGCGCGGCGACGCACTGCTCAACGCGATGAAGGGCCAGATCTTCGAGAGCCCGCGCGGGCCGATGTTCATCGACGCGCAGACGCGCGACGTCGTGCACAACGTCTACCTGCGCCGCGTCGAGAAGATCGACGGCCAGCTCTGGAACAAGGAGTTCGAGACGATCAAGGACGTGAAGGACCCGGGCAAGTCCCGCTGAGTCCGGCGTCCGGCCGTCCCCGCGTGCGCGCGGACGGCGCGCCGATGTCCCCCCTGCTGCGTGCTGGCGGCCCCGCCGGCGGCGCCTGATCCATGTTGACGATCCTGTTCGACGGCATCGCCTACGGGATGCTGCTGTTCATCCTCGCGATCGGCCTGTCGGTGACGATGGGGTTGATGAACTTCATCAACCTCGCGCACGGCGCCTTCGCGATGCTCGGCGGCTACGTGACCGTCGTCGCGATGCGCAGCCACGACGTGCCCTTCGTCGCCGCGCTGGGCCTCGCGTTCGTCGTGCCGGCCGTCGTCGGCGCGGTGCTCGAGCGCACGCTGTACCGGCCGATGTACGGCCGCCCGCACCTCGACCAGGTGCTGTTCACGATCGGGCTCGTCTTCATGGCGGTCGCGGCCACCGATTACTTCATGGGCGCGCAGCAGCAGATCGTGCAGCTGCCCGACTGGCTGCGCGGACGCACCGAGCTGTTCGACGGCGCGCTCGGCATGGGGCACTACCGCCTGTTCATCATCGCGGTGTGCGCGCTGCTGACGGTGGCGCTGCAGCTCGCGCTGACGCGCACGCGCTTCGGCAGCCGGCTGCGCGCCAGCGTCGACGACTCGCGCGTCGCTGGCGGGCTGGGCATCAACGTGAACCAGATCTTCGCGATCACGTTCGCGGTCGGCTCGGGGCTGGCCGGCATCGGCGGCGCGCTCGGTGCCGAGGTGCTCGGGCTCGAGCCGACGTTCCCGCTGAAGTTCATGGTCTATTTCCTGATCGTCGTTGCCGTCGGCGGCACGTCGTCGATCGCCGCGCAGTTCGGCGCCGCGCTGCTGCTGGGCATCGCCGACGTCGCCGGCAAGTACTACATCCCGAAGCTCGGCGCCTTCGTCGTCTACTCGCTGATGATCGCGATCCTGGTCTGGCGCCCGCAGGGCCTGTTCACGCGCGGGGCCGCGCGATGACGACGACGCTGCGGCCGTCGAGCGCGCGCTGGCGCGCGTGGGAACCCGTCGTGTGGCTGGTAGCGTTCGCGCTGCCGGCGCTGGTGCCCAGCCATTCGCTCATCGTCAGCGAGATTGCGATCGTCGCGCTGTTCGCGATCTCGCTCGACCTCGTGCTCGGCTACGCCGGCATCGTCTCGCTCGGTCACGCGGCGTTCTTCGGCTTCGGCGCCTACAGCGCGGCGCTGTTCGCGAAGCACCTGTCGCCCGACCCCCTGCTCGGACTGGCGGTGGGCACCGGCGCGGCGCTGCTGCTCGGGCTGCTGTGCGCGGCGACGATCATCCGCGGCAACGACCTGACGCGGCTGATGGTCACGCTGGGCACGTCGCTGATCCTGTGGGAGCTGGCCAACCGGCTCGATGGGCTGACCGGCGGCGCCGACGGCCTGCAAGGCGTCGTGATGGGGCCGGTGCTCGGTCGCTTCGAATTCGACCTCTACGGCCAGACCGCAGCGTGGTACTCGCTGGCGGTGCTGTTCGCGCTGTTCGTGTTCGCGCGGCAGCTCGTGCACTCGCCGTTCGGCGCGACGCTCAAGGCCGTGCGCGACAACCGGCTGCGCGCGATGGCCATCGGCATCCCGGTCACGCAGCGGCTCGTCGTCGTCTACACCGTGGCCGCCGGCATGGCCGGCGCGGCCGGCAGCCTGCTCGCGCAGACCACCGGCTTCGCGTCGCTCGAAGTGTTCGGCATCGAGCGCTCGGCCGACGTGCTGCTGATGCTGGTCATCGGCGGCGTCGGCTGGCTGTACGGTGGCATCGCCGGCGCGATCGTCTTCAAGCTGCTGCACGACGTGATCGCCGACATCACGCCGCAGTACTGGACGTTCTGGATCGGGCTGTTCCTCGTCGTGCTGATGCTCGTCGGCCGCGACCGCCTGCTCAAGCCCTGGACGCGGTGGTCGCGCAAGGGGGCGACGCGATGAGTGCGACCTTGGCCCAGGACCGCCGCACCGTGCTGCGCTGCGAGGGGCTGGTCAAGCGCTTCGGTGGCATCACGGCCACCGACCACGTGACGCTGGCCGTCGAGGCGGGCGCGCGCCACGCGCTGATCGGCCCCAACGGCGCCGGCAAGACGACGCTGATCAACCTGCTGACTGGCGTGCTGCCGCCCACCGAGGGCCGCATCGAGCTCGAGGGCACCGACATCACGACGCTGGCGCCGCACGAGCGCGTGGGCCGCGGGCTGGTGCGCACGTTCCAGATCAACCAGCTGTTCGCGTCGATGACGCCGCGCGAGACGCTGGCGCTCGTCGTCGCGCAGCGCCGCGGCCGCGGCGCGCGCTGGTGGCGCCCGCTCGACCGCGACGCCGACGTGATGCAGCGCGCCGAGCAGCTGCTCGCGCAGTTCCACCTCGCCGAGAGCGCCGACCGGCGCACCGAGCACCTGGCCTACGGCAAGCGCCGGCTGCTCGAGATCGCGATCGCGCTGGCCTGCGAGCCGCGCGTGCTGCTGCTCGACGAGCCGGTCGCGGGCGTGCCGCCGGGCGAGCGCGAGGAGCTGCTGCACACGGTGGCGAACCTGCCGCGCGACGTCTCGGTGCTGCTGATCGAGCACGACATGGACCTGGTATTCGGCTTCGCCGAGCGCATCACGGTGCTCGTCAACGGCGGCGTGCTGACCGAGGGCACGCCCGACGCGATCGCCGCCGACCCGCGGGTGCGCGAGGTCTACCTCGGCCACGGAGCGCAGGCATGAGCGAACTGCTGCGCGTCGAAGGGCTGCGCGCCGGCTACGGCGAGGCCGTCGTGCTCGACGGCGTCGACGTCGCGCTGCCCGAGGGCCACACGCTGGCGCTGCTCGGGCGCAACGGTACCGGCAAAACGACGCTGATCAACACGCTGGTCGGCGTGACGACGCACCACGGCGGGCGCATCGTGCTCGGCGGGCGCGAGGTGCAGCGCCTGCCGTCGCACGCGCGTGCCGCGGCCGGGCTCGGCTGGGTGCCGCAGGAGCGCAACATCTTCAAGTCGCTGACGGTGCACGAGAACCTCACCGCCGTCGCGCGCCCCGCGACACACGGCCGCGCGGCGCGCCCGTGGACGCCCGAGCGCGTCTACGAGATGTTCCCGCGCCTGGCCGAGCGCCGCGGCAACCTGGGCACGCAGCTGTCGGGCGGCGAGCAGCAGATGCTCGCCGTGGGCCGCGCGCTGGTGCTCAACCCGCGGCTGCTGCTGCTCGACGAGCCGCTCGAGGGGCTGGCGCCGATCATCGTCGAGGAGCTGCTGCGCGCGATCCGCCGCATCACGCGCGACGAAGGCGTGTCGGCGATCATCGTCGAGCAGCACCCGCAGGCCATCCTCGCGATCAGCGACCACGCCGTCGTGCTCGACCAGGGCCGCGTCGTGCACGCCGACCGCGCCGACGCGCTGGCCGCCGACACCGAGCGGCTGCACCGCCTGCTTGGCGTCGCCGGCGCCAAGGAGCACTGACGCGATGGCCGCCGACCTCGTCCTCGTGCCCGGCCTGATGTGCGACGCGGCGGTGTGGGAGCCGCTGCTGCCGTCGCTGTCGGCGGTGGCCACGTGCCACGTCGTCGACCACGGCGACGCCGACGACCTCGCGCTGATGGCGCGCCGCCTGCTCGACGCCGCGCCGCCGCGCTTCGCGCTGGCCGGCCACTCGATGGGCGGTCGCGTCGCGCTCGAGGTGATGCGGCAGGCCCCCGAGCGCGTCGAGCGTCTGGCGCTGCTCGACACCGGCTACCGCGCGCGCGCCGCCGGTGCCGCCGGCGACGAGGAAGCGCGCAAGCGCCAGGCGCTGCTCGACGTCGCGCGCACGCAGGGCGTGCGCGCGATGGCGCAGCGCTGGGTGCAGGACATGGTGCACCCGGCGCGGCTGGCCGACGCCGCGCTGATCGAGCGCATCGTTGCGATGTTCGAGCGCAAGAGCGCCGACACGTTCGCGCGCCAGATCCGCGCGCTGCTCGAGCGCCCCGACGCGACCGACGTGCTGCGCCGCGTGCGCGTGCCCACGCTCGTGATGTGCGGCCGCGCCGACGGCTGGGCGCCCGTGTCGCAGCACGAGGAGATCGCCGCGCTGCTGCCGGCCGGCGTCGCGATGCTGCGCGTCGTCGACGACGCCGGCCACATGAGCACGATGGAGCGTCCGAGCGCGGTGGCCGACGTGATGCTCGAGTGGCTGGCCGCGCCCGCGCGCTGACGCCTTCCCACCGAAAGGAGATCGCCCATGGACGCACAGCAACTGGCGGCCGCGCAGGCCTGCCGCGACGTCGTCGTCGCCAGCGCGCACGCGGTCGACGCGCGCGACTTCGACGCCTTCGCCGCGCTGTTCACCGACGACGCCGTCCTCGTGCGCCCCAACGGCGACGCGCTGCACGGCCGCGCCGCGATCCTCGCCGCCTACCGCCAGCGCGACCCGGCGCGGCTGACACGGCACGTGATCGGCAGCCACGCGGTCGAGCTGGTCGACGCGAACACGGCGCGCTCGCGCTGCTACGTCGTCGTCTGGGGCGGCGACGCCAACGACGCGCCGACGCCGCAGGGCCGGCCGGCCGACGCGACGCAGATGGTCGGCGAGTTCGCCGACGAGCTGGTGCGCACCGCCGCCGGCTGGCGCATCCGCCGCCGCGACGCGAGCTTCGCGCTGTTCCGCCGCTGAGGTGGCACGCGGCGGCATCGGGCCATGCCACGGCGACATAGCAGGTATCTGCAGCCATGCCTCGACGGCAATAGTCGGCCGTCCCACAATCGCTCGCTCCTGGCGCGTCAGCCCCGCGCCGTGCCGACCCGCCCCTTGACCCCCGTCCGCTGATGACCCCCGCGATCACCGGCATCTCGTCGATGGCCACCCGCCAGGTGCTGGCCGAACTGGCCGCCGCGTACCGTGCGCGCACCGGCGTCGCCATCGAGATCGAGTCCGTCGGCGGCGTCGATGCGGCCAAGCGCGTGGCGGCCGGCGAGCCGTTCGACGTCGTCGTGCTCGCGTCCGACGCGATCGCGAAGCTCGAAGCCGCCGGCGCCATCGTGCCCGGCAGTGCGACGCCGCTCGTGCGCTCGGCGGTCGCGATCGCGGTGCGCGCGGGTGCCCCGGCGCCCGACGTCGGCAGCGAGGAGGCGCTCCAGCGCGCCGTGCTCGCCGCGCGGACGATCGGCTACTCGACGGGCCCGAGCGGCACCGCGCTGCTGCAGCTGTTCGAGCGCTGGGGCGTGGCCGACGCGCTGCGCGCGCGCGTCGTGCAGGCGCCGCCGGGTGTGCCGGTGGGCACGCTGGTCGCGCGCGGCGACGTCGAGCTCGGCTTCCAACAGTACAGCGAGCTGATGAACGTCGACGGCATCCAGGTGCTGGGCACGATGCCGCCGGGCACCGAGATCGTCACCGTCTTCACCGGCGCGGTGTGCACCGCGTCGAGGCAGCCCGACGCGGTGCGCGCGCTGCTCGACTTCATGCGCTCGCCCGCGGCTGCCGACGCGAAGCGCCGCCACGGCATGGAACCGGCGTGACCCCTTTCCCACGGAGCCCCCGATGATCATCGACTGCCACGGCCACTACACGACGGCGCCCAAGGCGCTCGAGACCTGGCGCAACCAGCAGATCGCCGGCATCAAGGACCCGGCCGTGATGCCGAAGGCCGCCGACCTGCGCATCTCCGACGACGAGATCCGCGAGTCGATCGAGACGAACCAGCTCGCGAAGATGCGCGAGCGCGGCAGCGACCTGACGATCTTCAGCCCGCGCGCGAGCTTCATGGCGCACCACATCGGCGACGTCGCGGTCAGCTCGACGTGGGCCGCGATCTGCAACGAGCTGGTCCACCGCGTCGCGACGCTGTTTCCCGACCACTTCATCGGCTGCGCGATGCTGCCGCAGTCGCCCGGCGTCGACCCGGCGACCTGCATCCCCGAGCTCGAGAAGTGCGTCAAGGAGTACGGCTTCGTCGCGATCAACCTGAACCCCGACCCGTCGGGCGGGCATTGGACGAGCCCGCCGCTGACCGACCGCCACTGGTACCCGATCTACGAGAAGATGGTCGAGTACGACATCCCGGCGATGATCCACGTCAGCACGTCGTGCAACGCGTGCTTCCACACCACCGGCGCGCACTACATCAACGCCGACACGACGGCGGTGATGCAGCTGATCCAGGGCGACCTGTTCAAGGACTTCCCGACGCTGCGCTTCGTGATCCCGCACGGCGGCGGCGCGGCGCCGTACCACTGGGGCCGCTACCGCGGCCTCGCGCAGGAGCTGAAGAAGCCGCTGCTCGCGGACCACCTGCTCGGCAACGTGTTCTTCGACACCTGCGTCTACCACCAGCCCGGCATCGACCTGCTGACGCGCGTGATCCCGATCGACAACATCCTGTTCGCCAGCGAGATGATCGGCGCGGTGCGCGGCATCGACCCCGAGACGGGCCACCACTTCGACGACACCAAGCGCTACATCGAGGCCGCCCGGATCGACCCCGAGGCGCGCCACAAGATCTACGAGGGCAACGCGCGCCGCGTCTACCCGCGGCTCGACGCCGCGCTGAAGGCGCGCGGCCTCTGACCACGAGGACCAACCACCATGTACCAACTCGGCATCGTCAAGCGCCACATCACGCGCGCCGACCCGGCCGCCGTCGAGGCGCTGTCGCGCTTCGGGGTGGCCACCGTCCACGAGGCGATGGGCCGCGTCGGCCTGATGCAGCCGTACATGCGCCCGATCTACGGTGGCGCGCACCTGTGCGGCACCGCCGTCACCGTGCTGCTGCACCCGGGCGACAACTGGATGATGCACGTCGTCGCCGAGCAGATCCGCCCGGGCGACGTGGTCGTCGCCGCCGTCACCGCCGAGTGCACCGACGGCTTCTTCGGCGACCTGCTCGCGACGTCGTTCCGCGCCCAGGGCGCCAAGGGCCTCGTGATCGACGCCGGCGTGCGCGACGTGAAGGACCTGACCGCGATGCAGTTCCCGGTGTGGAGCAAGGCGATCAGCGCCAAGGGCACGATCAAGGCCACGCTCGGCTCGGTCAACGTGCCGGTCGTGTGCGCCGGCGCGCTCGTCCAGCCGGGCGACGTCGTGCTCGCCGACGACGACGGCGTCGTCGTCGTGCCGGCCGCGCTCGCCGCGCAGACCGCCGAAGCCGCGGCCAAGCGCGAGGCCAGCGAGGCCGACAAGCGCGAGAAGCTGGCCGCCGGCGTGCTCGGGCTGGACATGTACAACATGCGCCCGGCGCTCGAGAAGGCCGGCCTGAAGTACGTCGACTGATGGACGCGGACGCCAAGCGCTGGCGCGTCGGCCTCGTCGGCTACGGCGAGGTCGGCCGCATCGTCGCCGAGGACCTGCGTGTGCAGGGCGTCGCCGTCGCCGCGTACGACGTCAAGCTCGACGACGCGCGCGGCAACGCGATGCGCGGCCACGCGGCCGAACACGGCGTCGTGCTCGCGGCGTCGCACGCGGCGCTGGCCGCGCAGTGCGACCTCGTGATCTCGGCCGTCACCGCAAGCCAGGCCGTTGCGGTCGCGCGGGCCATCGCCCCGGCGCTGCGCGCCGGCACCTTCGTGCTCGACCTCAACTCGGCCTCGCCCGGCGCCAAGATCGACGCTGCACGCACCGTCGACGCCGCGGGCGGCCGCTACGTCGAGGGCGCCGTGATGACGTCGGTGCCGCCGTACCGCATCAAGGTGCCGACGATCCTCGGCGGCCCGCACGCGGCCGCGCTCGCGCCGGCGCTCGCGGCGCTGGGCTTCGCCGGCTGCAAGGTCGGCAGCGACCGGCTCGGCGTCGCGTCGGCGTCGAAGATGTGCCGCAGCGTGATGATCAAGGGCCTCGAGGCGATGGTCATCGAGAGCTTCACGACGGCGCGCCACTACGGCGTCGAGGACGCCGTGATCGCGTCGCTGCACGAAACCTTCCCCGGCATCGACTGGGAGAAGCAGGCGGCCTACTTCTTCCAGCGCGTCATCGAGCACGGGCGCCGCCGCGCCGAAGAGATGCGCGAAGTCGCGCAGACGGTACGCGAGGCCGGGCTCGAGCCGTGGTCGGCCGCCGGCACCGCCGAGCGCCAGGCCTGGGTCGCCGATGCGGCCGACGCCGGCTGGTTCGGTGTGCGTGGCACACCGGGCTTTGCGCGCAGCGCCGACTGGCGCACCGAAGCCGACCGCATCCTCGCCCACCTGAAGCCGAAGGACTGAGACGATGAGCAAGCCCACGACGGGCCCGTTCGAGAAGACCCCCGGCTGGCTCGACTGGTTCGACGGCCCGAGCCAGCCGCAGTTCAGGCTGCCGGCCGGCGCGGTCGACGCGCACTGCCACGTGTTCGGCCCCGGCGCCGTGTTCCCGTACGCGCCCGAGCGCAAGTACACGCCGTGCGACGCCAGCAAGGAGCAGCTGTTCGCGCTGCGCGACCACCTCGGCTTCGCGCGCAACGTGATCGTGCAGGCCACGTGCCACGGCGCCGACAACCGCGCGCTCGTCGACGCCTGCCTCGCATCGAACGGCAGGGCGCGCGGCGTGGCCACGGTGCGGCGCAGCGTGACCGACGACGAGCTGCAGCGGCTGCACGCGGCCGGCGTGCGCGGCGTGCGCTTCAACTTCGTCAAGCGGCTCGTCGACTTCACGCCGAAGGACGAGCTGATGGAGATCGCCGCGCGCATCGCCCGGCTCGACTGGCACGTCGTCGTCTACTTCGAGGCGCCCGACCTGCCCGAGCTGTGGGACTTCTTCACCGCACTGCCGACCACCGTCGTCGTCGACCACATGGGCCGGCCCGACGTGTCCAAGCCGGTCGACGGTCCCGAGTTCGCGCTGTTCCTGAAGTTCATGCGCGAGCACCCGAACGTGTGGAGCAAGGTCAGCTGCCCCGAGCGCCTTTCCAAGAGCGGTCCACCGGCGCTGCATGGCGAGCGTGCCCCCTACCGCGACGTCGTGCCGTTCGCGCGCCGCATCGTCGAGACCTTCCCCGACCGCGTGCTGTGGGGCACCGACTGGCCGCACCCGAACCTGAAGGACCACATGCCCGACGACGGGCTGCTGGTCGACTTCATCCCGCACATCGCGCCCACGCCCGAACTGCAGCGCAAGCTGCTGGTCGACAACCCGATGCGCCTGTACTGGCCCGAGGAGGTCTGAGCCCCATGGCCCTGCAAAAACCGTATCTCGACATCCCCGGCACGACGATCTTCGACGCCGACCAGTCGCGCAAGGGCTACTGGCTCAACCAGTTCTGCATGAGCCTGATGAAGCCCGAAAACCGCGCGCGCTACCTGGCCGACCGCCGCGCCTACCTCGACGAGTGGCCGATGACCGAGGAGCAGAAGCAGGCCGTGCTCGACGGCGACCTCAACCGCTGCATCGCGCTCGGCGGCAACATCTACTTCCTCGCCAAGATCGGCTCGACGCACGGCAAGAGCTTCCAGCAGATGGCCGGCTCGATGACCGGCATGACCGAAGCCGAGTACCGCGACATGATGATCGCCGGCGGACGCTCGCCCGAGGGCAACCGCTTCCTCGGCGAGGACGGCGACGCCCAGCCGCAGCACCAGCCGCAGGGCCACGGCAGCGGCCGCCTGTTCGACTGAAAGGACCCCGATGGCCCGCATCACCGCCTCCGTCTACACCTCGCACGTGCCGGCCATCGGCGCGGCGCTCGACCTCGGCAAGACCGGCGAGCCGTACTGGCAGAAGGTCTTCGCCGGCTACGAGTTCTCGAAGCAGTGGCTGAAGGAGCACCGCCCCGACGTCGTGTTCCTCGTCTACAACGACCACGCGACCGCGTTCAGCCTCGAAATCATCCCCACCTTCGCGATCGGAACCGCCGCCGAGTACGCGGTCGCCGACGAGGGCTGGGGCCCGCGGCCGGTGCCCAAGGTCGTCGGCCACCCGGAACTGGCCAGCCACATCGCGCAGAGCGTGATCCAGGACGACTTCGACCTGACGATCGTCAACAAGATGGACGTCGACCACGGTCTGACGGTGCCGCTGTCGCTGATGTGCGGCAAGCTCGACCCGGTGAAGGACGCGTGGCCGTTCAAGGTGGTCCCGTTCGCGGTCAACGTCGTGCAGTACCCGGTGCCGTCGGGGCGGCGCTGCTTCGCGCTCGGCCAGGCGATCCGCAAGGCCGTCGAGAGCTACGACGAGGACCTCAACGTGCAGATCTGGGGCACCGGCGGCATGAGCCACCAGCTGCAGGGCGCGCGCGCCGGGCTGATCAACAAGGAGTGGGACAACCGCTTCCTCGACCGCCTGATCGACGACCCCGCGGGCCTCGCGCAGGTGCCGCACATCGAGTACGTGCGCGAGGCCGGCAGCGAGGGCATCGAGCTCGTGATGTGGCTGATCGCGCGCGGCGCGATGGCCGACGTGGCCGGCGGCCCGAAGCCGAAGGTCGCACACCGCTTCTATCACGTGCCGGCGAGCAACACGGCCGTCGGCCACCTGATCCTGGAGAACTGACATGACCCTCAACGTGGCGCTGGCCGGTGCCGGTGCGTTCGGCATCAAGCATCTGGACGGCATCAAGAACATCCCCGACGTCAAGGTCGTCTCCGTCGTCGGCCGCGAGCTGGCCAAGACGCAGGAGGTCGCCGACAAGTACGGCATCCCGCACGTCGCGACCGACCTCGCCGAGAGCCTGAAGATCAAGGAGGTCGACGCCGTCATCCTGTGCACGCCGACGCAGCTGCACGCCGCGCAGGCGCTGGCGTGCCTCGACGCGGGCAAGCACGTGCAGGTCGAGATCCCGCTGTGCGACCGCCTCGCCGACGGCGAGCAGGTCGTGCAGCGGCAGAAGGAGACCGGGCTGGTCGCGATGTGCGGCCACACGCGGCGCTTCAACCCGAGCCACCAGTGGGTGCGCCGCAAGATCGTCGCCGGCGAGTTCCACATCCAGCAGATGGACGTGCAGACCTACTTCTTCCGCCGCACGAACACCAACGCGCTCGGCCAGCCGCGCAGCTGGACCGACCACCTGCTGTGGCACCACGCGGCGCACACGGTCGACCTCTTCGCGTACCAGACGATGAGCCCGATCGTGAAGGCCAACGCGATCCAGGGCCCGATCCACCCGACGCTGGGCATCGCGATGGACATGTCGATCCAGCTCAAGGCGGCCAACGGCGCGATCTGCACGCTGAGCCTGTCGTTCAACAACGACGGGCCGCTGGGCACCTTCTTCCGCTACATCGGCGACAGCGGCACCTACATCGCGCGCTACGACGACCTCGTGCAGTCGCACAGCAAGGGTCCCGAGACGCCGGTGGACGTCTCGGGCGTGGACGTCTCGATGAACGGCATCGAACTGCAGGACCGCGAGTTCTTCGCCGCGATCCGCGAGCGGCGCGAGCCCAACGCGAGCGTCGCGCAGGTGCTGCCGTGCTACCAGGTGCTGCACCAGCTCGAGCAGCAGCTCGCGGCCGACTGAGCGCGGCCGACTGAGCGCGCCCGCCCCCGACCGACCCCACGACGACAGGAGCCCTTCCCGATGACCCGTCCGACCCCGCGCGATGCGTCGCGCCGCCGCCTCGTCGCCGCCGCCGCCGCGCTGCCGGTGATTGCCGCGCTGCCGCACACCGCGCGCGCGCAGGCGCGCTTTCCCGAGCGGCCGATCACGATCGTCGTGCCGTTCGGCCCCGGCGGCATCGCCGACCTGACGGCGCGCGCCGTCGGCGAGCACATGGCCACGACGCTCGGGCAGTCGGTCGTCATCGACAACAAGCCCAGCGCCGGCGGCATCGTCGCCGCGCAGGCCGTGACCTCGGCCAGGCCCGACGGCCACACGCTGCTGCTGATGAGCAACGCCAACGCGGTCAGCGTCGGGCTGTTCAAGAAGCTGCCGTACGACCCGGTCAAGGACTTCGCGCCGGTGGGCACGCTCGGCTACTTCGACCTCGGCATCTTCGTGCCGGCCAAGTCGCGCTTCGCGACGCTCGCCGACATGGTCGCGTTCGCGAAGGCCAACCCGGGCAAGCTCAACGTCGGCACGATCGCGATCGGCAGCACGCAGCACCTGTCGGCCAAGCTGTTCGAGACGGTGGCCGGCATCGACGCGCTCGTCGTGCCGTACAAGGCCAGCCCGGCGGTGCTCACGGCGCTGCGCGCCGGCGAGATCGACGTCGCGTTCGAGATCGTCGGGCCGATGATGCCGCAGGTCAGCGCCGGCGCCGTCAAGGCGCTGGCCGTCACGTCGAGCCAGCGCAACGCCGCGCTGCCCGAGGTGCCCACCGTCGCGCAGGCCGGCGTGCCCGGCTACGACGTCGCGTCGTGGAATGCGCTCGCGGCGCCGGCGGGCACGCCGGCGGCGGTGATCGACGCGCTGAACAAGGCCGCGCGCGAGGCGATCGCCGCGCCGTCGGTGCGCGAGAAGCTCGGCAAGCTCGGCATGCGGCTGGCCGCGAGCTCGCCGGCCGAGCTGCAGGCGCTGCTGACGAGCGAGATCAAGCGCTGGGGCGACGTGATCCGCGCGGCGAAGATCGAACCCGAATGAACCGGCGCCACCGGTGAGCGTGTGCGGCCCCGCGCCGCGGCGTGTTCGTTGCGCCCCCAGAATCGCGCCATGTCGTCTGCTGCCGCTGGCCGTCGAGCGCCCGTGCCGCCGACACGCGCGCGCGGCGGCGTGCCCGCGTTCGCCTTGTACGGGGAACCGGGTGACCCGGTGCCCGCCGGCGGCGAGATGCTGCACATCGAGCCGATCCAGTCGCGCAGCCGGCTGTACCACTGGGAGATCGACGCCCACGTGCACCGCGGGCTGTACCAGGTGGTGTGGGTCCAGCGCGGCCACGCCGACGTGGACCTCGACGAATCGCACGGCCGCTGCGACGCACCGGCGGCCATCGTGATCCCACCCGGCGTCGTGCACGCGTTCCGCTTCGCGCCCGAGACCGACGGTTTCGTGCTGACGATGGGCCCGCGCTCGCTCGTCGAGGGCGACCTGCCCGCCGCCGGCGAGGCGCTGCACACGCTGTTCGCCGCGCCGCGCGTGCTCGCGTTCGACGCGCAGGCCCCCGACACGCAGCGCACCGCGGCGCTGCTCGACGCGCTGCTGGCCGAGTTCCGTGCGCCGGGCACGGCCGGGGCGCCGGTGCCGGTGTGGCTCGCGCGTGCGGCCGTGTGGCGGCTGGCGCAGCTGACCGCACAGGCGCAGCGCGACGCGCGCCCCGAGCGCGGCCGCGCGCGCCCCGAGCGCGGCCGCGCGCGCCCGCACCGCGCGCTGTTCGCGCGCTTCCTCGCGCTCGTCGAGGCGCACCACCTCGAGCACTGGCCGGTGAGCCGCTACGCGTCGCAGCTGGGCCTGTCGCCGGCGCGGCTGAACCGCCTCGCGCGCGCCGAGACCGGATTGAGCGCGCAGGCCGTCGTGCACGACCGCCTGCTGCGCGAAGCGTGCCGGCGTCTCGTCTACGTCGCGGCGCCGGTGTCGCGGCTGGCTTTCGAGCTCGGCTTCGACGACCCGGCCTACTTCAGCCGCTTCTTCAAGCGCGGCACCGGGCTGGCGCCGAGCGCGTACCGCGAGCGACACGCCACGCCGCACTGACACGCCGGCTCAGCCGGCCTCGCGCGCCCACCAGCGGTCGGGAAACTGGCCCTGCAGCCAGTCGACGAAGCCGCGCACCTTGGTCGGCACCAGCTTCGGCGACGTGTAGACGGCGTGGATCTCCTGCACCGGCAGCGTCCAGTCGGTCAGCAGCGGCTGCACGGCGCCGTCGCGCACCGACGCGTGCGCGACGTACCACGGCAGCACGGCCAGGCCCATGCCGGCGCGCGTCGCCGCGAGGATCGCCGACAGGTTGTTGCTGCGCAGCGGCCCGCGCACCGGCACCTGCAGCGTGCGCCCGTCGGCACCGCTGAAGTGCCAGCGCTCGTCGCCCTGCACGCTGCTGTAGATCAGCGCGTCGTGCTGCGCGAGTTCACCGGGGTGCGCCGGGGTGCCGCGCCGCGCGAGGTACGCCGGCGCGGCGACGAGCACCCACGGGTTGACGCCGAGGTAGCGCGCGCCGAGCTGCGAGTCGGCGAGCCGTCCCATGCGGATCGCGAGGTCGATGCCCTGCTCGACGAGGTTGACGTAGCGGTCGTCGAAGCCGAGGTCGACCTGCAGCCCCGGGTGCTGCTGCATGAAGCGCAGCACCAGCGGCGTCAGCACGCGCCGGCCGAACGCGACCGACGTGCTGATGCGCAGCACCCCCTGCACGCGCGAGGCCATCAGCGACGCGAGGCTGTCGGCCTCGTCGAGCTCGTGCGCGATCGCCTTGCACTTGTCGTAGTACGCCGCGCCGACCTCGGTCGGCGTCACACCGCGCGTGCTGCGGTGGAACAGCCGCGCCCCGAGCTTGGCTTCGAGCGCGGCGACATGCTTCGTCGCGGTCGGCTGCGTGATGCCGAGGTCGGCCGCGGCGCGGCTGAAGCTGCCGGTCTCGACGACGCGGATGAACAGCCGGATGCCAGTGACGCGGTCCATGGCGCATCGTAGCGTCAGCCATTCCACCACGGAATAGCAGCTCTGCCCGCCGTGGCGTTCCGTTGCCGCGCGCGCGCCGCGACGATCGCACCCGTCCGTTCCACAGGCTCGAAGGAGACGCTCATGGCGAAGATGAGGGCGGCGATGGCCGCCGTGCTCGTGATGGAGAAGGAAGGCGTGACCAACGCCTTCGGCGTGCCCGGCGCGGCGATCAACCCGCTGTACGCGGCGCTGCGCGAGCGGCAGAGCATCGCCCACGTGCTCGCGCGCCACGTCGAGGGCGCGTCGCACATGGCCGAGGGCTACACGCGCGCGAAGGCGGGGAACATCGGCGTGTGCATCGGCACCTCGGGGCCGGCCGGCACCGACATGATCACCGGGCTGTACTCGGCCAGCGCCGACTCGATCCCGATCCTTTGCATCACCGGCCAGGCGCCGCGCGCGCGGCTGTACAAGGAAGACTTCCAGGCGGTGGACATCGAGGCCATCGCCAAGCCGGTGACCAAGTGGGCCGTCACGGTGCGCGAGCCGGCACAGGTGCCGCGCGCGTTCCAGCAGGCCTTCCACCTGATGCGCTCGGGCCGCGCGGGGCCGGTGCTGATCGACCTGCCGTTCGACGTGCAGATGGCCGAGATCGAGTTCGACATCGACACCTACGAGCCGCTGCCGGTCTACAAGCCCGCGGCGACGCGCAGGCAGGTCGAGAAGGCGCTCGACATGCTGCTCGCCGCCGACAAGCCGCTGATCGTCGCCGGCGGGGGCATCATCAACGCCGATGCGAGCGACCTGCTCGTCGAGTTCGCCGAGACGCTCGGCGTGCCGGTGATCCCGACGCTGATGGGCTGGGGCGCGATCCCCGACGACCACCCGCTGATGGCCGGCATGGTCGGTCTGCAGACGAGCCACCGCTACGGCAACGCGACGATGCTCGCGAGCGACTTCGTGCTCGGCATCGGCAACCGCTGGGCCAACCGCCACACCGGCTCGGTCGAGGTCTACACGAAGGGCCGCAAGTTCGTCCACGTCGACATCGAGCCGACGCAGATCGGCCGCGTGTTCATGCCCGACTACGGCATCGTGTCCGACGCGAAGGCGGCGCTCGAGCTGTTCGTGCAGGTCGCCAAGGAGCGCAAGGCCGCCGGCGCGCTGAAGGACTATTCGGACTGGGCGTTCCGCTGCGCCGAGCGCAAGCGGCTGATGCTGCGCAAGTCGCACTTCGAGCAGATCCCGATCAAGCCGCAGCGCGTCTACGAGGAGATGAACAAGGCCTTCCCGCGCGACACGATCTACGTGACGACGATCGGTCTTTCGCAGATCGCCGGCGCGCAGTTCCTGCACGTCTACGGCCCGCGCCAGTGGATCAACTGCGGCCAGGCCGGACCGCTGGGCTGGACGATCCCCGCGGCGCTCGGCGTCGTTGCCGCCGACCCGACGCGCACCGTCGTCGGCCTCGCGGGCGATTACGACTTCCAGTTCCTGATCGAGGAGCTCGCGGTCGGCGCGCAGTTCCGGCTGCCCTACGTGCAGGTCCTCGTCAACAACAGTTACCTCGGGCTGATCCGGCAGGCGCAGCGCGGCTTCGACATGGACTACTGCGTGCAGCTCGCGTTCGAGAACCAGAACGTCGACGACCCGGCGCTGCAGGGCTACGGCGTCGACCACCAGAAGGTCGTCGAGGGGCTGGGCTGCAAGGCGCTGCGCGTGACCGACCCCGAGAAGATCGAAGCTGCTTTGCGCGAGGCGCAGCAGTTGGCGCGGCAACACCGGGTGCCGGTCGTGGTGGAATGCATCCTCGAGAAGGTGACCAACATCGCAATGGGCACCGAGATCGACGCGATCAACGAATTCGAGGAGATCGACTGCCGCCACCCCGCTGGCCGGGAGGGCCTGGTGGCCGCCGGCCTGCTCGACTGAAGGAGACGACGATGCCGCGCTTCGCCGCCAACCTGACGATGCTGTTCAACGAGGTGCCGTTCCTCGACCGCTTCGAGCGCGCGGCCAGGGCCGGCTTCGACGCCGTCGAGTTCCTGTTCCCGTACGCGTTCCCCGCCGCCGAGATCAAGACCCGGCTCGACGCGCACGGCCTGAAGCTCGTGCTGCACAACCTGCCCGCCGGCGACTGGGACGCCGGCGAGCGCGGCATCGCGTGCCACCCCGACCGCGTCGCCGAATTCCGCGCCGGCGTCGGCAAGGCCATCGAGTACGCGGCCGCGCTCGGTGTGCCGCAGCTCAACTGCCTCGCGGGCAAGGCGCCGGCCGGCGTCGACGATGCGACGCTGCGCGCGACCTTCATCGACAACCTGAAGTACGCCGCCGCCGAGCTGAAGAAGGCCGGGCTGAAGCTGCTCGTCGAGCCGATCAACACCTACGACATCCCGGGCTTCTGGCTCAACCGCACCGCGCAGGCGATCGCGATCCTCGACGAGGTCGGCGCCGACAACGCCTTCGTGCAGTACGACGTCTACCACGCGCAGCGCATGGAAGGCGAGATCGCCGCGACGCTCGAGAAGCAGCTGGCGCGCATCGCGCACGTCCAGATCGCCGACAACCCCGGCCGCCACGAGCCCGGTACCGGTGAGCTGAACTGGGCCTTCCTGTTCGCGCACCTCGACCGCATCGGCTACCGCGGCTGGATCGGCTGCGAGTACAAGCCGGCGACGACGACCGAGGCGGGCCTCGGCTGGCGCCAGGCCTTCGCCCACTGACCCGATTCCGAAGGAGGAGCTCCCGATGACGACCACCCCGCTCAAGCTCGGCTTCATCGGCCTGGGCATCATGGGCGCGCCGATGTGCGGCCACCTGATCCGCGCCGGGCACCAGCTGTTCGTGCACACGCGCAGCAAGGTGCCGCCCGAGATCGCCGAGTCGAGCGCGACGCAGTGCACGACACCCAAGGGTGTGGCCGAGCGCGCCGACATCGTGTTCACGATGGTGCCCGACACCCCCGACGTCGAGGCCGTGCTGTTCGGCAAGAACGGCGTCGCCGAGGGCCTGTCGCGCGGCAAGGTCGTCGTCGACATGAGCTCGATCAGCCCGATCGCGACCAAGGAGTTCGCGAAGAAGGTCAACGCGCTCGGCTGCGACTACCTCGACGCGCCGGTCTCGGGCGGCGAAGTCGGCGCCAAGGCCGCGTCGCTGACGATCATGGTCGGCGGCCCCGAAGCCGCGTTCGAGCGCGTCAAGCCGCTGTTCGAGCTGATGGGCAAGAACATCACGCTGGTGGGCGGCAACGGCGACGGGCAGACGACCAAGGTCGCCAACCAGATCATCGTCGCGCTGAACATCGCCGCGGTGGGCGAAGCGCTCGTGTTCGCGAGCAAGGCCGGCGCCGACCCGGCCAAGGTGCGCCAGGCGCTGATGGGCGGCTTCGCGAGCAGCCGCATCCTCGAGGTGCACGGCGAGCGCATGATCAAGCGCACGTTCAACCCGGGATTCCGCATCGAGCTGCACCAGAAGGACCTGAACCTCGCGCTGCAGGGCGCCAAGGCGCTCGGTGTCGCGCTGCCGAACACCGCCAACGCGGCGCAGCTGATGCAGGCCTGCGCGGCGCACGGCATGGCCGGCCTCGACCACTCGGCGCTGGTGCGTGCGCTCGAGATCCTCGCCAACCACGAGGTCGCGAAGGCCTGACGATGACGCTCGACCCGCGCCGTGACCCACGCGGGTTCCTGCGCGCGCTGTACGACGCGGCGGTGCAGCGTGCGCTGCCGCAGGCCGTGACGGCGCCGTTCCTGCCCCCGCCGCCGAAGAAAGGCCGCACGCTCGTGCTCGGCGCCGGCAAGGCCGGCGGCGCGATGGCCGCGGCCGTCGATTCGCTGTGGCCCGCTGACGCACCGCTGTCGGGGCTGGTCGTCACGCGCTACGGGCACGTGCCGCCGGCGTACCGGGCCCGCCCGGGGCGCATCGACGTCGTCGAGGCGGCGCACCCGGTGCCCGACGAGGCCGGGCGGCGCGCCGCGCAGCGCATCGTCGAGCTCGCGTGCGGCCTCACCGCCGACGACCTCGTGCTGTGCCTGATCTCGGGCGGCGGCTCGGCGCTGCTGAGCCTGCCGGCGCCCGGGCTCACGTTCGAGGACAAGCAGGCCGTCAACCGCGCGCTGCTGCAGTCCGGCGCCGCGATCGACGAGATGAACTGCGTGCGCAAACACCTCTCGGCGATCAAGGGCGGGCGGCTCGCGGCGCGGTGCGCGCCGGCCCGGGTCGTCACGCTGGCGATCAGCGACGTGCCCGGCGACGACCCCGCGGTCATCGCCAGCGGCCCGACGGTGCCCGATGCGACCACCTGCGCCGACGCGCTGGCGATCCTCGCGCGCTACGGCATCGACGTGCCGGGCGCCGCGCGCGCGGGGCTCGAAAGCGGCGCGTTCGAGACACCCAAGCCCGGCGATGCGCGCTTCGCCGGCCACGAGGTGCACCTGATCGCGACACCGCAGCAAAGCCTCGAGGCCGCCGCGGCGCTCGCGCGGCGGCACGGTGTGGCCGCGCACGTCCTCAGCGACGAGATCGAAGGCGAGAGCCGCGAGGTCGGCAAGGTGCACGCGGCGCTGGCGCGCGCGGTGGCGCGCCGCGGCGAGCCGTTCGCAGCGCCGTGCGTGATCCTCAGCGGCGGCGAGACGACGGTGACGGTGCGCCCGGCCGCCGCAGGCACGCCCCCCGGGCGCGGCGGGCGCGCCACCGAATTCCTGCTCGGCTGCGCGATCGCGCTGCACGGCCAGCCCGGCGTGCACGTGCTCGCCGCCGACACCGACGGCATCGACGGCGTCGAGGACAACGCCGGCGCCGTCGTCGCGCCCGACACGCTCGCGCGCGCCGCCGCGCGGGGGCTCAAGGCCGGCGACTTCCTCGACCGCCACGACGCCTATTCGTTCTTCGCCGCGCTCGACGACCTCGTCGTCACCGGGCCGACCTACACCAACGTCAACGACTTCCGCGCGCTGCTGGTGGCCTGAGGCCGCAGCCTCACGCTGCGGCGCGTGACGTATGGCACGCACGCCCCCGCATGCGCACGCACGTGCGTCGCCGCGGTCAAGACCGCGCGTCGACGGTCGATACCCCCGGGGCAATGAGGGAGACAGCGACACCCCGGGAGGGACGCGTCGGCGCCGCGCGCGCGCCCGGCGGCGGGGCATCGCGGCGCGCGCGCGGGTTCACGGTCGTCGAACTCGGGCTCGTCGTGGCGCTGCTGGCCGTGCTGGCGGCGATCGCGCTGCCGGCGTACCAGGACCATCGCGAGCGCGTGCACCGTGCGCAGGCCGTGACCGACATCGCCGCGATGCAGGCGCTGATCGCCCACTACCAGCTCGAGCACCGCGAGCTGCCGGCGTCGCTGGCCGACGTCGGGCAGGGCGGCCGGCTCGACCCCTGGGGCCGGCCCTATGTCTACGTCGACGTCTCGGGCAAGGGCGGCAAGGGCAAGGCGCGCAAGGACCGCAAGCTCAACCCGCTGAACACCGACTTCGACCTCTACAGCGTCGGACGCGACGGCGTCTCGAAGCCGCAGGTCAGTCACAGGGACAGCGCCGACGACGTGCTGCGCGCGCTCGACGGCGACTTCATCGGCGTCGGCGCCGACTTCACGCGCTGACGCGCAGCAGGCGGCGCGATGTTCGACCGCACCTTCCTGCGCAGCCGCGTCGCGCGCCGCATCTTCGGCCTGTTCCTCGTCTCGGCCTTCGTGCCGGTGCTCGTGCTCGCGCTGCTGGCCTGGCACCAGGTGCGGCAGACCAACGAAACGCACGCGCGCCAGCACCTGCAGGCGCGCGCGGGCGCCTACGCGCGCGCACTGCACGAGCGCCTGCTCAACGCCGGGCTCGCGCTGCGTGCGCTCGCCGAGTCGCCGCTGGACCTCGCGACCGTGCTGCAGGGAGGCGGCCTGCACGAGGAAGTCGTCTTCCGCCGCGTGATCCGCGTCGCGCCGCCGCGCGGCGGCGACGTCGGCCCCGCCGCGACGGCCGACTGGATGCCGGCCGCCCCGTCGGACCACGAGTGGCTGCACCTGGCCGGCGGCCGGGCCGTGCTGCGTGCGCCGACGACGCGCAACGGCGCGCCGTGGCTCGGCGTCGCCGTCGACCCCGCCGATCCCGCCCGCGGGCTGCTGTGGGCCGAGCTCGGCCTGGACTTCCTGTGGGAGACCGACGAGGCCCTGGGCTCCAACGTCGAGGTCTGCGTCGCACAGGCCGCGCAGGTGCTGCACTGCTCGGACCCGGCGCATGCGCACGTCGCACTCGCGCTCGACGGCACGGCCGACGGTGCGCCAGCGCTCGTCGACGGGATGGACGTCGTCGCGCGCTCGGTGCCGCTGAAGGCCGCGTTCGACGCGCCGCCGTGGCGCGTCGTCTTCATGCACCCGCGCGAAGGCGCCGGCGCGACGACGCTCGCCGACGCATGGCGCCTGGGCGCGATGGTGCTGTTCACGCTGCTGCTCGTCGCGTGGCTGAGCGTGCTGCAGATCCGCCGCACGCTGGTGCCGATCGACCGCCTGATCGAAGGCGCCCGGCGCTTCGCGAAGCAGCGCTTCGACGAGCCGGTGGCGATCGACGACGAGCGCGACGAGTTCGGCCAGCTCGCCAGGGCGCTCAACGGGATGGCGCGCCAGCTCGGCACGCGCATCGAGGCGATGCGCGTGCTGGCCGACATCGACCGCGAGCTGCTCGCCGGGCTCGACCTCGATCGCGTGCGCGAGCGGGTGGCGCGGCGCATCGAGAAACTGCTGCCCGGCGCGCAGGTGCGCGTGCTCGCGACGCGCGACGACGAACCTCGCGCTGGCGGCGGCACGTGGAACGGCGCCGCCCCCGACGGCGATGCCGTCACGGCGCCGCCGCGCGCGCTGATCGCGACGCTGACGCTGCGCGCGGCGCTGTGGCTGCGCCGCGACGACGGCACGGCCGCCGACGAGCCGTGGGCGCCAGCCTCGGCGTGGAGCGACGCGCTGCTCGCACAGCTCGGGCTCGAGCGCGGCCTCGTGCTGCCGGCGCTGTGGCGCGACCGCGTCTGCGCGCTCGTCGCCGTCGCCGGCGTCGAGCCGGCGCAGGTCGGCGACTCGGTGCTGCGCCAGCTGCGCGAACTGACCGACCGCGTCGCCGTCGCGTTCGCGGCGCGCGCGCGCGAGCGCATGCTCGAACACCAGGCCAGCCACGACATGCTCACCGGGCTGCCGAACCGCATGCTGCTGAAGGACCGCGTCGAGCGCGACATCGCGGCGGCGCGCCGCAACCAGCAGCGCGTGGCGCTGCTGTTCATCGACCTCGACCGCTTCAAGCAGGTCAACGACACGCTCGGCCACGGCGTCGGCGACGCGCTGCTGACGCAGGCCGTGCAACGGCTGCGCGCCTGCGTGCGCGACAGCGACACGATCGGCCGCCTCGGCGGCGACGAGTTCGCGATCGCGCTGCCCGGGCTGCGCACGCCGCACGACGCCGCGCGCGTGGCCGACCAGGTCGTCGCGACGCTGTCGGCGCCGTTTCGCGTCGGCCACCAGGAGTGCTTCATCGGCGCGAGCGTCGGCGTCGCGATGTACCCGGACGACGGCAAGGGCTTCGACGAGCTGCTCGCGCACGCCGACATCGCGATGTACCGCGCCAAGGGCGCGGGCCGCGGCTGCGTCGTGTTCTTCGAGGCCGAGATGAACGCGCACGAGCGCGACCGCCGGCAGCTGGCGCACGACCTGCGCCGCGCGATCGAGCGGCGCGAGCTCGAGGTGCACTTCCAGCCGCGCGTCGACGCGGCGAGCGGGCGCGTCGTCTCGGCCGAGGCGCTGGTGCGCTGGACGCACCCGCAGCTCGGCGCCGTGCCGCCGGCGCGCTTCGTGCCGATCGCCGAGGAGGTCGGGCTGATCGACGCGCTCGGCGAGCACGTGCTCGCGCAGGCCTGCCAGCGCGTGGCGGCATGGCGGCGCGCCGGCTGCCGTGTCGACCGTGTGTCGGTCAACGTGTCGGCGCGCCAGCTGCGCGGCGGCCAGCTGCTGCACGTGGTGCGCCGCGAGCTGCGCGCCGCCGCGCTGCCGCCCGACACGCTCGAGCTCGAGGTCACCGAAGGCACGATCGTCGATGCGAGCGCCGCCGTCACCGAGCTGCTGCACACGCTGCGCGCCGACGGCGTGCGCATCGCGCTCGACGACTTCGGCACCGGCTACTCGTCGATGAGCTACCTGCGGCGGCTGCCGACCGACGTCATCAAGGTCGACCGCAGCTTCGTCGCCGAGATGGCCGACGACCCGCGCGCGCTGAGCATCGTCGGCGCCATCGTCGCGATGGCCCAGGCGCTGGGCATGAGCGTGACCGCCGAGGGCGTCGAGACGCAGGCGCAGGCCGAGCTGCTCGTCGGCCTCGGTGTCGACGAGCTGCAGGGCTACCTGTACGGGCGGCCGATGCCGGCGGGCGACTTCTCGACGCGACTCGAGCGCGTCAGCACCGTCGAGGCGGCCGCGCTGCCGGCCTGAGCACGCGCCGGCCGGCCGTCGACGCTCGGGCCGGAGGCTAAGATGGCTGCGTGCCCCGCATCGCGCGGAGCCGCCACGCTCATGACGACCTGCCCGACCCCCGAATCCTCCTGGTGGCTGCCGGTGGCCGCAGTGTCCGACGTGAACGGCGGCGGCCCGCTGGCCGTCACGCGGTGCGACCAGCCGCTCGTACTGTGGCACGACGGCGCCGAACTGCGCGCCTTCACCGACCGCTGCCCGCACCGCGGCGCGCGTCTGTCGATGGGACGCGTGCACGGCGGCCAGCTCGAGTGCCCATACCACGGCTGGCGCTTCGGCGGCGACGGCCGCTGCCGCCACGTGCCGGCGCTGCCCGACTTCACGCCACCGGCCGGCCACGCGGCGCACGCCTGGCAGGTGCGCGAGGCGCACGGGCTGTGCTGGGTCGCGCCCGCCGGGGCGAGCGCCGAGCCGCCGCACGCGCCACCGCTACTGGCCGACCTGCCGGCGCGCCGGCTGCTGTGCGGGCCATACGACGTGGCCACCAGCGCGCCGCGCGTGGTCGAGAACTTCCTCGACACCGCGCACTTCGGCCTCGTGCACGAAGGCTGGCTGGGTGCGCGCGATCACCTGCGGGTGCCCGACTACCAGGTCGTGCCCGACGCACACGGCCGCCCCGGCGTGCCCGACTACCGCGCGTGGCAGCCGCGCGCCAGCGCCGTCGCGGGCGCTGGCGCCTGGGTCGCCTACCGCTACCAGGTGCTGTCGCCGTACAGCGCACTGCTGACCAAGAAGGCCGAGGGCGACGCGCCGCAGGAGGCCTACGCGCTGTGGGCCTGCCCGACCGAGCCCGACCGCTGCCGCGTGTGGTTCACGATCTTCACCAGCGACGACACGCTGCCCGACGACGCGCTCGTCGCGTTCCAGGACACGATCTTCAGCCAGGACCGCCCGGTGCTCGAGTCGCAGCACCCGCGCCTGCTGCCGGTCTCCGGCGGCGAGCTGCATTGCGCGGCCGACCGCCTGAGCGTCGCCTACAGGCGCTGGCTGCAGGCGCAGGGCATCACTTTCGGAGTCTGCTGACGATGACGACCCCCGCCCACGACCCGCGCTGGGACGCGCTGCCGCGCGAGCGGCTGCCCGCACTGCTGCGACGCATGCCCAAGGCCGAGCTGCACGTGCACGTCGAGGGCACGCTCGAGCCCGAGCTGATCTTCCGGCTCGCCGAGCGCAACGGCGTGCCGCTCGCGTACCCGAGCGTCGAGGCGCTGCGCGCGGCCTACGCGTTCACCGACTTGCAGAGCTTCCTCGACGTGTATTACGCCGGCGCGAGCGTGCTGCGCCACGAGGCCGACTTCTTCGACATGGCGTGGGCCTACCTCGAGCGCGCCGCAGCCGACAACGTCGTGCACGCCGAGATCTTCTTCGACCCGCAGACGCACACCGCGCGCGGCGTGCCGATCGAGGCCGTCATCGTCGGGCTGCACCACGCGTGCCAGCGCGCGCACCAGGAGTGGGGGCTGAGCGCGAAGCTGATCCTGTGCTTCCTGCGCCACCTGAGCGAAGACGACGCTTTCGCGACGCTCGAGCAGGCGCTGCCCTACCGCGAGCACTTCATCGGCGTCGGGCTCGACAGCAGCGAGCGCGGCCACCCGCCGGCCAAGTTCGCGCGCGTGTTCGCGAAGGCGCGCGAGCTCGGGCTGCACGTCGTCGCCCACGCCGGCGAGGAAGGGCCGGCCGACTACATCCGCGAGGCGCTCGACGTGCTGAAGGTCGAGCGCATCGACCACGGCGTGCGCTGCGTCGACGATGCGGCGCTCGTCGAGCGCCTCGCGCGCGAGCGCGTGCCGCTGACGGTGTGCCCGCTGTCCAACGTCAAGCTGCGCGTGTTCCCGACGCTCGCGCAGCACAACCTGCCCGCGCTGCTCGACGCCGGGCTGTGCGTGACCGTCAACAGCGACGACCCGGCGTACTTCGGCGGCTACGTCGCCGACAACTACGTGCAGACCTTCGCCGCGCTGCCGCAGCTCGGCGCGCGGCACGCGTGGCAGCTGGCGGCGAACGGCTTCGAAGCGAGCTTCGCGAGCGCGGCGCAGAAGCAGCACTGGATCGCCGAGCTCGACCGCAGCTTCGCCGCCGCGGTCTGATCGGCTGCCGCGGTGGCGGTGGTCAGGGCGCGACGGGCCGGGCCGCGCGCGGGCGCAGCCAGCGCCACAGCAGCGATGCGAGTGCGGCGGCGCCGGCCAGCGTTGCCGTATCGACCGTCAGCACCGCGTGGCCAGCCCAGCCGAACAGCGACCACAACGCGAGGAGGACGAGGGCGAGACCCCAGATCAGCAGGTGCATGGCTGGCGTGGGTGATGGCGATGGCCGCGTTGGCCACAACGCGGCAGGCGCGGTTGCGTGCCGCCCACGGGCGACGCACGCCGGCGTTCAGACCGGGTAGGTGCCCGGCAGCAGGATGCGGCGGTCGACGTGCTGGATGTTCGTGTGGCCGCAGAACGCCATCGTCAGGTCGAGCTCCTTGTGGATAATCTCGAGGCACTTCGTGACGCCCGCCTCGCCCATCGCCCCGAGCGCGTAGAGGAAGGCGCGCCCGATGTAGGTGCCGCGTGCGCCGAGCGCCCAGGCCTTGAGCACGTCCTGGCCGCTGCGGATGCCGCCGTCCATGTGGACCTCGATCTTCGAACCCACTGCATCGACGATCGCCGGCAGCGCCTCGATGCTCGACGGCGCGCCGTCGAGCTGGCGCCCGCCGTGGTTGCTGACGATCAGCGCGTCGGCGCCCGAGTCGGCGGCGAGCTTCGCGTCCTCGACGTCGAGGATGCCCTTGAGGATCAGCTTGCCGCCCCAGCGCTTCTTGATCCACTCGACGTCGCCCCAGTTGAGCTTGGGGTCGAACTGCTTGGCGGTCCACTCCGACAGGCTGCCCATGTCGCCGACGCCCTTGACGTGGCCGACGATGTTGCCGAACTGCCGGCGCTTGGTGCCGAGCATGCCCAGGCACCAGCGCGGCTTGGTCGCGAGGTTGATCAGGTTCGCCAGCGTGGGCTTCGGCGGCGCGCTCAGCCCGTTTTTCAGGTCCTTGTGGCGCTGGCCGAGGATCTGCAGGTCCAGCGTCAGCACGAGCGCGTCGCAGCCGGCCGCCTTCGCGCGGTCGATCAGCCGCTCGATGAAGTCGCGGTCGCGCATCACGTAGAGCTGGAACCAGAACGGCTGCGTCGTGTGCGCGGCGATGTCCTCGATCGAGCAGATGCTCATCGTCGACAGCGTGAAGCGGATGCCGAACTTCTCGGCCGCCCGCGCGGCCAGGATCTCGCCGTCGGCGTGCTGCATGCCCGTGAGCCCCGTCGGCGCGAGCGCCACCGGCATCGTCACCGGCACGCCGACCATCTTGGTGGCCGTCGTGCGGTTCTCCATGTTGACCGCCACGCGCTGGCGCAGCTTGATCTTGCGGAAGTCGCTCTCGTTGGCGCGGTAGGTGCTCTCGGTCCACGAGCCGCTGTCGGCGTAGTCGTAGAACATGCGCGGCACGCGCTTCCTGGCCAGCACGCGCAGGTCTTCGATGTTCGTGATCACGGGCATCGCGCGGTCTCCTCGGGGTGAATCGGGCATCGAACGGCCGCGATGCTACCGACACCGCCGCAGGCGCCGGCGGAAAGATGTTCAGCGCTGGGCGGAACGTGCGGCGCGCAAGGCCTCGCGGGCGTCGGCCTCGACGTCGCGGCACACGCCGGCCAGCCACTGCACGAAGTCGGCCGCGGCGTCGCCGCCGCCTTGCGCGCGCACGTGGTACGCGTGCGCGGGCTCGGCGTCGACGTCGAACAGCGGCACCAGCGCGCCGGCGGCCAGCCACCGGCGCGCCAGCGTGGGCCGCGCCAGCGCGACGCCCTGCGCGCTGACGGCGGCCTCGAGCACCATGCCGAGGTCGACCAGGCGCGGGCCGTGCGCGGGCTCGGGCCAGTCGAGCCCGGCAGCGCGCAGCCACGGTCCCCACGGCTCGAGCGGCGTGCGCAGCAGCGGCGCGTGCGCGAGGTCGGCCGGCCGGCGCAGCGGCGGCAGGCGGTGCAGCAGCGCCGGCGCAGCCAGCGGACGCACGCGGTCGCGCAGCAACACGGCGCCGCCGGTGGTGCGTGCATCGCCGCTGCGCACCTCGACGTCGGCGTCGGCCGGCGAGATGTCGAGGAACGGGATCGACAGCACCACCTCGAGCTCGACGTCGGGACGCGCGCGCGTGAACCCCTCGAGTGCCGGCACCAGCACCTCGCGCGCGAAGGTGGGCGGCGCGCACACGCGCAGCCGCTGCATGCGCTGCGCGCTGCGCCGGTGCAGCGGCACCGCAGCGAGCAGCCCGAGTGCCGCGCGCACCTGCCCGAGGTATTCCTTGCCGGCGGCGGTCAGCTGCAACCCGCGACCACGCCGGTCGAACAGCGCGGTGCCGAGCAGATCCTCGAGGGTGGCCACACGCTTGGCCACCGCGCTGGCGGTGACGGCGAGCTCGTCGGCGGCGCGCTCGAACGTGCCCAGCCGCGCCGCCGCCTCGAAGGCGCGCAGACCGTCGATCGAGGGGAAGCGCACGGCGTCGTCGCTCATGAGGCGAGTCTAGGCGCGCGCGCCGCTGGCCGGGCTGCGGCTACGATCGTGCGATGCAAGACGGCGGGGCGTCCCCGCAGGTTCCGGTGCGCGGTCCGGTGCCGCGTCCGTGGTGGCAGCGCGTGCTGTGGCTGGCCGCCGGCACGCTGGCAATGGCCGCCGGCATCGTCGGCATCTTCGTGCCGCTGCTGCCGACGACGCCGCTGGTGATCCTCGCGGCGTGGTGCTTCTCGCGCGGCTGCCTGCGCTGCGAGCGCTGGCTGCTCGCGCACCCGCGCCTGGGCCCGATGGTGCGCGACTGGCGCCGCGACCGCGTGATCCCGCGCCGCGCCAAGTGGCTGGCCTACGCGATGATGACGGTGGGCAGCCTGTGGGGCTGGTTCGCGATGCCGCCGGCGATCCGCTGGATCCCCGCCGTCAGCTGCGCGGCGGTGGCGTGGTGGATGTCGCGCCAGCCGAGCGTGGCGCCAGCGCATCCGCGCGAGCCGGCGGCGCGCTGATCAGGCCAGCGGCTGGATCTGCAGCCTGCCGTGCTGCGCCTGCAGCGTGCGCTGCAGCAGCTGGACCGCGGCGTAGATGGCCTCGATCGTCGGCGTCGGCACACCGGTGATGCGGCCGAGCTCGACGACGGCGCCGACCAGTGCTTCGAGTTCGAGCGCGCGGCCGGCCTCGACGTCCTGCAGCATCGAGGTCTTGTGCGCGCCGACCGCCTCGGCACCGGCGATGCGCTGCTCGAGCCCGATCTTGAAGCGCACGCCCAGCGCCTCGGCCACCGCCTGCGCCTCGGCCATCATGCGCGCGGCGAGCGCGCGCGTCGGCGGGAAGCGGCAGATGTCCTCGAGCATCGCGTGCGTCAGCGCCGAGATCGGGTTGAAGCTGAGGTTGCCCCACAGCTTGACCCAGATCTCGCCGCGGATGTCCTTGCTGACCGGCGCCTTGAAGCCGGCGCGGATCATCGCCTGCGACAGCGCCTCGATGCGCTCGCTGCGGCTGCCGTCGGGCTCGCCGAGCGTGAAGCGGTTGCCCTCGATGACCCTGACGACGCCGGGCTCGACGAGCTCGGCTGCCGGGTAGACGACGCTGCCGATGATGCGCTCGGGCTCGATGTGCGCGGCGATCGCGCCGCCGGGGTCGACGCTGTCGAGCCGGCGGCCCTCGTAGGGACCGGCGAGCTTGTGGAAGTACCACCACGGCACGCCGTTGATCATCGTGACGACCATCGTCTGCGGGCCGAACAGCGCGCGCAGGTCGGGCAGCAGGTCGCGCACCTGATGCGCCTTGACGGTCAGCAGCACCGCGTCCTGCGGGTCGGCGTCGGCGTAGCGCTCGACGGCGCGCACGTCGCGCGCGTGCGCGAGGCTGCCGTCTTCGAGGATCAGGCGGAAGCCGTGGGCGTTGATCGCCTCGAGGTTCTTGCGCCGCGCGATGAACGTGACCTGCTCGCCCGCGAGCGCGAGCCTGGCGCCCAGGTAGCCGCCGATCGCGCCGGCGCCGACGACGGCGATCTTCATGGCGCGGCCCGCCCGTCGGCCAGCATCTCGCGCCGGCGCAGCGCCGACTTGGCGGCGCCGAACAGCGGCCACGCGAGCATCACGACCGCCAGCCCCGCGATGCTGCCCACCAGCGGGTTGCTCCAGAAGATCGCGAGCGACCCGTCGCTGAGCAGCATCGACTGGCGGAAGCTCGACTCGGCCATCTTGCCGAGCACGAGCGCGAGCACCAGCGGCGCCAGCGGGTACTTCAGTTTCTTGAACAGGTAGCCGAGCACGCCGAACACCAGCATCGCGTAGACGTCGAACATCGAATTGTTGACCGTGTAAGCGCCGATGGCGCAGATCACGATGATCACCGGGCCGATCACCGAGAACGGGATGCGCAGTATCGCCGCCCACCACGGCACCGTCGTCAGCACGACGATCAGCCCGACGATGTTGCCGATGTACATGCTCGCGATCAGCCCCCAGACGAACTCCTTCTGCTCGACGAACAGCATCGGCCCGGGCTGCAGGCCCCAGATCAGCAGGCCGCCGAGCAGCACCGCCGCCGTCGGCGAGCCGGGGATGCCCAGCGTGAGCATCGGCAGCAGCGCCGAGGTGCCGGCCGCGTGCGCCGCCGTCTCGGGCGCGACGACGCCCTCGATGCGGCCCTTGCCGAACTGCTCGGGGTGCTTCGACATGCGCCGCGCGATGCCGTAGCTCATGAACGACGCCGGCGTCGCGCCGCCGGGCGTGACGCCCATCCAGCAGCCCACGAGCACGCTGCGCAGGAACAGCTTCCAGTGGCGCAGCAGCTCGCGCCAGGTCTGCCACACGACCTGCAGCTTGATCTTCGCGCTCTTGCCCTTGAACGCGAGGCCTTCTTCCATCGTCAGCAGGATCTCGCCGATGCCGAACAGGCCGATCACCGCGATCAGGAAGTCGAAGCCCTTGAGCAGCTCCGGAAAACCGAACGTCAGCCGCAGGTTGCCGGTGACCGAGTCCATGCCCACCGACGCGAGCGCGAAGCCGAGCATCATCGCGGCGATCGTCTTGGCCGGCGGCTCCTTGCTCAGCCCGACGAAGCTGCAGAACGTCAGCAGCTGCACCGCGAAGAACTCGGGCGGGCCGAACTTGAGCGCGAACTTCGCCACCAGCGGCGCGAGGAACGTGATCAGCAGCACCGCGAAGATCGCGCCGACGAAGCTCGACGTGAACGCCGCCGTCAGCGCCTGCGCGGCACGGCCCTGCTGCGCCATCGGATAGCCGTCGAAGGTCGTCGCCACGCTCCACGGCTCGCCCGGGATGTTGAACAGGATCGACGTGATCGCCCCGCCGAACAGCGCACCCCAGTAGATGCAGCTGAGCATGATGATCGCCGACGTCGGGTTCATGCTGAAGGTCAGCGGCAGCAGGATCGCCACGCCGTTGGCGCCGCCGAGGCCGGGCAGCACGCCGATCAGCACGCCCAGCGTGATGCCAACGAGCATGAAGCCCAGGTTGGGCAGCGTCGCGGCGACGCCGAAGCCGTGCAGCAGGTTCTGGATCTCGTCCACGGCAGCCTCAGAACCCGAGCAGCGCTTCGATCGGGCCCTTGGGCAGCGACACGAGGAACCAGCGCTCGAACACGAGGAAGAACGCCAGCGGCACGCCCACCGCGACCGCCAGCGTCAGCGCGACGGCGTGACGGCCGTGGCGCCACATGAAGAAGCCGATCAGCAGCGTCGACGCGAGATAGATGCCCAGCCACGGGATCAGCGCGACGTAGACCGCCATCGGCCACAGGATCGTCAGCACGCTGCGGATCTGCGCGCGCTCGGCGAAGACCTCGACGCGGCGCCAGCGCACGATCTGCACGCCGGCCGTCCACGCGCCGGCGCCGAACATCGCCAGCGCGATGTAGAAGGGGAAGTAGCCCGACTGCGGGCCGTCGTCGGCCCAGCCGGCGCCGATGCGCCGGCTGTCGAACATCACGACGGCCGCCACGGCCATGAAGCCGAGCGCGACGAGCAGTTCGGGCCAGCGCACGCCGACCGTGCCGCCGTCGGCGGCGTCGTTCGATTCACTCATGGGAGGTCCGGGGGAATCGTGCGGGCGAGCGTCAATTGGCCAGGAAGCCAGCTTCCTTCATCAGCACGCGGTGCTGCTGCTCGGTGCGCGCGAGCCAGTCGAAGTACGGCTGGCCGCTCATCGAGGTCTGGTTGAACGCGCCCTTGGCCATGAACTCCTTCCACTCCGGCAGCGCGCGGACCTTGTCGAACAGGTCGACGTAGAACTTGACCTGCTCGGGCGTCGCGCCCGGCGTCATGAAGATGCCGCGCAGCATCGTGTACTCGACCGGGATGCCGGCCGACGAGCACGTCGGCAGGTCACCCCAGGCCTGCGTGGCGGTGACCTTCTCCTTGTACGGCAGCGGCTTGCTGTCGAACACGCACAGCGCGCGCAGCTTGCCGGCGCGCCAGTGGCTCTCGGCCTCGATCGGGTTGTTGACGGTCGCGTCGACGTGCCTGCCCACCAGCTGCGTGGCCACCTGCCCGCCGCCCGGGTACGGGATGTAGCTCATCTTCTTGCCGGCGGCCTTCTCGAGCGCGACGGTGATGATCTGGTCTTCCTGCTTGCTGCCGGTGCCGGCCATCTTGAGGCTGCGGTCCGGGCCGGCCTTCAGCGCGTCGAAGAACTGCTTGGGCGTCTGGTACGGCGACTCGGCGTTGACCCACAGCACGAAGTTGTCGAGCGCGAGCATCGCCACCGGCGTCAGGTCGCGCCAGTTGAACGGCACCGCGGTGCCCAGCGGTGTCGTGAACAGGTTCGACAGCGTGATGATGATCTTGTGCGGGTTGCCCTTGTCGCCCTTGACGTCGAGGAAGCCCTCGGCGCCGGCGCCGCCGCCCTTGTTGACGACGACGATCGGCTGCTTCATCAGGTTGTGCTTGGCCACGACGCCCTGGATGAAGCGCGCCATCTGGTCCGCGCCGCCGCCGGTGCCGGCGGGCACGACGAACTCGACGGGCTTCGACGGTTCCCACGCCAGCGCGCAGCCGGCGGCGAAGAAGGCGGTGGCAGCGACGAGCGAGCGGATCATGGGCTCTCCACGAAGGTCGGAATCGGGATTCCGACTGTAGAGACGCCCCCCGCTGGGCAACAACTTAGACTTTGTGGGCGCCGCCGCTAAGGGGCGCCTTAGTTTTACGGGCTAACCCTTTCGGGGCTTACCCGGTGAGGCCGAGCTTGGCGGCCAGCCCGATGCGCTGCAGCTTGCCGGTGGCGCCCTTGGGGATCTCGTCCATGAACAGGATCTTCTTCGGCACCTTGAAGTCGGCCGCGCGCGCGGCGACGAACTGCTGCAGCTCGCGCTCGGTGGCGGCCTGGCCCTCGCGCAGCACGACGACGGCGGCGACTTCCTCGCCGAGCTTGGCGTGCGGCATGCCGAACGTGACGACCTGCGCGACCGCCGGGTGGTCCATCAGGATCTCGTCGACCTCGCGCGGGCTGACCTTCTCGCCGCCGCGGTTGATGATTTCCTTGAGCCGCCCGGTGATGCTCAGGTACCCGTCGGCGTCCATCACGCCCTGGTCGCCGGTGCGGAACCACCCGTCGCGGAACGCCTCGGCGTTGGCCTTGGGGTTGTTCTCGTAGCCGGCGGTCACGTTCGGGCCGCGGATCACGATCTCGCCGGTGGCGCCGCGCGGCAGCAGCGTGCCGTCGTCGCCCATGATCGCAATCTCGGGGCCGGCGGCCACCCCCACCGTGCCGGGCTTGCGCACGCCCGGCGGCAGCGGGTTGCTCGCCATCTGGTGCGTCGCCTCGGTCATGCCGTAAGCCTCGATCAGCGGGCAGCCGAAGGTCTGCTCGATCTCGGCGATGACCTGCGGCGGGATCGAGCTGGAGCTGCTGCGGATGAAGCGCAGCGGGTGGCGGGCGATCACGTCGCGGTTCTTGTCGGCGCGCGCGAGGATCGTCTGGTGCATCGTCGGCACCGCGGTGTACCAGGTGGGCCTGGCCTCGTCCATCCACGCGAAGAACTTCAGCGCGTTGAAGCCCGGCGTGCAGAACACCTGCGAGCCGGCCGACAGCGGCGCGAGCACGCCGGCGATCAGGCCGTGGATGTGGAACAGCGGCATGATGTTCAGCCCGCAATCGGCCGGCGTGAACTGCAGCGTGCGCGCGATGTGCTGCGCCGACGCGGCGAGGTTCTTCTGCGACAGCGGCACGATCTTCGGGCGCGACGTCGTGCCCGACGTGTGCAGCAGCATCGACAGGTCATCGGCCTGGGCCGCGCCCGGCAGCGCGGCGGCGGCGCCGGCGTATGGCTCGCGCGGCTCGAGCGTGAAACGCCCGGCCGGCGCCCCATCGGCGACCACCAGGTCGATCACGCGCACGCCGTGCCGCGCGGCGACCTCGATCGCCGGCGATGGGCTGCCGCGCTCGACGATCAGCGCCTTGGCCCCGAGGTCCGACAGGTAGAAGTCGAACTCGTCGGCGCGGTACGCCGGGTTCAGCGGCGCGCTGGCCACCGCGCTGGCGCAGGCGACGAAGCAGGTCGCCATCTCGGGGCCGTTGGGCAGCACGATCGCGACGCGGTCGTTGCGGCCGAGGCCGAGCGCGTTCAGGCGCGCCGTCGTCTCGGCGACGAGCGCGCGCAGCCCGGCGAAGTTCAGCGGTGCGCGCCCGGGCGCCGAGATGGCGGTCGCGCCGTCGGCGCCTTGGGCCAGCAGGGGGTGCAAGGTGGTGTGCATGGACGACGGGCGCGGCGCGCGGGTGCGAAAGAAGGCCCGCGTTATACCGCGATCGCCGGGCACCCCCGACGCCCCGCCACCGGCGGACAGCCGGGCGCCGCGCCATCGCGGCGGCCGCTGCGGGGGTGTCGGCGCATGGCGTTGATCTGGCGCAATCCAGCGCGGGCGGGGCCGCGCGACGATGCGGGCACTGACATGGCCATCGGCCCGCCGCGGCCGCCACAAGGACAGACCACGCTATGAGCACCGACACCGGCACCCTCTCCCCGGCGGCGTCTGCGCGCGGTGTGCCGCGTGCGGCGACGCCGCCGCGGGCCCCGCTGGCCGCTGGGCCGGCGCTGCCGTATCCGGGCGGCGGCGAACGGGCGTCGCCGGCGCGGCGGCTCGCCCCGGCACTGGCCGCGCTCGGCGTCAGCGCCGCCGACGCGCAGGCGCTCGAGCGCGACGCGCGCACGCGGCTGGTCGCGCAGGGGCAACCCGTGTTCCAGCGCAGCGACGTCGCGCACACCGTCGTCGTGCTGCTGCAAGGCGATGTCGCGCTGGGCGTCGCGCTGGCCGACACGCAGTTCCGCCCCGAGCGGCTCGTGCACGCACCGGCCTGGCTTGATCTGGCGTCGGCCTGGCTCGACACCACCTTCCCGCTCGACGCGCGCGCACTGAGCCCGGTGGCGGTGGCCGAGTGGCCGCTCGACGTGCTGTCCCCGCTCGTCGAGCGCCGCCCGACGCTGGCACGCACGCTGATCGACGCGCTGGCCGCGCAGGTGCGCGCGCTGGCGCTGAACACCCACGAGCTGATGCACAAGGACGCGCCGGCGCGCCTGGCAGCGTGGCTGCACCAGCGCTGCGTACCGCGTCCGGGCGTGCCCGGCCAGGCGGTGGTGCAACTGCACGAGCGCAAACGCGACATCGCGTCGCAGCTGGCGATCACGCCAGAGACGCTGTCGCGCCTGATGCGCAGCTTCATGCAGCAGGGTGTGCTCGAAGTCAGCGGCTACACGGTGCACGTGCTCGACCCGGCGGCGCTGGCCGCGCTGGCCGACGGCCAGACGTCCCCCTGCGCCGGCTGAGCACCGCCCTGCCCGCACAGCCATCGCGTCGCACGGTGCGCTGCGGCCGGCGGGGCGCCGTCGTCGTACGGCCCGGCGCCGGCACGCACGCCGGCCGCGTTCAGCGGCGGTTTTCGAGCAGCAGCAGCCCGGCCGCGGTGTTCGAGATCGGGATGTGGTAGTTGCGGTGCAGTTCGCTCACGCGCCCGGTCAGCGCGCCGCGCGCGGCCAGCCAGTTCAGCAGTTCGATGCCCTGCGTGCCGACCTCGCGCACCAGTTCCTTGTTCGAGTACTGCGTCGCCCACGTCGGGTCGGCGGTCAGGCTGTCCATGAACTTCAGGTCGAACGCCTTGTTGATGTGGCCGGCGCGCTCGCCCTCGAGCTGGTGCGACAGCCCGCCGGTGCCGAGCACGAGCACGTTCGCGTCGCGCGGCCAGGCCTCGATCGCGCGGCCGACGGTCTGCCCGAGCTTGAAGCAGCGCGCCGCCGACGGCAGAGGGAACAGCACCGTGTTGATGCACACCGGCACCACCGTCACCGGCCACCGCTGGTCGGGCCACAGCAGCGCCATCGGCAGCGTGAACGCGTGGTCGACGAGCATCTCCTGGCACACCACCGGGTCGAACTCGGCGGCCACGAGCGACTCGACGAGGTGCCACGACAAGTCCTCGTCGCCGCCAAACGGCGGCACCTGCGGGATGCCCCAGCCCTCGTCGGCGTTGCGGTACTCGGGCGCGGCGCCGACCGCGAAGGTCGGCATCTTGTCGAGGAAGAAGTTCAGGCCGTGGTCGTTGTAGAACAGCACGACGACGTCGGGCCGGACTTCGCCGAGCCACTGGCGCACCGGGCCGAAGCCGTCGAAGAACGGCTTCCAGTACGGGTCCTGCTGCAGTTGCCGGGCGATCGCGCCGCCGATCGAGGGCACGTGCGAGGTCATGATGCTGCCGAGGATGCGGGCCATCGTCGTCTCCTTCGGAGTTCAGTCGCGGCCGGCGGCCACCAGCTTGGCCTTGAAGGCTTCTTTGGTCATGCCGGTCTGCTGCGCGCCGATGTCTTGCATGTCCAGCCCGAAGATGCCGGCGAACTTGGCCAGGTAGTACGCGTTGCCGCCGGCGGCCAGCAGTGCGAGCACGTTGCGGCTGCGCACGGCCTCGCGCTGTTCGGCGTTCAGCCCGTACTTCGCGCAGTAGGCGTCCTCGTCGGCGACGAACGCGGCACGGTTCGCGGCGTCGTTGAACGAGTAGCACATCTTGTTCAGCGCATAGCCCTTGCGCGCCATCGCACCGTCGAACAGCACGGTGCCGGGGATCGCGTCGTCGTCGCTCGTTGTGCGCATCGGCGGTCTCCTTTGCGTCGTCTTCGATCACACTCGGCCTGCCGCCACCGCGCGGGCCGCTCGGCCGCAGTGTCGGCACGCCGGCCGCGGCCGTAAACACGCCCGCCTTCATGTCTGACATGAGCCGTTTCGATCATTTGGACCTCGACCCGCGGCTGCTGCAGCTGCTGGTCGCCGTCGTCGAGGAGCGCTCGATCACGCGCGCGGCCGGGCGGCTGGGCGTGACGCAGTCGGCCGTCAGCCACGGGCTCGAGCGGCTGCGCGCGATCGTCGGTGACGCGGTGGTCGTCAAGTCGGGGCGCGGCGTCGTGCCCACCGCGCACGCCGAAGCGCTCGCGGTGCGCGCGCGCGAGCTGCTCGAGGCGCTGCGCGGATTCGCCGCCGCCGGGACGTTCGAGCCGGCGCGGCTGGTGGCCACCGTGCGCATCGCCGCCAACGACCTGCAGCGCGACCTGCTGCTGCCGCGGCTGTTCGCGCGGCTGCACGACGCGGCACCGGGGCTCAGGCTGCACGTCGTGCCGTCGGAGGTGCCCAGTGCCGAGATGCTGCGCGACGACGGCTGCCACCTCGTGATCTCGCCGCGCCCGCCCGAAGCGGGCGACATCGTGCACAAGCGCCTGTTCGAGGACGGTTACCGCGTCTTCTACGACGCGAGCCAGCGCGACGCGCCGTCCACGCGCGAGGCCTACGAGCAGGCCGAGCACGTGACGGTGCTGCGCGACGCAGGCCGCGCGCTGGACATCGACCGCGTGCTCGGCGCCGCCGGCGTGCAGCGGCGCTTCGTCGTGCAGGTGCCCGACTTCGCCGGCGTGCGTCCGTTCGTGCGCGGCAGCCGACGGCTGGCGACGCTGCCCGGTCTGCTGCGCGTGGACCTGCTGCGCGGGCTCGCGCATGCGCCGGTGCCGGTGGCGTGCCCGCCGATGCCGATGTACATGGTGTGGCACCTGCGCTACCAGACCGACCCGATGCACCAGTGGCTGCGCCGCGAGCTCGAGGCGGTCGTCGCGCCCGCGCTGGAGGCGGCGCGCGCGGCGTGACGCGCTGCCGCGTCAGCCGCCGCCGTGCAGCCGGCGGTAGTCGCTCGGCGACATCCCGGTGGCGGCTCGGAACACGCGGCTGAAGTGCGCCAGGCTCGTGAAGCCGCGGTCGAGCGCGATGTCGGTGATCGCGCGATGCGCCTGGCGCGGGTCGGCGAGGTCGGCGCGGCACGCGTCGAGCCGCTGCGCGAGCACGTAGCCGGCCACGCCGTCGGGCTCGTCGGCGAAGGCGTTGTACAGCTGCCGGCGCGACACGTTGAGCGCGCGCGCGATCGCGTCGACGCTCAGCCGCGGGTCGCCGAGGCGCTGCGCGACGTGGCGCTTGATGCGCTCGCGCAGCGCCTCGCGCTGCGTCGCCGCGGTGCCGCGGCCGGCGAGGTCGAGCAGCGACAGGTGCACGCAGTGCGTGATCAGCTCGCCGACACCGCGTGCCGCGTCGGGGCCCATCGTCGGCAGCTCGCGGTACGCGTGGCGCATCGTCTCGAGCGCGAGCCGCGCGACGCCGCCGTCGCCAAGCGGGCGCGCACACAGCTGCGGCAGCGGCAGGCCGCGCTCGACCAGGCTCGCCTTGGGCACCATCACGATCAGGTGTTCGACGCGCACCGGGTTGTCCACCGCGTAGGTGTCGGTGGTGTCGTACAGGCTCCACTGCCCGGGGCCGACCCACGCGCGGCGACCGTGCTGCTCGACGCCGGCGCGCCCCTGCAACGGCGCGACGATCTTGACGTAGCCGGTGTCGCTGCGCCGCACCAGCGAGCGCGAACGCATCACGCGGTGGCGGTTGGCCTCGAGCCTTGTCAGCACGACGTCGCCGGCGTGCGCGCTGACCATGCGCCCGTCGAAGGTGGTGTCGCCGTACAGGTCCGACTCGAGGCCGCCGAACAGGCGGTGGATCCAGTCGGCCCAGAACGCGACGCGCTCGCGCGGCGACACCTCGTCGGTCGTCATCAGCGCGGCAGCGGTGGTCATCGCGGCACCCACGGGTCGTGGCGGAGCGCAAATTATCCCGGGCCCCACCCGCCGCGGCCGCAGCAGGAGCCGTCGCCCGACCTAGGGAAAGTCCGAGGCCACCGTGCACAAATCGTCAAGTCCGATTGCACGCGCAGGCAAGCACGGCCGCGGGCCGCCGCCTAGAGTGCGCGTGCGGCCCGCTGGCTGCCCTCACCCGAGACGACCAGGAGACACGCGATGAGCCAAGACACCCGTTCCCCCGGCCTGACCCGCCGCCGCGCCACGCAGGCGCTGGCCGTCGGCGCCGCCGCGCTGTCGGCGCCGATGCTGTCGCTGGCGCAGGCGCAACCCGTGCGCGTCGGCTACGCGATCGCGCGCACCGGCCCGTGGACCGCCGGCGCGCAGGTCAGCCAGGAGCCCAACTACATCCTGTGGGCCGAGCAGCAGAACGCCGCCGGCGGCCTCAACGTCGGTGGCACGCGGCGCCGCATCGAACTCGTCAGCAGCGACGACCGCAGCGAGATCGAGACCTGCGTGCGCACCTACGAGAAGCTGATGGGCAGCGACAAGGTCGACCTGATCCTGCCGCCGTGGGGCAGCAACGCCAACTTCGCCGTCGCGCCGCTGGCCAACCGCTTCGGCTACCCGTTCCTCGCGCCGACCGCGCTGTCGCGGCGCCTCGTCGAGATGAAGCTGCCGTACTTCTTCCTGATGCTGCAGCAGCCGGCGCCGATGACCCACGCGCTCGTCGAGCTGCTGAAGAGCCAGGGCGTCAGGAGCGTTGCCGTGATCTACGTCGACGACCTCTTCGGGCTCGAGAACTACGCCGCGCTCAAGGTCGCGCTGCAGGGCTCGGGCATCAGCATGGTCGAGGACAAGAGCTACCCCGGCGGCGTCAAGGACCTGTCGCCGGTGCTGCGCTCGATCAAGGACAAGAACCCCGACGCCTTCATCGGCTTCACGTACCCGCCCGACACGATCCTCGCGAGCCGCCAGGCCAAGGAGATCGGCTTCAACCCGAAGGTGTTCTACGCCTCGGTCGGCACCGCGTTCCAGCTGTACCGCAACGTGATGGGCGCCAGCGCCGAAGGCGTGATGGGCATGGGCTCGTGGAACCAGAAGACGAGCCCCGGCGCGAAGGCGTACTTCGACGCGCACACCAAGCGCTTCGACGGCAAGGAGCCCGACCGCTGGGCCAGCGGCGCGTGCTGGGCGGCGCTCGAGATCCTGACCGCCGCCGTCGCGCGCCACGGCCTGGACCGCAAGGCGATCCGCGACTACGTCGCGAACAACGAGCACAGCACGATCCTCGGCAAGATCCGGTTCAACGGCAGCGAGAACGTCGGCACGCCCGGCTCGGTGAGCCAGTGGCAGAAGGGCGAGTTCGAGGTCGTCTGGCCGAAGTCCATCGCCACCGCCGCGCCGATCGCCAAGCCGGCCTGGGCGTGATCCGGACAGGCGACCGTCCCTGCGGACGGTCGCCTCGCCGGATCACGGGCCGAACGCGTCTCGCGCGTTCGGCCGGGGCCTCCATTCGCACGCCAATTCATGTCCCTCGGCGCCTGGCTCGAACTGATCGCTTCCGGTGTCATCACCGGCAGCATCTACGCGCTCGTCGCGCTCGGGCTGAACCTGCAGTACGGGCTGATGCGCATCCTGAACATCGCGCACGGCGAGTTCCTGATGCTCGGCGCCTTCGTGACCTGGGTCGCGGCCACCACCTTGGGCTGGTCGCCGCTGGCGATGATCCCGCTGAGCTTCGCGCTGACCTTCGTGCTCGGCCTCGTCATCCACCGCCTGTGGTTCAAGCGCCTGACCGACACGTCGCCCAACGTCGACGTGTTCGAGGCGCGCGCGCTGATGGTCAGCTTCGGCCTGATGTTCCTCGTGCAGAACTTCGCGTCGTGGGTGTGGGGCGGCGAGCTGCGCGGCTACGACTACCTGACCGACCCGGTCGCCATCGGCGGCGCGCAGTTCGCGGCCAACAAGCTGCTCGTGCTCGCGCTGTCGCTCGTGTTCTCGGCGGCGCTGATCGTGCTGCTGCGCACGACGCTGCTCGGCAAGGGCGTGCGTGCGCTGATGCAGTCGCCCACCGGCGCGCAGCTCGTGGGCATCAACACCAAGACGCTGCACCCGCTGATGTTCGGCATCGGCCTGGGCCTGTCGGGCGTCGCCGGGTGCCTCCTGTCGATGACCTACACGATCGCGCCGGCGATGGGCGAGCCCTACACCGTCACCGCGCTGATCGTGATCACGCTCGGCGGCTTCGGCAGCATGGGCGGCGCGCTCGCCGGCGGGCTGCTGCTGGGTATCGTCGAGGCGGTGGGCATGCACTTCACGAGCCCGTCGCTGAAGTCGCTGCTGTCGTACACGGTGTTCATCGCCGTGCTGCTGCTGCGCCCCAACGGGCTGTTCCACCGCAAGCGCTGAGCCCCGGGGGGACCTGCGTGAACGACCGCCAGATCCTGACCCGCGACCTACTGGTGCTGTTCGGCCTCACCGGCTGGGCGCTCGCGGTCCCGTACTACGGCAGCGAGTTCGCGGTGTCGATGGCGCTGTCGTGCCTGATGTACATCGCGCTCGCGACGAGCTGGAGCCTGTTCTGCGGCACGACGCGGTACCTGTCGCTGGCCACCGCGGCGTTCTTCGGCATCGGCGCCTACACGAGCGCGCTGACGATGGAAGGCCACGGCTGGACGCTGGCCATCGTCTACGGTGCCGGCATCGCGACGGCGGCGGCCGTCGTGATGGGCGCACTCGTGCTACACCTGCGCGGTACCTACTTCGCGGTGCTGACCTTCGGCATGACGGAGCTGATCCGCCACGCGATCACCTACTGGGAGAAGCAGGTCACCGGCACCGTGGGCCGCGTGCTCGTCGTCGTGCCCGAGCGCGACACGGTCTACCTGACGGTGCTCGCGCTCGCGGTGCTCGCGGTCGCGACGTCGATCGTCGTGCGGCGCACGCGCTTCGGCCTGGCGATGCGCGGCATCGGCAGCGACGAGCAGCGCGCGCAGACGCTCGGCGTCGACACGCGGCGGGTCAAGATTGCCGGCTTTGCGCTCACCGCCGCGTTCGCCGGCGCGGTCGGCGCGGCGATGAGCGTGCGCTGGACCTACATCGACCCGACGACCGTCTTCAACCCCTTCATCGGCTTTCAGACCGTGCTGATCGCGCTGATCGGCGGCGCCGCGACGCTGTGGGGCCCGCTGATCGCGGCCATCGTGTTCAGCCTGCTCGCCGAGACGCTGCGCCTGCAGCTGCCGCAGCTGTACATGATGACGCTCGGCCTGCTGCTGATCCTGTCGGTGCTGTACCTGCCGGGCGGCCTGGCGTCGCTGCGCTGGCAGACGCTGCGCGGCTGGTGGAACGACACCCGGGCGTGGTGGAAGGAGAAGCGCTACGAGTGGAGCGGCGACAAGGCCCGCGACGAGCAGCGCGAGAAGGAGCGCAGGGTTGTCATCTGACCCGCACATCAGCCACACGCGGCCCGACGGCACGCCGCACGACGCGCACGTGCCGGTGCTGCTCGACGCGCACGAAGTCACGGTGCGCTTCGGCGGGCTCACGGCCGTCGACGGCGTCAGCGCGCAGTTCCGCGCCGGCGAGCTGGTGGGCATCATCGGCCCGAACGGAGCCGGCAAGACGACGTTCTTCAACGCGATCTCGGGCGTGCAGGAGCCGACCTCGGGCCGGCTCGTGGTTCACGGCCGCAACCTGACCGGCCGCAAGCCGCACCGCTTCGCTGCGCACGGCGTCGCGCGCACGTTCCAGACGCCGCGCACCTTCGCCGAGATGCGCGTGCGCGACAACATCGCGTTCGGCCTCAAGTTCGCCGGCCGCCGGCCACGCAAGTACGTGTTCTGGGGCGACGAGGACGGCGTGCCGTGGGCGCTGCGCACGCCCGACAGCATCCTCAAGCTGATCGGGCTCGACCACCTCGCCGACCTGCCGGCCGCGGCGATCACGCCGAGCCAGCAGCGCCTGCTCGAGATCGGCATGGCGCTGGCCACGCGGCCGAAGCTGCTGCTGCTCGACGAGGTCGCTGCAGGTCTCACGGAAGGCGAGATCGAGGAGATGGCGCGGCTCGTCCGCCGCATGCGCGACGAGCTCGACCTGACCGTGATCTGGATCGAGCACGCGGTGACGATCCTGCTGCGCCACGTCGAGCGCGTCATCGTGCTGCACCAGGGGCGCAAGATCGCCGACGGGCCGCCGGCCGACGTCGTGCGCGACCCCGAGGTCGTCGAGGCCTACCTCGGCGACGAAATGATCGACGACACCGCCGAGGTGACGCCGTGATGTGGTGGCGCCCGGACCCGTTCGTGCTCGGCGGCACCGGCCGCGCACACCTGAAGGTGCAGGGCCTCGCCGCCGGCTACGGCCCGTTCCTCGTGCTGCGCGACCTCATGCTCGAGGCGCGCCCGGGGCTCACGGTGATCCTCGGCCCCAACGGCGCCGGCAAGACGACGCTGCTCAAGGCGCTGGCGGGCCTGATCCCGCGGCGCGGCATCGTCACGCTCGACGGCGACGACCTGCCCGAGAAGACGCACGAGATCGTGCGCGCCGGTGTCGCGCTGGTGGCCGAGGGCCGGCAGCTGTTCCCACAGATGACGGTCGCCGAGAACCTCGAGCTCGGCGGCTGGCTCGTGCCCAGGGCCGAGCGCGCGCGCCGCATCGACGAGGCGTTCACGAACTTCCCGAAGCTGCGCGAGCGCGCGAACCAGCTCGCCGGCACGATGAGCGGCGGCGAGCAGCAGATGGTCGCCGTCGCACGCGCGATGGTCAGCCACCCGCGCCTGCTGATGCTCGACGAGCCGTCGCTCGGCCTCGCGCCGAAGATGGTCGACGAGCTGCTCGCGATCGCGCGGCGCATCGCCGACGCCGGCACGACGGTGCTGATGGTCGAGCAAAACGTCAAGAAGGCGCTCGCGGTGGCCGACCGCGGCTACGTGCTCGAGCGTGGCCAGCTCGTTGCCAGCGGTGCCGCGAAGCTGCTCGCCCGCTCGACGGTCGTGCGCGAGGCCTACCTCGGCGCCGCCGAGTCCGACACCACCACCGCCGCCGACGCGGCGCACCGGCGCCGCACCGCGACGCCCGCCTGACCCGAAGGAGAACCCCATGTCCGACCTGTCGATGCTGATCAACGGCCTGAAGGTGACGGCCGAGAAGAACGCGACGTTCGAGCGGCGCAACCCGCTCGACGGCACCGTCGCGACGCGCGCGCCGGCCGCCTCGCCCGCCGACGCCGTGATGGCCGTCGAAGCCGCCGCCGAGGCGTTCAAGACCTGGAGCGAGACGGGCCCGAGCGCGCGCCGTGCGCTGCTGCTCAAGGCCGCCGACGCGCTCGAGGCCAAGACGCCGCAGTTCGTCGAGGCGGTGCCCGCCGAGACCGGCGCCACCGGCATGTGGGCCGGCTTCAACGTGATGCTCGCCGCCGGGATGATCCGCGAGGCCGCGGCGCTGACGACGCAGGTCGCCGGCGAGGTGATCCCGTCCGACGTGCCCGGCAGCCTCGCGATGGGCGTGCGCCAGCCCGCCGGCGTCGTGCTCGGCATCGCGCCGTGGAACGCGCCGATCATCCTCGGCGTGCGCGCGATCGCCACACCGCTGGCGTGCGGCAACACCGTGATCCTCAAAGGCAGCGAGAACTGCCCGCGCACGCACGCGCTGATCGTCGAGGCGTTCCAGGACGCGGGCTTTCCGCCCGGCGTCGTCAACTACATCACCAACGCGCCGGCCGACGCCGGTGCGGTGGTGGAAGCGATGGTCGCGCACCCGGCGGTGCGGCGCGTCAACTTCACCGGCTCGACGCGCGTGGGCAAGATCATCGCGATGACCTGCGCGAAGTACCTGAAGCCCGTCGTGCTCGAGCTCGGCGGCAAGGCGCCGCTGGTGATCCTCGACGACGCCGACCTCGACGACGCGGTCAACGCCGCCGCGTTCGGCTGCTTCGCCAACAGCGGGCAGATCTGCATGTCGACCGAACGCATCGTCGTCGACCAGAAGGTCGCCGACGAGTTCGTCAGGAAGTTCGCCGACAAGGCCAAGAGCCTGCCGCTGGGCGACCCGCGCAAGCCCGAGCCCGTCGTGCTCGGCTCGGTGGTCGGCATGGCCACCGTCGAGCACTGCAACGCGCTGATCGACGACGCGCTGGCCAAGGGTGCCAAGCTGGTGTGTGGCGGCAAGGCCGACTCGACGCTGATGCCGGCGACACTGCTCGACCACGTGACGCCCGAGATGCGCATCTACCGCGAGGAGACCTTCGGCCCCGTCAAGGCCATCGTGCGCGTCAGGGGCGTCGAGGAGGCGATCGCGTGCGCCAACGACAACGAGTACGGCCTCTCCGCCGCGGTGTTCGGACGCGACATCGCGCGCGCGTTCAACGTCGCGCGCAAGATCGACTCGGGCATCTGCCACGTCAACGCGCCGACCGTGCACGACGAGGCGCAGATGCCTTTCGGCGGCGTCAAGGGCTCGGGGATCGGGCGCTTCGGCGGCAAGGCGGGCATCGCCGAGTTCACCGAGCTGCGCTGGATCACGGTGCAGACGCAGCCGCGGCACTACCCGTTCTGAGCCGGTGCTCGCGTGCCGGCGGACAGGGGCCTGCGCGCGCGTGACATCTTGCGCGGCGCAGTGCCTGCGTGGCACTGTCCTGCGGTCGCAGACGGCTCAAGCGGCTTCACCCATGTGCCGATGACCACGGTGAGCCGAGTTCGCGGCCCCCTCGCCGGGCGGTCGTCGTACGATGACCGCCACCGTGTCCACCCGTGAAACCGCCGCGCCCACGACGCCCGCCGCGACACCGGCGGGCGACGGCGCGGGCGTGCTCGGACTGGCGGCCGAGAACGCCGCGCTGCGGCTGGCGATCGAGCGGCTGCCGCACGGGCTGTGCATGTTCGACAGCGCCGACCGGCTCGTGTTGGCCAACCGGCGCTACCGCGAGATCTGGGACCTGCCCGAGGCGCTGATGCGCCCCGGCACGCCGTTCGCCGAGGTCCTCGCCGCCACGCGCGGGCGCGAAGCCGAGTGGAGCCGCCTGGCCGAGCTGCCGCCGCCCGACCGCGACCGCACGCGCCGGCGTGAATGGGTGATGGACGACGGGCGCACGATCTCGATCGTCGTCACGCGCCTGGCCGACGGCACCGCGATCGCGGTGCACGAGGACGTCACCGAGCAGCGGCGCACCGAGGCACAGATCGCACACCTCGCGCGCCACGACGCACTGACCGGTCTCGTCAACCGCGCGGTGCTGCGCGAGGAACTCGAGCGGCTGCTCGCGCGCAACGCGCGCGGCGAGGACCTCGCGCTGCTGTACCTCGACCTCGACCGCTTCAAGGCCGTCAACGACAGCCACGGGCACCCGGTGGGCGACGCGCTGCTGCGCGAAGTCGCCGCGCGGCTGCGCGCCTGCGTGCGCGACACCGACCTCGTCGCGCGGCTGGGCGGCGACGAATTCGCGATCGCGCAGTGCGGCGCGCCGCAGCCGACCGCGTCGCGCCGGCTCGCGCAGCGCCTGATCGAGGCGCTGTCGGCGCCGTTCGAGATCGCCGGCGTGCAGGCGCACATCGGCACCAGCGTCGGCATCGCGGTGGCGCCGTTCGACGGCGACGACCCCGACACGCTGCTGAAGAACGCCGACCTCGCGCTGTACCGCGCGAAGGCCGACGGGCGCGGCACGATGCGCTACTTCGAACCGGGCATGGACGAGCGCGCCCGCCGGCGCCGTACGCTCGAGGCCGATCTGCGGGAGGCGCTCGCTCTGCAGCAGTTCCACCTCGAGTACCAGCCGGTGGTGCGCGTGGCCGACGCGGCCGTGTGCGGCGTCGAGGCGCTGCTGCGCTGGCGGCACCCGTTGCGCGGCATGGTGTCGCCCGCCGAGTTCGTGCCGCTGGCCGAAGACACCGGCCTCATCGTGCCGATCGGCCGCTGGGTGCTCGAGCAGGCCTGCCGCGACGCGCTGCGCTGGCCGGCGTCGGTGCGCGTCGCGGTCAACGTGTCGGCCGTGCAGTTCCGCCACGGCGCGCTGCTGCGCGACGTCGCGCACGCGCTGGCGCACAGCGGGCTGGCGGCCGGGCGGCTCGAACTCGAGATCACCGAGTCGGTGATGCTGCGCGAGCCGGCGCAGGCCGTCGCACAGCTCGCGCAGCTGCGCGCGCACGGCGTCGGCGTCGCACTCGACGACTTCGGCACCGGCTACTCGTCGCTGTCGACGCTGCACGCCTTCCGGTTCGACCGGCTCAAGATCGACCGCTCGTTCGTGCACGACCTCGGGCGCAACCCGGGCGCGCGCTCGATCGTGCGCGCCGTCGCCGGGCTGGGCCGCAGCCTCGGCATCGCGACGACGATCGAGGGCGTCGAGACGGCCGAGCAGCTCGCCATCGCGCGCGACGAAGGCTGCGTCGAGGCGCAGGGCCACCTGTTCAGCCGGCCGCGCCCGGCCGACGAGATCACCGCGTTCGTCGCGGCTGCCGCCGCGCGCGGCGCCGACGCACGCGCACGGGAGGACGCCGATGTTTGAACGCCTCGTCTACGTCAGCCGCGCAGCGCCCGGCGTCGGCGCGCGCGACGCCTACGACATCGTGCGCACCGCGCACAACCGCAACAGCCAGCTCGGCCTGACCGGGGCGCTCGTCTTCGTCGACGGCCACTTCGTGCAGGTGCTCGAGGGCGATGCGTTCCACCTGCGCCAGCGCTTCGCCGTCATCGCCGCCGACCCGCGCCACACCGACGTGCAGGTGCGCGAGCACGTCGCGATCGACGAGCGCCTGTTCCCCGACGAGTGGATGGCGCTGCGCCACGGCGACGAGGTGCCCGAGACCATGCGGCGCGAGTTCGTCGACGCGGCGGGCGCGGCACCGCACCACTGGTCCGCCGAGCGCCTGCTGGCCTATGTGCGTGCGGCCTGCGCCGGTGCCGCAGCGCCGCGCTGACTCCGGCGTCGGGCCCGCTGCGGGCCTTCTTCAGTCCGCGCCCACGGGCCTGGCGGACGCGACCGCCCCGCTATCATCGATCGGTGACCACGCACCTGCGAGCCAACGAGATGTCTGTGCCGTTGCGGCCCCGTCGCCCCCCTCGCTGTCCCACTGCGCCGGATCTTCGCCGCGTGCGCGGCGTCGCCGTCGCCGCGGCCATCGCGCTGTCGGCGACGTCGGCCGCGGCGCAGTCGACGGCCGATGCGACGACGCGTGTCATCGTGACCGCCAGCGGCGCCGAGCTGCGCCTGTTCGACACACCGTACGCCGCCGGCGTGATCGATGCCGACGAGCTGCGCGCGGCCGGCCCGATGGTCAACCTGTCGGAGGCGATGGCGCGCGTGCCGGGGGTCGTCGCGAACAACCGCCACAACTACGCGCAGGACCTGCAGATCCACTCGCGCGGCTTCGGGGCACGCGCCTCGTTCGGCGTGCGCGGCATCCGGCTGTACACCGACGGCATTCCCGCCACCGGCCCCGACGGCCAGGGACAGGTGTCGCACTTCGACCTCGCCGGCGCGCAGCGCGTCGAGGTGCTGCGCGGACCGTTCTCGGCGCTGTACGGGTCGAGTTCGGGCGGCGTGATCTCGCTCGTCAGCGCGGCGCCGACCGAGCGGCGCTGGCTGCTCGGCGGCGACGTCGGCAGCGACGGGCTGTGGCAGGCGCGCGCCGGCGTCGAGGCGCCTTTCGACGGCGGCTTCAGCCTGCGCGCGAGCGCGAGCCACTTCGAGATCGACGGCTTTCGCCCGCACAGCAGTGCGCAGCGCACGCTGGGCAACGCTCGCCTGGGCTGGGACGGGGCGCGCGACCGCGTCGTGCTGATCGTCAACGCGCTCGACCAGCCCGCGCTCGACCCGCTCGGGCTCACGCGCACGCAGTTCGAAACCGACCCCGACCAGACGACGCCGCAGGCGCTGCTGTACGACACCCGCAAGAACACCCGCCAGGAGCAGGCCGGGCTCGCATGGCGCCACCGCTTCGACGACGCCGGCGCACTCAGCGAGAGCCGCGTCGCGGCCTACGTCGGCCAGCGCTCGGTGACGCAGTGGCAGGCGATCCCGTTCACGGTGCAGGCATCGCCGACGCACCCCGGCGGCGTGATCGACTTCGACCGCGACTATGGCGGCGTCGACGCGCGCCTCGTGTGGCGCTGGGCGCTGGCTGGCGAGCGCAGCGCGCAGCTGGTGGCCGGTGCCAGCGTCGACGGCAGCATCGAGCACCGGCACGGCTACGAGAACTTCGTCGGCACGACCGACGCCGACCGCGTGCTCGGCGTCACCGGTGCGTTGCGGCGCGACGAGCGCAACCGCGTGACGACGCGCGACGTCTACGCGCAGGCCGAGGCCGACCTCGCACGCGACTGGACCGCCACACTGGGCGTGCGCCACGGCCGCGTCGAGTTCCGCAGCGACGACCGCTACCTCGTCAACGGCGACGATTCGGGCTCGCGCGCCTTCGGCTACACGAACCCGGCGGCGGCGCTGCAGTGGCGCGTGACGCCGGCGCTGAACCTGTACGTCAGCGCCGGCCGCGGCTTCGAGTCGCCGACGTTCAACGAACTCTTTTACCGACCCGACGGCCTGGCCGGCTTCAACACCGGGCTGAACGCACAGACCAGCCGCCAGTGGGAGGCGGGGCTGAAGTGGCGCGACGCGTCGCGCGGCCTCGCGTTCGACGTCGCCGTGTTCGACATCCGCACCGACGACGAGATCGGCGTGGCCAGCAGCAGCGGCGGGCGCACGACGTTCCGCAACGTCGGGCGCACGCTGCGGCAGGGTGCCGAGTTCGATCTGCGCTGGCGCATCGCCGACGGCTGGCGCGCGCAGCTCGCCGCGAGCTGGCTCGACGCGACGTACCGCGACACGCTGCCGTCGACGCCGATCGTCGCCGGCAACCGCATCGCCGGCACGCCCGACGCCTGGGGCTATGCCGAGCTGGCGTGGCTGCCGGCCCGCGGCGTCGAGCTCGCACTCGAAGCCCGCGGCCAGAGCGACGTGCCCGTCAACGACGCCAACACCGACTTCGCCGAGGGCTTCGTCCTGACGGCGCTGCGCGCGCGCTGGCAGCGCGACCTGGGCGCGGGCCGGCTCGAGCTGCTGGCACGGCTCGACAACCTCGCCGGCCGGCGTGTCGCCGGCAGCGTGATCGTCAACGAGGCCAACCAGCGCTACTTCGAGCCGGCGCCCGGGCGCACCTGGCTGCTCGCGGCGCGCTGGAGCGCGCCGTTCTGAACGCCGCCTCAGCCGCCGGCCGGCTTCGGCAGTGCCTTGTCGCTCCACAGCTGGCCGCCGGTGGCCCAGTCGTGGCGCGCGATGTCGTAGAACAGGATGTCGACGCCGTCGGCACTGCCGCCGAGCGTCCTGACGCAGGCTTCGGTCAGCGCCTGCGCCAGCGCCCGTTTCTGCTCGACGCTGCGGCCTTCGAACAGTTCGACGCGGATCGTGGGCATGGTCGGTCTCCTCGGGGGTGAAGTTCAGTCGCGGTAGCCGGGCATGACGCGGTCGAGGCGGCGCAGCAGCGCCGGCCACTCGACGTCGCCGTCCCACTCGCGGCCGTCGCCGACCCACTGGCGGTAGGTCGCCTCGGCCAGCGCGGGCGCGACGCCGGTGACGCGGCCGGGTGCCGCGGCCATCGCGCGCAGCTGCGCCTGCGCGGCGCGCTCGAGCAGGTGCATCAGCATGTAGGCCTCGGCCACCGTGCGCCCAACGACGAGCGGCCCGTGGTGCTCGAGCAGCACGCCGTCGAGTGGCCCGAGCCGCTGCACGAGCCGCCGCTGCTCGTCGGGCCCGAGCGCGAGCCCCTCGTAGGCGTGGCGACCGAGACGCCCCCACAGCCGCATCGCCCACTGCGACGTCGGCAGCAGCCCTTCGGGCAGCGCACACAGTGCCACGCCCCACGGGCTGTGCAGGTGGATCACGCACTCGACGTCGGGCCGCGCCGCGTGCACCGCGCCGTGGATCGCGAAGCCGCTCGGGTTGACCGCCGCACCCGAGCCGTCGACGACGCGGCCGGCGACGTCGACCTTGACGAGGTTCGACGCGCAGACCTCGTCGAACGCGAGGCCGAAGCGGTTGATCAGGTACACGCCCGGTTCGCCCGGCACGCGGGCCGACAGGTGCGTGTAGACGGTGTCGTCCCAGCCGGCCAGCGCCGCCAGCCGGTACGCGGCCGCGAGGTCGACGCGCACCTGCGCTTCGGTGCGGGGCGGGCGGGGCGGCGTCGTCACGGGGTCGTCGCTCGGCCGTGACTCAGTGCGCCTCGGCCGTCTTCGCGGCCTCGACCGCGCCGACGGTGTCGCCCTTCGCGCCGTTGAAGAACAGGTTCAGCGCGACGGCGCTGATCGCGGTGAGCAGGATGCCCGACTCGAGCAGCGGGTGCAGCCCGTGCGCCATGTGCTGCGTCCAGCGCGGAGCCACCAGAGGGATCAGCCCGAAGCCGATCGACAGCGCGACGATGTACAGGTTGTGGCGGTTGCCCTTGAAGTCGACCGTCGACAGGATGCGGATGCCGGTGGCCGCGACCATGCCGAACATCACGAGGCCGGCGCCGCCGAGCACGAAGGTCGGGATCGACTCGACGAGCGCCGCCATCTTCGGCAGCGTGCCGAGCACGATCATGATGACGCCGCCGGCCACGCACACCCAGCGGCTCTTGACGCCGGTGACGCCGACCAGCCCGACGTTCTGCGAGAAGCTGGTGTACGGGAACGTGTTGAACACGCCGCCGATCACGGTGCCCAGACCGTCGACGCGCAGCCCGGCGGCGAGCTCGGCCTGCCCGATCTTCTTGCCGGTGATCTCCGACAGCGCGAGGAACATCCCGGTCGACTCGATCATCACGACGATCATCACCAGCGTCATCGTCAGGATCATCACGAGGTCGAAGGTCGGCATGCCGAACGCGAACGGCGTGACGACGTCGAACCACGCGGCCTTGCCGACCTTGTCGAAGTGCATCTTGCCCAGCGCCACCGCGACGACGCAGCCGAGCACGATGCCCAGCAGCACCGCGACGTTGGCGACGAAGCCGCGCGTGTACTTGACGAGCAGCAGGATGAACACGAGCACGAGGCCGGCCACCGCGAGGTTGTCGAGCGCGCCGTAGTTCGGGTTGTCGACCATCGGGATCGGCCCCGGCAGCTTGACCGCGGGCGGCGCGGCGCCCGGCGCCACCGGGGCGTTCAGCGCCGGCTCGATCAGCTTGGTCATCTCGACGAGCTTCGGCACGTCGACGCTCTGCGCGAGCGTCGGCGGCCCGCCCATCGCCCAGCCGACCCCCACGCGCATCAGGCTGATGCCGATGATCGCGATGATCGTGCCGGTGACCACCGGCGGGAAGAAGCGCAGCATCCGGCTCATCAGCGGCGCGATCAGCACCGACAGCACACCGGCGCCGATGATCGCGCCGAAGATCGCGCGCGCGCCCTCGACGCCGCTTTGCGCGTTGGCCATCGCGACCATCGGCCCGACGGCGGCGAAGGTGACGCCCATCATCACTGGCAGCCGGATGCCGAAGTACTTCGTGAAGCCGAGCGACTGGATCAGCGTGACGATGCCGCACGCGAACAGGTCGGCCGAGATCAGCATCGCGACCTGCTCGGGGCTGAGCTTGAGCGCGCGGCCGACGATCAGCGGCACCGCGATCGCGCCGGCGTACATCACCAGCACGTGCTGCAGGCCGAGCGCGGCGAGCCGCCCGAGGGGCAGTCTTTCGTCCACCGGGTGGACGGCGTTCGTGGTCATGCGGGTGTCTCCTCGTCGTTCGTGTCGGTGCGACGCCAATCCCCGGTCGCGAGGGGGTGTGGCCGCGGTGCGGCCGTGCCAGGAAAGGGGTCAGTCGACCGGCGCGCCGCTGTCGAACCAGCGCTTGACGAGCGCGCGCTCGGCGTCGGTGATCTGCGTCGCGTTGTTCAGCGGCATCAGCCTGAGCACCGCGGTCTGCTGGTAGACCGCCTGCGCGTGCTGCCTGAGCAGCTCGGGCGTGTGCAGCGCGACGTTCTTGTTCTGCACCTGCGCGTTGTGACAGACGACGCAGCGCTGGTCGATCACGGCGCGCACCTCGGCGTAGGTGGGAGGCTGCGCGGCGGCAGCGCGCTGCTCGGCGCTTTGCGGCGGCGGCGCGAGCCACACCGCCAGCCCGACGAGCACCGCGGTGCCGACCACGGCGTGCTCCCACGGCGCGCGCCGCCCCTCGACGTGCGCCTTGTGGCGCGCGACGAAGCTGTGGCGGATCAGCGCGCCGGCGAGCATCAGCAGCACGAGCACGAGCCAGTTGTGCGGCCCCTGGACCAGCCAGCCGTAGTGGTTGCTCAGCATCGCGACGATGACCGGCAGCGTGAAATAGGTGTTGTGCACGCTGCGCTGCTTGCCGCGCCGGCCGTGGATCGGGTCGGGGTCGCGCCCGGCGCGCAGGTCGGCGACGACCTTGCGCTGGCCCGGGATGATCCAGAAGAACACGTTGGCGCTCATCGCCGTGGCGATCATCGCGCCGACCAGCAGGAACGCCGCGCGCCCGGCGAACAGCTGGCACGCGAGCCACGACGCAAACACGACGAACGCGAACACGAACACGCCGACGACCAGGTCGCCGTGGTGGCGCTGGCCGAAGGCACGGCAGATCACGTCGTAGACGACCCAGAACGCGACGAGGAAGCCGAGCGCCGCGGCGATCGCCGCGCCCGGCGACCAGTCGAACACCGTCTTGTCGACGAGGAAGGTGCCGGCGTTGAACAGGTACAGCACCGTGAACAGCGCGAAGCCGGTGAGCCACGTGCTGTAGCTCTCCCAGTACGACCAGTGCAGGTTCTCGGGCAGCGGCCGCCAGCGTGGCGCGACCAGGTACTTGTTCGAGTGGTAGAAGCCGCCGCCGTGCACGGCCCACATCTCGCCGTCGACGCCCTTGGCCTTCAGGTCGGCGTCGTGCGGCTTCGTCAGGCTGTTGTCGAGCATGACGAAGTAGAACGACGAGCCGATCCACGCGATCGCGGTGATCACGTGCGCCCAGCGCAGCAGCAGGTTGGCCCAGTCGAGGAGGTATGCGTCCATCAGGCGCTCACCGTCGCGCAACACGCACCGGCACGCCGGTGCACCCTCCCCTCACCACAGCGGGCTCTGTGAGGAGCGAACGTCGCAAACCGCAGGCGGCGGGCCGGGCCCGTCGCGCGGGCGCCGCGGCGACGTCGGCAAAGTGTATACACGACGGTGCACGATGCCGCACGGGTTTACCCTGCCACTTCGTCGCGCGGCAGTCAAAACTGAGGGTCGCGCGACGTCATCGATGCCGCCGGGCGGGGGCATCGAAGGAGCACTGCCCGCCGCCTGCCGCTCAGCTGCCGCGGTAGGTGCCGTAGCTCCACGGACTGGCCAGCAGCGGCACGTGGTAGTGGGCCGCCGCATCGGCGATGCCGAACTCGATCGGCACCTCGTCGAGGAACGGCGGCTCGGGAAGCGCGGCGCCGCGGCCGCGGAAGTACGCTGCCACTGCGAACACGAGCCGGTAGCGGCCGCGCTGCAGCGCCTCGCCCTCGAGCAGCGGCGCGTCGGCGCGGCCGTCGTGGTTCAGCACCACGGTCTTGAGCACGCGCTCGCCGCCGTCGAGTCGCAGCAGCGTGACGCGCATGCCGGCCGCGGGGCAGCCGTTGGCGGTGTCGAGAACGTGCGTGGTCAGTTTGCCCATCGTGTGTGCCTCGGGGCGACGCGGGGTGCGGCGTCGCGGTGCGGTGGAGAGTCGGATATCGAGGGAGAACCCTGAACGCGCAGCACTTGCGCGTCGCGACCGAGTGTATACACTTGAGCACACACGTCAATCGACGCCGCCCCGCCCCATGCCGCGCAGCCGTGCCCAGCTCCAGGTCGTCGACGCCACCGGCGGCCGTCGCGGCGCCGCGCGGCGCACGAAGGCCGCCGAGGCGTCGACGACGCAGCGCATCGTCGAGTCGGTCACGACGGCGATCGTCGAACGCCGCCTGATGCCGGGCACCAAGCTCGCCGAGCAGCCCATCGCCGACATCTTCGGCGTCTCGCGCACCGTCGTGCGCCAGGCCCTGAACCAGCTCAGCCGCGACCACCTCGTCACGCTCGAGCCCGCGCGCGGCGCCTTCGTCGCGACGCCCAGTGTCGAGGAAGCGCGCCAGGTGTTCGAGGTGCGCGCGATGCTCGAGGCCGCGCTCGTGCAGCGGCTCGCCACCAGCATCACCGACACGCAGCTCGCCGAACTGCGCGCGCACCTGCGTGCCGAGCGCGAGGCGCTCGCACGCACCGACGTGCCGGGCCGCACGCGGCTGCTCGCCGACTTCCACGTCGTGCTCGCACGCCTCCTCGGCAACGACGTGCTCGCCGAACTGCTGGCCGACCTGCTGCGCCGCTCGTCGCTGATCGCGCTGATGTACCAGTCGTCGCACTCGGCCGAGGTCTCGCACGCCGAGCACGAGCGCATCGTCGACGCGCTCGCGCAACGCGACGGCAAGGCCGCCGTCAAGCTGATGTCGCACCACCTGCACAGCGTCGAGCACAACCTGCACCTGGACCCGCGCGTGCCCGACCTCGCCGCCGCGCTGCGCCCGCCGCGTGCCTGAACCCCTCGAAGCCACGATGACCCCCGCCCCTTCGAACCCCGGCCGCTACCCGCGCGACCTCGCCGGCTACGGCCGCAACCCGCCGCACCCGCACTGGCCCGGCCAGGCGCGCGTCGCGGTGCAGTTCGTCCTCAACTTCGAGGAAGGCGGCGAGAACAGCGTGCTGCACGGCGACGCCGCAAGCGAAGTCTTCCTGTCGGAGATGTTCAACCCCGCGGCCTACCCGGCGCGCCACCTGTCGATGGAGTCGATCTACGAGTACGGCTCGAGGGTGGGCGTGTGGCGCATCCTGCGCGAGTTCGAGCGCCGCGGCCTGCCGCTGACGGTGTTCGGCGTGTCGATGGCGCTCGAGCGCTGCCCTGACGTGACCGCCGCCTTCGTCGAGCTCGGCCACGAGATCGCGTGCCACGGCTGGCGCTGGATCCATTATCAGAACGTCGACGAGGCCACCGAGCGCGAGCACCTGCGCATCGGCATGCAGATCGTCGAAAGGCTGACGGGGCAGCGCCCGCTGGGCTGGTACACCGGCCGCGACAGCCCGAACACGCGCCGCCTCGTCGCCGACCACGGCGGCTTCGAATACGACAGCGACTACTACGGCGACGACCTGCCGTTGTGGCTGCAGGTGCGCAAGAGCGACGGCACGCTGGCGCCGCACCTGGTCGTGCCGTACACGCTCGACTGCAACGACATGCGCTTCGCGCTGCCGCAGGGCTTCAGCCACGGCGACGAGTTCTTCGAGTACCTGCGCGATGCGTTCGACGTGCACTGGGCCGAAGGCGCGGAGCGCCCGGCCATGATGAGCATCGGCATGCACTGCCGCCTGCTCGGCCGCCCCGGGCGCATGCGCGCGCTGCAGCGCTTCCTCGACCACATCGAGGCGCACGATCGCGTGTGGGTCGCGCGGCGCATCGACATCGCCCGGCACTGGAAAGCCACGCACCCGTTCGACGCGGCCACCGCCTTCGTCTGGGAATGAAGCCCATGCCCCCACGCTCACTTCGTTCGCTGCCCCCCGAGGGGGCGCGGGCCTCCCTTGGGGCGGCCCGGCAGGAGGCCCGATGCCGCTGACCCTCGACCAGCTGAACGCCGCCTCGCAGCCCGAGTTCGTCGCGCTGCTCGACGGCACCTACGAGCACTCGCCGTGGATTGCCGAGCGTGCGTGGCACCGGCGCCCGTTCGCGAGCCTGGCTGCGCTCAAGCACGCGCTCGTCGAGGTGCTGCGTGACGCCGGGCACGACGCGCAGCTCGCGCTGATCCGCGCGCATCCCGAGCTCGCCGGCAAGGCGATGGTCGCGAGAACGCTGACCGCCGAGTCGACGCACGAGCAGGGCAAGGCCGGCCTCACCGACTGCACGCCCGACGAGTTCGCGAAGATCCAGCGCCTGAACGCCGAGTACAACGCCAAGTTCGGCTGGCCGTTCATCCTCGCGGTGCGCGGGCCACGCGGCACCGGCCTCACGCGCGCCGAGATCATCGCCACGTTCGAACGGCGGCTGGCCGGCCACCCGGACTTCGAGTTCGCCGAGTGCCTGCGCCACGTCCACCGCATCGCCGAGATCCGCCTGAACGACAAGTTCGGTGTCACGCCCGAGCTCGGCAACCTGGTGTGGGACTGGGCCGAGGAACTCGCCACCGAGAGCGACCCCGGCTTCAAGGAGCACGGCCAGCTGACGGTGACCTACCTCACCGACGCGCACCGCGCCTGCGCGCACCGGCTGCAGGCATGGATGAAGCACGCCGGCTTCGACGAGGTGTCGATCGACGCGGTGGGCAACGTCGTCGGCGTCTACCACGGCCGCGACGCCGGCGCGAAGCGGCTGCTGACCGGCAGCCACTACGACACGGTGCGCAACGCCGGCAAATACGACGGGCGGCTCGGCATCTTCGTGCCGATGGCCTGCGTGCGCGAACTGCATCGCGCCGGGCGGCGGCTGCCGTTCGGTCTCGAAGTCGTCGCCTTCGCCGAGGAAGAGGGCCAGCGCTACAAGGCCACCTTCCTCGGCTCGGGTGCGCTCACCGGCCACTTCGACCCCGCCTGGCTCGGCCAGGCCGACGCCGACGGCATCACGATGCGCGACGCGATGCGCGCCGCCGGCCTGCCGGGCACGATGGACGCGATCGTGGCGCTCAAGCGCGACCCGGCGCGCTACCTCGGCTTCGTCGAGGTGCACATCGAGCAGGGGCCAGTGCTCAACGAACTCGACCTGCCGCTGGGCGTCGTCACGTCGATCAACGGCAGCGTGCGCTTCCTCGGCGAAGTCATCGGCATGGCCAGCCACGCCGGCACGACGCCGATGGACCGCCGCCGCGACGCGGCGGTGGCCGTCGCGCAGATCGCCGTCTACCTCGAGCAGCGCGCCGCCGCGGTGCCCGACGTCGTCGGCACGATGGGCCAGCTCGAGGTGCCCGCCGGTTCGATCAACGTCGTGCCGGGGCGCTGCCGCTTCAGCCTCGACATCCGCGCGACGACCGACGCGGCGCGCGATGCCTGCGTCGCCGACGTGACCGCCGAGCTCGAGCGCATCTGCCGCCAGCGCGGTCTGACGTACACGCTCGAGGAGACGATGCGCGCCGCCGCGGCACCGAGCGACCCGGTATGGCAGCGGCGCTGGGAGAACGCGGTGGCCGCGCTCGGCCTGCCGGTGCACCGCATGCCCAGCGGCGCCGGCCACGACGCGATGAAGCTGCACGAGGTAATGCCGCAGGCGATGCTGTTCGTGCGCGGCCTGAACGCCGGCATCAGCCACAACCCGCTCGAATCGAGCACCAACGACGACATCGAGCTCGCGGTGCGCGCGTTCCAGCACCTGCTCGACCAACTGGCCGAAACGGCATGAACCCCGCCCACGAACGACTCGACGCCTGGGTCGACGCGCACTTCGACGAGCAGGTGCGCCTGCTGCAGGAACTCGTGCGTGTGCCTACCGACACGCCACCGGGCAACAACGCGCCGCACGCCGAGCTCACCGCCGAGCTGATCGCACCGCTGGGCTGGGCCGTCGAGAAGCACCCGGTGCCGGCCGACGAGGTCAAGGCCCACGGCCTGCAGTCGATCACCAACCTGATCGTGCGCCGCCGCTACGCGCCCGGCGGGCCGACGATCGCGCTCAATGCGCACGGCGACGTCGTGCCGCCCGGCGAGGGCTGGACGCACGACCCCTACGGCGGCGAGGTCGTGGACGGCAAGCTCTACGGCCGCGCCGCCGCCGTCAGCAAGAGCGACTTCACGACCTACCTGCACGCGGTGCGCGCGCTCGAAGCCGTCTGCGACGCGCTCGGCGCACCGGCCCGCGGTGGCGTCGAGCTGCACTTCACCTATGACGAGGAGTTCGGTGGCGAGCTCGGCCCGGGCTGGCTGCTGTCGCACGGTCTCACGAAGCCCGACCTGCTGATCGCCGCCGGCTTCAGCTACCAGGTCGTCATCGCGCACAACGGCTGCCTGCAGCTGGAAGTCACGGTGCTCGGCGAGATGGCGCACGCCGCAATCCCGCACACCGGCATCGACGCGCTGCAGGGCGCGGTCGCGATCCTGAACGCGCTGTACCGGCAGAACGATCTCTACAAGGGCGTCACGTCGGGCGTGCCCGGCATCACGCACCCGTATCTCAACGTCGGGCGCATCGAGGGTGGCACCAACACCAACGTCGTGCCGGGCAAGGTCGTGCTCAAGCTCGACCGCCGCATGATCCCCGAAGAAGATCCGGCGCAGGTCGAGGCCGACCTGCGCCGTCTGATCTCCGAGGCCGCCGCCGCGGTGCCCGGCATCCGCGTCGAGATCCGCCGCCTGCTGCTCGCGCACGCGTGGAAGCCCGACCCCCGCAACGCCGCACTGGTGGCCGCGCTGCAGCGGCACGGTCAGGCCGTGTTCGGCGAGCCGATCCCGACCAGCGGCACGCCGCTGTACACCGACGTGCGCCTGTACGGCGCCGCCGGCGTGCCGGCCGCGATCTACGGCGCCGGGCCGCGCACCGTGCGCGAGAGCAACGCCAAGCGCGCCGACGAACACATCGTGCTCGACGACCTGCGCCGCGCGACGAAGGTCGTCGCACGCACCTTGTTCGACCTGCTGCACCAGGAGTGATCGCGCCAGCACCACGACAGGGCTATCTCCGGGTTCACCATGGTGCAGCACCCGGGCACCCTGCGCACAGAATTTGCAGACCCCGCCCGAAGCCCTGAACCACCCCCGGAGTCTCGCCATGACCTTGCGTTCCCCGATCCGCCGCGCCCTCGTCGCCACTGCCACCGCGCTGCTCGCCGGTGTGGGCCTGCACGCCCACGCGCAGGAGACCGCGATCAAGTTCCAGCTCGACTGGCGTTTCGAAGGCCCCTCGGCACTGTTCCTGACCCCGGCGGCCAAGGGCTACTTCAAGGACGAGAAGCTCAACGTGACGATCGACGCCGGCAACGGCTCGGGCGGCACCGTCACGCGCGTGGCCAGCGGCACCTACGACATGGGCTTCGCCGACCTCGCGGCGCTGATGGAATTTCACGCCAACAACCCCACCGCGCCGAACAAGCCGGTGGCGGTGATGATGGTCTACAACAACACCCCGGCGGCGGTGCTCGCGCTGAAGAAGAGCGGCATCAAGAGCCCGGCCGACCTCAACGGCAAAAAGCTGGGCGCACCGGTGTTCGACGCCGGCCGCAAGGCGTGGCCGATCTTCGCGAAGGCCAACAACGTCTCCAACGTCAGCTGGACGTCGATGGACCCGCCGCTGCGCGAGACGATGCTCGTGCGTGGCGACATCGATGCGATCACCGGCTTCTCGTTCACGTCGCTGCTCAACCTCGAGGCGCGCGGCGTCAAGGCCGACGACGTCGTGATCCTGCCGTACCCGCAGTACGGGGTGAAGCTGTACGGCAACGCGATCATCGTCTCGGAGACCTTCCTCAAGAGCAACCCAGAGGCGGTGCGCGGGTTCCTGCGCGCGTTCACGAAGGGCGTGAAGGACGTGATCGCCGACCCGAAGGGTGCGATCGCCTACGTCAAGGCGCGCGACGGCATCATCAACGAGGCGCTCGAGCTGCGGCGCCTGCAGCTCGCGCTCGATGCCACCGTCCTGACCCCAGACGCGAAGGCCGAGGGCTTCGGCAACGTGATGGGGCCGCGCCTGGCGCTGATGGCGAGCCAGGTCGCCGACGCGTTCGCGACCAAGGAGCGCATCAACCCCGATGCGGTGTGGAACGGCAGCTTCCTGCCGCCGGCGGCCGAGCGCAACATCTTCGCGACGGCGCGCAAGTGATGGCCGCCACCGTCGGCCACGCCGTTGCCGGCGGCGCGCGTGCCTTCGTCGATTTCCGCAACGTCTGGCTGGCGTACAACGACGACCTGCTCGCCAAGGGGCAGTTCGCCGTCGAGGACATCACGCTGCAGGTCAGCGCGGGCGAGTTCATCGCCATCGTCGGCCCGTCGGGCTGCGGCAAGAGCACGTTCATGAAGCTCGCCACCGGCCTGAAGCGGCCAAGCAAGGGCACCGTCGTCATCGACGGGCGCGAAGTCGACGGGCCGCTGAAGATCACCGGCATGGCGTTCCAGGCGCCGAGCCTGCTGCCGTGGCGCACGACGCTCGACAACGTGCTGCTGCCGCTCGAGATCGTCGAGCCATACCGCTCGAACTTCCGCGCCAAGCGTGCCGAGTATGCCGACAAGGCCCGCCGGCTGCTGCAAAGCGTCGGCCTCGGCGGCTACGAGGACAAGTTCCCGTGGCAGCTGTCGGGCGGCATGCAGCAGCGCGCGAGCATCTGCCGCGCGCTGATCCACGAGCCCAAGATGCTGCTGCTCGACGAGCCGTTCGGCGCGCTCGACGCGTTCACACGCGAGGAGCTGTGGTGCGCGCTGCGCGACCTGCAGGCGGCGCAGAAGTTCAACGTGATCCTCGTCACGCACGACCTGCGCGAGAGCGTGTTCCTCGCCGACACCGTCTACGTGATGAGCAAGAGCCCGGGGCGCATGATCGTGCGCCGCGAGATCGACCTGCCGCGCCCGCGCGACCTCGAGATCACCTACACCCCGGCGTTCACCGACATCGTGCACGAGCTGCGCGGCCACATCGGCGCGATCCGCCAGCCGGTGGGCAAGGTCGGTGCGGCGCTGCCGCAGTGAGGCCACGATGCACCGCAAGACCCTCGAACGCTGGTCGCCGCTGATCCTGCTGGCCGCCACACTGGCCGTGTGGCAGCTCGTCTGCACCGCCTTCGACGTCAGCGAGTTCATCTTCCCGAGCCCGGCGCGCATCGCCGAGCAGTTCTGGGAGTTCCGCAGCACCATCCTCGGTCACGCCTGGCGCACGTTCTGGGTCACGATGGCCGGCTTCGCGATCGCGATCGTCGTCGGCGTGCTGCTGGGCTTCCTGATGGGCAGCTCGCGGCTGGCGTACAACGCGATGTACCCACTGATGACGGCGTTCAACGCGCTACCGAAGGCCGCATTCGTGCCGATCCTCGTTGTGTGGTTCGGCATCGGCATCGGGCCGGCGATCCTGACGGCGTTCCTGATCTCGTTCTTCCCGATCATGGTCAACATCGCGACGGGCCTCGCGACGCTCGAGCCCGAGCTCGAGGACGTCCTGCGCGTGCTCGGCGCCAAGCGCTGGGACGTGCTGACCAAGGTCGGGCTGCCGCGCTCGCTGCCTTACTTCTACGGCTCGCTGAAGGTGGCCATCACGCTGGCCTTCGTCGGCACGACGGTGTCGGAGATGACGGCGGCCAACGAGGGCATCGGCTACCTGCTGATCAGTGCCGGCAGCTCGATGCAGATGGGCTTGGCGTTCGCTGGTCTGGTCGTCGTCGGCATCATGGCGATGCTGATGTACGAGCTGTTCTCGCTGGTCGAGAAGCGCACCACGGCGTGGGCGCACCGCGGCTCGCAGAGCCACTGAATGGCCGACGCGCGCACCGAACCGACGCGCGAGCAGGTCGTCGCGCTGCTGCGACGTGCGCAGGCCCTCGCCGAGCGCGCGATGCGCGCCGGGCACCATCCGTTCGGCGCGCTGCTGGTCGGGCCCGACCACGTCACGGTGCTGATGGAGCAGGGCAACGTCGACAGCGTCAACCACGCCGAGGCGGTGCTCGCGCGCGAGGCGTCGCGCCGCTGGGGCGCCGACGAGCTGTGGCCGTGCACGCTGGTGACCACGGTCGAGCCGTGCGCGATGTGCGCCGGCACGCAGTACTGGGCGCACATCGGCCGCGTGATCTACGGCATGAGCGAGCGCGACCTGCTCGCACTCACCGGCAGCCACGCCGAGAACCCGACACTGGACCTGCCCTGCCGCGACGTGTTCGCGCGCGGGCAGAAAGACGTGCGCGTGATCGGGCCGGTGCCCGAGGTCGCCGCCGAGATCGCCGCGACGCACCGGCGGTTCTGGCGCTCGCGCTGATTCCTGGAATCGGGGTTCCGGCTCGACATCCAGCGCCCGCTCGGCGCACTGCTGTCGACCATCGCCACCGGCGTCGTGCCGTTCATCACGATGCCGGCACCGTCGAACGCAGGGTCGTACCAGGCATTGCTGGCGCAAGTGGTCAGCGGCGCGCGTCCGACCCTGAAGTGGCTGCTGTGCGCCGGGCGCATCGTCGCGCAAGACGATAGAGTGCCGGGACTGGACCTGGCGCAGCTTCGCGCCGACGCACGCGCCGCAGGATGGCGCTGTTGGAAGGATGAACATGGGGGCACAGCGTCGCATCGTCGTGGGCATCAGCGGCGCCTCGGGATTCGTCTACGGCCACCGGCTGCTGCAGCTGCTGCGCGGCATCGACGGGCTGGAGGTGCACCTCGTCGTCAGCCGCGCCGCGAAGCTGACGATGGCCAGCGAGACCGACCTCAAGCTCGCCGACGTGCAGGCGCTGGCGCACCAGGTGCATGCGAACGACGACGTCGGCGCCTGCATCGCGAGCGGCTCGTACCGCACGCTGGGCATGGTGATCGCACCGTGCTCGATGAAGACGCTGGCCGAAATCGCCACCGGCCACACGACGACGCTGATCGGCCGCGCCGCCGACGTGATGCTCAAGGAACGCAAGCGTCTCGTGCTGCTCGCACGCGAGACGCCGCTGACGCTGGTCCATCTGCGCAACATGGTGGCCGTCACCGAGATGGGAGCGATCGTCGCGCCGCCGGTGCCGGCGTTCTACGCGCGGCCGGCCTCGCTGGCCGAGATGGTCGACCACACGCTCGGGCGCATCCTCGACCTGTTCGATCTGGACGTCGGCACCGCCTACCGCTGGGCCGGCGTCACGGCCGCCCGCGGCGCCTCGCTGCCGCAGTGAACGGCCAAACGCGCGCTGCTGCCGGGTGGGCGTGGCCGCTGGCGTGATCCTGATCATGCGCGGCGGCACCGCTGGCGTGGGTCCACCTCGCGTCGTGCGTTCGTCGACAATCCGGGCGTTGACCGCCCACGTCCCGCCCGCACACGCCAGCGCCGCGCCCACGCCGGATGCGCCGCGCTGGCACGGCCGCCTGCAGCTGCACTACCGCCGCGACGGCGAGCGCACCGTCGCGCGCGACCGCCACGACGGGCCGCTGCGCGTGCTCAAGGCGCTGCACCCCGAAGGCCCCGGCGTGTGCCACCACGTGCTGGTGCACCCGCCCGGCGGCCTCGTCGGCGGCGACCGGCTCGACGTGACGCTGCACGTGGCGCCCGGCGCGCACACCCTCGTCACGACGCCGGGCGCGACGCGCTTTTACCGCAGCAGCGGCGCGCCGGCGCTGCAGCACGTCGACGCCACGGTGGACGCCGGCGGCCGCCTCGAGTGGCTGCCGCTGGAAGCGATCGCCTACAGCGGCTGCCGCGCCGAGAACGTCTTGCGCTTCGCGCTCGCCGAGGGCGCCGAGATGATCGGCTGCGACCTGCTCGCGCTCGGCCTGCCCGCCGCCGGCGAGTCGTTCGAGGGCGGCCACGTGCTGCAGCACCTTGAGGTGCCCGGCCGCTGGCTCGAACGCGGCCGCATCGCCGCCGACGACCGCCGGCTGCTCGACGGGCCGCTGGGCCTGGCCGGCCACCGCGTGCTCGCGACGCTGTGGTTCGCCGCCGGCACGCCGATCGATGCCGCGCGGCGCGACGCGCTGCTGGAAGCCGCGCGCGGCGGCGACACCGACGCGACACTGTTGCAGGGCGCGACCGCGCCCAACGACCACGTCGTCGTGCTGCGCCTGCTGGCAGCGCGCGTCGAGCCGGCGTTGGCGCGCGTGCGCGAGGTGTGGGCGGCGTGGCGGCGCGTCGTGTGGACACGCGAGGCGCACGCGCCGCGGGTGTGGCGGACCTGACCGCGTCAGCGCCGCTGGCGAGTCACCCCCGTGCCCCGCGCCGGTCGTTGGCACATCCCGCGCGAGCCCGCGCGCCGGGCTGCCTGCACGGCGATGCGTCGGACGGTTGACAATGGCGTGCGTCGCCTTTCCTCGCGCACCCGCCGCGTGCGCCGCTTGCCCGTGATCTCGCTCGGCAGTCCCGCCCCCGATGTCGTCCACGCGATCCAGCTCGCGCTGGCACCGGCGTTCCTGCTCACCGGCATTGCCGGCATGCTCAACGTGATGACCGGGCGGCTCGGTCGGATCATCGACCGCGGGCGGCGGCTCAAGGAGCGGCCGTTCGATGCCACCGGCCTCGACGAGGCGGCGCTCGTCGACGAACTCCGGGGCCTGGAGCGCCGTCGCAGGCTCGCCAGCACCGCGATCACGGCGTGCACGCTGGCGGCGCTGCTCGTGTGCATGGTCATCGCCACACTGTTCCTCGAGGAGATGCTCGCCCTGCGGCTGCGCTGGCTCGAGGGGGTGCTGTTCACCGGCTCGACGCTGGCGCTCGTCGTCGGGCTGGGGTTCTTCCTCGTGGAGGTGCATCTGGCGACGCAGACGATCCGCGTGCATGCCAACGACGGCGATCGCCCCTGACGCGCGATCGTCCCACCTGCAGGAGCCTGCCCCGATGACCCTTCGTCCCTCATCCCCGTGGCGAGCGCCGGCGCGGCGTGCGGCCGCCGCACTGCTCGCCGCCTGGCTGACCGCCGCGGCGCACGCCGACGACGACGCGCGCCGCCACGTGCAGTTTGTCGAAGAGCCCACCGGCACCTGCGTGACGCGCAACGGCGTGCAGATCCAGGTGCGCAACACGCACCCGACGCGCACGCTGCGCGTGTGGCTGGACCGCTACTTCATGGGCGTCGGCACCGGCGATCGTTCGCGCACCGTGCTGCGCCCCGGCGCGGACCCGGAGCCGCTGGGCTGCTCGCGCAATCTGAACGGGCCGCAGGAGTGGCGCATCGTGCGCGCGGAGTGGGTCGACTGACGCGGCCGGCGCGGCGCGCAACGGCCGAGGCCGTTCGCCCCGGCCGCAGGCGGGGCGCGTCAGAAGCAGGGCTCGGGGCCCAGCTGCAGGCGGCAGCTCCACAGGAAGCGCTCGGCCTGCTGCTTGCCCGAGCGGCGGTACACCGCGGTGGCTTCGGCTTCGATGGCGGCGGGCAGCGGCACCGCGAGCGGCGCGCCGCCGGGGTTGGCATAGAAGTTCACGAAGCAGGTCGGCCGCTGTGCGCACAGACGTTCGATCTGCCGCGCGTAGGCGGCACGGTCGCGCACCCGCTCCGCCGGCACGATGACGTATCGCACCAGCCCTTGCTCGCCGGCCACCGGCCATGCCGCGTCGTCGGCTTGACCCGGCGCCGAGAGCGCAAAGCCGAAAGCCGCCACGGCGAGCACGCGTGCCCAACCCGGGCCTCGGCGCAGCCGGCGCCGAGATGCCGGCACCGCCGCGGGCCGATGCCGGCCGCGGTGCACGTTCGGCAGAAGGTCGGCACCGTCCATGGCCAGCGATCGTATCGCCCCGGCCCATGGCTTGCTTCGAGTCGACGGTGCTGCGGCACCCCAGTGCCGGCCCGCGTCCGCGGCTAGACTCGCGCGCCGCACAACACCCACACCGTTTTCGAGGAGGAATCCCGATGAGTTCGTTGCTGAGCTGGCGCGAGGTGCGTCCCGCGCCGGGCGCCGTCGTCGCGCCCGACGAGCGGCTGCCGTGGCCGCAGACCGCGGCGATGGGCGTGCAGCACGTGATCGCGATGTTCGGCGCCACCGTGCTCGCGCCGATCCTGATGGGGTTCGACCCCAACGTCGCGATCCTGATGAGCGGCATCGGCACGCTGATCTTCTTCTTCGTCGTCGGCGGCCGGGTGCCGAGCTACCTCGGCTCGAGCTTCGCGTTCATCGGCGTCGTGATCGCCGCCACCGGCTACGCCGGCTCGGCGCCCAACGCCAACCTGGGCGTCGCGCTCGGCGGCATCGTGGCCTGCGGCGTGCTCTACACGCTGATCGGCCTCGTCGTGATGGCCACCGGCACGAAGTGGATCGAGACGCTGATGCCGCCAGTGGTCACCGGCGCGGTGGTGGCCGTGATCGGGCTGAACCTGGCCGGCATCCCGATCAAGAACATGGCGCCGACGCCGTTCGACGCGTGGATGCAGGGCATCACGTTCGTCTGCGTCGCGCTCGTGGCCGTGTTCACGCGCGGGATGACGCAGCGGCTGCTGATCCTCGTCGGGCTGATCGTGGCCAGCATCGTCTATGCGGTGCTGACCAACGGCCTCGGGCTGGGCAAGCCGATCGACTTCTCGGGCGTAGCCCGCGCGGCGTGGTTCGGCGCGCCGACCTTCGCCGCGCCCGTGTTCGACGCGAAGGCGATGCTGCTGATCGCGCCGGTGGCGATCATCCTCGTGGCCGAGAACCTGGGCCACATCAAGGCGGTGAGCGCGATGACGGGGCGCAACCTCGACCCGGTGATGGGCCGCGCCTTCGTCGGCGACGGCATCGCGACGATCGTTTCGGGCGCCTCGGGCGGCACCGGCGTGACGACCTACGCCGAGAACATCGGCGTGATGGCGGCCACGCGGATCTACTCGACGGCGATCTTCGTCGTCGCGGCGCTGATCGCGATCCTGCTCGGCTTCAGCCCCAAGTTCGGTGCGCTGATTCAGGCCATCCCGCTCGCGGTGATGGGCGGCGTGTCGATCGTCGTCTTCGGCCTGATCGCGGTGGCCGGTGCCAAGATCTGGGTCGACAACCAGGTCGACTTCTCCGACAACCGCAACCTCGTCGTCGCCGCAATCACGCTGGTGCTGGGCACCGGCGACTACACGCTGAAGTTCGGCGACTTCGCGCTCGGCGGCATCGGCACCGCGACCTTCGGCGCGATCGCGCTGTGGGCGCTGCTGCGGCGCGGGGGCGGCGCGAAGGCTTGACCGAGGCGGCGACCGGAGCGCGCCCCGCCCGCCGGCGCCGGCGCCCGGCTGCCGCCCGCGGCCCGGCAACGCGGCACACCCTGCAGCGGCAAGTCGCCGCTGAGGCGCCGGCCGCCATCAAGCCCCGGCCGCAGCGGCCGATACCGCGCGGATGGGGATCGGACTCTTCGCCGGCACCGCCCGCTGGCTGCGCGTCGCGCTGCTGGCGCTCGCGGCGTGGGCGGGCCTGGCGGCGGCGCCCGACGCGCAGGCCGCGCGGCCGCGCGACGTGTTCGTGCTGCACTCCTACAGTCAGGAGTACCCGTGGACCCGGCGGCAGCACGAGGGTTTCCTCGCCGGGCTGGCCGCCGACGCGGCCCACGCCTACGAGGTGCGCGCCGAGTACCTCGACACCAAGCGCGTGCCGTACGACGCGGCCTACGCACAGCGCGTGGCCGACCACCTGGCCGAGAAGTACCGCGACTACGCGCCGGACGCCATCTACGTGACCGACGACAACGCGCTGGTGTTCGCGCTCGAGCACCTGCGGCGCGTGTTCCCGAACGCCCCGGTCGTGTTCTCGGGCGTGAACGATGTCTCGGCGCGTGCGCGCCTGGACCCCGACCGCGTGACCGGCGTGTTCGAGCGCAAGGAGATCGGCCCGAACCTGGAGCTGATGCGGCTCGTCGCCCCGGACGCGTCGGACGTCGTCGTCGTCGGCGACGACTCCGAGACCTACCGCGCGATCGAGCGCGAGATCCGCGCACAGCTCGCCGGGTACCCCGGTGTGCGCGTGCGCTTCGTCGCCGAGCGCCGGCTCGACGCGCTGCTGGCCGGCGTGCAGGCCGGCCATGAGCGCTTCCTGTTCCTGACGACGCTGGGCGCACTCACCGGCGCCGACGGCACGCCGCTGACGCTGCGCGAGAGCATCGCAGCGATCACCGCGCTCGGGCGTCATGCGGTGGTCAGCATGGAAGACGTCTACCTGCTGCCGGGCGTGCTCGGCGGCTACGTGACGAGCGGCACCGCGCAGGGCCGCGCCGCGGCGCAGCTCGTCGTGCAGCACCTCGCAGGCCAGCCGCTGCGCGACCTGCCCCCCATCGAGGCGAGCCCGAACGAGTACCTGTTCGACGCGCACGAGCTGCAGCGCTGGGGCATCGCGCTGCCGCCGGCGATCGCCGCGCGCGCGACGGTCCTGCGCCCGCTGCCGAGCCTGGTGCAGCGCTACCAGCACGAAATCGTCCTCGTGCTGTACGCGCTGGCCGGCACGCTCGTGCTGTCGCTGGCGGCGTCGCTCGTCGTCGTGCTGCGCAAGAACCGCCAGATCCGCGCCCACGCCGCAGCGCTGCAGGCCCAGGCGGCCCGGATGGCCGAGGCGCAGGACCGGCTCGTGCGCGCGCAGCGCATCGCCGGGCTGGGCCACTGGGACTGGCGCATCGCCGAGAACCGGCTGGAGTGGTCCCCCGAGATCTACCGCATCTTCGGTGTCGACCCGGAGCGCTTCGCCGCGCGCTACGAGGCCTTCCTCGAGCGCGTCCACGCCGACGACCGCGCGCGCGTCGACGCCGCGGTGCGCCGCGCGCTAGCCACCGGCGAGCCCTACGACCTCACGCACCGCGTCGTGCTGCCCGGCGGCGCAGGGCGCGTCGTGCGCGAGAACGCCGAAGTCCTGTTCGACGGCGAGGGCCGGCCGCTGCGCATGATCGGCACCGTGATGGACGTCACCGAGCGCGAGCGCACGCTGCACGCGTTGCACCGCAGCGAGGAGACGCTGCGCCGCGTCATCGAGGGGCTGCCGGTCGTGCTGTGGATGCTCGACGCCGACGGCCGCTTCGTGCTGTCGGAGGGCAAGGGGCTCCAAGCGCTGGGGCGCCGGCCCGGCGAAGTCGTCGGCCAGTCGGTGTTCGAGCTCTACCGGGGGTTTCCGGACGTCGTTGCCGACACGCGCCGCGTGCTCGCCGGCGAGGCCTTCGCGTGCACGTGGCAGATCGGCCAGCTGGTGTTCGAAACACACTACTCGCCGCTGCGCGACGCCGCCGGCAGCGTCAACGGCGCGATCGGCGTTGCCATCGACGTCACCGAGCGCAAGCGCAACGAGGACCGGCTGGCCTATCTGGCCAACTTCGACCCCGTCACCGGGCTGCCGAACCGCACGCTGTTCCGCGACCGCCTTGCCCACGCGCTGCACACGGCCGACCGCCAGCAGCAGCGCGTCGCGCTGCTGTTCGTCGACCTCGACAACTTCAAGCACGTCAACGACTCGCTCGGCCATGCCACCGGTGACGAGCTGCTGCGGCAGGTCGGCGCGCGGCTGCGTGCGGCGGTGCGCGTCAGCGACACCGTGTGCCGGCTCGGCGGAGACGAGTTCACCGTCATCGCCGAGGGGCTCACGAGGGACGAAGACGCGGTGCACGTCGCGGCCAAGGTGCTCGAGCAGTCGTCGCGGCCCTACCGACTCGGCGAGCGCGAGGTCTACGTCACCGCCAGCGTCGGCATCGCGCTGTACCCGCGCGACGGCGACAGCGCCGACGCGCTGCTGATGAACGCCGACGCGGCGATGTACCGCGCGAAGGAGAGCGGCCGCTGCGGCTACGAGTTCTTCACGCAGGCGATCAGCGCGCGCGCGCAGCAGCGCCTCGAGCTCGGCAACGAGCTGCGCGGTGCGCTCGCGCGCGGCGAGTTCGCGGTGCACTACCAGCCGAAGGTCGCGATCGACGGCGGCGAGGTCATCGGTTTCGAGGCGCTGCTGCGCTGGCGCAACGCGCGGCTGGGGGCCGTCTCGCCGGCCGTCTTCATCCCGATCCTCGAGGAGACGGGGCTGATCGTCGAGGTCGGCGAGTGGGTGCTCGCCGAGGCCTGCCGCTGGGCGGCGCGGCTGCCCCGGCGCGGCGCGCGCCCGCCGGGCGTGTCGGTCAACCTGTCGGCGCGGCAGTTCCGCCACCCGCACCTCGACGACGTCGTGCAGCGCGCGCTCGCCGGCGCGGGGCTGAGCGCCGGCCGGCTCGAGCTCGAAATCACCGAGTCGATCCTGGTCGACCGGCAGGCCGACCTGCAGACGATGCAGCGGCTGAAGTCGCTCGGCGTGGGCCTGTCGATCGACGACTTCGGTACCGGCTATTCGTCGCTGTCGTACCTCAAGCGCTTCCCGGTCGACCGGCTGAAGGTCGACGCGTCGTTCGTGCGCGACGTCGCCGACGACCCCGACGACGCGGCGATCGTCGCGGCCATCGTCGGCCTGGCGCACCACCTGCAGCTGCGCGTCATCGCCGAAGGCGTCGAGACCGCCGAGCAGCTCGCGTTCCTGCGCCGGCACGGTTGCGACGAGGTGCAGGGCTACCTGTTCGCGCGGCCGATGGCGGGCGACGAGGCGCGCGCGTGGTTCGTGGAGCGAGCGTCCGACGAGGTGCCCGTCGAAGCCGAAGCGGCAACCGAGCCGCTCGGGCACGAGGCCTGAGCCGGCGTGGGCTCAGATCGCCATCAGCCGCCGCACGCCGTCGCGCTCCATCTCGGCGCCGCGCCCGCGCGCGACGATCTCGCCGCGCTCCATCACGAGGTACTGGTCGGCGAGCTGCGCGGCGAAGTCGTAGTACTGCTCGACGAGCACGATCGCCATCGTCTTGCGGTCGGCGAGCATGCGGATCACGCGGCCGATGTCCTTGATGATGCTCGGCTGGATGCCTTCGGTGGGCTCGTCGAGCAGCAGCAGCTTCGGGCCCGCGGCGAGTGCGCGCGCGATCGCGAGCTGCTGTTGCTGGCCGCCGGAGAGGTCGCCGCCGCGGCGGTGCAGCATCTGCTTGAGCACCGGGAACAGCTCGAACAGCTCGCCCGGGATCGGCGTGCCGCCGCTCTTGTACGCGAGCCCCATGCGCAGGTTCTCCTCGACGGTGAGCCGGCCGAAGATCTCGCGCCCCTGCGGCACGTAGCCGATGCCGGCGCGCACGCGCTCGTAGGGCGTGGCGCGCGTGAGGTCGCGGCCGTCGAGCGTGACGGTGCCGGTTTTCACCGGGACCACGCCCATCAGGCTCTTGAGCAGCGTCGTCTTGCCGACGCCGTTGCGTCCGAGTACGACGGTGACCTCGCCGAGCGCCGCGTCGAACGAGACGTTGCGCAGGATGTGGCTGCCGCCGTAGTACTGGTTCAGGCCCTCGACCTTCAGCATCGCGCTACCGGCCCAGATAGACTTCGATGACCCGCTCGTTGGCCTGCACGTCGGCCAGCCGCCCTTCGGCGAGTACGCGGCCCTCGTGCAGCACGGTGACCTTCTTGCGGCCCTCGGTCAGCTGCTCGACGAACTTCATGTCGTGCTCGACGACGACCAGCGAGTGCTCGCCCTCGAGCAAGAGGAACAGCTCGGCCGTGCGCTCGGTCTCCTCGTCGGTCATGCCCGCCACCGGCTCGTCGAGTAGCAGCAGCTTGGGGTCCTGCACGAGCAGCATGCCGATCTCGAGCCACTGCTTCTGGCCGTGGCTCAGCAGCCCGGCAGTGCGCTGCGCCTCGCCCTTCAGGTGGATGCGCTCGAGCACGGCGCCGAGCCGGTCGAGCTGCTCGCCCGTGAGGCGCGAGAACAGACTCGCGCGCACGCGGCGGTCGGCCTTCAGCGCGAGCTCGAGGTTCTCGAACACGCTCAGGTCCTCGTAGACGGTGGGCTTCTGGAACTTGCGGCCGATGCCGATCTGCGCGATCTCATTCTCGCGCAGGCGCAGCAGGTCGACGTTGCTGCCGAAGCTCACGCGGCCGGCATCGGGTTTCGTCTTGCCGGTGATGACGTCCATCATCGTCGTCTTGCCGGCGCCGTTCGGGCCGATGATGCAGCGCAGCTCGCCGACGTCGATCGCCAGCGTCAGCGCGTCGAGCGCCTTGAAGCCGTCGAAGCTGACGGTCACGTCGTCGACGTACAGCGCCACACCATGCGTGAAGTCGGGCTCGCCGTGCACGACGGCGCGGCCGAACGCGGCGCCGCGTCCGCCCGACGGCGCGGCCTGCTGCTTCGCCCGCCAGGCGGCGAGTCGCTGCGCGCCCTGCTCCATCAGGTCGGGCGTCACGAGCGCGTCTCCCGCGTGCGGCGGAACAGGCCGACGATGCCCTGCGGCAGGAACAGGGTCACCGCGATGAACAGCGCGCCGAGGAAGTACAGCCAGTACTCGGGGAACGCCTGCGTGAACCAGCTCTTCGCACCGTTGACGAAGAACGCGCCGACGATCGGCCCGATCAGCGTCGCGCGCCCGCCGACCGCCGTCCAGATCGCGATCTCGATCGACGCCGCCGGGCTCATCTCGCTCGGGTTGATGATGCCCACCTGAGGCACGTACAGCGCCCCGGCCACGCCGCACATCACGGCACTGAGCGTCCAGATGCTGAGCTTGTAGGCGATCGGGTCGTAGCCGCTGAACATCACGCGGCTCTCGGCGTCGCGGATCGCCTGCAGCACGCGGCCGTAGCGGCTGTGGACGATCGCGCGCGCGAGCAGGTAGAAGCCGATCAGCGTCAGGCCGGTGATCACGAACAGTGCCATGCGCGTCGTCGGCGTCGCGATCGGGATGCCCAGGATGCGCTTGAAGTCGGTGAAGCCGTTGTTGCCGCCGAAGCCGGTCTCGTTGCGGAAGAACAGCAGCATCGCGGCGTAAGTCATCGCCTGCGTGATGATCGAGAAGTACACGCCCTTGATGCGCGAGCGGAACGCGAACCAGCCGAACACGAACGCCAGCAGCCCCGGCACGAGCACGACCATCGCCATCTGGAACGCGAAGCCGTCGCTGAAGGTCCAGTGCCACGGCAGCGCCTTCCAGTCGAGGAAGACCATGAAGTCGGGCAGGTCCGACTGGTACTGCCCCTCGCGGCCGATCTGGCGCATCAGGTACATGCCCATCGCGTAGCCGCCGAGCGCGAAGAACAGGCCGTGGCCGAGCGACAGGATGCCGGTGTAGCCCCAGATCAGGTCCATCGCGAGCGCACAGATCGCGTAGCACATGATCTTGCCGACCAGCGACACCCAGTGGTCGCCGAGGTGCCAGACGCTGTCGGGCGGCACCACGAGGTTGAGCACCGGCACGAGCACGGTGACGGTCACGAGTGCGGCCATCACGCCGCTCCAGCCCTTGGCGCCGAGCAGCAGGCCGGCGCGAGGGCGCGGGATCGCGGCGGGGGGCAGGACGGCGCTCATCGTCGTGCCCTCATGCCTCGGCGCTGCGGCCCTTCATCGCGAAGAGGCCCTGCGGCCGCTTCTGGATGAAGACGACGATGAACAGCAGCACCATGATCTTGGCCAGCACGGCGCCGGCCCAGCCCTCGAGCACCTTGTTGAGCACGCCCAGCCCGAGCGCGGCGACCACGGTGCCGGCGAGCTGCCCGACGCCGCCGAGCACGACGACGAGGAACGAGTCGACGATGTACTGCTGGCCGAGGTCGGGACCGACGTTGCCGATCTGGCTCAGCGCGCAGCCGGCCAGCCCGGCGATGCCGGCGCCAAGCGCGAACGCCAGCGTGTCGACGCGCGCGGTGTTGACACCCACGCACGCGGCCATGCGGCGGTTCTGCGTCACGCCGCGCACGAACAGGCCCAGCCGCGTCTTCGCGATCAGCAGCGCGACGCCGGCGAGCACGAGCAGTGCGAAGACGACGATCGCGATGCGGTTGTACGGCAGCGTCAGGTTCGGCAACGCCGCAATGCCGCCGCTCATCCACGACGGGTTTTCGAGCGGCACGTTCTGTGCGCCGAACAGCGAGCGCACCGACTGCATCAGGATCAGGCTGATGCCCCAGGTAGCGAGCAGCGTCTCGAGCGGGCGGCCGTAGAGCCAGCGGATCACGCCGCGCTCCAGCAGCGCGCCGACGCCGGCGGCGGCGAGGAACGCGACCGGGATCGCGGCCAGCAGGTAGGCGTCGAACCAGCCCGGAGCGAATTGGCGGAACAGGTTCTGCACGACGTAGGTCGCGTACGCGCCGATCATCATCAGCTCGCCGTGCGCCATGTTGATGACGCCGAGCAGCCCGTAGGTGATCGCCAGCCCGAGCGCGACCAGCAGCAGGATCGAGCCGAGACTGATGCCGGTGAACAGCACGCCCAGCCGCTCGCCCCACGCGAGGCGCGACTCGACCTGGCGCAGCGCGGCGCGCAACGCGTCGCGCACCGCGCCGTCGGGCTCGACGCCGGGCGCGAGCCGCTCGAGCAGCAGCGCGCGCGTGGCCGGGTGGCCGCTCGCGGCCAGACGCTCGGCGGCGGCCAGGCGCCGTGCGCGGTCGGGCGCCGCGACGAGGATCGCTGCCTGCAGCCCCTCGAGCTGCGCCTTCAGCGCGGCGTCGGTCTCGGCGGCGGCGGCGCGCTCGAGCAGCGGCAGCCGCGACGCGTCGGCCTCGCGGCGCAGCCGCTCGATGGCCTGCGCGCGCTCGCGCCGTTCGGGCGAGAACAGCTGCAGCGCGGCCTGCGCGGCCTGCAGCTCACGGCGCAGGCGGTTGTTGATCGTCACGTCCTGCGCGTCGGCGGGCAGCGTGGCCGCGGCACCGGTGACGACGTCGACGGCCGCGCCGTCGCGCAGCACGAACACGCGGTCGCCGGCCACGCGCGCGTCGCCGTCGAGCATCGCCTGCACGAGCGTCGCCAGCGCCGGGTCCGACCGCACCGCGGCGGCCTGCAGCGCAGCGACGCGCTCGTCGGTGCTGTCGCCGGCGGCGATCACGCGCGCCTGTTCGGCCGTCAGCGCGTGTGCCAGCGCCGCCGTCCACAGGCTCAGAACGAGCGACCAGCGCAGCAGGCGACAGAGGATCGGCATCGGCGGGACGAACGCGGCGCGAAACGGGTCGTCGAGGTCGGCGGGCGCGGCCGCGGATTCACCCGCGGCCGCGACGCGGTGCCGCGCCAGGCGTCGCGACCGCGATCGCGCGCCGGCACGCCACCGCTCGCACGGTCACTTGGCCTGCGCCATGCGGGCCGGCTCGTCCTTCTTCTTCTCGTTGCCGGGGATGAACGGGCTCCACGGCTGCGCACGCACCGGGCCCGGCGTCTTCCAGACGACGTTGAACTGGCCGTCGGCGCGCACCTCGCCGATGAACACCGGCTTGTGCAGGTGGTGGTTCTTCTCGTCCATCTTCGCGACGAAGCCGCTCGGGGCGTTGAAGGTCTGGCCGGCCATCGCGACGCGCACCTTGTCGACGTCGGTGCTCTTGGCCTTCTCGACGGCCTGCGCCCACATGTGCACGCCGATGTAGGTCGCCTCCATCGGGTCGTTGGTCAGCGGCTTGTCCTTGTGGCCGGGGATGTTCTTGGCCTTCGCGTAGTCGCTCCAGCGCTTGATGAACGCGTCGTTGGTCGGGTTCTTCAGGCTCATGAAGTAGTTCCACGCCGCCAGGTGCCCGACCAGCGGCTTGGTGTCGACGCCGCGCAGCTCCTCCTCACCGACCGAGAACGCGACGACCGGCACGTCGGTGGCCTTCAGGCCCTGGTTGCCGAGCTCCTTGTAGAACGGCACGTTCGAGTCACCGTTGATCGTCGAGACGACCGCCGTCTTCTTGCCCTCGCTGGCGAACTTCTTGATCTTCGCGATGATCGACTGGTAGTCGCTGTGGCCGAACGGCGTGTACTCCTCCATGATGTCGGCTTCGGCGACACCCTTGGACTTCAGGAACGCGCGCAGGATCTTGTTCGTCGTGCGCGGATACACGTAGTCGGTGCCCAGCAGCACGAAGCGCTTGGCCTCGCCGCCGTCCTTGCTCATCAGGTACTCGACGGCGGGGATCGCCTGCTGGTTCGGCGCCGCGCCGGTGTAGAACACGTTGCGCGAAATCTCCTCGCCCTCGTACTGCACCGGGTAGAACAGCAGCCCGTTGAGTTCCTCGAACACCGGCAGCACGCTCTTGCGGCTGACGCTGGTCCAGCAGCCGAACACGACGGCGACCTTGTCCTGCGTCAGCAGCTGGCGCGCCTTCTCGGCGAACAGCGGCCAGTTGCTCGCCGGGTCGACGACGACCGCCTCGAGCTTGCGGCCGAGCACGCCGCCCTTGGCGTTGATCTCGTCGATGGCCATCAGCACGGTGTCCTTGAGCACCGTCTCGGAGATCGCCATCGTGCCCGACAGCGAGTGCAGCACGCCGACCTTGATCGGTGCCTGCTGCGCGAGCGCGAGGGCGGGCAGGCCGAGCGCGGTGACGGCGGCCAGGGCGGTGACGGAACGGCGGGAGATCTTCATGGTGCGGGCACTCCTTGAACGGTCGTGAAGGGATGCCCCAGAGGCTACGGACGAAGCGCCTGCGCACCTATACGCAAGGTGGCGTAGATCCGCTGCGTCCGCCGCCGGATGCGTCGGCCCGGCCACCGGCCCAGCGCATGGACCCGGACCGTCGCGGCCGTTCGCCAAGGGCTGACTGCGACGGTCGATGCGTGGCACCAGCCGCGCCTGCCGCAGCCCTCAGCGCGCCGGTGCTCCCACGCGCGCCATTGCCAGCGACGCCGCCGCGGTGCGCGTCTCGACGCCGAGCTTGCCGAACACGTGCTCGAGGTGCTTGTGCACCGTGCGCGGCGACAGCGACAGGATGTCGCCGATGTCGCGGTTGGTCTTGCCCTGGACCACCCAGTACAGCACCTCGACCTCGCGCGCGGTGAGCGCCGGGAACGCCCGCGCCAGCGCGTCGAGCAGCGCGGCTTCCGAGTCCTCGCGCAGCACGACGAGCCACTCGCCGTCGCCGCTGTCGTCGATCGCGTGCATCGCGAACGTCAGCCGGCGCGAGCCCTGCCCGACCCTGAAGCCCTGCGGCTCGGCGCCGGCACGGCGGCGCAGCGCCTCGCGCGCGACCCAGGCCATCACCGGCGGCGGCGTCAGCACCTCGGGCACGGTCGGGAAGTGCTGCCGCAGCAGCTCGCGCGCGAGCGCCGTCTGCCACAGGCGCCGGCCGTCGCGCTCGCGCACGACGAAGGTCGCGTGGCCGAAGGCGTCGAGCGCGCGGCGAGCCTGGCCCTGCGCGCGCGCGGTGCGCAGGTGGCTCTCGATGCGCGCGATCAGCTCGCGCGTGCGCACCGGCTTGGTCACGTAGTCGACGACGCCGGCGCCGAACGCGTCGACGACGTGCTCGGTGTCGGTGAGCCCGGTCATGAAGATGATCGGGATGCCGGCGGTCGCGGCGTCGGCCTTGAGCCGGCGCGCGACCTCGAAGCCGTCGAGGCCCGGCATCACGGCGTCGAGCAGCACGATGTCGGGCCGTGCCTGCGCGACGGTGGCCAGTGCCGCCTCGCCCGAGGTCGCGACGAGCACGGTGTAGCCCGACTCGTCGAGCGCGTCGTGCAGCACGGCGAGGTTGTCCGGCACGTCGTCGACGATCAGGACGACGTCGGTCTCGTCAGCGGCGGTGCGGTTCGGGTTCATCGAGGGCCTGGTCGACGACGGCACGCAGCGCGTCGAGCTGGAAACGCTGCGCCAGCGTGCGCAGCCGGGCGACGAAGCGGGCCGCCGCGGCGTCGGCGGCCTCGATCTCGTCGAGCTTGCGCTGCACGCCGCGCAGGTAACCCACCGCGATCAGCTGCCGCAGCGCGCGCAGCTGGTCACGCTCGGGCAGCGGCTCGCAGCCGGGTGCTGCGTCGGGCACGGCGGGCGCCGCCGGCGGCGGCGTGATCCACGCGAGATCGAGGCGTGCGCCGAGCCAGTCGAGCAGCCGCGCGCAGCGCACCGGCTTGACGAAGAAGTCGTCGGGCCCGATGCCGACGTCGTTGTCCAGGCCACGGTCGAACGCGTTGGCCGACACGACCGCCACCGGCTGTGCGTGGCCGGCCGCGCGCAGCCGGCGGATCGTCTCCCAGCCGTCGATGCCGGGCATCGCGAGGTCCATCAGGATCGCGTCGGGCCGCGGCTGCGTCGCGTCGGCCAGACGTGCCAGCGCCGCCTCGCCCGACGCGACGCCGTCGATCGCGAAGCCCAGCGGCTGCAGCAGGTCGCGCATCAGCGCGCGGTCGGCCTCCTCGTTGTCGACGACGAGAATGCGCCGGCGTGGCCCCTCGTAGCCTTGGCGCAGCCCGGGCGCCGGCGCCGCACCCGGCGCCGGCGCGACCTCGGGCAGGAACAGCCGCACGCTGAACGTGCTGCCCTCGCCGCGACGGCTGGTCGCGGTGAGCTCGCCGCCCATCAGTTCGACGAGCATCTTCGCGATCGTCAGCCCGAGCCCGCTGCCGCCGGCCGCGCTGCCACCGGCGGCCGAGCCGCGCGCGAACGGCTCGAAGATGCGCGCGAGCTCGGCGTCCTCCATCCCCGGACCGGAGTCGACGACGTCGAAGCAGGCCATGTCGCGCACGTGGCGCACGCGCAGCTCGACGCGCCCGCGCGCCGTGAACTTGACGGCGTTGCCGAGCAGGTTGATCAGGATCTGGCGCAGCCGCCGCTCGTCGGCGCGCACGACCTCGGGCAGTGGCGGCTCGAACGCGCGCACGAAGCCGATGCCCTTGGCTGCGGCCTGCAGCTCGAACAGGCGCGCGATCTCGTCGAGGCCGTCGCGAAAGCGCATCGGCTCGACCTGCAGCGCGAGCTTGCCGGCCTCGATGCGCGCGAGGTCGAGCGCGCCTTCGATCAAGCCGAGCAGGTGGTCGCCGCCACGGCGGATCACCGCGACGGCCTGGCGGCGGTGCGCCGGCATCGCCTCGTCCTCCTCGAGCAGCTGCGCGTAGCCGAGGATGCTGTTGAGCGGGGTGCGCAGCTCGTGGCTGATCGCGGTGACGTAGCGCGTCTTGGCCTGGTTGGCGGCCTCGGCGGCGCGCTGTGCGCTCTCGGCCTGCGCCTTCGCGCGCTGCAGCGCCTCGTCGGTGCGGCGGTGCGACGCGATCTCGGCGCGCAGCGCCTGCGTCTGCCGGTTGGACTCCTCCTGCGCGACGCGACGGCTCTGATGCGCGAGCACGAGCCACCAGCAGGCCACCGCGGCGACGACGAGCAGCAGCAGGTATACGTGCACGAAGCTCGCGCGCAGCAGCGCGAGCACCGGCGCCGCGTCGGCACTGGCGACTTGCGCGGCCAGCGAGCGTGCGCCGTGCTGGTACAGCACGCCGAGCAGAAGCGCGAGCCCCGGCGCGACGGCGGCCATCAGCAGCAGCCAGTGGCCGAGCCCGGCGTCGAGCGTGGGCCACAGCCGCCGCGGCAGCAGCCGGTGCAGCAGCGCCGTCCACTGCGCGGCCAGGCTCGCGTGCGGCTTGCACAGGTCGCCGCAGCGCGCGTCGAGCGTGCAGCACAGCGAGCAGATCGCCCCGCCGTAGGCCGGGCAGTGCGCCATGTCCTCGCCCTCGTAGTCGCGCTCGCAGATCGTGCAGCGCTGCGTCGCCGCGGGCTTCAGCCGCGCGTAGGCGCCGTGCGCGGCGTCGCCATCTGGCGCCGCCGGCGTGCGCGCGAGGTAGTAGCGCCCGCCGGTGGCCCAGGCGATCAGCGGCGACGCGACGAACGCGGTCACGAGTGCGATCGCCGCCGAGTAGGCCTGCGCGACCTCGCCGTACAGCCCCAGGTGCGCCGTGACCGACAGCAGCGACGCGAGCGCCATCGCGCCGACGCCCACCGGGTTGACGTCGTAAAGGTACGCGCGGCGGAACTCGATGCCCGGCGGCGACAGCCCCAGCGGCTTGTTGACGACGAGGTCGGCGACGACGGCCATGATCCACGCGATCGCGACGTTGGCGTACAGCCCAAGCACCTGGCCCAGCGCCTGGAACACGTCGAGCTCCATCAGCACGAGCGCGATCGCGGTGTTGAACACCATCCACACGACGCGCCCCGGGTGGCTGTGCGTGACGCGCGAGAAGAAGTTGCTCCACGCCAGCGACCCGGCGTAGGCGTTGGTGACGTTGATCTTGAGCTGCGAGACGATGACGAACAGCGCGGTGGCCGCCACCGCGAGCCCGTAGTGCGAGAACACGAACTCGTAGGCCACGAGGTACATCTGGTTCGGGTCGACGGCGCGCTCGGCCGGCACCATGTGCGTGATCGCGAGGAAGGCGAGCAGCGCGCCGCCGAGCATCTTGAGCACGCCCGGCAGCACCCAGCCCGGGCCGCCCGCCAGCACGGCGGCCCACCAGCGCCAGCGGTTGGCGGCGGTGCGCTCGGGCATGAAGCGCAGGTAGTCGGCCTGCTCGCCCATCTGCGTGATCAGCGCGATGCCCACCGTCGTCGCGGCACCGAACGCGATCGGGTCGAAGCCGGCGCCGCCGCCGCCCTCGCCGCCGTAGCGCACGAGTTCGGTCAGCACGTCGGGCTGCTGGACGAACACCGCCACGTAGGGCACGACGAGCAGCGCCAGCCACAGCGGCAGCGTCCACGCCTGCAGGCGGCTGAGCGCGGTCACACCGTGCACGACGAGCGGGATCACGACGAGCGCACAGACGAGGTAGCCCCACGCCGGCGGGATGCCGAACGCGAGCTCGAGCGCGTAGGCCATCACCGCCGCCTCGAGCGCGAAGAAGATGAACGTGAAGCTGGCGTAGATCAGCGACGTGACCGTCGAGCCGATGTAGCCGAAGCCGGCGCCGCGCGTGAGCAGATCCATGTCGACGCCGTGGCGCGCGGCACAGACGCTGATCGGCAGCCCCGCCAGAAAGATCACGAGGCCGGTGACGACGATCGCCAGCGCGGCGTTGACGAAGCCGTGCTGCACCAGCAGCGTCGCGCCGATCGCCTCGAGGATCAGGAACGACGCCGCGCCGCCGAACGCGGCGTGCGCGACGCGCCAGGTGCCGCCGCGGCGGAAGCTGCGCGGCGTGAAGCGCAGCGCGTAGTCCTCGATCGTTTCGCTGGCGACCCAGCTGTTGTAGTCGCGCCGCACCTTGACGACCTGCTGCGGCGCCTCGGCGGGGCCGGACGCCGGCAGCGGGGTGATCGGGATGGTGCGCGCCATGCCTTCGCTGCTACAAGAAACGCACCAGCCCGTTGCGGCGATGCGGGCGCGCTTAACATGGCATCGAACCTGCAACCGACCGGGCCATGGAACTGACGCCGCGCGAGAAGGACAAGCTGCTGATCTTCACCGCCGCACTGCTCGCCGAGCGCCGCAAGGCACGCGGGCTCAAGCTGAACTACCCCGAGGCGGTGGCGCTGATCACCGCCGCGATCATGGAAGGCGCGCGCGACGGCAAGAGCGTCGCGACGCTGATGAGCGAAGGCAAGACGGTGCTGACGCGCGCCGACGTGATGGACGGTGTGGCCGAGATGATCCCGGAGATCCAGGTCGAGGCCACGTTCCCTGACGGCACCAAATTGGTGACGGTTCACCAGCCTATCACCTGATATGCACCGCGAACGGGCACTGCACCCGCGCCCGGCCGCACGACACGAGGAGAGGATCCCGATGAAAGCCAACCCCACCCGCCGCGACGCCCGGCAGCCGGGCCGGATCGCCGCTGGGCGCACCGCCGGCGTCGCGACGCTGCTCGCCGGCCTGCCGCTGTGGGCCACCGCCCACGTCGGCGGCGACCACGCGCACGACGGCCTCTTCGCCGGGCTGATGCACCCGTTCACCGGCACCGACCACCTCGTTGCGATGCTCGCGGTGGGCTGCTGGAGCGCGCTTGTCGCGCGCCGCGCGCGGCCCGACCTGTGGCTGGTGCCGCTGGGCTTCGTCGTCGTGCTCGTGCTCGGCGCGCTGCTCGGGGCCGGCGGCGTGCCGCTGCCGGCGGTCGAGCCGCTGATCGCCGCGTCGCTGGTCGCACTCGGCCTACTCGTGGCGGTGCAGGCGCGGCTGCCGCTGGCGGCGGCGGTCGCGCTGGTCGGCGCGTTCGGACTGTTCCACGGCCACGCGCACGGTGCCGAACTCGGCGCCGGTACCGCGCTGGTCGGCATGGCACTGGGCAGCGCGCTGCTGCATGCGCTCGGCATGGCCGCCGGGCTGCTGGTGCGCGAGCGCAGCCGCTGGTGGCCGCGGCTGGCCGGCGCGGCGACGCTGGCCTTCGGGGCGGCGCTGCTCGTGGGCGGCTGAGATGATCCCCGGCGAACTGTTCACCGACGGCCCGGATCACGTGCTCAATCCCGGACGGCGCACCGTCACGCTGGTCGTCGAGAACGCCGGCGACCGGCCGATCCAGGTCGGCTCGCACTACCACTTCGCCGAGACGAACCCGGCGCTGCGCTTCGACCGCGCCGCGGCGCGCGGGATGCGGCTGAATATTGCCAGCGGCACCGCGGTGCGCTTCGAGCCCGGTCAGCAGCGCACCGTCGAACTCGTCGACTACGCTGGCGCGCGCGAGGTCTGGGGCTTCCGCGGCCTGGTGCAAGGAAAAGTCTGATGACCCCCACGCTCACTTCGTTCGCTGCCCCCCGAGGGGGCGCCAGGGCCCTTCGGGCGGCCGGGCGGGCCCTGTGATGGCCACGATCGGCAGGCGTGCCTACGCCGAGATGTTCGGCCCGACGGTCGGCGACCGCGTGCGCCTGGCCGACACCGAGCTGATCATCGAAGTCGAGGCCGACTACACGCTGCGCGCCGGCGGCTACGGTGAAGAGGTCAAGTTCGGCGGCGGCAAGGTGATCCGCGACGGCATGGGACAGAGCCAGGTCGTCAACGGCCCCGGCGCACACGAGGCGGTGGACTGCGTGATCACCAACGCGCTGATCGTCGACCACTGGGGCATCGTCAAGGCCGACATCGGGCTGAAGGGCTGCCGCATCGCGGCGATCGGCAAGGCCGGCAACCCCGACGTGCAGCCGGGCGTCGACATCGTGATCGGCCCCGGCACCGAGGTCATCGCCGGCGAGGGGATGATCGTCACCGCCGGCGGGTTCGACAGCCACATCCACTGGATCTGCCCGCAGCAGATCGAGGAAGCGCTGATGTCGGGCATCACGACGATGACCGGCGGCGGCACGGGCCCTGCCACCGGCACCAACGCGACGACCTGCACGCCGGGGCCGGCCAACATCGCGCGCATGCTGCAGGCCGCCGACGCGTTCCCGATGAACCTCGGCTTCATGGGCAAGGGCAACATGAGCCGGCCCGACGCCGGCCGCCAGCAGGTCGAGGCCGGCGCGATCGGCCTGAAGCTGCACGAGGACTGGGGCACGACGCCGAGCGCGATCGACTGCTGCCTGTCGGTCGCCGAGGCCACCGACACGCAGGTCGCGATCCACACCGACACGCTCAACGAGAGCGGCTTCGTCGAGGACACGATCGCCGCGTTCAAGGGCCGCACGATCCACACCTTCCACACCGAAGGCGCCGGCGGCGGCCACGCGCCCGACATCCTGAAAGTCGTCGGCGAGGCCAACGTGCTGCCGAGCTCGACCAACCCGACGCGGCCGTACACCGTCAACACACTCGACGAGCACCTCGACATGCTGATGGTGTGCCACCACCTCGACGCGTCGATCGCCGAAGACCTGGCGTTCGCCGAGAGCCGCATCCGCCGCGAGACGATCGCCGCCGAGGACATCCTGCACGACCTCGGCGCGATCAGCATCATGAGCAGCGACAGCCAGGCGATGGGGCGCGTCGGCGAGGTGATCACGCGCACGTGGCAGACGGCGCACAAGATGAAGGTGCAGCGCGGCGCGCTGCCCGAGGACTCGGCGCGCAACGACAACTTCCGCGTCAAACGCTACATCGCCAAGTACACGATCAACCCGGCGATCACGCACGGGATGAGCCACGAGATCGGCAGCGTCGAGGTCGGCAAGTGGGCCGACCTCGTGCTGTGGAAGCCGGCGTTCTTCGGCGTCAAGCCGTCGCTCGTGCTCAAGGGCGGCTTCATCGCCGCGGCGGCGATGGGCGACCCGAACGCGAGCATCCCCACGCCGCAGCCGGTGCACTACCGGCCGATGTTCGGTGCCTTCGGCGGCGCGATGCACCGCACGTCGATCACGTTCGTCTCGCAGGCGGCGCTGGCCAGCGGGGTGGCCGAGGCCTACGGGCTGCACAAGCACCTGGCCGCGGTCAAGGGCTGCCGCACCGTGAAGAAGACCGACATGGTCCACAACGGGTACCTGCCGGCGATGCAGATCGACCCGCAGACCTACGAGGTGCGCGCCGACGGGCAGCTGCTGACCTGCGAGCCGGCCGCGGTGCTGCCGATGGCGCAGCGCTACTTCCTGTTCTGACGCGGTGCGCGAGCGTTCAGCGCGCCACGGCGTGGGCGCGGATCCACGCGGCGAAGTCGTCTTCGGCGAGGTCGCCGGCCGCCACGGCGAGCATCGTCAACACGCAGTCGGCGTCGTCGGCCGTCATCTCGAAGCCGTTGAGTGCGAGGAACAGTTCGACGGCGACGAAGGCCGTGCGCTTGTTGCCGTCGACGAACGGATGGTTGCGCGCGATGCCGTAGCCGTAGGCGGCCGCCAGCGCGGCGGCGTCGGGCTCGCCGTAGGCCGCCAGGTGCTGCGGGCGGGCCAGCGCCGATTCGAGCAGTCCCGCATCGCGCGTGCCCGGGGCGCTGCCGTGCTCGGCCAGCTGCTCCTCGTGGACCGCGCACACGACGGCCGGGTCGAGCCAGACCCAGTCGCTCACTTGGCGAGTTCGCGCAGCACGGCGCGGCGCTTCTTCATGATGCGGCGCGCCTCGCCCATCTGCGCCTCGAACTCGGGGCTGTACGGCGTCAGCAGCATGCCGTTGGCCGCCTCGGTGACGAACACCGTGTCGCCCTTCTCGAGCTTCAGCCGCGCGAGGATCTCCTTCGGCAGGATGACGCCGACCGAGTTGCCGATCTGCGTGAGCTTCAGTGCCGTCATCGTCGATCCCGGTAGTTATAACGTTCGTTATACTAACTGCGCTCCGTCTCCGCTTCAAGCCCGCCGATGCTGACCGTCCACAAGCTGATCCCCCAGGGCCGCGGCCTCGCGCCGGTGCTGGTGCGGCGCGCGGCGCACGTCGCGCTCGACTGGGACACCCGGCAGAAGAGCCGCTTCGACGCCACCGACTCGGCCGGGCGCCACCTCGGCGTGTTCCTGCCGCGCGGGCAGGTCGTGCGCGGCGGCGACGTGCTGGTGGCCGAGGACGGCTCGCTGATCCGCGTCGACGCGGCACCGCAGCCGGTGCTCGTCGTGCGCGCCTGCGCCGAGCACGGGTCGGCGTTCGACCTGCTGCGCGCCGCCTACCACCTCGGCAACCGCCACGTGCCGCTCGAGGTGAAGCCCGACCACCTGAAGCTCGAACCCGACCACGTGCTGGCCGAGATGCTGCGCGCGATGCACCTGGTCGTGCACCAAGAGCACGCGCCGTTCGAGCCGGAGGCCGGCGCCTATGCCGCCACGGGTCACGGCCATGCCCACGCCGCGTCGGCCGCGACGCACGGCCATGGTCATGCGCACGGCCATGTCCATGGACCGGGATGCAGCCACGATCACGGCCACGATCACGGCCACGGACACGGGCATGGTCACGGTCACGACCACTGACGGGCCGTGAGCGAGGCGACCACGCTTTCCGCCGCGGCGCTGCTGCAGCTGATCTGGCTCGCGTCGCCGGCGCTGCCGGTGGGCGGCTTCAGCTACTCCGAGGGGCTCGAAGCGGCGGTCGACGCCGGCGTCGCGATCGACGAAGCGAGCACCCGCGACTGGCTGCTCGACCAGCTCGTGCTCGTGCAGGCGCGCAGCGACCTCGCCGCGGCCGCGTCGGCATGCGTCGCGTGGCAGGCGGGCGACCTCGCCCGTGTGCAGGCGCTCAACGCGTGGGTCGCCGGCACGCGCGAGTCGGCCGAACTGCGGCTGCAAAGCGAGCAGATGGGCCGCTCGCTCGCGCAGTGGCTGCGCCAGCGCCACCCCGGCGACGCGCGCATCGCGGCGCTCGACGCGCTCGCGCCGGCGCCGACCTGGCCCGTCGCGTTCGCGCTCGCCGCGGCGGCCACCGGCGCGCCGGTGCGCGATGCACTGCTCGCGATGGCGTTCGGCTGGGCCGAAAACGCCGTGCAGGCCGCCGTGCGCGCGGTGCCGCTCGGCCAGAGTGCCGGCCAGCGCATCCTCGCCGCGCTCGCCGACGCGATTCCCGCCGCCGTCGACGACGCACTCGCGACGCCCGACGACCGCCGTCAGGCGTTCGCGCCGGGGCTCGCGATCCTGTCGGCGCGCCACGAAACCCAGTACTCGCGCCTGTTCCGCTCATGAACCCCCTGCACTCGATTCCCGGCCGCACGAAACCCCTGCCCCCGCTGCGCGTGGGCGTCGGCGGGCCCGTCGGTTCGGGCAAGACGACGCTCGTCGAGATGCTGTGCAAGGCGATGCGCGAGCGCTGGGACCTCGTCGTCGTCACCAACGACATCTACACCAAGGAAGACCAGCGCCTGCTGACGGTGGCCGGCGCGCTCGAGCCCGAGCGCATCATCGGCGTCGAGACCGGCGGCTGTCCGCACACCGCGATCCGCGAGGACGCGTCGATCAACCTCGAGGCCGTCGACCGCCTGCTCGCGAAGTTCCCCGATGCCGACATCGTGTTCATCGAGTCGGGCGGCGACAACCTCGCAGCCACGTTCAGCCCCGAGCTGAGCGACCTGACGATCTACGTCATCGACGTCGCCGGCGGCGAGAAGATCCCGCGCAAGGGCGGGCCCGGCATCACGAAGAGCGACCTATTCGTCATCAACAAGACCGACCTCGCGCCGCACGTCGGTGCCGACCTCGCCGTGATGGAGGCCGACACCCGACGCATGCGCCCGAACCGGCCCTACGTGATGACCAACCTGCGCACGCAGCAGGGGCTGCAGCAGGTGATCGAGTTCATCGAGCGCAAGGGGCTGCTGACGGCATCGGCCACGTCACCCTGATCGCCTATAGTCGGCCGGCACCGTCACACGTCAGGAGGTCGCGATGGGTCTGATCAGTTTCATCAAGGAAGCCGGCGAGAAGCTCTTCGGCAAGGGCGAGGCCAAGGCCGCGCAGGAGGCCGCGGCGCAAGCCCCGAACCCGGAGAACATCGCGCGGTTGAACAAGGCCGCGGCCGACGCGATCGTCGCCTACATCGACACGATGGGGCTGAAGGTCGACGGACTCGCCGTCGAGTTCGACGGCGCCACGCGCACCGTGACGGTGTCGGGCCAGGTCGCCGACCAGGCGACGAAGGAGAAGGTCGTGCTGTGCTGCGGCAACGTCGAAGGCGTGGCCGCCGTCAACGACATGCTCGTCGTCGCGACGCCGCAGCCCGAGTCGAAGATCTACGTCGTCGTCAAGGGCGACACGCTGTCGAAGATCTCGAAGGAGTTCTACGGCACGCCGAACAAGTACATGCTGATCTTCGAGGCCAACAAGCCGATGCTCACGCACCCCGACAAGATCTACCCGGGGCAGGCGCTGCGCATTCCGCCGGCGGCCTGAGCCGCCGGCGCCCGGCGGGCCGCGCGCGCAATCAACGCAGCGCCGGCGCCAGGTGCCGCAGCGCGATCGCGAGGCTCTCGCCGACGCCCGCGCCGAAGCGCCGCGCGAGCCGCTCGGCGAGGTTGCCGCGCTGCGTGTAGTCGATGATCTCCTCGGCCTTGACGATCTCGCGCGCGACGTAGTCGAGGCTGCCGGTGCGGTCGGCGAGACCGAGCTCGATGGCCTGCTCGCCGTTCCAGAACAGCCCCGAGAACAGCTCGGGCGTATCCTTGAGCCGGTCGCCGCGGCCCTGGCGCACGACGGCGATGAACTGCTGGTGGATCTGGTCGATCAGCGCCTGCGCGTGCGCGACGTGGCGCTCGTTCTGCGGCGAGAACGGGTCGAGCATGCCCTTGTTCTCGCCGGCGGTCAGCAGCCGGCGCTCGATGCCGAGCTTGTCCATCGCGCCGGTGAAACCGAAGCCGTCCATCAGCACGCCGATGCTGCCCACCAGGCTCGCCTTGTCGACGAAGATCTCGTCGGCCGCCGCGGCGATGTAGTAGGCGCCCGAGGCGCAGACCTCCTCGACGACCGCGTACACCGGCTTGCCGTGCAGCGCCTTCAGGCGCCGGATCTCGTCGTGCACGATGCCGGCCTGCACCGGGCTGCCGCCGGGGCTGTTGATGCGCAGCACGACGGCCTGCGCGCCCTTGTCCTCGAATGCGGCGCGCAGGCCCGAGACGATGGTGTCGGCGCTCGCCTCGGCGTCGGCTGCGATCGCGCCACTGACCTCGACCAGCGCGGTGTGCGGCCCGGCCGGCGCCGCCGGGCCGCGGCTCTCGACGAAGATCGCATAGGCGACCGCGACGAACAGCCCGAACCACGCGAGGCGGAAGAACACGCGCCAGCGCCGCTCGCTGCGCCGGTCGCGCAGCAGGTCGTGCACGAGGCGCTCGACGGTGTGCTCGAGGCTGGGGTTGCCGGCTGGCGGCGGCACCGGGCGCGTGGCTGCGGGTTCGAACGCGCCGCCGGCGCCAGCGGGCGACGGCGACGCGGGGGTGTCGTCGGTAGGGGTCATCGGGGGAGCGGGTTCAGGTGGGCGCGCGGCCGCTGCGCGCAGCGGGGCGGATCGCCGGCGAAGGATACCAATACACCCCGTCGGCGCGCTCCTCGACGGCGATCGCGGTCAGACGCCCGTGGCCGCACGGTCCGCCGACGCAGCGGCCGCTGCCCGCCTCGTAGGTCGCGCCGTGCACCGCGCAGACGATGTGGCGCCGATCGGCGTCGAGGAACTCGCCGGGTACCCAGTCGAGCTCGCTGGGCACGTGCACGCAGCGGTTGACGTAGGCGACGACGCGCCCGTCGACGCGCAGCGCGAACGCGCGCACCGCCTCGCCGTGCCAGACGACGTCGAACAGGTGCGCGCGGCCGCGCTCGGCCAGCGCGTCGCCGGCACAGAGGAACAGCGCCTCGCCGGCGTCGGGCTCAGCCATGCGCGAGCAGCCAGTCGTGCAGTTCGCGCGGGCTGTGCGCGACCGCCAGCGGCGCAAAGCCCGCGAACGACTCGTGACCGTGCGCGCCGTAGGTCACCGCGACGCTCGCGGTGCCGGCATTGGCGGCGAGCTGCAGGTCGTGCGTCGTGTCGCCGACCATCAGCGTGCGCTCGGGCGGCACGTCGAGCTCGTCCATCAGCTCGAGCAGCATGCGCGGGTGCGGCTTGCTCGCCGTCTCGTCGGCGGTGCGCGTCGCGTCGAACACGCCGCGCAGCTGCGCGTGCGCGAGCGCCTCGTTCAGGCCCTGGCGGCCCTTGCCGGTGGCCACCGCGAGCAGCTGGTTGCGCGCCTTCAGCGCCGCCAGCATCTCGAGCACGCCGTCGAACAGCGACAGCGCGTGCTGGCGCGCGAAGTAGTGGTGGCGGTAGCGTCGCCCGAGCTCGGGGTAGCGCTCGGGCGGCAGCGCCGGTGCGGCGTGGCGCAGCGCATCGTGCAGCCCGAGCCCGATCACGTAGGCGGCGTCGGCGTCGCTCGGCACCGCGATGCCGAGGTCGCGGCACGCGTCCTGGATGCAGCGCACGATCAGCGCCGTCGAGTCGAACAGCGTGCCGTCCCAGTCGAAGACGACGAGGTCGAAGCGGCGGGTCATCACGCAGAGGTGGGGCCGCGCAGCGTGTCGATCAAGGCCGCGCATTCTGCCGGCAGCGGCGACTCGAGGTCGACCGCCTGGCCGGTGGCCGGGTGCGCGAAGCGCAGCCGCCGCGCGTGCAGGAACATGCGCGCGAAGCGCACGCCGGCGAGCACTTCGCCACGCGCCCACGCGCGGTTCCACGCGAAGTCGCCGTACTTCGGGTCGCCGAGGATCGGGTGGCCGCCGTGCGCGAGGTGCACGCGGATCTGGTGCGTGCGCCCGGTCTTGATCGTCACGTCGAGCAGGCTGCACGCCACCGGCGCGTCGGCGCGGGCGCCGAAGCGCTCGAGCGGGCGCACCAGCGTGATCGCGCGGCGCGCCTGCTCGTGCGCGGCGTCGACGACGCGCACGTGGCGCTCGCCGGCAGCGTCGAGCGTGCGCAGCAGCGGCAGGTCGATCACGCGCTGGCGCGCCGGCCAGTGCCCGCGCACCAGCGCGGCGTAGACCTTGTCGGTGTCGCGCGCGCGGAACTGGTCCTGCAGCCGCACGAGCGCGCTGCGCTTCTTGGCCAGCAGCAAGATGCCCGAGGTCTCCTTGTCGAGCCGGTGCACGAGTTCGAGGAAGCGCTCGCCCGGGCGCGCGCGGCGCAACTGCTCGATGACGCCGAAGCTCACGCCGCTGCCGCCGTGCACCGCGACGCCGGCGGGCTTGTCGATCGCGAGCAGGTGCTCGTCCTCGTACAGCAGCGCGAACTCGCGCGCCGGCACCGCGGGCGCCGGCGCAGCCGCCGCCACGCGCACCGGCGGCACGCGCACGACGTCGCCGGCGGCCAGCCGCGTGTCGGCCGCGGCGCGGCCCTTGTTGACGCGCACCTCGCCGCCGCGGATCAGCCGGTAGACGTGCGTCTTCGGCACGCCCTTGAGCAGGCGCAGCAGGAAGTTGTCGAGCCGCTGTCCGGCGCTCGCCTCGTCGACGCCGACGTGCCGCACCTCGGCCGCGACGGTCGCAGCGCCCGCCCCCGTCTGGCCGGCACCGACGCCGCTTTTCCGCCGCTCGGCCGCCCCGGGGCCAGGCCCTATAATTCGCGCGCGCACCCGATGCAAGTAAGTGCTTGATTCGATTCAGTGTACCCGGGCACTTGCCGGGCGTTGGGAAGGCGCAACCCCGGTGATGCAACACCGCCGGGCGGCGACGGGTGCGGTCCCGACGTGACCGTGCAGCCGCCGGCCGGAGGTGGAAGAGACGCCACCAGAAGAAGAATCCCGCCGCGACGCGATGGCCTCGCGGCACCGACCAGGTTGATCGACGCAACGGCGGTCACGCCGTTCGCGCCCGCGCCGCAGTGAACGCGCATCCGTCCTCCCCCTGCCTTGCCGATCCGCAGCCGCCGGTGTCACGAGCACCCGCGCGCGGGGCGCGTCGCACCGACGCGCCGCCAGGCGGGCCCGAGGGTCGGGCGCACGCCCGCACCGACGCGCACGTGGCTCTGCCAGCGCGCTGACCGCCTCGCGGTTGGCGGCCGGCCCCGGCCAGTTCCTCCCCGGTTCTTCTTCGGCGGCTCGTGCATCGATGCGCCGTCGGCCGCGTGCCGCCGGCGCGCTGCAGTGCGGCCGCGCGACGCGCGGCCATCGATGGAGTGCACATGAAACGCATGCTGATCAACGCCACGCAGCCCGAGGAGCGGCGGCTGGCGATCGTCGACGGGCAGAAGCTGCTCGACTTCGAGACCGAGATCGAGGGGCGCGAGCAGCGCAAGGGCAACATCTACAAGGCCGTCGTCACGCGCGTCGAGCCGAGTCTGGAGGCCTGCTTCGTCGACTACGGCGAGGACCGCCACGGCTTCCTGCCGTTCAAGGAGATCTCGAAGAACTACTTCCGCGAAGGCGTCGACGCCAAGACCGCCAAGATCGGCGACGCGATCAAGGAAGGCCAGGAACTGCTGGTGCAGGTCGAGAAGGAGGAGCGCGGCAACAAGGGCGCGGCGCTGACGACCTTCATCAGCCTGGCCGGGCGCTACCTCGTGCTGATGCCCAACAACCCGCGCGGCGGCGGCGTGAGCCGGCGCATCGAGGGCGAGGACCGCGAGGAACTCAAGGAGGCGATGGACCAGCTCGAGTACCCGAAGGGCATGAGCCTGATCGCGCGCACCGCCGGCATCGGGCGCAGCGCCGCCGAGCTGCAGTGGGACCTGAACTACCTGCTCAAGCTGTGGGACGCGATCGACGGCGCCGCCAAGGCCGGCAAGGGCGCGTTCCTGATCTACCAGGAGTCGTCGCTGGTGATCCGCGCGATCCGCGACTACTTCACTGCCGACATCGGCGAGATCCTGATCGACACCGACGACATCTACGAGCAGGCGCACCAGTTCATGAACCACGTGATGCCCGAGATGGCTTCACGGGTCAAGCGCTACCGCGACAACGCGCCGCTGTTCAGCCGCTTCCAGATCGAGCACCAGATCGAGACCGCGTTCAGCCGCACCGTGAACCTGCCTTCGGGCGGCGCGATCGTGATCGACCACACCGAGGCGCTGGTGGCGGTCGACGTCAACTCGGCGCGTGCCACGCGCGGCACCGACATCGAGGAGACGGCCACGCGCACCAACCTCGAGGCGGCCGATGAGATCGCGCGCCAGATGCGGCTGCGCGACCTGGGCGGGCTGATCGTCGTCGACTTCATCGACATGGAGGAGAGCAAGAACCGCCGCGAAGTCGAGCAGCGCCTGCGCGACGCGCTGCGCCAGGACCGCGCGCGCGTGCAGTTCAGCTCGATCTCCAAGTTCGGCCTGCTCGAACTCAGCCGCCAGCGGCTGCGCCCGGCGCTCAGCGAGGGCAGCCACATCACCTGCCCGCGCTGCAACGGCACCGGCCACATCCGCGACACCGAGAGTTCCGCGCTGCAGATCCTGCGCATGGTGCAGGAAGAGGCGATGAAGGAGAACACCGCCGCCGTGCACGTGCAGGTCCCGGTCGAGGTGACGAGCTTCCTGCTCAACGAGAAGCGCAACGAGATCACGAAGATCGAGCTGAAGCAGCGTGTCACGGTGCTGCTGATTCCGAACCCGCACCTCGAGACGCCGAACTACAAGCTCGAGCGGCTGCGCCACGACGACCCGCGCCTGGAGACCTACCGCGCCAGCTACACGATGATCGAGGAGCCCGACGACGAGGTCGGCATCACGCGGCGCGAGAAGGCGCGCACCAAGCAGGAGCCGGTGATCAAGGGCGTGCTGCCCGACGTGCCGGCCCCGGTCGAAGCGAAGCCCGCGCCCGCCCCGGCGCCGGCGCCCGCCGCGGCGCCCGCACCGGCCCCTGCGGCGGCCGCCCCCGCGCCGGCCGCACCGGCGGCCGAGGCGCCGCCAGCAGCCGGCAGCGGCTTCTTCGGCTGGGTGCGCAAGCTCTTCGGTGCCGCGCCCGCCGCGGCGCCCGCGCCGGCCCCTGCGGCGGCCGCCCCCGCCGCGGCCGCCGAGACCACCGAGACGCGCCGTGAGGGCCGCGGCGACGAGCGACGCGGCGAACGCGGCGGCCGGGGCCGCGGCGGCGAGCGACGCGGCGACCGCCGTGGCGACGAACGCCGCGCCGAACGGCGCGAGTCGGCCCGCGCCGCCGAGGCCGCGAAACCGGCGGCGGCCGACACCGACCGCGCCGCGCGCCCCGAGCGCAGCGCCGCCGAGGTCTCGCTGACCGAGGCCGAGCTGGCCACCGCCTTCGCCGACACGCAGCCCGGAAGCGACGCCGGCAACGGCGAGGGCCGTGAGGGTCGCCGCCGCCGCGGACGCCGCGGCGGGCGCGGCCGCGACACCGCGCGCAACGGCGGCGCCGGCGAACGCGTGGCCGAGGGCGGCGCCGAGTTCGACGCAGCCGAACCGGCCGAGACGCTGCCGCCGGCCGCCGTCGCCGAGACGGCCCCGACGGCCGACATGCCCGCCGAGGTCAGTGCCGCCGGCCTGGCCGAAGAAGTCGTGGCCGACGCCGCTGCCGGCGAGGCCGAGCGGCGCGGCCGCCGCCGCCGTCGCCGCCCGCGCCGCGAGCGTGCCGAAGGCGAGACCGCGCTGGCCGAAAGCGACGTGATCGACAGCGACGCCGTCGAAGGCGAGGCGGCCGAGCCGCAGGCGCTGGCCGCCGCGCTCGACGAGGTCGCCGAAGGCCCGGCCGCCGAGGCGCCGGTGCCGGCGCCCGCGGTGGCGGCGCCGGCGCCCGTCGTGACGCCGGCGCCCGTCGCGCGTGTCGAGCCCTACGTGCTGCCGGCGGCCGAACTGGTCGCGGTGGCGCAAGCCGCCGGGCTCGAGTGGGTCCACACCGACGCCGACAAGGCGCGCGCGGCCCAGGAGGCGATCGCCAACGAGCCGCAGCCGATCCGCGTGCCGCGCGAGCGCAAGCCGATCGTCGTCGCCGACGAAGGCCCGCTGGTGCTGGTCGAGACGCGGCGCGACCTGTCGCAGATGAAGCTGCCGTTCGAGATCGGCGCGCGGCACTGAGGCGCGCCGCGGCCCGCCGCGCGGCGGCGGCGGGCGCCCCGCTCAGTCGGGGATGCGCATCGTGCGCCCGTCGAACGTGATGCGGTCACCGGCAGCGGGTGCTGCCGACCACGGCGGCACGTTCGCCGCGGTGATCGGCACTGCCGCGTCGCCGCGCGGCGTCGTGCGCACGACCTGCGACGGCGGCAGCGGCGCGCCTTCGGTCAGGTGCGCCCACATCGCGTCGAGCGCGCGGTTGAAGTAGACGTGCAGCGGCACGTAGCGCGCCGCGTAGTCGGGAAACGGCAGGAACGCGTCGAAGTGCTGCGCGTTCGTGACCTCGATGTAGCTCAGCCGGCTCGCTGCGCCGTCGGCGAGCCAGCTCTGCGCCGCATACGGCCGCGAGCTGAAGTTCACCGGCACCAGCGTGTCGGCGCGGCCGTGCACGATGATCGTCGGCTTGCCGTTCAGGCGGCCGCGCTGCTGCACCTGCGCGATGCCCTTGCGCACGCGCTCGGCGGCCGGGCCGCTGCCGACGACGAGCTCGCGCTGGCAGCGCGCGCCGTCGACGTTGAGGTCGAAGCGCCCGGTCGAGGTCGAGTACGACAGCGTCTCGAGGACCGGCCCGCCGAGGCTGTCCGGGTTGAGGTCGTTGATGATGCCGATCCCCGCGCCCGGCGGCACGCCGTTGCCGGTGCCGAAGATGCCCTGCAGCGCCGCCGGCGGCGCGATCGGCAGGCCGGTCGTGGTGTCGAAGTAGGCGAAGCTCAGCCCGCACAGCCGATCGGCGACCGAGAAGCGGCCGTAGGTGTTCGCGTAGGTGTTGGCGATCGCCGGCGTCGCGAAGCGCCAGTGCGACACGTGCAGCGGAATCGTCTCGGCCTCCCAGCCGTAGGCGAGCAGCTTGTCGAGCGCCTCGTCGGCCTGCGCGGCGAGCGTGTCGGCGGCGAGCAACCCCAGGTCGCGCAGCGACGCGCAGCGGTTCTGCGCCAGCGGCAAGAACGCGGCCGGGAACGGCTGCAGCGAAGCCGCCGCGCGCGCCGACAGCGCCGCACACGGCTGGTACAGGTTCGCGTACGTGAAGTAGTCGAGCAGCGGCCGGCTGCCCGCCGTGTACGGCGCGCCGCTGCCGCGCTGGATCACGATCGAGCGCTCGGCGCGCGAGCGCGCCACCGTCTGCACCTGCGGCTCGCTGACCGCGACGCCGTCGATCAGGCCGTGGCGGTCGAGCTCGGCGGCGGCGAGCGCCGCGCCGGCGCCGTTGGACACGCTCGACGCGATGACGATCGTGCTCTCGGGCCGCAGCAGCCGCGCCTTCTTGCCGCTCGGCAGCGCGGGCGCGAACTGCTCGTTGAGCACGTAGAACGCGAACTCGATCGCGCGCAGCGTGTCGGCGCCCCACTCGGCCTCGGGGTTGAGCTGCGAGTGCGCGTGCTTGACCGCGAGCCGGTTCGGCGTGCGTGCGTTGTACGCGGCACGCTCGGCGTCGGTCAGCGCAGCGGTGAAGTTCGACGCGCTGCCCGCGGCCGCCGCGTCGGCGCGCACACCGTCGATCAGGTTGACGGTGTGGCCCTGCAGGTCGTGCACGCCGTTGCCGGTGCCCTTGTCGGTGTAGGCGACGGCGCAGCCGCGCTTGAGGCCCCACTCGCCCGACGACCCGATCGCGCCGTAGACGCCGCGCGAGCCGCTCGACGTGCCGGTGACGATGCACGGGCGCCGCACATCGAAACCCGCCGGCACCTGCACCATCATCGTGACGTTGCGCCGCCCGCCGCCGGCGTTCGCGTAAGCGAGGTACTCGGTGCCGGCGATCTTGCCGTCGCCGGCGGTCGGCACGCCGTCGATGCCGACGTTCGGGCCGTACAGCGACAGGTAGCCGCCGGCCGGCGCGATGTCGAGGATCGCGCGGTAGTTGTTGTAGATCGCGAGCCGGCGCAGCTCCACCGCCGTCAGCGACGGCGCGGTGGCCGGGTTCGGCACGCCGGCACCGGTGAGCAGTCCGAGGGCACCGAGCCCGGCGGTCAGCAGGTCGTCGCTGTCGCCGTCGTAGTGCTTCACGCTGACCGGGCCGAGCCACGGTGGCGCGATGTTCGGCGCGCGGTCGAGGCCCTTGGCCTTGGCGCCTGGCGGCGTCGCGACCGCGCCGGTGCTCGACAGTGCGGTGATCGCGGCCACGAGCAGGGACGCGACGGGCGTGACGGTGGCGCGACGCGCGCGCAGGCGGACGGACGGTGACATGGCGGCGGGGCTCCTGCGCCTCGGCGGGCGCTGCGGTTGCGGGCGTGCGCTGCAGTGTCGCAACCCCATGCCGGCCGGCAACCGGGGATTCCCGGTGCGCGGCGCAGCCCCGCGAATGTGCCGGTCAGGGCAGACGGTCGAGCGCGTGCAGGTACGCCGGGGCGTGCATCAGCTCGTCCCACGGCAGCGGCGCGGTCTGCGGCAGCAGCGCCAGACGGCGCGATTCGCTGGCCGCGCTCGGCTGCCAGGTGCCGCGCGCCGCGGCGCGCTCGAGGCCGTCGAGCAGCGCATCGACCGCGCGGCCGCCATCGACGCTCTGGTTGCACAGCAGCACGAGGTCGCAGCCGGCCGCCAGCGCAGCGGCCGCTGCCTCGGTGTGGTCGACCTCGCGGCCGTCGATGACGCGCGCGCCGGCCATGCTGAGGTCGTCGCTGAAGACGGCGCCGGTGAAGCCCAGCCGCCCGCGCAGGATCTCGCGCAGCCAGCGCGCCGAGAAGCCGGCCGGCCGCGTGTCGACCTTCGGGTAGACGACGTGCGCGGGCATCACACTGGCCAGGCTCGTCGACAGCCATTCGTACGGCTTGGCGTCGTCGGCGAGGATCGCCTTCAGCGCGCGGCGGTCGACCGGGATCTCGGTGTGGCTGTCGGCGGCGACGAAGCCGTGGCCGGGAAAGTGCTTGCCGCAGTTCGCCATGCCGGCCAGCAGCAGCCCGTGCATCAGGCTCTTGGCGAGCAGCGTGACCACGCGCGCGTCGCGGTGGAACGCACGGTCGCCGATCACGCCGCTCGGGCCGTGGTCGAGGTCGAGCACCGGCGTGAAGCTCAGGTCCACACCACAGGCGCGCAGCTCGCTCGCGAGCACGAAGCCGCACGCGGTCGCGGCGTCGGTGGCGGCCATCGCGTCGCGCATCCACAGTTCGCCGAGGCGGCGCATCGGCGGCAGCGGCGTGAAGCCGTCGCTGCGGAATCGCTGCACCCGCCCGCCCTCGTGGTCGACGCAGATCAGCAGGTCGGGGCGGATCGCCTTGCACTCGGCGGTCAGCGCGACGAGCTGGCGACGGTCGACCCCGTTGCGCGCGAACAGGATCAGCCCGCCGACGAGCGGGTGCGCGAGGCGGCGGCGGTCGTCGGCGTTCAGCGTGGTGCCGGCGACGTCGAGCACGACGGGAGCGTGGGCGGTCAAGGTGTGTCCTAGGGCAGGGTTTCGACGACGACGAAGCTCACGGCGTAGTCGCTCTCGTCGCTGAGACTGACGTGCGCACGCAGGCGCCGCTCGGCGAACCACGCCGCCAGCGCGCCGTGCAGGCGGATGTACGGCTGGCCGCTCGCGTGGTTGAGGATCTCGCAGGCGCGCCACGTCATCGGCATGTGCATGCCCAGGCCGATCGCCTTCGAGAACGACTCCTTGGCCGAGAATCGCGTGGCCAGGTATGCGAGCCCGCGCGCGGCCGAGCGCGCACGACGCGCGCGGAACACCGGCAGCTCGCCGGGGCCGAGCACGCGCTCGGCGAAGCGCTCGCCGCGCCGCTCGTAGGTGGCGGCGATGCGGCGGATGTCGCACACGTCGGTACCGACGGCGAACATCATGCGCGCGGGTCGAACGCGCGCTGGATGCAGCGCTGGTAGTCGCGCACCGTCTCGGCGTAGCCGAGCTCGAGGGCGTCGGCGATCAGCGCGTGGCCGATCGACACCTCGAGCACGCCGGGCACCGCGCGCAGGAACGTCGTCAGGTTCTCGCGGTTGAGGTCGTGACCGGCGTTCAGGCCCAGGCCGGCGGCCAGCGCGGCTTGCCCGGCGGCGACGTAGCGCGCGAGGACGGCATCCTGATCGGGCGTGCCGTACGCGCGCGCGTAGGCCTCGGTGTAGAGCTCGACGCGGTCGGCACCGGCCTCGCGCGCGAAGCGCATCGCCTCGGGCAGCGGGTCCATGAACAGGCTCACGCGCACGCCGAGCGCGTGGCACTCGTCGATCAGCGGGCGCAGCGTGGCCACGTCGGCCGGCAGGTTCCAGCCGTGGTCCGACGTGAACTGGCCCTCGGCGTCGGGCACGAAGGTGGCCTGGTGCGGGCGCACCTCGCGCACGAGGTCCATCAGGTTGTGCAGCGGGTTGCCCTCGATGTTGTACTCAGCCTGCGGCCAGTCCTTCAGCAGCGCGGCGAGCTCGTGGACGTCGTGCGCGCGGATGTGGCGCCCGTCGGGTCGCGGGTGCACCGTGATGCCCTGCGCACCGGCCTCGAGCACGAGGCGCGCGGCGCGCGTGACGCTCGGAATGCCGAGGTGGCGCGTGTTGCGCAGCAGCGCGACCTTGTTGAGGTTGACCGACAGCGCGGTGCGCGCGCCGTAGCTGCGGGCGTCGGGGGCGATCAGCGGGTTCATCGGGAGTGGCCGGCCAGGCGCTGCAGGTCGCGCACGAGGTCGCGCGTGCGCAGCACCGGGGAACCCAGATGATAGTGAAGCAGCGTGCGCAGCACGCTGCGCAGCGCCGCGGCCGGCGCGAGGCAGGCGTGCTGCAGCGCCGGCAGGTCGGTCGCGGCCAGCGCCGCGTCGAGCGCGAGCAGCGTGCGGCCGTCGAGCACGGCGTCGCGGCCTTCGGCACCGGCGACGACGCCGGCCTCGGGGTGCAGTGCATACACCCCGCCGGCACCCACCGGCTGCTGCGTCGCCGTCACGGTGCCGAGCGCGGGCAGCACGCCGAGTTCGCGCAGCAGCACGAGCTCGAATGCGCGCAGCGCAGCCTGCGCGATGCCCTCGTGGTCCGCCAGTGCCGGCAGCGTCGCGGCGTAGGCGTCGAACAGGGCTGCGTGCGCGTCGTGACGCGCGAGCAGGCGCAGCAGCAGCTCGTTGAGATAAAAGCCGGCGAGCAGCGCCGCGCCGCCGACCAGCGGTGTGCCACCGGCCCACTCGGCGCTGCGCAGCGGCTGGATCTCGGCCGACGCGTCGTCGCCGGCGCCGCGCCCGAGCGTGACCTGCAGGCGCTGGAACGGCAGCAGCACCGGGCGCAGCTGCGACGTCGGCCGCTTGGCGCCCTTGGCGACCGCGACGACGCGGCCGAGCTCGCGCGTGAACAGGTCGACGATGAGGCTCGACTCGCTCCAGTCCCAGCGGTGCAGCACGTAGGCCGCCAGCGGCGCCGGCGCGGCGCGGCGTGCTCGCGTCATGCGCCGCTCACTCGTAGCCGTAGCTGCGCAGGTGGTCCTCGCGGTCGGCCCAGCCCGAGCGCACCTTGACCCACAGCTCGAGGAACACCTTGGCGTCGATCAGGCGCTCGAGGTCCTGCCGCGCCTCGGTGCCGATGCGCTTGAGACGCTCGCCGCCCTCGCCGATGACGATCGCCTTGTGCGCGTCGCGGTCGACGACGATCGTCGCGGCGATGCGGCGCAGGTGGCCCTCCTCCTCCCACTTCTCGATCACGACGGTCGACGTGTAGGGCAGCTCGTCGCCGGTCAGACGGAACAGCTTCTCGCGCACGATCTCGCTGGCGAGGAAGCGCTCGCTGCGGTCGGTCAGCGCGTCGGCGTCGTAGAACCACGGCTGCTCGGGCAGGTAAGGCCGCACGATGCCCAGCAGCCGCTCGACGTCGGCCGGCTTGCGCGCCGACAGCGGCACGTACTCGGCGAACGCGTGGCGCTCGGCCATGCCCTTGAGCCACGGCAGCAGGTCGGCCTTGCGCTGCACCGCATCGACCTTGTTGGCCACGAGCAGCACCGGCTTGCCCTTCATCGCATCGCCCTGCAGCAGCGCGAGCACCTTCGCGTCGTCGAGGCCGAACTTGCCCGCCTCGACGACGAACAGCACGACGTCGACGTCGGCCAGCGACGCGACGACGGTGCGGTTGAGCGTGCGGTTCAGCGCCGAGCTGTGCCGCGTCTGGAACCCGGGGGTGTCGACGAACACGAACTGCGTGTCGTCCACCGTGCGCACGCCGACGATGCGGTGGCGCGTGGTCTGCGCCTTGCGCGACGTGATGCTGATCTTCTGTCCGACCAGCGCGTTGAGCAGTGTCGACTTGCCGACGTTGGGGCGCCCGACGATGGCGATCAGGCCGCAGCGGGTCCGCGCGGCGGGTTCACCGTCCGGGTTCATGCGCGGATCCGGCTGGACCGGTCGGCAGCACGCGCCCCATCGGGGGCTGAGCGGCCGCAGGAGGCGTCGGGGCTCACGATCGCAACGGGCCGCCGGGGCGGTCGCTGGCCTTGAGCGTGTCGAGCATGCGCCGCGCGGCCTCCTGCTCGGCGGCGCGGCGCGAACGCCCTTCGCCCTGCTCGCGCAGCCCGAGCGCGGCGACGACACATTCGACCTGGAACGTCTGCGCGTGCGCCTGGCCACGCGTGGCCACGATGCTGTACGCGGGCACCGGCAGCTTGCGCGCCTGCAGCCACTCCTGCAGCTCGGTCTTCGCGTCCTTGCTCCAGCTGTCGGCGTCGGTGCCGGCGATGACGTCGCCGAACAGACGCCGCACCAGCGCCTGCGCCGGCTCGAAGCCGCCATCGAGAAACACGCCGCCGATGACGGCCTCGAGCGCGTCGGCGAGGATCGACGGGCGCTGCGCGCCGCCGCCGCGTGCCTCGCCCTCCGACAGGCGCAGCACGTCGGGCAGCCCGAGCGCGAGTGCGACGCGGTGCAGGCTGTCCTCGCGCACGAGGTGCGCGCGCACGCGCGTCAGGTCACCCTCGTCGGAGCCGGCGAAGCGCTCGTACAGCAGCGCCGAGATCGCGGCGCTGAGCACCGCGTCGCCGAGGAACTCGAGGCGTTCGTTGTGGTCGGCGCCGAAGCTGCGGTGCGTCAGCGCGCGCTGCAGCAGCCGCGGCTGGCCGAAGCGGTACCCCAGCCGCTGCTGGAGGGCGTCGAGCCTGGGATCGCGCCCGTCCATTGCCGCCCGCTAGCGCGCCCGGCCCTCGCCCTGGTACTTGATCAGCAAGTACACCGGGGCGAAGAGTTCGATCTCCTTGTCGTACGCGAAGCGCACGACGACGCGGTCGTTCTCTTTCGTGATCTCGAGGTCGCGGCCGCTGATCGACGAGATCGAGTACTCGATGTCCTTCTGCCGGTCGAACGCGGCGCGGATCTCGGCGACGGTCGACCCGCCCTCGCTGGCGACCTTGTTGACCGCACGCAGGATCGTGAAGTACTCGTTGACCGACGGGAACACGCGCAGGCCGATCAGGGCGACGAAGCCGATCACGATGGCCCACGCGAGCAGCCCCAGCAGCGTGAAGCCCCGCTGCACCGACCCTGCGCGACGCCGCAATTGCATGCCCGATCTCCCGCTGTGCGTCAATGGAAACGCCCGATGCGCCCGAGGTTACCGAAATTCATCCACACGAAGAAGGCCTTGCCGACGATGTTCTCGTCGGGCACGAAGCCCCAGAAACGCGAATCCTGCGAATTGTCACGGTTGTCGCCGAGCACGAAGTAGTGCCCCGGCGGCACCTTGCAGACGACGCCCTCGGCGCTGTAGCGGCATGCGTCGCGGTGCGGGAACGACGCCACGGCGGGGATGAAGCCGGGGCGGTCGCGGTCGACGAGGATGCGGTGCTCGACCTCGCCGAGCTTCTCCGAGAACTGCAGCGCGTAGCGCAGGCTGTCCTCGTCGTAGTAGTCGGGCAGCGGCGTGAGCGGCACCGGCTCGCCGTTGATGATCAGGCGCTTGTTCAGGTAGCCGACCTCGTCGCCGGGCAGGCCGGCGATGCGCTTGATGTAGTCGACGCGCGGGTCGACCGGGTAGCGGAAGACGATCACGTCGCCGCGCTGCGGCGCGTGGTTGTCGACGATCTTGGTGTTGATGACCGGCAGACGGATGCCGTAGTGGTACTTGTTGACCAGGATCAGGTCGCCGACGAGCAGCGTCGGGATCATCGAACCCGACGGGATCTTGAACGGCTCGAACAGGAACGAGCGCAGCAGGAACACGGCGACGATGACCGGGAACAGCCCGGCGGTCCAGTCCAGCCACCACGGCTGCGCGAGGATCTGCTGCTTGGCCTGCGCGAGGTCGCCGTCGATGCGGTCGATGCCCGCCTTCTTCAACTGCTCGCGGCGCTCGCGATCCTGCTGCTCGAGACGCGCCGCGGCGGCGACGCGCTGGGGCTTGAAGTACAGCTTCTCGGCCAGCCAGTAGGCGAACGTGACGACCGACAGCACGAGCAACAGCAGCGCGAAGTTGCCCATCCAGTAGCCCATGAACCACCCGCCGAGGTAGAGGGCGAGCGCACCGTACAGCACCGCGGTGAGGGAACTCATCGATCGTCGACCTGGAGAATGGCGAGGAAGGCTTCCTGCGGCACCTCGACGGTACCGATCTGCTTCATGCGCTTCTTGCCGGCCTTCTGCTTCTCCAGCAGCTTGCGCTTGCGGGTGATGTCACCCCCGTAGCATTTTGCCAGCACGTTCTTGCGCAGCGCCTTGATGTTCTCGCGCGCGATGATGTGGGCACCGATCGCGGCCTGGATCGCCACGTCGTACATCTGCCGCGGGATGATCTCGCGCATCTTGGCGGCCACCTCGCGTCCGCGGTGCTGCGCCTGCGTGCGGTGCACGATGATCGACAGCGCGTCGATGCGCTCGCCGTTGATCAGCATGTCGACCTTGACGACGTCGGCGGCGCGGTACTCCTTGAACTCGTAGTCCATGCTCGCGTAGCCGCGGCTGACGGACTTCAGCTTGTCGAAGAAGTCGAGCACGATCTCCGCGAGCGGCAGTTCGTACGTCAGGTGCACCTGGCGGCCGTGGTAGGCCATGTTCATCTGCACGCCGCGCTTCTGGTTGGCCAGCGTCATCACCGGGCCGACGTACTCTTGCGGCATGTACAGCTGCACGGTCACGATCGGCTCGCGGATCTCGCGGATGCGTCCCGGGTCGGGCATCTTGCTCGGGTTCTCGACCTCGAGCACGGTACCGTCGTTGAGCTCGACCTCGTAGACGACGCTGGGCGCGGTCGTGATCAGGTCCTGGTCGAACTCGCGCTCGAGGCGCTCCTGCACGATCTCCATGTGCAGCAGGCCGAGGAAGCCGCAGCGAAAGCCGAAGCCCAGCGCCTGACTGACCTCGGGCTCGAAGCGCAGCGAGCTGTCGTTGAGCTTGAGCTTCTCGAGCGCGTCGCGCAGCGAGTCGTACTCGCTGGCCTCGGTCGGGTACAGGCCGGCGAAGACCTGGGGCTGGATCTCCTTGAAGCCGGGCAGCGGCTCGGTGGCCGGGCCGGCGTTGTTGGGCAGCTTCTTCTCGAGCGTGACGGTGTCGCCGACCTTGGCCGCGGCCAGTTCCTTGATGCCGGCGATCAGGAAGCCGACCTCGCCGGCGCGCAGCTCGTCGCGCGGCTGCGACTTGGGCGTGAAGACGCCGAGCTGCTCGAGCGGGTAGACGGCGTTCGTCGCCATCAGCCGGATGCGGTCGCCCTTCTTGAGCACGCCATCGACGACGCGCACCAGCATCACGACGCCGACGTAGTTGTCGAACCAGGCGTCGATGATCATCGCGCGCGGCGGACCGTCGGGGTTGCCGCGCGGCGGCGGCATGCGCGCCACGACGGCCTCGAGGATGTCGTCGATGCCCTCGCCCGTCTTGGCCGAGCACGGGATCGCGTCGCTGGCGTCGATGCCGATGACGTCCTCGATCTCCTGCTTCGCGCGCGCCGGGTCGGCCTGCGGCAGGTCCATCTTGTTGAGCACCGGCACGACCTCGACGCCGAGGTCGAGCGCGGTGTAGCAGTTGGCCACCGTCTGCGCCTCGACGCCCTGGCTGGCGTCGACGACGAGCAGCGCGCCCTCGCACGCCGACAGCGACCGGCTGACCTCGTACGAGAAGTCGACGTGGCCGGGCGTGTCGATGAGGTTGAGCTGATAGGTGCGACCGTCGCGCGCGGTGTAGCTCAGCGCGGCCGTCTGCGCCTTGATCGTGATGCCGCGCTCGCGCTCGATGTCCATCGAGTCGAGCACCTGCGCTTCCATCTCGCGCTCCGACAGGCCCCCGCAGCGCTGGATGATGCGGTCGGCCAGCGTGCTCTTGCCGTGGTCGATGTGGGCAATGATCGAGAAGTTGCGGATGTGGTCCATCGAACGATGCGTGGCGTCACGAGGCCGCGCACCGGCAGCCATCGCGGGGACTCATGAAGGGCGTCGGCGACGCGGCGAGCGGCCCGTTCGGGGCAAAAAAATAAGGCGCGCCGAAGAGGTGACGCGCCTTCCAACAAAACGTATGGCAACTGCTTGTTGGGCTTTCATTGTAGCCAAAAGCCCCCGGCTGGAACCCGCGCCAATGCTTGATTTCCGGCCGTTGCAGCATGCCAACAGGCGAATTTCCTCCACAGCTTATACACAGCCCCGCGAGCACTCGTCATGTGAGCACTCGCCCCGCCCGGACCCGCGTCGTGCAGGTCCAAATGGACGCCCTGTGCCGCCGATTGTAGTTGTCCGGACGCTCAGTCTGCGACGTAGCCGAGCAATGTGAGCAAGCGTTCACATTAATGAGGTTGGGTTGACCGGACTCCCCCGGCTCCGAGCCCCCGGTGGCGCTCCCACGAAGCGGAAAGACCCGACACGCCGGTCGGGTCTGGCAGCGTCGGTGCGGCGGGCCGCCCCGCCGAATCAGCCCGCCGGACGCACGACGAGGTAGTTGACCCAGTCGCCGCGGCGCACCATCAGGCTGATGGGCCGGTTCTTGTCGGCCTTGGCCACCAGTGCGTTGAACTGCTTCGCGTCACTGACTTCGTGGTTGTTGACCGACAGGATCACGTCGCCCTCGCGCAGCCCGGCGCGCGCCGCGGGTCCGTCGACGGCATCGACGACGACACCGCCGCGCACCCTGAGCTCGCGCTTCTGCGCGTCGCTGAGGTCAGACACCGACGCACCGATCACGCTCGTCGTGCTCGGTGCCGGCGTCGGCGCCTGCGACACGCGCGTCGGGCGCTCGGGCTCGAACTCGGCCACCGCCACCGTCACGTCGCGGTAGCTGCCACGACGAAAGACCTGGATCCTCGACTGCGTGCCAGGCGCCGTGCCACCGATGATGCGCGGCAGGTCGACCGACTTCTCGACCGGCTTGCCGTCGACGCGCGTGATGATGTCGCCGGCCTCGATGCCCGCCTTGTCGGCCGGCCCACCGGACTCGACGCTTTGCACCAGCGCGCCACGCGCCTCGCCGAGGCCGATCGCCTCGGCGACTTCCTTCGTCACCGGGGCGATCTGCACGCCGATGCGCCCGCGGATCACGCGGCCGTGCTGGCGCAGCTGCTCCGACACGCGCACCGCCTCGTCGATCGGGATCGCGAACGAGATGCCCATGAAACCACCCGAGCGGCTGTAGATCTGCGAGTTGATGCCCACGACTTCGCCGCGCAGGTTCAGCAGCGGCCCGCCCGAGTTGCCCGGGTTGATCGCAACGTCGGTCTGGATGAAGGGCAGGTAGTCGCCGGTGTCGCGCTGCTTCGCACTGACGATGCCCGCCGTGACCGTGTTCTCGAGCCCGAACGGCGAGCCGATGGCCACCACCCATTCACCGACCCTGAGCTTGTTGACGTCGCCGATCTTGACCGTCGGCAAGCCCGTGGCTTCGATCTTCACGATCGCGACGTCGGTGCGGCGGTCGGCACCGACGATGCGCGCCTTGAACTCGCGCCGGTCGGGCAGCGTGACGATGACCTCGTCGGCCCCCTCGACCACGTGCGCGTTGGTCATCACGAAACCGTCGGGGCTGACGATGAACCCCGAACCGACGCCGCGCTGCCGGGGCTCGTCGTTGCCGGGCGGCCCACGTCGCGGATCGGGACGCCCCGGCAGCGGGATGCCGAAGCGGCGCAGGAACTCTTCCATGTTCGGATCGAGCTCCGGCGTCGCGCGCGAAACCTGGCGGCCGCGCTCGAGGGTGCGGATGTTGACGACCGCCGGTCCGACGCGCTCGACCAGTTCGGTGAAGTCCGGCAGCGCCACCGTCTGCGCGGCCGCGTCGGCCACCGGCCACACCGCCAGCAGTGCCGCCGCCAGCGTCACGCCGGCGACCAGTTGCCTCGATGGCTGCAACCAAGACATCGTCATCACTCCTCGTCGGCGGTCGATCCTCGCCGTTCTGTGCTCAGATTGTTTTCCCGGACCGCGGCACGCGGCGTCGCTGGCGGCCTCAGCGCCGACGCTGCACGGCGTCGGCAAAGCGCGCGACGGTCGTCATCGGGACGTCGCCCATCACCGTGACCCACCATTGATCGTGGCGCTTCATCAACGTGTGCGTCGCGCCGATCGCCGTCTGCCCCGCGCGGTGACGTCCCTCGCGGTACGGCTCGATGAACACCGACACATGCGTCAGGCCGTCGGAGAACACCGCCTGCAGTACGGTGTCGTCGTGTTCCGATTCGCCCGCCGCCACGCTACGGCGCACGCCGCGCACCTGGACGAAACCCGGTACCGGCACGATCTGCCAGCCTTCGGCGGCCAGCTCGGTCGGCGCCAGGGTCGGCCGCAGCACGCGGTAGCCGTCGAGCCTCTTCATCGAGCGCAACACCACGTCGGGCTGCGGCTTGACGCCGATCGTCACGTCGCTGAACGCGGCGCTCTCGAGCACGCGACCGTCGGACGACAGCACGTCGGTACGCAGCAGCAAGCCGCTGCGACGCTCGACCCACAGGCGCTGCGCAAAGCGCGCATCGTCGCGCGGCTGCAGCAGGTACACCGTCGCATCGTGACCCGCGACGCGGTCCTCGCCTTCGGCGCGCAGTTCGTAGCGCTCGAACACGCGCGCATCCGGCTGCACGCGCAGCAGCGCCGGCCCGGCGTCGACCTCGTCGCGACGCTCGACGACCGCCACGCGCTGCGTCGGCCACAGCGTGTGCACGACGTCGTTGTGGCGGTAGACGACACGGTTCTGCCCGTCGAGCATCTCGACACGCTCGAACTGCTGCCGCCCGTCGCAGTAGTGAGCGATGCGCGAGCTGCTGACGACGCCCCCCACGCTCGACACCAGCGTGCCCTGGTAGTTGCCGTACGCCACGGCCTCGTGGATGCGACGGATCCACGCCGACGGATCCGCTGCACTGGAACCCGCTGCGGCCGCATCCGCGGCCCACGACGCCGACACGAAGCCGGCCGAGACGGCCAGCACGAGGCAGCGGATCAGCGAACGCATTCGCATCGTCGATCGCGTCAGCGTTGCGGTTGCGGCACGGCGCTGGCGGTGCTGCGCACGACGCCGCCGGGCACGAGCACGGCGCTCGGGCCGTACTGCTTGTGCGCCTGCAGGTAGCGGTCGAGCTGCGCGTCGCGGATCAGCACGCCGTCGACGCCGGCCGCCGGCGCGACCGCCGCGCCCGACGCCACGTTCGACACACGCATCGCCGCGCCGGCTGGAGCCGGCTGGCTCGCGATCACGGCGGTCGGCGCTTCGCCACCCGGCGCCGCCAGCCGTGTGACGACCATCACGCCAGCGACCGCGACGAAGCCGGCCGCCACCGCGGCCGGCGCCAGCCAGCGCCGGCGGCGCGCGGGGGCGCTCGCGCTGGCTGCGATCGTGGCCGCCGGCGCCATCACGACCGGCTCGTCGGCCAGCCGCCGCCGCAGCGCCTGCAGGAAGGCCTCGTCGTGGCGGGCGTCGTGCGCGAGGTCTTCGGAGCGCATCACGTCGCCGATCAGGTGGTAGGCGTGCCAGGTCACGCGCAACTCGCCGTCGTCACGCCAGTCGCGGCACAGGCGCGCCACGTCGGCGCTGCCCAGCTCACCATCCATCATCGCCGACAGGCTTTGCCGCTGCTGCTCACGATCCACTGCGTCCGACATCTTGCACTCCACCAGTTCGACCGACCCCGCGCTCACCAGCGTTCGCCTTCGCGCGTGCCCAGCAGGGGCCGCAGCCGCTCGGCGATCGCCTCGCGGGCACGAAAGATCCGCGAACGCACGGTGCCGATCGGGCAATTCATCACTTCGGCGATCTCCTCGTAGCTCAAGCCTTCGATCTCCCGCAGGGTGATCGCCTGGCGCAAATCCTCGGAAAGAGCCTCGATGGCCGCATTCACCGTCGCCGCGACCTGCTTGCTCGCCAGCATCGCGTCCGGTGTTTCGGCGTCGGTTAGTTCGTTCTCCACGCGGGAAGTTTCGTCGCCGTCGTCGCCAGCGCTGCGCGCCGCCTCCGACACCAGCGGATCGCGTTTGAGCTCGACGAGGGCCTTCTTGGCGGTGTTGACCGCGATCCGGTACAGCCACGTGTAGAAGGCGCTGTCGCCGCGGAACTGCGGCAGCGCCCGGTACGCGCGGATGAAGGTCTCCTGCGCGATGTCGGGCACCAGGTCGACGTCGCGCACCATGCGCGCGATCAGCCGCTCGACGCGGCGCTGGTACTTGACGACCAGCAGCTCGAAGGCGCGCGCGTCACCGCGCTTGACGCGTTCGACGAGTTGGGCGTCGGCTTCGGCGCTCATCGATCACACCGGCAGGCGCGCGACCACGCCCGCGTCGGCGCCGCGCGCGTGGACGGCGCAGCGAAGCGCATGCCAGCGCGCAGCGTGTCGCGCGCGCGACACTGCGATCCATCGCCGCCGCCCGTCGACGGCGTCGAAGCGCAGCAGCAGCCAGATGTCCAGATCGACGGCCACGGTCAGCGCACCCTCGACGGCCGGCGCATCGCGGCCGGGCACCCAATGCCAGCGGCGACCTTCCCAGCGCAGCAGCCCGGTCCCGGCGTGGCAGTGACGCCAGGCCACCGCACCCGCCCACAGGCCGACCACGGACGCGGCCGCCTGCACACCGGTCGACGCACCGGCCAGCGCGAACACCCATCCCACGAAGAGGGCGACTGCGGCGGCCACCAGGACGGCGACGACCGCGCGCGACGCCACATCGGCGCCAGCACGGACCTCGACGACGGGAGCCGAGCTCATGCCGTCATCCCCAGCCGCCCACGCCGCCGCATCGCACTGCGGCGCGGCTCATGCGCGCCGGAACACCAGCGTGCCGTTGGTGCCGCCGAAACCGAAATTGTTCTTCACCGCGACTTCGATCCTCATTTCGCGCGCGACGTTCGCGCAGTAATCGAGGTCGCACTCCGGGTCCTGCGAAAAGATGTTGATCGTCGGCGGCGACACCTGATGGTGCACCGCGAGCACCGTGAACACCGACTCGATGCCGCCGGCGCCGCCGAGCAGGTGGCCCGTCATCGACTTCGTCGAGTTGACGACCATCTTCTTCGCGTGGTCGCCGAACGCGAGCTTGATCGCGTTGGTCTCGTTGACGTCGCCCAGCGGCGTCGAGGTGCCGTGCGCGTTGAGGTACTGCACCTCGTCGGGGTTGACGCCGGCGTTGCGCAGCGCCGCCTTCATCGCGCGCTTCGGGCCGTCGACGTTGGGCGCCGTCATGTGGTAGGCGTCGGCGCCCATGCCGAAGCCGGCGAGTTCGGCGTAGATCTTCGCGCCGCGCTTCTTCGCGTGCTCGTACTCCTCGAGTACCAGCACGCCCGCGCCCTCGCCGAGCACGAAGCCATCGCGGTCCTTGTCCCACGGCCGCGATGCGGTCGCCGGGTCGTCGTTGCGCGTGGACAGTGCGCGCGCGGCGGCGAAGCCGCCGATGCCCAGCGGCGAGACCGTGCTCTCGGCGCCGCCGGCGATCATCACGTCGGCGTCGCCGTACTCGATCAGCCGGGCGGCCTCGCCGATGCAGTGCAGGCCGGTGGTGCACGCCGTCACGATCGCCAAGTTCGGCCCGGTGTAGCCGTAGCGGATCGACACGTGACCGGAGATCATGTTGATGATCGACGCCGGCACGAAGAACGGCGAGATGCGGCGCGCGCCGCGCTCGATGTAGTCCTTGTGCGTCTGCTCGATCATCGGCAGGCCGCCGATGCCCGAGCCGACCATCACGCCGATGCGCTCGGCCGCGTCCTCCGACAGCTCGCTGCCCGCGGGCAGCCCGGCGTCCTGGATCGCCTGCACCGACGCCGCCATCCCGTAGTGGATGAACGTGTCCATGTGCCGGGCTTCCTTGCCCGGGATGTAGGCCTCGACATCGAACCCCTTGACCTCGCCGGCGAAGCGCACGGCCAGCGACGAAGCATCGAAGCGCGTGATGGGGGCGATGCCCGAACGGCCGGCGACCAGGTTGGCCCAGCCCTCGGCGACGGTGTTGCCGACCGGGCTGACGAGCCCGAGGCCGGTGACGACGACGCGGCGACGCGACATGCGCTCGGTCAGGCCTTCTGGTGCTTCATGGCGTAGTCGATCGCCAGCTGCACGGTGGTGATCTTCTCGGCCTCCTCGTCCGGAATCTCGATGCCGAACTCGTCCTCGAGCGCCATCACCAGTTCCACCGTGTCGAGCGAGTCGGCGCCCAGGTCGGCGACGAAGGCCTTCTCGTTCGTCACCTCGGCTTCCGACACGCCGAGCTGTTCGGCGATGATCTTCTTGACGCGCGCTTCGATATCGCTCATGACTCCTCCGGGAGTGAAAGGAAAAAACGGCCCGGATTCTACCGGGCGACGCCGCGGCGGCCGCCCGCCTCAGGCCATGTACATGCCGCCATTGACGTGCAGCTCGGTGCCGGTCACGTAGCCGGCCTGCGGCGAGGCCAGGAACACCACCGCGGCAGCCACCTCGGCCGGCGTGCCCAGCCGCGCGAGCGGAATCTGCTGCAGCAGCGCGTCCTTGTGCGCCTGCGGCAGCGCGTCGGTCATGTCGGTGGCGATGAAGCCGGGCGCGACGCAGTTGACGGTGATGCCGCGGCTGCCGAGTTCGCGCGCGAGCGAGCGCGTCATGCCGGCCACGCCCGCCTTGGCCGCGGCGTAGTTGGCCTGCCCCGCGTTGCCGCTGGCGCCGACGACCGACGTGATGTTGACGATGCGCCCGTAGCGCTGCTTCATCATCGGCCGCATCACCGCGCGGCTCGCGCGGAACACCGCCTTCAGGTTGGTGTCGAGGACGGCGTCCCAGTCCTCGTCCTTCATGCGCATCGCCAGCGTGTCGCGCGTGATGCCGGCGTTGTTGACGAGGATGTGGATCGCGCCGTGCTGCTTGACGACGGCATCGACGGCGGCCTCGACGCCGGCGGCGTCGTTGACGTCGAGCACGATGCCCGCACAGCCCTCGTACGCCGCCAGCGTCTGCGCGATCGCCTGGGCGCCCGCCGGTGTCGTCGCCGTGCCGGTCACGCGCACGCCTTGCTGCGCGAGCGCCAGCGCAATCGCGCGACCGATGCCGCGCGAGGCACCCGTCACCAGTGCCGCCTGCCCGGCCAGCGCGGCCGTCGTCTCGCTCATTGCAGCAGCCCCTTCACGTCGGTGAGCGTCGCCGGGTCGTAGACGGCGACGCTGACCAGCTCGGCGTCGATGCGCTTGGTCAGGCCGGCGAGCACCTTGCCCGGCCCGCATTCGACGACGTGCGTGACGCCGCGCGCGCGCAGTGCGCGCACGACCTCGACCCAGCGCACCGGCTGGTAGGCCTGGCGGTACAGCGCGTCGGCGATCGCCGCCGGGTCGGTGGGCGACGCGACGTCGACGTTGTTGACCACCGCGATGCGCGGGGCGGCCAGCGCCACCGTCGCCAGCCGTTCCTTCAGCCGGTCGGCCGCGGGCTTCATCAGCGGGCAATGGAATGGCGCCGACACGGCCAGCGGCAGCGCGCGCTTGGCGCCGACGGACTTCAGGATCTCGCAAGCCTTGTCGACCGCCGCCTTAGTGCCGGCGATCACGGTCTGCTTCGGGTCGTTGAAATTGGCCGCGGTGACGACCTGGCCGGTGGCGGCAGCCGCCTGCGCGCAGCCATCGACCACTGCGTCGGCGTCGAGCCCGAGGATCGCCGCCATCGCGCCCTCGCCGGGCGGCACCGCTTCCTGCATCGCCTGCGCGCGAAAGCGCACCAGCGGCAGCGCGTCGGCCAGACTCAGCACGCCGGCGGCGACCAGCGCCGCGTACTCGCCCAGCGAGTGCCCGGCCACGGCGACCGGCTCGAGGCCGGTTTCGGCGTGCAGCGCGCGCCAGCACGCGACGCCGGCGGTCAGCATCACCGGCTGCGTGTTCGTCGTCAGGTCGAGCCGCTCCTTCGGGCCCGCGTGGATCAGCGCGGCGATGTCTTCGCCGAGCGCGTCCGACGCCTCGGCGAGCGTGCGACGCACTTCGGGGTGGTCGCCGAACGCGTCGAGCATGCCGACCGACTGCGAGCCCTGGCCGGGGAAGACGACGGCGAAGGTGGTCATCGAAACGGGTCTCCGGGAGTTCAGAAATCGAGCAGCACGGCGCCCCACGTGAAGCCACCGCCGACGCCTTCGAGCAGCACCGTGTCGCCGCGGCGGATGCGCCCGTCGCGCACGCCGACGTCGAGCGCCAGCGGGATCGACGCCGCCGACGTGTTGCCGTGCTGGTCGACGGTGACGATGACGCGCTCGGGGCCGAGCTTCAGGCGCTTGGCCGTGCTGTGCATGATGCGGATGTTGGCCTGGTGCGGGATCAGCCAGTCGATGTCGGCCTCGGTGCGCCCGGCCTTGGCCAGCACCGAGCGCGCGACTTCGTCGAGCACGTGCACCGCGAGCTTGAACACGGCCTGGCCGTCCATCTTCAGCAGCGGGTCGCCGAGCGCCTTGCCGCCGGACACCGTGCCCGGCACGCACAGGATGCCGGCGTGGCGGCCGTCGGCGTGCAGCTCGCTGGCCAGCAGGCCGGGTTCGTCGCTGGCCTCGAGCACGACGGCGCCGGCGCCGTCGCCGAACAGCACGCAGGTCGTGCGGTCGTCGAAGTCGAGGATGCGCGAGAACACCTCGGCGCCGACGACGAGCGCCTTGCTCGCGCCGCCGGTGCGGATCATCGCGTCGGCCACCGTCAGCGCGTAGACGAAGCCCGAGCACACCGCCTGCACGTCGAACGCCGGGCAGCCGGCCGCGCCGAGCTTGGCCTGCAGGATCGCCGCCGTCGACGGGAACACCATGTCGGGCGTCGAAGTCGCGACGACGATCAGGTCGATCTCGTCGGCGCGACGGCCGGCGGCCTCGAGCGCGCGCTGGCAAGCCGGCAGCGCGAGGTCGCTCGCGTTGACGCCTGCGTCGGCGAAGTGGCGTGCGCGGATGCCGGTGCGCTCGACGATCCAGGCGTCCGAGGTCTCGATGCCGCGCGCGGCGAGGTCGCGTGCGAGGTCGTCGTTGGTCAGGCGCCGCGGCGGCAGGTAGCTGCCGGTGCCGGTGATGCGGGTCGTGCGGGGCGCTGCGTTCATGCGGTGCGAAGCGCGGGCGCGGCCGGCTCGGGCAGCGCCTGCAGGGTGTCGAGGATGCGGTCGTGCACGCGGTCGAGCAGCCGGTTGCGCGCCGCGTCGTACGCGCGCGACAGCGCGTGTTCGAACGCGAAGGCGTCGGCCGAGCCGTGGCTCTTGAACACGAGACCGCGCAGCCCGAGCAGCGCGGCACCGTTGTAGCGCCGGTGGTCGACGCGCGACTTGAAGTGCTTGAGCACCGGCAGCGCGACGAGCGCGGCGAACTTGGCGTACGCGGTGCGCGTGAACTCCTGGCGGATGAAGTCCGACAGCATCGCCGCCAGCCCTTCGGCCGTCTTCAGCGCGACGTTGCCGACGAAGCCGTCGCACACGACGATGTCGGTCGTGCCCCTGAAGATGTCGTTGCCCTCGACGTTGCCGTGGAAGTTCAGGTGCCCACCGTCGGCGGCGGCGCGCAGCAGCTCGCCGGCGCGCTTGATCGTGTCGCTGCCCTTGATCGCTTCCTCGCCGATGTTGAGCAGGCCGACGCTGGGGTCTTCCTTGCCGTCGACGGCCGACACCAGCGCACTGCCGAGCACGGCGAACTGCAGCAGGTGCTCGGCGGTGCAGTCGACGTTGGCACCGAGGTCGAGCACCGTCGTGTAGCCGTCGTTGCGGTTGGGCATCACGGTGGCGATCGCCGGGCGGTCGATGCCGTCGACGGTCTTCAGCAGGTAGCGCGCGACTGCCATCAGCGCGCCGGTGTTGCCGGCCGACACGCACACGTCGGCGGCGGGCGGCGCGCCGTCGCCGCCCTTGAGCTGCGCGATGGCCACGCGCATCGACGAGTCGCGCTTCTTGCGCAGCGCGACCTCGACGGGGTCGTCCATCGTGACGACCTCGCTGGCGACGACGACGCGCGTGCGCGGCCAGCCGCGCGCGTCGCGCAGCGCGGCCTCGGTGCCGACGAGCAGCAGTTCGGCGTCGGGGTGGCGGTCGAGGAAGCCGCGGCAGGCCGGCAGCGTGACCGCCGGGCCGTGGTCGCCGCCCATGCAGTCGACGGCCATGCGCACGCGCGCCAGGGCCGGCAGCGACGCCGTCATGGCCGTCGGACGGGACGCAGGCCCCGCCCGATGGCGCGGGGCACGGTCACGGGAGCGGAAGCGGGCACGGTGCAGTGCAGCCGCGCGGGCGGCGCGCGCCGGACGGCGTCGCTCAGGCGTCGGCCTTGGTCTTGAGCACCTTGCGGCCGCGGTAGAAGCCGCTCGGGCTGATGTGGTGGCGCAGATGCGTCTCGCCGGTGGTCGGCTCGATCGCCAAGCCCGGCGCGGCGAGCGCGTTGTGCGAGCGGTGCATGCCGCGCTTGGACGGCGACTTTTTGTTCTGCTGGACGGCCATGACGTTCTCCTGAAGCAAGCCCGAGCGGGCCGACGGCCGCGCAGGCGGCCGGCCCGCACCAACGGTCGGGCGCGTGTCGCGAGGCGGGCTCGGCGCTCCCGACCGTCACGACGGCTGCGTGTGCCTCCTCGCCACGTCGCGGGCAGACCGCATCGCGGATCCCGCCCGCGCGCGCCGCCAAGGTGCGCGACGCACCGCGCAAGCGGCACGCCACGGCGAAGGCGCCGAATCGCAAAGCCCGGCAGTATAGCATTCCACCCCGCTGCAGCCGGCGTCGCTCAGTGCCGGCGACCCTTGCCGCGCCAGTCGGCCAGCGCAGCGAACGGGTGCGGCTTGTCGGCGGCCGCCTCGTCGCCGGACGGCGACGGCTGCGCGCGCGGCGGGCGGCAGGCGTCGTGACGCGGCACCATCGGCATCGCGAGCAGCAGCTCGTCCTCGATCAGTTCGTGCAGGTCGAGCGCGCGCTCGAGCGCGAGCACGTCGTCGTCGCTTTCGAGGTCGAGTTCGGCCGCCTGCGCCTCGTCGTCGACGAAGCGCAGCCGACGGCCGACGTGCAGCGGCAGCGACACCGGATGCAGGCAGCGCTGGCAGCGCCGCACGACGGTCAGCCGTGCGTCGATCTCGAGCCACCGGCGCGGCGCGCCGCCCGGCTGCGGCTGCTGCACGCCGCGCACGTGCCACGTCACGTCGCCGTGGACCGGCGGCGCCTCGGGCGGGTGATCGTCGGCCAGGCGGGCGAACCCGGCCAGCGGCCAGTGCCCCTGCAGCTCGCCGCCGTCGGCGGCGAACGCCGCCACGTCGAGGCGCCGGGGGTCGTGCACGCGCGGCTTCGGCTTCATGCCGGCGAGTGTAGGCCGGCGCACGCCCTGCCGGCGGCAGCGACAATCGGGCCCCGATGGACACGCCGCCCGCCCTGATCCTCGCGTCGACGTCGCGCTACCGCCGCGAGCTGCTCGCGCGGCTGCGCATCGCGTTCGACGTCGTCGCGCCGGCAGTCGACGAGACGCCACAGCCCGGCGAGGCGCCGGCAGCGCTCGCGCAGCGTCTGGCGCTCGCAAAGGCGCACGCCGTTGCGGCGCAGCACCCGCAGGCGGTCGTAATCGGTTCGGACCAGGTCGCCGAGCTCGACGGCCAGGCGATCGGCAAGCCCGGCAGCCACGCACGCGCCGTCGAGCAATTGCGCGCGATGAGCGGGCGGCGCGTCGTGTTCCACACCGCGGTGGCCGTCGTGTGCGCCGCGCGCGGCTTCGCCGACGTGAAGCTGGCACCGGTCACGGTGCACTTCCGCACGCTCGACGACGCGCAGATCGAGCGCTACCTGCGTCTCGAGCAGCCGTACGACTGCGCGGGCAGCGCCAAGAGCGAGTCGCTGGGCATCGCGCTGCTCGAGGCGATCGACAGCGACGACCCGACCGCCCTCGTCGGCCTGCCGCTGATGCGCACCTGCGCGCTGCTGCGCGCGGCCGGGCTCGACCCGATCGCCGCGGCGTCATGACGCCGCCGGGCCGCCTGCTGCTGGTGCCCAACACGCTGGACCTCGCCAGCGAGCCGGTCGACCTCGCCGACGTGCTGCCGCACGGCGTGCTGCGCGAGGCGGCGCGGCTGCGCTGCTGGGTGGCCGAGAACGCGAAGACGACGCGCGCGTTCCTCAAGCGCGTCGACGCCGTCGTGCCGCTTGCGCATCCGCTGCAGCAGGTGCAGATCCGCGAGCTGCCGCGGCCGGCCAAAGGCGGCGCGGCGCCGGCGCCGGCCGCTGCGTGGCACGAGCTGCTCGCGCCGGCGCTGGCCGGTGAGGACCTGGGCCTGATCAGCGAGGCCGGGCTGCCCGCCGTCGCCGACCCGGGCGCCGCACTGGTCGCGGCGGCGCACGCCGCCGGCGTGCCGGTGCAGCCGCTGCCGGGGCCGAGCTCGCTGCTGCTCGCGCTGGCCGCCAGCGGCCTGAACGGCCAGAGCTTCGCCTTCGTCGGCTACCTGCCGCAGAACGCAGGCACGCTCGCGGCGCGGCTGCGCGAGCTCGAGGCGCGCTCGCGGCGCGAGCAGCAGACGCAGATCGCGATCGAGACGCCGTACCGCAACGCCACGCTGCTGCAGGCGCTGCTGGCGCACCTGGCGCCGACGACACGGCTGGCGGTGGCCAGCGCGCTGACGCTGCCCGGCGGCTGGTGCCGCAGCCGCACCGTGCACGAGTGGCGGCGCGAGCCGCCGGTGCTCGACCGCCGGCCCGCCGTGTTCCTGTTCCTCGGCTAGCGCCGCCGCGGCGCCCCGCGCACGAGCAGCGCGTGGCCGAGCAGGAGCCCGGCGCCGTCGGCCAGCCAGTCGGCCCACGACGCCTCGCGCGTCGGCGTCAGCGCCTGCAGGCCCTCGATCGCCGCGCCGTAGGCGAGCAGGCCCAGCGCCAGCGGCAGCGGCCGCACGCCCGCCGCGCGGCCCAGCGCCCACAGCATCGCAAAGCCCAGCGCGTGGGCGAGCTTGTCGACGTGGGGAAACGGCGGTTGCGCCCCGTCGGCCGGCCACAGCGCGACGACGACCCCGCCGGTGAGGGCCAGCACGAACGCGACCACCGCCAGCCGCCGCCAGGACGGCGGCGGCGCGTGCACCGCCACTCAGCTGCCGCGGCGCCCGCCGAGCAGCGCCGCGACCGGCCTCTTCGCCTTGATGCCCGGCGCGCGCGGCTTCTCCGGCGCGGCACCGGCCGCGGTGTCCGGCGCGGCCGGCGCCGGCGGGGCGTCCGACGGTTCGTAGGGCCGGTCGAACAGCGGATCGGACGGCGGCAGCGCCCGGCGCGGCTCGGGCGCACGCGCGGGACGCTGCGCGCGGGGCTCGACCCGGCGCTCGCCGGCGGCGTCGTCGCCGCGGCGCGGGCGCCGGACGCGCGCGTCGTCGAGTTCGAACGGCTCGAGCTCGATCTTTTTCTTGATCAGCTTCTCGATCTCGGCCACCAGCCGCGCGTCGTCGCGCGTGACCAGCGTCACCGCGAGCCCCGAGGCCCCGGCGCGCCCGGTGCGGCCGATGCGGTGCACGTAGTCCTCGGCGTTGAACGGCACGTCGTAGTTGAAGACCGCCGGCAGGTCGGCGATGTCCAACCCGCGCGCGGCGACGTCGGTGGCCACGAGCACGTCGACCTCGCCCTTCTTGAACGCGTCGAGCGCCTTGAGCCGCTCGTCCTGGCTCTTGTCGCCGTGCAGCGCGTTGGTGCGCAGGCCGTCGCGCTCGAACGCGCGCGCCAGCCGCGCGCAGCCGAGCTTGGAGTTGACGAACACGATGGCCTGCGCGAGGTTGCGCTCGCGCAGGATCTGGCGCACCGCGGCGCGCTTGTCGTCGGCGTCGACGCTGTAGAAGTGCTGCTCGACGGTCGAGGCGGTGGCGTTCGGCCGCGCGACCTCGACCGTCACCGGGTCGTGCAGGTAGCTCTGCGCGAGCCGCTTGATCTCGGGCGAGAACGTGGCCGAGAACAGCAGCGTCTGGCGCTGCTTCGGCAGGTAGCTGAGGATGCGCTGCAGGTCGGGCAGGAAGCCGATGTCGAGCATGCGGTCGGCCTCGTCGAGCACGACGTACTCGACCTGGTTGATCACGCAGTTCTTGGCCTCGATGTGGTCGAGCAGCCGCCCGGGCGTGGCGATCAGCACCTCGACGCCGCGCTTCAGTTCGGCCGTCTGCGGCTTCATGTCGACGCCGCCGAACACCACGGTGCTGCGCAGCTGCGTGTACTTCGCGTAGGTCTTGACGTTGGCCGCGACCTGGTCGGCGAGTTCGCGCGTCGGCGCGAGCACGAGCGCGCGCACCGGGTGCCGCGCCGGCGACGCCGACGCGTTCTCGTGGCGCAGCATCTTCTGCAGCAGCGGCAGCGTGAACGCCGCCGTCTTGCCGGTGCCGGTCTGCGCGGCGCCCATCACGTCGCGGCCGGCGAGCACGATCGGGATCGCCTTGGCCTGGATCGGCGTCATCGCCGTGTAGCCGGCGTCGGCGACAGCGCGCAGCAGCTTGGGGTCGAGCGCGACGCTCGAGAACAGCGGGGCCGCGGGCGGCGCGTCACCGGCGATCCCGGGCGCGTCCGCGAGGGCAGGGGTATCGGTCATCATGGGTGATTATCCCCCCGGGGCGGCGCCGACGCCCGGCGCGCGGGCGCGGTGGAACAATGCGGCCCCGCGCCGCACCGGCGCACCCTGCCGTCGCCCCGCGCCCCCGCCATGTCCGACCTCGACGTCACGCTGCAATCGCTGCACCTGTATCCCGTCAAATCCTGCGGCGGCATCGGCGTGCACGAGGCGCTGCTGATCGAGACCGGCCTCGAGTTCGACCGCGCGTGGATGGTCGTCGACGAGCACGGCGAGTTCCTGACGCAGCGCGAGCTGCCGCGCCTGGCGCTGGTGGCGCCGACGCTGCGCGTCAACGACCTCGTGCTGCGCGCGCCGGGCATGCTCGCGCTGCACCTGTCGCTCGACGCCGTCGAGGCGCCGTGCCGCGTGCGCGTGTGGGACGACGAGGTGCGCGCCTACGACATGGGCGAACTCGCCGCGCAGTGGTTCAGCGACTACCTCGGCCGCCGCGCGCGGCTGGTGCGCTTCGACCCCGAGCAGCGGCGCGCGTCGGACCCGCGCTACAGCGGCGGCGTCGACGCGCAGACCGTATTCGCCGACGGCTTCGCGCTGCTCGTCGTCTCGACGGCGTCGCTGGCCGAGCTCAACCGTCGGCTGGCCGCGCGCGGCCAGCCGACGGTGGCGATGGAGCGCTTCCGCCCCAACCTCGTGCTCGACGGGCTCGACGCCCACGGCGAGGACTTCGTCGACACGCTGACGCTCGATTCGCCCGACGGCCCCGTCGTGCTGAAGCTGACCAAGCCCTGCACGCGCTGCACGATCCCCAACGTCGACCCGGCCACCGCCGCGGTCGGCACCGAGCCCGGCGACACGCTCGCGCTGTACCGCGCCGACGCGCGGCTGGGCGGCGCTGTCACGTTCGGGATGAACGCCGTCGTCGTCGGCGGCGTCGAGCACCGGCTGCAGGCTGGCGCGCGCGGCCGCGCGACGGTCGCGTTCTGACGCGCGGGCATTCCCGCGCACCCTCGATGCAGGCCCTGCCGAGCTGGCAGCTGTTCGCGCTGTGCGTGCTCACGTGGGGCACGACGTGGTACGCGATCACGTGGCAGATCGACGCGACCTCGCCCGAGGTCGGCGTCGCGTGGCGCTTCTCGCTCGCTGCGCTCGTCGTGCTCGCGGCATGGGCGTGGCGCGGCGGGCGGCTGCGCTTCGGCGCCGCGCAGCACCTGCGGCTGGCGCTGCAGGGCGCGTTCATGTTCTCGCTGTCGTACGTCGCGATCTACCACGCCGAGCGCCACGTGCCGTCGGGGCTGGTCGCGGTGGGCTACGCGGCCTCGCCGCTGGTCAACGGGCTGGGCGCGCGCTGGCTGTTCGGCGCGCCGCTGACGGCGCGCTTCGTCGCCGGCGGCGTCGCGGGCGTGACCGGCGTCGCGCTCGTGTTCGCGCCGCAGTTCCGCGCGGCCGACGCCGGCGGCGCGGTCGCGCTCGGTGCCGCGCTGACGGTGCTGGCGGTGGCGCTGTCGTCGGCCGGCAGCCTGATCGCGAGCCGCAACCGCACGCACGAGATCCCGTTCTGGCCCGCGCTCGGCTACGGCATGGCGTGGAGCGCGCTGCTGACCTGGACGCTCGTGCTCGCCGGCGGGTACGACCCGCTGCCGCCGGCCACCGTGCGCTGGTGGGCGGCGCTCGCGTACCTGACGCTGGCCGGCACGGTGCTCACCTTCGCCGCCTACCTCAGAGGCTGAGAGGCAATTGATCGCCGCAGACGCCCGTCGGGTTGGCGTCAGGGCCAGAGGAACGAACGTCACGCGGCGCTGCTGCGCGGGTGATGTCGCTGCGACGGGCTCGTGCGCGCTTCGCAGCGCTTGATTCGGGTCGATTTCTCATCTTCCGCACCCCTTACGCGGCCGCCAGGGCCGCTGCGGGCGCACCTGTGCCCAGACCGACCCACTGCGGTGCGATCTTGACCATGCGCATCAGGTTGTGCGCCAGCGCATACAGGATGGCCACCGCACGCACCTTGCGCAGCCCGCGCACCGGCATGCGCTGCAGCCCGCGGTTGCGCGCCAGCGCGTTGACGCACTCGGCGGTGGCCGCACGCTGCTTGTAGACGGCCTTGTTCTCCTCTTCGGCCATGCGCTCGCGCCACTGCGCCACCGGCTCGGAGTCACCGTCCTTGCGCCGATGCTTGTGCGGCGGCGCCGTCTCGTCCCCGGCCTTGCGCCTGGGCTCGGGCACCGGTGCGATCACTTCGGTGCGGCCTTGGGTGTGTGCGTGCACGGCGTCGATCTGCTCGTGTGCAGGGAACCCGCCGTCGGCCAGCCACTGCCCGGGCGTGCGCCCCGTGCG
>NZ_QOAZ01000060.1 GCF_003574675.1 Azohydromonas sediminis
CAAGATCGCACCGCAGTGGGTCGGTCTGGGCACAGGTGCGCCCGCAGCGGCCCTGGCGGCCGCGTAAGGGGTGCGGAAGATGAGAAATCGACCCGAATCAAGCGCTGCGAAGCGCGCACGAGCCCGTCGCAGCGACATCACCCGCGCAGCAGCGCCGCGTGACGTTCGTTCCTCTGGCCCTGACGCCAACCCGACGGGCGTCTGCGGCGATCAATTGCCTCTCAGCCTCTGAGCCGCCGAGCGCCGCCGCTGCGGGGCGCCGGGCCGCGAGGCCGGCGCCCCGCGTCTTTGCGGCGCCCCATAATCGGCAGGCACGAGACACCGCAGAGGATCCGCTTTCATGAGTGCACTGGACACGAGCAACCTGGGCATGGTGCCCATCGTCATCGAGCAGTCGGGCCGCGGCGAGCGCGCCTACGACATCTACAGCCGCCTGCTGCGCGAGCGGGTGATCTTCCTCGTCGGGCCGGTCAACGACCAGACGGCCAACCTCGTCGTCGCGCAGCTGCTGTTCCTCGAGAGCGAGAACCCCGACAAGGACATCTCGCTGTACATCAACTCGCCGGGCGGCAGCGTCAGCGCCGGCCTGTCGATCTTCGACACGATGAACTTCATCAAACCCGACGTGTCGACGCTGTGCATCGGCATGGCCGCCAGCATGGGCGCGTTCCTGCTCGCGGCCGGCGCCAAGGGCAAGCGCTTCGCGCTGCCGAACTCGAAGGTCATGATCCACCAGCCGCTCGGTGGCGCGCAGGGCCAGGCGACCGACATCGAGATCCACGCGCGCGAGATCCTCAAGACGCGCGAGCAGCTCAACCGCATCCTGGCCGAGCGCAGCGGGCAGCCGCTCGAGAAGATCCAGGCCGACACCGAGCGCGACTACTTCATGAGCGCGGCCGAGGCCAGGGAATACGGCCTGGTCGACCAGGTCATCGAGCGGCGCGGCTGAGCCGGGCTCTGCCCGGCCGGCGTCCGTTCCTGCGCCGCCAAAACGGGCTCTTTCCGGCGCCGCTCGCGCGGCGCCGCATGCACTATCATTGGTCGTCGCGTCCTTCCGCCACTGCCCGCCGCACACCCATGCCCGAAAAGAAAGGCTCCTCGAGCGAGAAGGTCCTGTACTGCTCGTTTTGCGGCAAGAGCCAGCACGAGGTCAAGAAGCTGATCGCCGGGCCGTCGGTGTTCATCTGCGACGAGTGCATCGAGCTGTGCAACGACATCATCCGCGACGAGGTGCCGGCCGATGCCGGCGGCGGCAAGGCGGCGCGCAACGACCTGCCGACGCCGGGTGAGATCAAGGCGCTGCTCGACCAGTACGTGATCGGCCAGGACCAGGCCAAGCGCATCCTGTCGGTGGCGGTCTACAACCACTACAAGCGGCTCAAGCACACGCCGGCGAAGGACGACGTCGAGCTGACGAAGAGCAACATCCTGCTCATCGGTCCGACCGGCAGCGGCAAGACGCTGCTCGCGCAGACGCTCGCGCGCATGCTCAACGTGCCGTTCGTGATCGCCGACGCGACGACGCTGACCGAGGCCGGCTACGTCGGCGAGGACGTCGAGAACATCATCCAGAAGCTGCTGCAGAACTGCAACTACGACGTCGAGCGCGCGCAGCGCGGCATCGTCTACATCGACGAGATCGACAAGATCAGCCGCAAGGCCGACAACCCGAGCATCACGCGCGACGTCTCGGGCGAGGGCGTGCAGCAGGCGCTGCTCAAGCTGATCGAGGGCACGATGGCCAGCGTGCCGCCGCAGGGCGGGCGCAAGCACCCGAACCAGGACTTCCTGCAGATCGACACGACGAACATCCTGTTCATCTGCGGCGGCGCGTTCGACGGCCTCGAGAAGATCATCCAGAACCGCACCGAGCGCTCGGGCATCGGCTTCTCGGCCACCGTGCACAGCAAGAGCGAGAAGCGCGTCTCCGAGATGTTCCGCGAGGTCGAGCCCGAGGACCTGATCAAGTTCGGGCTGATCCCCGAGCTCGTCGGCCGGCTGCCGGTGGTCGCCACCCTCGGCGAGCTGACCGAGGAGGCACTGGTGCAGATCCTGACCGAGCCGCGCAACGCGCTCGTCAAGCAGTACCAGAAGCTGTTTGCGATGGACGGCGTCGAGCTCGAGATCCGTCCCTCGGCGCTGGCGGCGATCGCGCGCAAGGCGCTGGCGCGCAAGACGGGCGCGCGCGGGCTGCGCTCGATCATGGAACATGCGCTGATCGACACCATGTTCGACCTGCCCAACCTCGACGGCGTCGCGAAGGTGGTGGTCGACGAGCACATCGTCGAAGAGGGCGGCAAGCCCCTGCTGGTGTACCGCGAGCAGGCCAAGGCCAGTGCCTGAGGCCGGCGACCGCCCGGGTGCCGCCGCCGCGCGGGCCCGGGGCGGTCTTGCAATTACCCGCGCGGGCTCCATGTGGGCCTGAGAAAGAGAGGTACCCCCATGTCCGGACATCCCGTTCTTCCCGCCGAGCCGATCACGCTGCCGCTGCTGCCGCTGCGCGACGTCGTCGTGTTCCCCCACATGGTCATCCCGCTGTTCGTCGGGCGGCCGAAGTCGATCAAGGCGCTGGAAGCGGCAATGGAGGCCGGCCGGCAGATCATGCTGGTCGCGCAGAAGGCCGCCGGCAAGGACGAGCCGAAGCCCGACGACATGTTCGGCGTCGGCTGCGTCTCGAGTATCCTGCAGATGCTCAAGCTGCCCGACGGCACCGTGAAGGTGCTCGTCGAGGGCACGCAGCGCGCGAAGACCGAGTCGATCAGCGAGGCCAACGAGCACTTCGTCGCCACCGTCACGCCTATCATCCCCGAAGTCGACAACAAGCCCGAGGTCGAGGCGCTGCGCCGCGCCGTCACGCAGCAGTTCGACCAGTACGTCAAGCTCAACAAGAAGATTCCGCCCGAGATCCTGACTTCGATCGCCGGCATCGACGATCCGGGCCGGCTCGCCGACACGATCGCCGCGCACCTGCCGCTCAAGCTCGAGGCCAAGCAGTCGGTGCTCGACCTGTTCGCGGTCGACAAGCGCCTGGAGAAGCTGCTCGAGCTGCTCGAGCACGAGGTCGACATCCTGCAGGTCGAAAAGCGCATCCGCGGCCGCGTCAAGCGGCAGATGGAGAAGAGCCAGCGCGAGTACTACCTCAACGAGCAGGTCAAGGCGATCCAGAAGGAACTCGGCGACGGTGAGGAAGGCGCCGACCTCGAGGAGCTCGAGAAGAAGATCAAGGCCGCGCGCATGCCGAAGGAGGCGCGCAAGAAGGCCGAGAGCGAGCTCAAGAAGCTCAGGCTGATGTCGCCGATGTCGGCCGAGGCCACCGTCGTGCGCAACTACATCGACGTGCTGGTCAACCTGCCGTGGTCGAAGAAGACCAAGATCAAGCACGACCTGGGCTATGCCGAGGAGGTCCTCAACCAGGACCACTACGGTCTCGAGAAGGTCAAGGACCGCATCCTTGAGTACCTCGCGGTGCAGCAGCGCGTCGACAAGGTCAAGGCGCCGATCCTGTGCCTGGTTGGGCCGCCGGGCGTCGGCAAGACCTCGCTCGGGCAGTCGGTCGCGCGCGCGACGGGGCGCAAGTTCGTCCGCATGGCCCTCGGCGGCATGCGCGACGAGGCCGAGATCCGTGGCCACCGCCGCACCTACATCGGCTCGATGCCGGGCAAGGTGCTGCAGAGCCTGTCGAAGGTCGGCACGAGGAACCCCCTGTTCCTCCTCGACGAGATCGACAAGCTGGGCATGGACTTCCGCGGCGACCCGTCGAGTGCGCTGCTCGAGGTGCTCGACCCCGAGCAGAACCACACGTTCAGCGACCACTACGTCGAGGTCGACTTCGACCTGTCGGACGTGATGTTCGTCGCGACCTCGAACTCGATGAACATCCCGCCGGCGCTGCTCGACCGCATGGAGGTCATCCGCCTGTCGGGCTACACCGAGGACGAGAAGCTCAACATCGCCCAGCGCTACCTGCTGCCCAAGCAGATGAAGAACAACGGCGTCAAGCCGGAGGAGCTGGATCTGACCGAGGGTGCGATCCGCGGGATCATCCGCTACTACACGCGCGAGGCCGGCGTGCGCTCGCTCGAGCGCGAGATCAGCAAGATCTGCCGCAAGGTCGTCAAGGGCCAGCAGTTGAAGAAGTACGAAGGGCAGGTCGTCGTCACCGAGGACAACCTCAACGAATTCCTCGGCGTGCGCAAGTACGACTACGGTCGTGCCGAGAAGACGAACCAGGTCGGCCAGGTCGTCGGCCTGGCCTGGACCGAAGTCGGTGGCGACCTGCTGACGATCGAGGCGGCCGTGATGCCGGGCAAGGGCAACATCATCCGCACCGGTCAGCTCGGCGACGTGATGAAGGAGTCGGTCGAGGCCGCGCGCACCGTCGTGCGCTCGCGCGCCCGGCGGCTGGGCATCCGGGACGAGTTGTTCGAGAAGCGCGACATGCACATCCACGTGCCCGACGGCGCGACGCCGAAGGACGGCCCGAGCGCAGGCATCGCGATGACGACGGCGATGGTGTCGGCGCTGACGGGCATCCCGGTGCGTGCCGACGTCGCGATGACGGGCGAGATCACGCTGCGCGGCGAGGTCACGGCGATCGGCGGCCTGAAGGAGAAGCTGCTCGCGGCGCACCGCGGCGGCATCAAGACGGTGCTGATCCCGGAAGAGAACGTCAAGGACCTGCAGGACATTCCCGAGAACGTCAAGAACAGCCTCGAGATCGTGCCGGTCAAGTGGATCGAGCGGGTGTTCGAGGTCGCCCTCGAGAAGATGCCGCAGCCCTTGCCCGACGAGGAGGCGGTCGCGCCGTCCGAGGTCAAGCCGGCGGCGGAGCCGGTGGCGGGCGCTGCCGATGCGCTGCCGCACTGAGGACGGCGTTGCACGTGGGCCCTCGAGTGTGGCTATAATGCAAGCTTCGTTGTAGCGAGTGATCGCCGCAGCGAAGCGATGCGGGAATAGCTCAGTTGGTAGAGCGCAACCTTGCCAAGGTTGAGGTCGCGAGTTCGAGACTCGTTTCCCGCTCCAGATCCTTCAAGGGAAGCCTCGGCTTCCCTTGTTCATTTCGGGCACGACGCGCGCTTTGGATGCGTGTGCCAGAATGGGTCTATACGGCGCGGTAGCAAAGCGGTTATGCACCGGATTGCAAATCCGTTCAGCCCGGTTCGACTCCGGGCCGCGCCTCCATCTCCTTAGTCCACGCCGGGTCAGCGGCGAAAAGCCAACGGATTGAGTCCGTTGGGTTTCGTTGGTGTGTGGATCAGGAGGTGTCCCGTGAAGGTGACCCACGTCATCGACGCGTTCGTGGCCAGCTACAGTGGCCGCGATGAAGCCCTGCCAGCACGCTTGGATTTCTGGCGCGACGAACTCGGCGAACACGAGCTGGTCGACGTCAGCGCCGAGATGGTCGAAGCGGCCATGGATCGTCTAGCGGCACGCGGCCAACTGCGCCGCGGCCGCGCCCCGGCTGGGGCGCAGCGGTGCTGCGGCAAGCCGCTGTCGCCGTCTACGCTCAACCGCTATCGCTCAGCGTTGGGCTCGCTGGTGAAGTTCGCCCGTCAGCGTCGGCTGGTGCCGCGCGCATGGACGTCGCCGCTGGTGGGCGTCGAGCAGCTCCCGGAGAACCCCGGGCGCATGGTCTACCTCACCGCCGACCAAGTCGAGAGACTCATCGCCTGCGCAAGACTGGCGCGCTGGCGACCACTGTCTGTGCTCATCCTGATGGCCTTCACGACGGGTCTGCGCCGCGGCTCGCTAATGGGCCTGCGCTGGCGCGACGTCGACCTCAACGGTCGGCGTGCGACCGTGCCGCGCACCAAGAACGGCCGACCAATCGTGGCGCACCTGACGGAGCGCATGGTCGCGGAGCTGCGGACGATCGGTCCCAAGGAACCCGACACGCTCGTCTTCGGCTGCGCCAGCGGCAAAGACAGGCCGCACAACTTCGACGGCGCCTTCCAGCGTGCTCTCAGGGACGCTGGCTTGCCTGCAATCCGATTCCACGACCTGCGGCACTCCTGCGCGTCGCACCTGGCCGCCAAGGGCGCGTCGGCGCCGCTGCTGGCCGACGTACTGGGGCACACCACCTTGCGGATGGTGTCCCGCTACGCGCACTTGAACATCACCGCCAGAGCGGCAGCAATCGAGGAAGCGTTCCGATGAGTCGATCAGCCGACGCACGCCTGGAAGGAGGTCCGATCGCGGACCGCTGTTGGATCAATCCCGACGGGGTGCGTTGGCGCTACCCAGACGACGATGAGCACGCCGCCTCGATCATCGCCAAAACGTTGGACCTGTCGCTTCCTGCCTTCGATGCAGCAATGGCCGAAGCGAGCTTCTTCGAGCGGGTACAGCTCGCTGAGTGGCGCGCGTCACTTATTCAGGCGGTTCGAGAGTGTCATCAGCGCGAGGCCAAGGCGTGGATTACGTTGATGCGTCTGTACCTGCTGAGCTCCGAGCGACAGCGACGTTGGATGGCCAGCCAACTCGACCAGGACGAAGCACGTCGAAGGGGTGGCCTCAAGACGAGGAGGCTGCCCCCGGACGCACAACTGCTCGAAGCGGTTCGACATGCTGCTGGAGCGCATGGTGCACGCCGCGGCGCGATGCAATTGGCATACCGTGCGATTGCCGAGCAGTACAACGTGACCGCCGAGTCGGTCAGGCGCGCAGTGCAACGCGCGAGGCAAGCCGTAGACAAGGCGGACAGCAAGTCATCAACGGCTTAGGTTCGCACCCGCGACCCGGCATACGCTGACTGCGTCCCGTGACACGCTTAGCGTGTCACATCCTCCTGTCCGCCATCGTCTCGTAACCTTGGATCAAGCCGCTGACCCGGCGTGATTCGAGGCTCCAGAGGATGGCTGAGGTTCGACAGGTAATTACGCGACCCATCGCGCAAGAGCAGTTGCGGCGCATCGTGCGGGCTGACGAGATCGGGCGCCGCTACGAGAACATCTTTCCTACCAGCCAGAGCTGGAAGTGGTTCCGTCGGACGCGCAAGGCCGCCATGTTGCAGGCCGGCGCGCTGATCCAGACGACGGCCGGCGACATGATCGACCCGGTGCTGTTCGAGGCCATGCTACCCGAGCTGCTCATGCGGCAAACGCAGGCTTTGCCGCCGACGTCGTCACGGCATCGCGAAACGAGCTGAGCCGTAATGACCGGGCACCGGCAGGTTTGCTGGCTCCAGACGCTGATGGACAGCGTCGTGCGCCCATCCGTGCCGACACCCGTGCTGTCGTTCCCGACCGCGGGTTCGGGCAGGGAGGCATCCATGTAAAAGCCGATGAGCGTGGGTCCCGCGCTCGCAAACGAGGTATGGGCCTGCATGGGCCGCCAGGACAAGAAACACCGCGGGCATCAGCCGCCGCGACAACAAGCTGAAGCAGGCGCGGCACAAGCCACGGGTGCAACTCCCCCAACGACCTGCGGACTGGCCTAAGGAAACGCTGATCAAGTCCTCCGCATCGTAGTGGCGTGCGTTGAAGGAGTCCGGCGCGCGTCAAGGTAGTTGTCGCCTCGTTCATGCAGCCAGTGGCTGCGTATCGACGCACCCTGAGCGTGTCTTGACGACGGCGTCGCGTTCAGGGTTCAGAGTCACCGCAGCGATGGGCGTCCAGTTGCGCGTGTCGCCCGACCAGCGGCGCGGGTGGCGCTCGCGAGCCTGCAGGTACAGC
>NZ_QOAZ01000061.1 GCF_003574675.1 Azohydromonas sediminis
TATGGGCGATGCGCTGCGCGCACCGGCCAGCTTGCCGTGGACAACGCTGTCGCGTTGCCCACCGCGCAGGCCTTCGCCCACAAGCTCCACAGCCTGCCACCACCATCTACATGAACCTGGAACTCAACGAAGACCAAGTTCTATCGGGGTGACAACAATTCTGACGCGGGGGGAGTGGGCCGACCATGGCCCGGAGCGGGCGCCGAAAGGCCCGCCAGCTAGGCCCTCGAGGCCGTAGAACGCGCCAAAACGCTCGGTTTCGCCCCGCGTACGGCGATCCCGCCGTGGCGCGGGTACTTGTTCAGCGTTTCCCTAATTCTCGTGGTCCGGGGTGATGCGAGCGACCAGGGCGCATCACAAGACGAGACACCGCTATGCGCGGGGTGGCGCTCCAGACCCGTCAACTCCCACTGGGGGTAGGGGGCCTCTGGGTGGTAACTGAAGGCGCAGATGGGCTCGCCGGCGAAGGGAAGGCATCGGGTGGCAGAGGTATGGACAGCACGCGGCTCGCCTGCTTCGGACCCGCATGGCTCCTGAGCCGATCACCTGATGCCATCCGAGATGACGACACGCCGAACCGAACACGACCATAGCTCGACCCCCGCGGGACGACCCCTGACCCGCCGTGCGCTGACACCCCGTGAGGAGGCCTACGCGGTTGCGCGCGCAAGCGGAGCGCCAGCGATCGACGCATTTCTTGGTGCCTACAACTGGACCGGCAAGCGCGACAACGCTCGCCAGCAGGCGGCGGCTGTAGAAGGCCGTGAACGCGTTGCGCGGCGCATTCAGGAGCTGCGCGACCAATACGCGAAGGCGGCGGTGGAGGCCAGCCGCGGCACGATCGAGTGCTCGCGCACGCGCGCCTACACTATGGCCGACGCTATGACCGAACTTGACATGGCGATGGAGATGGCCAGTACCAAGGAGAACCCTATGGCCATGATCAAGGTCGTCGAGGTGCGGATGAAGCTGTACGGCCTGGGGATCGGTGAAGCTAGGAACCCAGTCAACCAGCCGGAGATCACGTACGAGCAGGCGGTCGAGCTGCTCGAAGAGATCAGGGCCTTCAAGTCACGGTGACCGACGCGTTGGACGAGTTCGAACGCGGCAATGGGACCGGAATTACATCCCAGTGGCGAATGCATGGTGCCCTCCCTGGGACCCTGTGATCCCGTTCTTCGCCTTGGCGCCAGCGGTGCGGCGTGTGGGACTACGCCAGCAACGCCATCAAGAGCGTGCACAGCCGGCTGCGCGAGATCCTCGAGACGCGCCGATTCTGGTGCGCACGCCCAGTCAGCCCGTGGCCCATAGCTCGGACAGCGCTCGGCCTGCCTGAGCACCGTCTCGGTGGCCTCCTCCTGCCGGTCCGGCGGGTACTTGTAGCGGCGCAGCAGCGTCTTCACCATCACGCGCAGCTTCGCGCGCACCGTCTCGCGCTTGGCCCAGTCGACCGTCACCGACCGGCGCAGGCTCACCGTCAGCTCGACGGCGATCTTCTTCAGCGTCGCGTCGCCCAGCTCGCGCACCGCGGCCTCGTTGGTGGCCAGCGCGTCGTAGAACGCCAGCTCGTCGGGGTTCAAGCCCAGGTGCTCGCCGCGCTGGGCGGCCTCCTGGAACTTCTTGGCCATCGCGATGAGTTCCTCGATGACCTGCGCCGTCTCCACCGCCCGGTTGCGGTAGCGCGCGAGGCTTTGCTGCAAGAGCTCGCTGAACTTCGCGCTCTGCACCACGTTGGTCCTGAAGCGTGACCTGATCTCGCCCTTGAGCAGCCGCTCCAGCAGCTCGACGGCGAGGTTGCGCTCCTTCATCTGGCGCACGTCCTCCAGAAACTCGTCCGACAGCACGCCGATGTCGGGGCGCTTCAGCCCCGCGGCCGAGAAGATGTCGACGACCTCGTCGCTGACCACCGCGCGGCTGATGATCTGCCGCAGCGCGTGCTCCTTCTGCTCGTCGCTGAGCTTGCGGTCGGTGCCGTCGTGCTTCGTCAGCGCCGCCTTCACGGCCTGCAGGAAGGCCAGCTCGTCGCGGTGGGCCAGCGCCTCGTCGAGCGTGCAGCACAGCGCGAAGGCCCTGCTCGCCGCCAGCACGGCGTCTGCGAAGCGCTTCTTGCCGTCGTCCAGGCCGAGCACGTGGTTGGCCACGCCCGGCAGGCGCTGCCACGCGCGGGTGCGGAAGTCGGCGTAGTCGACGCCGTGCAGCATTCCGTGCAGCACGTCCATCTGTTCCTGCAGCACGGCCAGCGCGTCGTGCGCGTCGATCGTCGGCTTGCCGCGCCCGTGGGCCTGCGTGTAGTCGGCCAAGGCGGCCTTCAGCTCGTTGGCGATACCGATGTAGTCCACCACCAGCCCGCCGGGCTTGTCCTTGAAGACGCGGTTGACGCGCGCGATCGCCTGCATCAGGTTGTGCCCGCGCATCGGCTTGTCGACGTACATCGTGTGCAGGCACGGGGCGTCGAAGCCGGTGAGCCACATGTCGCGCACGATGACGATCTTGAACGGGTCGGTCGGGTTCTTGAAGCGCGCCTCCAGGCGCTTGCGTACGTCCTTCGGGTAGAGGTGCGGCTTCAGCAGCGCCTTGTCGGCCGCGGAGCCGGTCATCACCACCTTGATGGCGCCCTTGTCGGGGTCGGGGTCGTGCCACTCGGGGCGCAGCGCGACGATCGCGTCGTACAGGTGCACGCAGATCTCGCGGCTCATCGCGACGACCATCGCCTTGCCGTCCATCGCGGCGAGCCGCTGCTCGAAGTGCGCCACGATGTCGGCTGCCACCTTCTGGATGCGCGGCGGCGCGCCGACGAGCTGCTCCAGCGCCGCCCAGCGGCGCAGCCGCGCCACCTTGGCGGCGTCGCCTTCCTCGTCTTCGGTCAGCGCGTCGACCTCCTCGTCGAGGTGCGCAGCTTCGTCCTCCTTCAGGTCGAGCTTGGCCAGCCGGCTCTCGTAGTAGATCGGCACCGTGGCGCCGTCTCGCACCGCCTGCTCGATGTCGTACACGTGAACGTAGTCGCCGAAGACGGCGCGCGTGTCGCGGTCGTCCAGGCTCACCGGCGTGCCGGTGAAGGCGACGAAGGTCGCGCCCGGCAGCGCGTCGCGCAGGTGCTGCGCATAACCGTAGCGCACGCCGCTGGCCGGCGGGGGCGTCCCGGCGGGCGGCTCGGCGGCCAGCAGCACGGTGGCGTCGTTGGCGGCGGTTGTCGTGCGCGCCGCGGGCTTCGGCGCGCCGGTGAGCCGCGCGTCGAAGCCGTACTGGCTGCGGTGGGCCTCGTCGCAGATGACGACGATGTTGCGCCTGTCGCTGAGCACCGGGTACGCGTCCTCGTCCTCGCCCGGCGTGAACTTCTGGATCGTCGTGAAGACAATGCCGCCGGAAGGCCGGTTGGCCAGCAGCCGGCGCAGCTCGGGGCGCGTGGCCGCCTGCACCGGCGTCTCGCGCAGTAGCTCGGCGGCGCCGGCGAACACGCCGAAGAGCTGGTTGTCGAGGTCGTTGCGGTCGGTCACGACGACGATGGTCGGGTTGCCCATCGCCGGGTGCGCCATCAGCGCGGCGGCCAGGCACGTCATCTCGATGCTCTTGCCCGCGCCCTGCGTGTGCCACACGACGCCGCCCTTGCCGCGCCGCGCCTGCGCGCCGGTGGGGCTCGCGGCCTGCAGCACGCTGCGCACCACCGCCTGCACGGCGTGGAACTGGTGGTAGCCCGCCACCTTCTTGACGAGCCGGCCGTCGTCCTCGAACAGCACGAAGTGGCGCAGGTACGCGAGCAGCGTGGCGCGCTCGAACAGGCCGCGCACCAGCGTCTCCAGTTCGCGCATCGGCCCCAGCGGGTCGGTGGCCACGCCGTCGATCGTGCGCCACGCCATGAAGCGCTCGCGGTCGCTGGTCAGCGAGCCCATGCGCGCCTGCAGGCCGTCGCTGACCACCAGCAGCGCGTTGGCCTGGAACAGGTCGGGGATGTCCTGCTGGTAGGCCTGGAGCTGGTTCCACGCTGCCCACAGGTCGGCCTCCTCGTCGGCCGGGTTCTTCAGCTCGATCACGACCAGCGGCAGGCCGTTGACGAACAGCAGCAGGTCGGGTCGGTGCATTTGCTTCGGGCCCTGGACGCTGAACTGGTTGACGGCGAGCCAGTCGTTCGCGGTCGGGTCGTCGAAGTCGATCAGGCGCACGCGCGCGCCGCGCGTCTCGCCGTCCTTCTGGTACTCCACCGGCACGCCGTCGACCAGCCAGCGGTGCACCTGCCGGTTGGCGTTGACGAGCCCCGGCACGTTGGGGCTCAGCACGCGGCGCAGAGCGTCGTCGCGTGCGGCCGGGGGCACGGCGGGGTTCAGCCGCGCGATCGCGTCGGCCAGCCGGTGACGCAGCGCCACGTCGCGGTAGCTGTCGCGCTCGGTGCCGGGCGTGCGGGGGTGGCGAGATGTCGGGGCCGTGGGCCACCGACCAGCCCAGCTCAGCAAGCCAGCGCAGCGCGTCCTGTTCGACGTCGTCCTCGCTGATCGCGGCGGGCACGCCCTGCATCAGCTCCGCCGCGTCTCGAAAGGGTTCAGAACCGCCACGCCGAACGGGCGAAAGTCGGCCACGTTGCGCGTCACGACGGTGAGCCCGTGCACGAGGGCCGTGGCGGCGATCAGCGCGTCCTCGATCAGCGTGTCCGAGCGCCGGTGCATCAGCCGGCCCCAGGCGCGGCACACGCGCCCGTCCAGCGGCAGCACGTTCCAGGTCTGCTCCACCTGGTCCAGCCAGCGCTCGATCTCGGCGGCCTTCGCCGCGTCCTGTTCGCGCGTGAGCTCGACGCCGGCCTGGATCTCGCCCAGCGTGACGGCGCTCAGGTGCAGCGCCGCGTCGTCCACGCCCGTCAGCCACGCCAGCACGGCGCCGTGCGGCCGCGGCCGGCGCAGTTCGGACACGACGTTGGTGTCCAGCAGGAACACGCGCGCCTACCCTGCCGCCACGGGGCGGCGGCGCGCGGCACCGCGCCGCGGAAGCGCCAGTTCGTGGCGGGCCTCGTCGCTGAGGAGCAGCTCCTTCAGCGACGGCCGCGCCGCGGCCTGCAGGCGGCGCCACTCGTCCACCGGCACCAGCACCGCCGCCTCGGCGCCGCGCCGGGTGACGAGCTGCGGCCCCTCGTTGAGGCAGGCGTCGAGCATCTCGCTGAAGCGAGCCTTGGCGTCCTGGACGGGCCATGCGTGCATGCGGCCTCCCGTTCGCATCTGACCAGATGGCTGACCAGTCTATCAGCGGCCGGCGCGGTGCGGAAGGTGGTAGTCGTCCGAACGCCGGGGCGCGCGCCCGAGTCAGGGCGCGTCGTCCGGGCCGAGCAGCGACGCGGGCACGTCGCGCGCGCCATGCAGCACGCGCACGACATCGATCCGCCGTTCGCGCTCCAGGTAGAAGATCAGGTGCGGCCACGGCCGCAGCGGCCAGCAGCGCATGCCGGGCAAGGCGAGCAAGGTCGCGTGGCGCAGCGAGCCGATGCCCGGGTTGCGCACCAGAAGTGCGAAGGCGCTGGCGAGCGCCTCGGTGAATCGGCCGGCGACCTCCACGCCGGCCTCGTCGAGGTAGCGTCCGATCGCATCGTCGATGTCCTGCTCCGCCCGCGGGAGGACGACGACCGGCAGCGGCCTGCCCACGACCTCAGCGGGCGCCGGCCTTGGCCCCGCGCCGCGACCGGCCGGCGCCGGAACCGCTGGGTGCCGCCGCCTTCTTGTCGGCATGCTGGCGGATGCGCTCGCGCAACCCGTCGAAGTAGGCCGCGTCGGCCACCCGCCCGGGCCCCGACTCCAGCCCCTCCATCAGCAGGCTGCGCAGGTGCTCGATGTCGCGCTCACGGCGCAGTAGCTCGCGCACGTACTCGCTGGCGCTGCCGTAGGCGCGCGCGGCCACCTGCCGGTCGACGAAGGCCTTGAGTTCCTCGGGCAGGGAGATGTTCATCGTGCTCATGGCCGCCAGCCTAGCGGCAATGGCAAAGCTTGGCAAGGGTGCCGGTGCGCGGCCCGGCTCGCGCGGGTCGCCCCTCACTCGTCCGGCGTCGCCAGCGTCCAGATCCGCTTCAGCGGCAGCTCGGCGCGGATGTCCTCGTCGAGCTTGTCGTAGTTGGCCAGCAACTGCTCGATCAGGTCGTTGTCGTTCCACAGCCGCACCTTGAAGAAGTGCGTCGGCACCTCCTTCAGCACGGTGGGCTTGAAGCCGGCCCAGGCGACGAACAGGCCCTGGTCGGCCTGCACGCTCTGCATGGCGCCGATGAGCTGGGTGAACTCGGGGCGATCAGCGGGCGCGTCGCCGGACTTCACCTGCACGCAGATACGCGGCCGGTCGAAACCGAACGCGCCGCCCGCGGCCAGGATGTCGATGCCCTTGTCGGGCCCTTCGGGGCTCAGGTGCGTCGTGAAGCCCTGCGCCCTGAGCACGGCCTCCACCAGCCGGGCCATGCCATGGCCCTTGAACTTCTGGACGATGAGCCTGGCGATCGCGTCGCGGGCGAGCTGCTCCAGGTCGACGCCGCCTTCCTCGCCTGCCTCGGTGTCGACCGCGCCGGACGCAGCGCCCGGCGTGATCGTCACCGGCACGGCCTTCCAGCCCGTCTGGGCCATCGCGCGCACGCGCTTCTCGGCGTCGTTGCGCTTGACCTCGCAGATGGTCATGATGGCGCCGAACGAGTACAGCAGGTCCTGGTCGAACGCGCTGCGCGGCACGTCGGTGTGGAGCCACTTGACGTCGCGGGAGTGCCGGTACGGCTCCTTCGCCGCCGCGTCGTACCGGTAGCCGCCGGTGATCTCGCCGACCGCGATGGTGCCCTTGGCCTTGCGCGGCACGACGACCCAGTCGCCGGGCTTCATCGCCAGCACGAAGGCCCAGACCTGACCCGACCAGTTGCCCAGGCGCCGCGGCACTTCGCCCGGGTAGTGCACCTGCAGGATCGCCTTGATGTCGTCGTAGGTCCTGGCGGCCGACAGGTCAACCGGCAGGCTCTCGTAGGTCAGGTAGATGCGCTTGTCGTCGAGGAAGCGCGCTTCGTGTTCGCCGTACTTGCCGGCGCGGACGAGCCACAGGGCCATCGGCGAGGTCTCCGTCAGGGGGTTTCGAGAACGCTCGGCTGACCTCATCGCACGCTGCGATGGGGCCATCGGCGAGGTCTCCGTCAGGGGGTTTCGAGGGCGGCCTCGACCTCGGGCAGACGCAGCTTGCCGGAGATGAGGCGGGGGAGCAGAGCGTCACGAATATCTGCCAGAACTTGCGCCTGAGCCTTGTTGTTCCGCAGCTTCGCGTACAGAGACTCGACTTCCGCAGCGAATGCCGTCGCCACTGGCGATGAAGGAATGACGAATGGGACCCGAAACAGGTTTGCTTGATTCAGCTTCGCCTGTACTGCTCCAGTGACGTAGGGCGTCAAGTCGAGCCTCTGAAGTCCGAGCATCAGGTGCTCGGTGCTCACTCCGTTCGCGCCCTGCAATACGTGAGCATGGTTGTTGACCCAGAACCTGCCCCAGACGTACTGCATTACGGCTCTGTTGAATTTCAAGTGGGTTGCGGGGCATGAGGGTTGAGCGCGCGGAAGTCGAGCTTGCCGGCGATCAGGAAGATGACGGTCCTGATCGT
>NZ_QOAZ01000062.1 GCF_003574675.1 Azohydromonas sediminis
GGCCTATTGGATTCGTTGCTGGGAGTTCGCGCCATCGGCATTCACCCCGCAAAGCCAGTGTTCATGCGGGTTGCGGGGGTTTTGCAGGGCCGACCCAGTAAATCTGTCCGTTATCGGTTGCGCAGGCGCAGAGCATTGCCGATGACGGACACCGAGCTCAGGCTCATGGCCAGCGCGGCGATCATCGGCGACAACAGCCAGCCCGTGATCGGATACAGCAGTCCGGCGGCCAGCGGAATGCCCAGCGCGTTGTAGACGAAGGCGAAGCCCAGGTTCTGCTTCATGTTGGCCACGGTGGCCACCGAGAGTTCGCGCGCGGTGGCGATGCCACGCAAGTCGCCCTTCACCAAGGTGAGCTGCGCGCTGTTCATGGCGACATCGGTGCCGGTGCCCATTGCGATGCCCACATCGGCGCGCGCCAGTGCCGGGGCGTCGTTGATGCCGTCCCCCGCCATGGCCACCACGCGGCCCTCGGCCTGCAACCGTTCCACGAGCCAGAGCTTGTCGGCGGGCTGCACTTCGCCGTGCACCTCGTCGATGCCCAGGCGCTGGCCCACAGCGTGCGCCGTGGTCAGGCCGTCGCCCGTGGCCATCACGACGCGGATACCCGCTTTGCGCAGCGAGGCCAGGGCCTCGGCGGTGGTCGGCTTGATCGGGTCCGACACCGCCAGCAGGCCAGCCAGTTGTTGGTCCACTGCCAGGTACATGACACTGGCGCCCTGGCCGCGCAGCGACTCGGCCTCTGTCGTCACCAACGAGGTGTCCACCCCCAGCTGGTCCATGAGGGCAGTATTGCCCAATGCAAGCGCCCGCCCGCCCACAACGCCCCGCACGCCGATGCCCGACGCCGAGTCGAACTGCATAGGCTTCTCCAACACCAGCCCTTTCTGCCTGGCCCCCGCGACGATGGCGGCCGCCAGTGGATGCTCGCTGCCCTGGTCCAGGCTGGCCGCCAGCCGCAGCACCTCCGCGTCGGTGTGGCCCGCCACGCCAAGGGCGCGCTCGAATGTGGGGCGTCCTTCCGTGAGGGTGCCGGTTTTGTCCACGATCAGGGTGTCGACCTTGCGCAGGTTCTCGATGGCGGCGGCGTCGCGGAACAGCACGCCATGGCCGGCGCCGCGGCCGATAGCCACCATGATCGACATGGGCGTGGCCAGGCCCAGCGCACAGGGACAGGCGATGATGAGCACCGCGACCGCATTGATCAGCGCATAGACCCAACTGGGCTCCGGTCCCAGCCAGCCCCAGCCCAGGAAGGTGAGCACCGCGATGCCCACCACGGCCAGCACGAAGGTGCCCGCCACCTGGTCGGCCATGCGCTGCATCGGCGCCCTGGAACGCTGGGCCAGGGCCACCATCTGCACGATCTGGGACAGCACGGTGGCCGATCCCACGCGTTCCGAACGCATCACGAGCGCCCCGCTGGTGTTGAGCGTGGCGCCGATCAGCGGGGAGCCCACCTGTTTGCTGACCGGCAGCGGCTCGCCGGTGAGCATGGATTCGTCCACCGCGCTCTGGCCCTCCACCACCACGCCGTCCACCGGCACCTTCTCGCCTGGGCGCACCCGCAGCAGGTCGCCGACGTGCACATGCGCCAGCGGAACGTCCTGTTCCTTCCCGTCGGAGCCGATCCGCCGCGCCGTCTTGGGCGCCAGCCCGAGCAGGGAACGGATGGCGGCCGAGGTCTGGGAGCGAGCCTTGAGCTCAAGCACCTGACCCAGCAGCGTGAGCGAGATGATCACCGCCGCGGCCTCGAAGTACACCGCCACCCGCCCCATGGACTGGAACGAGGCGGGAAAGGCCTGCGGCGCGACCGTGGCCGCGACGCTGTAGACGAACGCGGCCCCCGTGCCCAGGCCGATCAGGGTCCACATGTTGGGACTGCGGTTCACCACCGACTGCGCGCCGCGCACAAAGAAGGGCCAGCCCGCCCAAAGCACGATTGGCACCGTTAGCACGAGTTCGATCCAGCTCTGCACCGCCATGTCGAACCAGCCCAGGCTGTGTCCGAACATGGCCAGCACGGTGACGACGACAGTGAGCGGCAAGGTCCACCAGAAGCGGCGCTGGAAGTCCCTGAGTTCGGGGTTCTCCTGTTCCTCCAGCTCGGGCAGCAAGGGCTCCAGCGTCATACCGCACTTGGGGCAGTTACCGGGGTGGTCCTGTCTGATCTCCGGGTGCATGGGGCAGGTGTACACCGTGCCCGCCGCCGCGGGGGCCTGTTCCTGCGCAGGCGCCGGGGCGAGGTATTGCAGTGGGTTCGCCGCGAACTTGCCCTGGCACTTCGCGCTGCAGAAGTAGTAGGGCCGACCTTCGTGCGTCAACGTGTGCTCAGACTGCGCCGTGACGGTCATGCCGCACACGGGGTCCTTCAGATCCGTTGGCGTGGCCGGATGGGACGGTGTACCGCTGCCGTGATGGGGGTGTGCATTCATGTCCATGAGCCTATTCCCTGTTGTTTTCGGTGCGCTCCGGCGACTGCCGATGCCCACCATGGCCTCCATGGCCGTGCCCGTCGGCATTATCCAGCTGATGCAATTGCCTTGCCTCTTTTCTCAAGCGTGACAACAACTTAGCGTCAATCGCACGCTGCCACCGCGGTCTTCAGCCGGCGGCTCGACGGACTGCGCCGGGCCGCTTTTGCAAACCCTCCGGCGCAGGCGGATGCGGTGCGGCGAAGTACAGTGCTTTGTAGTGGTTCACTGCAATTCAAGCCGTCCTAAGTTGTTGATTTACAAGGATTTGCACCATCGGCGGATCAGATCGCGCGCCGATGGTGGAATCACACGGGTGACCTGCGGCCGCTGACCTGGACAATGGACGCGGTCACGGAGGGGGCGCATGACGAAGTCTGGTTTCCCAGGGGGGCTCGAAGAGCCGCGTCAACCACGCCAGTGATGCGATCCGCGCTGGTCGCTCCACTGAGGAAGACCTCAAGGTCATCGAGACCTGGCGAGCCGCCCATGCGGCGGTGATCAACACTTTCCAAGCCCTGCTGCGCAATCGCGCCAAGGAGTGGGGCGTCAAGGTGATCCAGCGTCACAAGCGCAAGGCGACGATCTTCGACAAGCTGCTGCGCGAACCCAAGCTGGAGCTCGCGCGCATGGATGACGTGGCGGGCTGTCGTCTCATCTTTCCCGAAGTCGGGATGCTGTACGCCTTCCGCGCTCAGCTCCACGAAGCGCGCTTCGAGGCGTTGTCCCGATCGCTGTTGAACCGTGACCGGTGACGGCTCCTTGGTGGTCATGCTACGCGGCCTTCAGGACGGCGCCGTTGTCGCTTTCCGGGCGGCGGGCATCCAGGGCCTTCAAGAGTGAGCGCATCTGGCCGCAGCCACGGAGTTTTCGCATGCGAGTGGCCGCGTCGCTGAGCGCACTGGCCACCCAGCGCAGCACCATCTGGCCGTCGCCCCAGCGCTTGACGTTGCGGCAGTAGTGCGCCACCGAGCCGTTCAGGTTCTCGATCGGGTTGGTCGTGCGCAGCGTGCGGTACAGCGCGCCGGTGATGCCCAGCGCCTGGGCCGTCAGCGTCTCGTCCAGGCCTTCGCGCAGGCTGGCGGCGGCGCCCGGATGCTTGGCCTGCAGGGACGACGCCAGGCGGCTGAGTTGCTTGCGCGCCAGATCGGCGTCCGAGGCCGACCAGGCGTCCTTCAAGGCTCGCTTGACGCTGGCGTGCGCGTCCTCGGGCAGGTGCTCGAGCACGTTGCGGCGCTTGTGTTCCTGGCAGCGCTGGATCAGCGCGCACGCACCGAAGGTCTGGACAATGGCCTTGCGCAGCGCCTTGCCGCCGTCGATCACCCACAGCCGCATGCGCTGGGCGTCGAGTCCGCGCTCGACCAGATCCGACAGCAACGAAGAGACCACGCGGGCGGCCTCGGTGGAGCCCTCGCGCAGCCCCAGGACGTGCTTGTTTCCCTGGGCGTCGATGCCCAGCGCCAGCAGGATCACGCGGTCGCGGAAGTGGATGCCGTCGATCATCACCACCGGCAGGTCAAGCTCGCCGATGGGCCGTGCGAGCCACTGCGCCAGTTGCTCCTGGCTGAGCTGCACGAAGCGGCGCGAGACAGCGCTCTTGGAAGCTGCGCGAGGCTGGTGCGCCGCTGGCACCGGCTCCTGGGTGCTGGCATAGCGCCGGGTCGACACGCCCGCGGCGATGGCCGCCATCGTGGCGGCGTCCAGCGGGTCGTCCCCGGCGGCCCACTCGAAGCTGCGCAGCGCCAGTTCGCCCTCGGTCGTCGAGCGTGCTCTTGGGCGTCGTACGGCTATGCGCTGGCCGCCCAGCACGACCTGGCTGGCGGTGGTGCCGCCGCGCACGGCGCGCCGGCCAGCGTCGGGCACGCCCTTGGGGCCGCACAGCGCGATGCGGTCGGCTTCCATCATCGCGGCCAGCACCTTCTGGCCGGCGTCGATGCACAGGCCCAGGAAGGCGTGGCGGACATCGCGCAGCACGCCCTGCACGGGCAGCGAGATCTGAACCTGCGCAGCGGGCACGGCCCGCAACGACGACTTCGTGTGAGACTTCATCTCGGTGGCTCCTTCGGTTGCTTGCGAGGCAACCCGCATGCTCGCGCATGCGGGTCGAAGGAGCCGCCACCTCAGTTCACGCGTTCAACAGACTCCGGGACATCGCCCCCTCGAGTCCGAACGGCCTGGGGCTGATGTCGTGTACGTGCCAGGAAGCACGTCAGAGCAAATCAGGTCGGCCTACAAGAACTACTACGACGACGCGGCCGAGTTCTTGGAAAGGTTGGCGCACGGAATCGCAATCCTTACATCTGACGAGTGATGCATGGACGACGCGAGTCCTCCAGCGATCAGATCATCTTCCCTTGTCGTTGGTACATGAAGGCGATTCATCATCACCCATCCTTGCGTATGCGGGGAAGAGCTCGACCTTAGATGTGCGCTCAGATCCCAGCCGCTCCGTGGCATCGCTTGTATTTCAAGCCGGATCCGCAAGGGCACGGCTCATTGCGACCAACCTTTTCGCGACGCCTGGGCACGGTCTGGACTTGCCTCTCCGACCGATGCTCCAGTTGACGATGACGCAACGTGGCCACCAGCGCGCGTTGGTTCTCAATCTCTGTGCGCTGAATTGCGTGTAGACCAGGCAGATAGCGATCAAGCCTCGTCAGCTCAGCTTCCGCTGCTTGGTGCTCTCCGCAGTAAGCCAATACAACAGCGTATTGGCTGCGCACCGAGATAAGCTTGTCGAACATCCTGTGCTCGATGACCACCGGAAGTAGGTGCCCTTCGATGACTTGCCGAGCGCCGACATAGTCGGAACGAGCAACGAATTCGTCGACAAGGTCTTGGCTAATCTTGACGACCGAATCGATGGCATTGGCCAATCCGTAGAACTTGGCAGCGTGCACCCTTGCCAAGCCAGAGTCACGACCTTGCGCGTTGCTCGTGCGGGCGACGACATCCAGCGCATCGGCCAAGTGCTTGAGATCACCTGATCAGCAAGATTGTTCAGCCGCCACAGGGTGAGTCGCACGCCATGAGACTGAGCCCTGAGACGATGGGCCAACCTGAACTGGAGGTTGGCGATGGCGCAGAACAAAGTGCAGTACCAGCGGGGTCTGTCGATGCCCGAGTTCTTTGATCGGTACGGGTCGGCGGCGCAGTGTGAAGCACTCGTGCGCGCCTGGCGCTGGCCCGAGGGCTTCACGTGTCCGCGCTGCAAGGGCGGCTGGCACAGCGAGTTCCGCCGCCAGGACCGGCTGTACTTCCAGTGCAGCGCCTGCCGCTACCAGTGCAGCCTGGTCAGCGGCACCGTCTTCGAGTCCAGCAAGCTGCCGCTGCCCATGTGAACCGCACCGGGTTTCGAGGAGGCCTGTTGGCTTGAGTCAGACCCGGCTGGTCTGACGGTCAAGTTGGCTGCTTGGGCTTTTGGATTCTCTGTCTTCCAGCCCCCCGCAGGGGCCGCCGGAGGCCTCCCGGTTGGGCCATGTACTCATGGTTCAACCCTCCTGCAGGGCTACCTCTTTGGCAGCCGTCGTTGTCGATGAGGCCTGCGCCTGCTGGCGCCAGTAG
>NZ_QOAZ01000063.1 GCF_003574675.1 Azohydromonas sediminis
GTACCAACATCATTTTATCTGTGTACCAACATCATTTTATCTGTGTACCAACATCATTTTATCTGTGTACCAACATCATTTTATCTGTGTACCAACATCATTTTATCTGACTACTAATAACAAATTATCTTTGTAAAATCACGCTCACATTATATAAACAGCATACTTGACATTAATGTATGCTGTTTATATAATGTGAGCGTGAGGGGGCGAAAGGAATGAATGAAAAATCGGAATTAGCTGTTAAATATCAAAACGAATTAAATCTAGTTGCTTTAAAACAGTTCAATGCTAAAGAAATGAACTTATTTTTTGCCTTATGTGCAAGAATGAAAGACAAAGGTTTAGACAGTATCATATTTTCTTTTGAAGAGTTAAAAGAATTAAGCGACTATAAAATGACTGCAATTAAGGCGTTTACAAATGATTTAGATAGCCTATACAGTAAAATGCTGCAACTAACTTATCGGAATGAGTATGATGATGACGGAAGTTTTCGACGATTTGTCTTGTTTACTGGCTTTGACGTTAATGTAAAAAAACAAACAGTTGAAGTAAGTATCAATCCTAAATTGGAAGGTATTCTTAATGGCTTAACAACTGAATTTAGTAGGTTCGAGTTATCTGCATTTACTGCTATCCGATCAACCTATGCTAAAACGTTGTTTCGCTTATTAATGCAATATCGGTCAACTGGTTACTATACCGTTAGTATTGATGAATTTAAAGAAATAATGGATATTCCAAAATCGTATACTCAAATGGGACAAATAGACCAAAGAGTGATAAAACCTGCAATGAAAGAACTCAATAATTACTTTGAGAATTTAGAATTAACAAAAATCAAAGCCAAAAAAGGCAATAAGATTGCCAAACTAGAATTTACGTTTACTGGTCTGAAAACCAACAAACCAAGCATAACTATGCATGACTGGGTAAACGGAGAATAAAAAAAGAACTTGCCCCCTCACATTAAGCAAGTTAGCAAGTTCCTCACGCAATCTTCCAGACTGCTAGATTATTTTAGCATATTTGCGTGAGGACTTCTAAAATAAATTATTTTGGAGGTCCTACTTATGGGATTAATGACAGGATACAACATGACAAAAGAGGAGTACGAAGTCACACAGGCTGTACTGGAGCGACTAGATAAGTTTGAGAGTGAACTAGAAGCGCTATTGCTTGATTTGGAGCCACTTGACTTATCACGATTAGATACTGTAGTTCGAGACGAAACGCTAAGAATGTTTAATTATCTAAGTCGGTCATACATTCTACTTATTGATACGGTAGCCTACAAAGTTACGCTAGAAGAAGATATTTCCTGTGGGATTGTGAAGATTGACGGTCAATCTCTAGACGAAGAAGAATAAAAACTACCCTTGCTTGTTATAAAAAAATGTTGACTATTTGGGATAACACTCGAAAAATATCAAGATTAGCCTACTTCCATTTTGGGGTAGGCTTTCTTTTTGCAAGCAGAGCAACATGGTACCATGTTGCGATATTTTGAATGACACCTACCAGTATTTTTGGTAGGTGTCATTCAAATTTTTGGGGTTCCCCCAATCCCCACTGTTGTTATTTTTTGTCTTTTGTTCTTGAAATTTACTTAATTGTTTCATGTGTTTCGGAAGAGCATAAGGGAAACTGGGTCCCACACAAGGTGGGACGCCTTGCAGTGCAAGGCTTTCCCGTGGGGTACACTTTCGTTCTTCGCTAGCACTTTACTAGCAGGTACTTTCAGGTAAACTAGCACATTTTTAGCACTCACTAGCAGGTTTCTAGCACCCAAACTAGCAGATTCCTAGCAGTGACTAGCAGGTTTTTAGCACCAAATTAGCACATTACTAGCACCGGCTAGCAGAAAGCTAGCACGTTCACTAATTTCAGGCAGTCGTTATTTAAACGGTTTTTTGACGGAGGGGAATTTGGAGTTTCTGCCTTAGCAGAAATGGAAAGTTTGACCGTAGGCAATCGGCTAAGTGCGAGATTGGGAAGCCTAAAGGCTGACCTTCCGAGTACTAGCCGACAGCCCTCGGCAGAGCGCACCTTTACGAAGTAAAGTATAGTGCGTTATACTTTACTTGGAAGTGCTGCCGAAATCCAAAGACAAAGAACGCCACAAGAAAAAAAAGGGGGGGGAGCGCTCATGTCAAAAATTGTCGCACGTATGGAGAAAATGAAAGTTGGAAACTTAAGCGGTATCCAACGGCATAATCAACGAGAAACCGATAATCATTCCAATCCTGATATTGATATTGAGAAATCTCACTTGAATTATGACTTAGTCAATCCTGGTTCAATCAATTATCGGGAGAAAATCAAACAAATCATTGAGAGCCAACGAATCAGTAAACGAGCGGTTAGAAAAGACGCAGTCCTTGTGAACGAATGGATAATCACTAGTGATACCGCCTTTTTCCAAGAGAATACAGACACACAAGCATTTTTTACCGATGTTGTCGCGTATTTCTCTGATCGCTGCGGTCGACAAAATGTCGCCTATGCCACGGTACATTTAGACGAAACCACGCCCCATATGCACTTAGGAATTGTGCCTATGTACGAAGGGCGATTGAGCAGTAAACAGGTGTTTAGTCGGCAAAGTTTGTTAGAGATTCAGGAAGAACTGCCAAACTATTTGAAAGAACGGGGCTACGCTATTGAGCGTGGACTCCGTGGGAGTCCGCAAAAGCATTTATCTGTCAAAGAATACAAAGACGTTCAAAAAGAAATACAGGTTTCTAAACAAGAACTCGCGAATCAGGAACAAATTCTGGTAGAAAAAGAAAGAGAACTCCATTCCTATGAACAGGCAATCTTCCGTATTGACCGTCTTCTTGAAGAGAAGAACGAAGAAGTAAAGGGCAAAGTCCAAGCCATGAACCAACTGGAAACGAAGCGAAACGAAATCATTAACTCTCTACAAACAACCGTTTTACCTGATTTAGCAAATATCAAAGAAAAGAAATTTAGTTTTAACGGTTTAAAATACGTTCTAAGCGCTTCTGACCTTTCGGCAATAAAAAGTATTACGAAAGATTTTGAAACGCTTAGAACGCAAAATAAGCACCTTAAAATCGAAAACAATACCTTGGCGCAGAAAAATAAAGAATTGACACAAGTAAATCATGAACAAGAATTACAAATAACGGACTTAGCCTATGAATTAACCCTGAAAAAAGAACAATTAACAGCGTTTGAAGAAAAACAACTAAACTATGACCAGAGCGAACAAATCAAACAAGAACTTGATAGAACAACACAAAAAGTTTCTGTGTTAGAAACAGAGAATAAGCGGTTAAAAGATAAAATTACTGACTTAACCTACGACTTTTCTGAACTAAACGAAAAATATCAAGAGATAAAACTAAAGTTTGACGGGTTAACCACTTACCTTCATGAGAGACTAGGACAGGCCAAAGAAACCATTTTATTTACCATTCAGCAAGGAGTGAAGTACCTTCAGAACGCGCCTAAATTAAAAAAATCCCTGGAGCGATATTCCAAGGACAGAACCTACCTCATTGACGAAAAAGGGACATTGTTTTTACCACCAGATACGGGGTCAAAAGGGGTAACAATGTCCTTAAACCCACATTTCTACCCCCTAAAAGCCCCGTTTTACAACAGAGAAACAGGGTGTTATGAGTTTGTCGGCGAGTATATGGCAAATGGCCGTTCACGAACTAATACTTTACAGCTGTCTGAAGAACAAGTGCTAGAGAAGAAAGCTTTTACGTTTGAACAGTCGACAGATAAAAAGGCTTGGCAACAGAGTAAAAAATATTCAAGAGATATGTCAAAAGGACGAGGTTTATCTCGTTAAAAATAATTTAATTGATAAATTATTGACACATAAAAACAGTTAAATTAAAATATATTAATAAAAATTAAAAAAAAGTGATGTAATCATTATGAAAAAGTTGCTAGTTCTAATTTTAGGTGTGTCTTTTATCTCTGTTGCTTTAAGTTCAACTACAGAAGCAAGTGCTAGAGAGTGGGATTCTATAGAGTGTCAGCCAGGATTTTATTGGAAAAAAGGCGGGTGGACTGCAGGAGGCTATCATAAAGCCGGTGGATTTTGTATCCCAATGCATACAAGATGGACAAAATAGTTGCTAAATTTGAGGTTATTTTATGAAAAAATATCTAATAAAAAATATATTTTATATTACTATTCCTTTAGTTTTAAGCTATATAACTTCTTTTTTAGTTAATATTGATTTGCCCATATTGATAATTATTTTTTACGGAATTTTATTATTTTTTTTAATTCCTTCAGAAGTATATTTGGGAAGTACAATGGATTACAACGCGAAAGTAGTGAATCCCACTTACAGACCAGAAAATAAAAGCTTTGAAGATAGTCCAAAAAGTAAAATATTGTCTATCCTCATAGTATTACTATGTTTAATACTAACTATTTCGATATGGTATTTCTCTAATTGACGTTTTGCGTAATCTAATCTGACGTTTGAAAATACAGAAAAAAAATGTTATTGTGTAAGTGCGAAGCGAAATTAAGCAAAATCATGTTTACACCAAAAAGCCCTCCTATTCTCAGTAGGAGGGCTTTTTTTACACTGTTGCGATTTCAGCGTTGGAGCTAGAAAAGCAACTGCATAGATTATCTGCTAATCGTCTAGCCAACGATCAACTAGCAAAAGTACTAAACCCACAAAAAGTGGGGCGATAATCAACGAAATTAAGCTTTCAATCATGTTTACACCCCCTTTCGGGGCAGTTGCCAAAACAAGTATATCACAAGAAGAATTTCTTGTGGGGGTTGTTAGGGCTTGCCCTGACCGCCTGCAAGGCGCAATCTTAACAAGATTACCTGAAACCACTAAACACGTCTTAAAGAGCTTCAGACAAGCAAATAGAGCTTAACCAAATGAGTTACCTTGTCAACGGTATTGATTTTGATTTTAGCGAGTGAACGAAGTGAACGCTGCAAGCATAATGTGAGCGAAGAATTTCGCTCACTCCTTTTTTTGTTTTTCAATTTTTTAGTGACAGTTTCGTAAATATCGCGAACCTGTTTGTAGAAAAAAGAGTGAATTTTTAGGCGGGAAATTTCCTCGCACGCGCACGCGTTTATTTTTATATATTTTTTATATATTTTTTAAAACCTTTTTAGGCGGTCTGTGTGCCACGTGGCTCTAAGGAAGAGCAGAGGGTACCAACATCATTTTATCTGTGTACCAACATCATTTTATCTGTGTACCAACATCATTTTATCTGTGTACCAACATCATTTTATCTGTGTACCAA
>NZ_QOAZ01000064.1 GCF_003574675.1 Azohydromonas sediminis
CCAGCTCGGGGTGAGCTACCGCAGCGCCTGGCTGATGAAGCACAAGATCCTCGAAGCCATGCGCGTGGCCGAAGGCGATCGCAAGCTCGACGGGCACCTCAACTGCGACAGCCAGGTCATCGTCGGCGTGGAGGTGAGCACCTCGGGCAGCGACATGGCGCAACTCGCGCCGATGGTCGAACAGGTTGAAAAGCGCCTGGGCCACACGCCCGAGCAGTGGCTGGTCGACGGCGGCTTCCCGGCGCACGAGCAGCTCGAGGCGGTGGCCCACAAGACCGAGGTCTACGCGCCGGTGCCCGAGGCGCGTGCGAAGAAGGACGAGCATGGCCACGAGGTCGAGCCCGACAAGCACGCGCCCAAGCCCGACGACAGGGAGGCGGTGGCCAAGTGGCGCCAGCGCATGGCCACGCCCGAGGCCAAGCAGCTGTACAAGCTGCGCGCGGCCACGGCCAAGTGCGTCAACGCGCAAGCCAGCAACCGCGCCCTGCAGCGCATGCCCGTCAGGGGCCTGGGCAAGATGCGGTGCGTGGTGCTGCTGTTCGCGCTGGCGCACAACCTGATGCGCACGCTGGCACTGGCGCCACAGTTGCTGGGTCTGGGCCCAACTGCGTCTGCCGCAGCCGCAAGGACTGTATGAACCGCGAAAACCCAGGCAAAACCCTGCCTCGCATCCCCGCTGCAAGCGCAGGATGCGCGAATGATCGCTTGCGGGTGCAGCCGGCGTCGACAACGCCCGCGATCAACGTCATTCGATCAACCCTCAGCGCCGATCGAATGCTTCACAGGCTCTGAGACGCTGAGCACCTGGCCGGTGACGTAGGCGGCGTCGTCGCTGGCGAAGAACAGGATCGCGCCGGGCAGGTCGTCGGGGCGGCCGATACGCCCGAGCGGGATCGAGCGCGTGAACGCCTCCATCAGTTTGTCGGGGTTGCCCGCGCCTTCCTTGTATTGGGCGAACAGCGCGGTGTCGGTCGGCCCCGGGCAGACGACGTTGACGGTGATGCCGTGGCGCGCGTGCTCGCGCGCGATCGTCTTCGAGAACGCGACGAGCCCGCCCTTGCACGCCGCGTACACCGCCTCGCCCGACGAGCCGACGCGCGCGGCATCCGACGCGATGTTGACGATGCGGCCCCTCTTGCGTGCCGCCATGCCGGGCAGCACGGCGTGGTGCATGTGCAGCGCGCCGGTGAGGTTGATCGCGATGAGCTTGTCCCACGCGGCCGGCTCGGTCTTCACGAAGGGCTTGAACACGTCCCAGCCGGCGTTGTTGACGAGCACGTCGATCGGGCCGAGCCGCGCTTCGGTGTCGGCCGCCGCCGCGTCGACGCTGGCGCGGTCGGTGATGTCGCAGCGGTGCGCCTGCGCCTGCCCACCCTCGGCACGGATCGCGGCCGCGACCGCCTGCGCGGCGTCGAGGTTCAGGTCGAACACGGCCACGCGCGCGCCCTCGGCGCCGAAGCGCTTGCACGTGGCGCCGCCGATGCCACCTCCGCCCCCAGTGACGACGACGGTGCGGTTGTCGAATCGTTTCATCGCAGTCCCTTGCGTTTACAGTTCACCCACTGCGTCAATGTCTTTCGGAATCGCTCGCTGTATGTGTCAATGTATTTACACATCTTAGTGCACCCGCCTTCGCACGGCAAGCACTGCTTTTCCTCTTTTGATTGGCGTTTACCCTATGCCGAAGACCTTGCCAACGAAGATCGAACTCGCGAACCGGCTGTTCTTTCGTCTCTACCAATGCGCCAATATGTTGCACAAAACGGGGAGCCGGGCGGTCGAGGCGGAAGGGCTGACGACGCAGCAGTGGGCCGTGCTGGGGGCCTTGTCGTCGCGCGAACAGGCGCAAGGCGGCATGAGCATTGGCGAGCTGGCGCGCTACCTGATGGTCAGCCGCCAGAACCTGTCGGGCCTGATCGCCCGCATGGAGCGCGACGGCCACGTGGCGATCGCCCCCGACCCGCGCGACCGGCGCTCACGCGTCGTGACGATGACCGACTCCGGCCGCCATGTCTGGCACGGCCTGGCGCTGCCGAAGATCCACGCGTATTACGCGAAGGTGCTCGAGGACTTCTCGACCAACGACGTCACGCACGCGCTGCACTACCTGCTGAAGATGCTCGACAGCATGAAGCGCATCGACGAGGCCGACCGCGACGGCGCCGACGAGGCCGCCGTCGACCCCGCCGAGGCGTAAGCAGCAGACCAGAAGGGAGCGAGCGCGCGCCGACGACGCCCGCACGACGGTCGACGAACGACCGCGCGCGGTCGCGGCACTCAGCCGATGCGCGTCAACGCGTCGCGGTGGTGCGCCGCCTTCCCGACGTAGCCCGCGGCGCTGCGCAGGATCGCCGCGTGCTGCTCGGGGCTCACGGTGCGCACCACCTTGGCCGGTGCGCCGAGGATCAGCGAGTTGTCGGGAAACTCCTTGTCCTCGGTGACGACGGCGCCGGCGCCGACGAGGCACCCCTTGCCGATGCGCGCACGGTTGAGCACGACGGCCTGGATGCCGATCAGCGTGTCGTCGCCGATCGTGCAGCCGTGCAGCATCGCCTGGTGACCCACCGTGACACCGGCGCCGATGACCAGTGGGCAGCCCGGGTCGGTGTGCAGCACACAGCCGTCCTGCACGTTGCTGCGCGCGCCGAGCGTGATCCAGTCGTTGTCGCCGCGCAGCACGGCGCCGAACCACACGCTCGCCTCGTCGAGCAGCTGCACGCGGCCGATGACCGCCGCGTTGTCGGCCACCCAGGCGCTGGGGACGATACGGGGCACGTCGTCCCCGAGCTGATAGATCGCCAAGGCGGCCTCCGCACAGTCCCGATGCGATCATTCTAAAAATGGAACTGCGCACCCATGCCCTGCACGTGCTGCGGCTCGCCGACCCGGCCGCGAAGGTCGCGGCGATGCAGGCGCTGTGGCAGGCCGCCGTCGAGGGCGCGCCGCTCGAGCCGGCTGCCGCCATCGACGAGCCCGCCGGCGTGCCGGGCCGCCCGCCCCGCCCCGCGCTCGTCGCGCCGGCGCGCGTGCCGCAACGCTCCGTCCACACGGCGGCCGGCCGCGCCGCGCTGCTGCACGCGATCGCGCACATCGAGTTCAACGCGATCAACCTCGCGCTCGACGCGGTGTGGCGCTTCGCCGGCCTGCCGCCCGGCTTCTACCGCGACTGGCTGCGCGTCGCGGCCGAGGAGGCGCATCACTTCACGCTGCTCGCCGCTCACCTGGCCACGCTCGGCCACGCCTACGGCGACTTCGACGCGCACGACGGCCTGTGGGCGATGGCCGAGAAGACGAAAGGCGACTTCACCGCGCGCATGGCGCTCGTGCCGCGCACGCTGGAAGCGCGCGGGCTCGATGCGACGCCGGCGATCCAGCGCAAGCTCGCGCAGGCCGGCGACGCGCGCGCCGTCGAGATCCTCGCCGTGATCCTGCGCGACGAAGTCGGCCACGTCGCGATCGGCAATCGCTGGTACCGCTGGGCCTGCGCGCGCGACGGACTCGACCCGCTCGCGCACTACGCGGCGCTCGTCGAGCGCTACGCGGCGCCGCGCCTGAAGCCGCCGTTCAACCTCGAAGCACGGCGCGCGGCGGGGTTCGACGACGACGAGATCGCGGCGCTGGCGGGGTGAGGTCGGGAAGTGTCGGATGGATTGACTGCGTGGGGCTGCTGCCGGCCAGTGACAGTCGCTCGCGACAGTCAGTTTGCGCTGCCCCCAAGGTTCGTGGCACTTCGATCTAAAGCACAGGGGGGCTGCATCGCAGTAGTCGATGCGGGGTTTGGCGCGTTGCCGCCAGCATGCTGACGCCAGCGCGCGGCGAACACCGCTGGCAGCACGTACCCCAGGTTGCTGCGCGGCCAGTGACGGTTGCAGTCCTCGCGCCAGTTGTCAGCGATCCTGCGCATGTGGCTCAGGCTGGCGAGCCAGTATGCGACACGCACCCGCCGCGGAAGCGGCTGTCGAGGCTCTTGACGCGGGCGTTCTGCACCGGCTTGCCCGGCTGGATGAAGCGCAGCTCGACGCCGTCACGCGCCTTGCGGGCAAGTATCGCCCCCAAAGGCAGTAAAGCTTATCTAGATACGATGGTTTAGGGATGGTCTGAAGAACTGGTCGAGAACCTGCGATGAGCCAGCATTCGACCTCCGCTCGTGTTGATGGCGTTGTCCCGTTCGCTGTTGAACCGTGACCGGTGACGACCCCTCGGTGAATATGCTACGCGGCCTCGAGGACGGCGCCGTCGTCGCTTGCCGGACGACGGGCATCCAGGGCCTTGAGGAGGGTGCGCATCTGGCCGCAGCCGCGCAGCTTGCGCATGCGCGTGGCCGCGTCGCTGAGCGCGCTGGCCACCCAGCGCAGCACCATCTGCCCGTCGCCCCAGCGCTTGACGTTGCGGCTGTAGTGGGCCACCGAGCCGTTCAGGTTCTCGATGGGATTGGTCGTGCGCAGCGTGCGGTACAGCGCCCCGGTGATGCCCAGTGCCTGCACGGTCAGCGTCTCCTCCAGGCCCTCGCGCAGGCTGGCGGCCGCACCCGGGTGCCTGGCCTGCAGCGCAGATGCCAGACGGCCGAGCTGCTTGCGCGCCAGATCGGCGTCCGAGGCCGACCAGGCGTCCTTCAGGGCCCGCTTAACGCCGGCGTGCAGCTCCCTGGGCAGGTGCTCCAGCACGTTGCGCCGCTTGTGCTCCTGACAGCGCTGGACGAGCGCGCTGGCACCGAAGGTCTGGGTGATGGCCCGGCGCAGCGCCTTGCCGCCGTCGATCACCCACAGCCGCATGCGCTGGGCATCCAGCCCGCGCTCGACCAGATCCGACAGCAGCGCGG
>NZ_QOAZ01000065.1 GCF_003574675.1 Azohydromonas sediminis
CGCCGCACCCTCGTCCCAGCGCACGTGCATGCGCCCGCCCAGCGTGTCCACCACCTGCGGCGCGCCGGCCGCCACTTCGGCCGCCAGGGCCACCTCGCGCATGCGTTGTTTGCTCTCACCCATCGGGTGAGTGTGCCAAGACCCGTCAAAGCCGCGCCAGTGCTCGGCGATGACGGACGGTGAACTGCTGGATTCAGGTTCAGGTCGGCCGTGCCGCCGTGGCGGCCGCCCATGCGGCGGGCGTGACGATCTCGGTGCCGTGCGCGAGCGCGCGGCGGCGAAGTTCGAGCAGTGCGCGGTCGCGCGTGACCAGCCAGCGCGCCTTGGCGGCGAGCGCGAGGTCGACGAAGACCTGGTCGTCGTCGTCCCGACAGCGCAGCGGGCAGGGCGGCGGCGTCTCGACGCGGTGCGCCCAGCGGACACACGCCGCCTCGACGGTGGCCGGGTCGGCGCCGGCGCGCGGCGGCAGGCGGTGTGCCAAGACGTGGCGCAGCTCGTCGCGCATCGCGTCGGTCTGCAGCCACCGGCAGGCACCGCGGGTCACGGCGGCGGCCAGCGGCTGGGTTGCGCGATCGGCGAACCACAGCCAGTCGAGCACGGCGTTGGTGTCGAGGACCACGACGGGCGTCGCAGGGGTGGCGGTCGGGGGCGGCGGTGGCATCGTCGACGGGCTTGAAGGGGCGCGCGGCGGGAGCCGGCTGCGCTGCCGCCGCGGGCGCACGCGGCTTGCGTGGTCCGGCAGCCGTGCCTATAATGTCAGGCTTTTCGGCGGGTTGCGCGCCGGACGTGTCGGGGTGCGCAGACGCAGGTGTGCGGCGGCGGTCCGAGATGCCGGCGAAAGCCGCGGCGGCGTGTGGCTGCGGTTCAAGCGCGGTGTCTGCGGTTTGGGCCGCAATGCTCGGCGGGCTGCGGCGGCGCCGGGGTGCGGGTGCGCGGTCGCTGCGAACGCGGTGCGCACCGGGTGCGGTGTTCGCATCGCCTTGTCGCCTTCGTGGTCCGCAGCTCGCGGGTGAATTCAATCGGAAACGAGTTACCAACATGCCCACCATCAACCAGCTCGTGCGCCAGGGCCGCCAGGTCGAGGTCGTCAAGTCGAAGTCGCCGGCGATGCAGAACTGCCCGCAGCGGCGCGGCGTGTGCACGCGTGTCTACACGACGACGCCGAAGAAGCCGAACTCGGCGCTGCGCAAGGTGGCCAAGGTGCGCCTGACCAACGGTTTCGAGGTCATCTCGTACATCGGCGGTGAGGGCCACAACCTGCAAGAGCACAGCGTCGTGCTGGTGCGCGGGGGTCGCGTGAAGGACCTGCCGGGTGTGCGCTACCACATCGTGCGCGGTGCGCTCGACCTGCAGGGCGTCAAGGATCGCAAGCAGGCGCGGTCGAAGTACGGCGCCAAGCGTCCCAAGAAGGCCTGAGGCCGGCGGCCGGCGGATGCCGGTCGTGAGTTCGAGGGCTCTCGCCCAGCGGGCGGGGGCCAGTAAGTGAGGGGTTGCTATGGCCCCTCGGGGTGCGGGTCAGGGGCCTGCGCCAACTGAAGCCAGAAGAGGAAGTCAGTCATGCCGCGTCGTCGCGAAGTCCCCAAGCGGGAGATCCTGCCCGATCCGAAGTTCGGCTCGGTCGACCTGTCCAAGTTCATGAACGTCATCATGGAGTCCGGCAAGAAGGCCGTGGCCGAGCGCATCATCTACGGGGCGCTCGAGCAGGTCGAGAAGAAGGCCGGCAAGGACCCGCTCGAGGTGTTCATGACGGCGCTGAACAACGTCAAGCCGATGGTCGAGGTCAAGTCGCGGCGTGTCGGTGGCGCGAACTACCAGGTGCCCGTCGAGGTGCGTCCGGTGCGCCGCGTGGCGCTGGCGATGCGCTGGCTGAAGGAGTCGGCGCGCAAGCGCAGCGAGAAGTCGATGGCCGCCCGCCTGGCCAACGAGCTGCTGGAAGCCAGCGAAGGGCGCGGCGGCGCGATGAAGAAGCGCGACGAGGTGCACCGCATGGCGGAGGCCAACAAGGCGTTCTCGCACTTCCGCTTCTGACGCAGGCGATCCCGCCGTTTCCGCTTTTCGGCCGCTCTCAGGGTTAACACGGACCCGCGAGCGGCCCTGTCTTTGGAGTTGACCATGGCCCGCAAGACCCCCATCGAGCGCTACCGCAACATCGGCATCAGCGCGCACATCGATGCCGGCAAGACCACCACGACCGAGCGCATCCTGTACTACACCGGGGTGAACCACAAGATCGGCGAGGTGCACGACGGCGCCGCGACGATGGACTGGATGGAGCAGGAGCAGGAGCGTGGCATCACGATCACGTCGGCCGCCACCACCTGCTTCTGGCGCGGCATGGACATGTCGTTCCCCGAGCACCGCATCAACATCATCGACACCCCGGGCCACGTCGACTTCACGATCGAGGTCGAGCGCAGCATGCGCGTGCTCGACGGGGCCTGCATGGTGTACTGCGCCGTCGGCGGCGTGCAGCCGCAGTCGGAGACGGTCTGGCGCCAGGCCAACAAGTACAAGGTGCCGCGCCTGGCGTTCGTCAACAAGATGGACCGCACCGGGGCGAATTTCTTCAAGGTCTACGAGCAGATGAAGACGCGCCTGCGCGCCAACCCGGTGCCCATCGTCGTGCCGATCGGCGCCGAGGAGAACTTCAAGGGCGTCGTCGACCTGTTCAAGATGAAGGCGATCATCTGGGACGAGGCCAGCCAGGGCATGAAGTTCGAGTACGGCCCGATCCCGGCCGACCTCGAGGCGGAGTGCCAGAAGTGGCGCGAGCAGATGATCGAGGCCGCCGCCGAGAGCAGCGAAGAGCTGATGAACAAGTACCTCGAGACCGGCGAGCTGACCGAGGCCGAGATCAAGCAGGGGCTGCGTGCGCGCACCATCGCTGGCGAGATCCAGCCGATGCTGTGCGGCACCGCATTCAAGAACAAGGGCGTGCAGCGCATGCTCGACGCGGTGATCGAGTTCCTGCCGTCGCCGGTGGACATTCCGCCGGTCGCCGGCACCGACGACCACGACAGGCCCGTCACGCGCCGCGCCGACGACAACGAGAAGTTCGCCGCGCTCGCCTTCAAGCTGATGTCCGACCCGTACGTCGGTCAGCTGACCTTCGTGCGCGTCTACTCGGGCGTGCTGCGCAGCGGCGACTCGGTCTACAACCCGATCCGCGGCAAGAAGGAGCGCATCGGCCGCATCCTGCAGATGCACGCGAACCAGCGCGAGGAGATCAAGGAAATCCTCGCCGGCGACATCGCCGCGTGCGTCGGTCTGAAGGACGTCACCACCGGCGAGACGCTGTGCGACCCCGACGCGATCATCACGCTCGAGAAGATGGAGTTCCCCGAGCCGGTGATCCGCCAGGCCGTCGAGCCGAAGTCGAAGGCCGACCAGGAGAAAATGGGCGTCGCGCTCAGCCGTCTCGCGCAGGAGGATCCGTCGTTCCGCGTCTCGACCGACGAGGAGTCCGGCCAGACGATCATCGCCGGCATGGGCGAGTTGCACCTCGAGATCATCGTCGACCGCATGAAGCGCGAGTTCGGCGTCGAGGCCAACGTCGGCAAGCCGCAGGTCGCGTACCGCGAGACGATCCGCAAGACGGTCACCGACGTCGAAGGCAAGTTCGTGCGCCAGTCCGGCGGCAAGGGCCAGTACGGCCATGTCGTCTTCACGGTCGAGCCGCTCGAGCCGGGCAAGGGCTTCGAGTTCGTCGACGAGATCAAGGGCGGCGTCGTCCCGCGCGAGTACATCCCTGCCGTGCAGAAGGGGGTCGAGGAAACGCTGCCCAACGGCGTGCTCGCAGGCTACCCGGTCGTCGACGTGCGCGTGCGGCTGACGTTCGGCTCCTACCACGAGGTCGACTCGTCGGAGAACGCCTTCAAGATGGCGGCTTCGATCGGCTTCAAGGAGGCGTGCCGCAGGGCGAACCCCGTGATCCTCGAGCCGATGATGGCCGTCGAGGTCGAGACGCCGGAGGAGTACGCCGGCAACGTGATGGGCGACCTGTCGTCGCGGCGCGGCATGGTCCAGGGCATGGACGACATGCCCGGCGGCGGCAAGATCATCAAGGCCGAAGTCCCGCTGTCGGAGATGTTCGGCTACTCGACGACGCTGCGCAGCATGTCGCAGGGCCGCGCGACGTACACGATGGAATTCAAGCACTACGCCGAGGCGCCGAAGAACGTCGCCGACGCGATCATCACCGCACGCAGCAAGTGACACGCGATGGTCTTCGGCCGTGACTGAACCTCACGAAGCGCCTGCTGCCGGTGGCGGGCGCGACGCGCGGAGACCTTAAACAACGCACCGAGCGGGCTCTTTTCGAACGGAGATTCGGCAATGGCAAAAGGCAAGTTTGAGCGCACGAAGCCGCACGTGAACGTGGGCACGATTGGGCACGTGGACCACGGCAAGACGACGCTGACGGCGGCGATCACGACGATTCTGGCGAGCAAGTACGGCGGCGAGGCGAAGAAGTACGACGAGATCGA
>NZ_QOAZ01000066.1 GCF_003574675.1 Azohydromonas sediminis
TGACCGCCTCGATGAGCCGCAAGGGCGATTGCTGGGACAACGCACCCACCGAGAGCTTCTTCAACAGCCTGAAGAACGAGCGGGTGCACGGAACCACCTACGCGACGCGAGCCGACGCGATGGCCGACCTGTTCGAGTACATCGAGGTGTTCTACAACCGCAGTCGCCGCCACTCCACCTTGGGCTACAGCTCGCCGGTTCGGTTCCTCGAGAACTGGATCCGCAAGCATGCTGCTCAGCAATCCAAGGCGGGATGAGAGCGGCCCCTTGGAAGACGAAATTCGACGGGCACCTCAAACACATGATGAAGGAACCGAACACATGACCCACACCACCCCCAACTCCAGAAGACAGTTTTTTGCCGGTGCCGCCGCTTCGGTGGCCGGCCTGGCCGTGGCCCGTTCCGCTTTGGCTGGTTTGCCCGAGCCCGTCATCCAGACTTCGGTAGAGACGGCTCCACCGTTGATCCCGACGACCGGTCGGCCCTACAACCCGGTGGTCACACTCAACGGCTGGACCTTGCCCTGGCGCATGAACAACGGCGTCAAGGAATTCCACCTGGTGGCCGAACCGGTGGTGCGCGAGGTCTCGCCGGGCTTCAAGGTCAACATGTGGGGCTACAACGGCCAGAGCCCGGGCCCGACCATCGAGGTGGTTGAGGGCGATCGGGTGCGCATCTTCGTGACCAACAAGCTGCCCGAGCACACCACCATTCACTGGCACGGTCAGCGCCTGCCCAGCGGCATGGACGGTGTGGGGGGCCTCAACCAGCCACACATCCCGCCCGGCAAGACCTTCGTCTACGAGTTCGAGGCGCGACGCCCTGGCACCTTCATGTACCACCCGCATGCGGACGAGATGGTGCAGATGGCCATGGGCATGATGGGCATGTGGGTGACCCATCCCAAAAACAAGCATCCGCACATCAGTGATGTGGACCGCGACTTCTGCTTCCTGCTCAACGCCTTCGATGTGGAGCCCGGCAGCAAGACGCCCAAGGTCAACACCATGTTGGACTTCAACATCTGGTGCTGGAACAGCCGGGTGTTCCCGGGCATCGACACGCTCAACGTGCGCCTGAACGACCGCGTGCGCATTCGGGTGGGCAACCTCACCATGACCAACCACCCGATCCACCTGCACGGCCACGAGTTTCTGGTCACGGGTACGGACGGCGGACCGACCCCACCGAGCAGCCGCTGGTATGAGGTCACCGTCGATGTGGCCGTAGGGCAGATGCGCCAGATCGAGCTGATCGCCGACGAAGAAGGCGACTGGGCCCTGCACTGTCACAAAAGCCACCACACCATGAACGCGATGGGCCACGATGTGCCGACCATGATCGGTGTGGACCACCGAGGCCTGGTCAAGAGGATCCAGAAGGTCGCGCCCGATTACATGCTCATGGGCGAACGCGGCATGGCCGACATGGGCGAGATGCAGATGCCGATTCCCGACAACACGGCGCCCATGATGACCGGCACCGGCCAGTTCGGCCCGCTGGAAATGGGCGGCATGTTCACGGTCTTCAAGGTCCGCAAGGACCAGAAACCAGGCGACTACAAGGACCCGGGTCCGTACAAGTTCCCTGAAGGCACCGTGGCCTACGAATGGAACGGCACGCTCCCGCCAACGCCGCGCCCAGCGGCCGGCAGCGACACGACCCCGGCCGCCGCCACCGCGATCAAACCCACCGCCAAAGGTATGTCCCACTGAAATAGGCCATTGCACGCTTCAACACCGTTTTTTCTCAACCGTTTCCCCAACCAAAACCCCAAGGACAACCATGATATCCCTCAAGTTCAACGTCGCTTCCTGCGCCGGCTTTGTTTTCGCGGCGGCCAGCTTGGCCGCATCGGCTGCTTTCGCTGGTGGCACCCATGGCGGCGGCCATCACGAAGAGTCACCCATCGGCAAACCGGGTGTTGCCGCCAAGGTCACGCGCACGATCCAGGTCGAGATGAGCAACGGCATGCGCTTCAAGCCGTCGAATATCCAGGTCAAGCGGGGTGAAACCGTCCGCTTCGTCCTGAAGAACACCGACAGCGTCAAACACGAGTTCAGCCTGGGTACGCCCAAGGAGTTGGCGGAGCACTACGAGGTGATGAAGAAATTCCCCGACATGGAGCACGACGAGCCCAACAAGATCTCGCTCGCGCCTGGCAAGCAGGGCGAGGTGATCTGGCAGTTCACCAAGGCCGGTACCGTGGATTTCGCGTGCCTGCACGTGGGTCATTTCGACGCTGGCATGAAGGGGCAGGTCAAGGTGGCGGCCAAGTGAGCCTTCTTATGGTTATCTTCACTCAACGAAAGGAATTCACGATGAAGCTGCGAGTGATTTTGGGTGCCGGCGCACTGGCCTTCACGGCCTTTGCCGTCAACCCGGTGTTCGCCCAGATGAACATGGACCACGGAAAAATGGGCATGGCGGCCATGCCCGGCATGACCGACGGCGAGGTCCGCAAGATCGACAAGGACGCCGGCAAGATCACCATCAAGCACGGTGACATCAAGCACATGGACATGCCCGGCATGACCATGGTCTTCGTGGTCAAGGACAAGGCCTTGCTGGACAAGACCAGCGTCGGCGCCAAGATCCAGTTCATGGTAACGAACGAGAACGGTCAGATGACGGTGACCGACATCCAGCCAGCGAAGTGATTCTTCAGCGCGCAGGTTTCCTCCGTTCAACTGCGGTCGTCCTGGCACTCGCCGGGACGATCGCAGCCTTTCTATGGTGGCGATCTGCGGACCGCTTCCAGCCAGTTCCTGTCGGGATGCTTCGCGTGGATGACGCCGCGATGCTCAAACAGGGGGCGCTGATTTATCAGGCCCGCTGCGCGAGTTGCCACGGCGTCCATCTGGAGGGGCAAGCCAACTGGCGCGAAAGAGGCGCCGATGGGCGATTGCCTGCACCTCCCCACGATGCAAGCGGCCACACGTGGCACCACCCGGACGATGTGCTGATTCGCATCACCAAGGAAGGGGTGGCGAAGGCCGTCGGCATGCCCGACTACGCCACCAACATGCCCGCCTTTGGCGATTCGCTCAGCGATGCCGACATTGTGGCCGTGCTGTCCTGGATCAAGTCGCAATGGGCGCCAGAGATACGACGCCACCACGACGACATCAACCGGCAGGCTCAGCAGCAGTCGCCGCGCTGAACCTGACTTTTTTGTCATCTCCGGGTCATCTTGCCGACCTGGGTCGATTACTAGAGTGACCCCATGGCATTTCGCCATGCGTTCTGTCACGAAAGGAAATCGACATGTCCACCTTGATCCGAAGCCTTCTTGCCGTGGCCGTCGCTGGTGCGGCGGTCTCCGCGGCGGCGCAGCAAACCACCGACCACACCCAGCACCACCCGTCCACCTCGGCGACCAGCACCGCAACCCAGCCAGCCACACCCCAGGCAGGCATGCCCATGGGCATGTCGTCAATGCCACAGATGCAGCAGCACATGCAGCAGCACATGACCACGATGCAGGCGCTGCGCACCAGGATGGCGGCCGCCAAGACACCGGCCGAACGCGAGGCGCTGATGGCCGAGCACATGAAGGCCATGCAAGAGGGCATGGACATGATGAAAGCCATGAAGCCCATGGGCGGTATGGCTGGCATGCCGGGGATGCAGGGGATGGGTGCCCCGGGCGCGGCCACGCCGGACCTGACACAGCGTCTTCAAATGATGGAGATGCGCATGGACATGATGCAGAACATGATGGAAATGATGATGCAGCTCATGCCGCCATCGCCCGCCAAACCCGGCGCTCAGTGACCGCGCCGACGTTCTGGCGCTGTTCCTGTTTTCGTATCCAGTTCAGGAGATTGTGTGATGTCGATGTTTTCACGGCGGCAGTTTCTGGGCGGCATGGGCGCGCTGGGGGCAGCAGCAGCCTGCCCGGGCGCCTGGGCCGCCTCAGCCACGCCGTCAGGCCTGTCCACCGACGCGGTCCCTCGCCTTGAAGCGCAGGCGACGGGCTTCTCCAACCCCTAGCGCCTGCCGGGCACCAGTGGCCTCTTCGGGGTGCTGCCCGCAACGGACTTCAAGGAAGTCCATGTGGTCCGCAGCGAGATCGAAGTGTTGCCAGGCGGCGCGCGTCAAGGTAGTTGTCGCCTCGTTCATGCAGCCAGTGGCTGCGTATCGACGCACCCTGAGCGTGTCTTGACGACGGCGTCGCGTTCAGGGTTCAGAGTCACCGCAGCGATGGGCGTCCAGTTGCGCGTGTCGCCCGACCAGCGGCGCGGGTGGCGCTCGCGAGCCTGCAGGTACAGC
>NZ_QOAZ01000067.1 GCF_003574675.1 Azohydromonas sediminis
GGAAGGCTTACCCTTGGCAGTGGCGGTCATGGCAGTTCAGCCCCTCGCGGGGCAGGTTGGCTTCGACAATCAACCTCTTGCCATGACCGCCATCCCTTGGCAAGTGGTTCTGCACACAAATCAGGACACTACCGCCGGGGTTCCAGGAACTCGGGGAAGTAGCTGCCGCGGCGCAGCTTGGGGATCTTGAGCTCGATGCTGCCAGCGCGCGTGTCCCAGGTTCGGTCGCGGTAGCCGTTGCGGCTGTTGAGGCGCGCGCGCGGCGCCTTCTCGTCGTAGCCGGCGCCGCAGCGGCCCTCGACGTCGATCTCCATGAGGCGCTGGGCCATGAACTGCACCATCTGGCGCAGCAGGTCGACATCGGCGCCCTTCTCGGCGAGCTCGGCCAGTGCCATAGTAGGGGTGGTCATCGTGATTCTCCTGACAAGGTTGGTGGGTTGCACCTCAACCATATCCGGGGCCACGATGGCCACCCCGGCCGGGACGGCCGCCGCCGCGCGGCAAGATGCTTCGGACTACGCCCTACGCACCTTGCCGCGCGCTTGTGGAGTTACACCACTTGCTGGGACACGAGCGGAGTCGTTATGTGATTCCTCGCTGCAGCCCTCCCTGAAGACTACTTGAGGCTGGGTACGGTCACCCGAACTTGCCAACTGAAAGGTCGCGATCGACGTAACCGGTCATCCCAAGCACCAGTCAATCTGCAACTGAGCCGGGAAAGACGAGGCAGAAGGTGGTGATGCCGTTACTGGAACTGGCTGTCACGGAGCCGCCATGGGCGGCCATGATCGCCTGGGTGATCGACAGGCCCAGGCCAGCGCCATCGGAGTCCGGGTGGCTGCGCGACTTGTCCACCCGGAAGAAGCGGTCGAACAGCCGAGGCAGAACCTCAGGGGAAATGGTGGGCCCCGTGTTGGTGAGACACAGGGTGGTGGTGGTGCCTTGCTTTTCGATCGTCACCGTCACGTCGGCATCATCCGGTGAGTGCCGCAAGGCGTTGGACAGCAGGTTGCCAATGGCGCGCCGAACCATCAGGCGGTCACCCATGATCACCGCCTGCCCAGCAAGCGAAAGACGAATGCGTTTCTCGTCGGCCACCGCGTCATAGAAGTCGAACAGCGCCCGCGTTTCCTGCTCCAACTCAATCGCCTCCGGGTTGGGCAGTTCGATCCCGTGCTCCGTCTTGGCCAGAAACAGCATGTCAGACACCATGCGGGCCAGTCGCTGAAACTCTTCGGCGTTGGAGGCGAGGATGTCCTGGTAGGCGCTCGCATCCCGTTTCTGGGCCAATGACACCTGTGTCTGGGTCAGCAGGTTGTTGATGGGGGTACGCAGTTCGTGCGCCAGGTCGCTGGAGAATTCCTGCAGCCGCGCAAAGTCGGATTGCAGGCGTTCGAGCATGGTGTTCAGGCTCTGCGCCAGGTCGGCGAACTCCGCCGGCACCGCGTCCACGGGCATGCGCTGGTCCAGCTTGTGGGCCGTGACCGTCATGGCGCGCTCTTTCATGATTCGAAGCGGCGCCAGGCCCCGGCGGGCGGCCCACCAGCCCAGCAAGCCGCTGGCCAGGATGGCGCCGATCAGGTAGAGCGCCAGCGTCTGCCTGAGCGACTGCATGAAATGGGTGTGGTGCGCCGTGTCCAGCGCGATCAGCAGTTCAAGCGGTTGGCCGTCCGCGGCCTGACCCGTCCATGTGGAGGGCGGACGGATGGCCGCCCTCAGACCGCGCAGCGTGTGATCGCCGGCCGTCCAGTCAAAGGCCTGTTCATCTGTACCGATGGACGGTGGCAGGCGGGAGAACACCGAACCCGCTTCGCCATAGACCTGGCCGGCGCTGTTGTGCAGCTCGATGACCAAGCCGTGGTGACTGGTCAGCAACTCATCCAGCCGGGATGCCAGCATCTCCGATGACGAGGCCTCGCCGACGATGGTCTGCACCAGTTCGATCTTGTCCTTCAGGAAATCCCGGTCGAGTTCGACAAAGTGCCGACCCACCGCGATCGAGACCAGCAGGCCCAGTCCGACGAGCACGCAGGCCGAGACCAGGGTGTACAGCGCGGTTAGGCGCGCCGTCAGCGACAGCCGGCCGAGCATCAGTGGGCGTCCTCGGGTGCTTCGAGCACGTAGCCCATGCCGCGCACGGTCTGGATCAGGCGCGGTTCGAATCCATCGTCCACCTTGGCCCGCAAACGCCGCATGGCCACCTCGATCACATTGGTGTCGCTGTCGAAATTCACATCCCACACCTGGGAGGCGATCAGGGAACGCGGCAGCACCTCGCCGTGGCGGCGCATCAGCAATTCCAGCAGGCCGAATTCCTTGGCCGTCAGATCGATGCGTTTGCCGGACCGGGTCACGCGACGGCGCAGCAGGTCGAGCTCCAGATCGGCCACTTTCATCGAGGTGGCTTCCAGACCTGAGCGGCCTCGCCGCAGGATCGTCCGGACCCTGGCCAGCAGCTCGGCAAACGAAAACGGCTTGACCAGGTAGTCGTCGGCCCCCAGCTCAAGTCCCTTGACGCGGTCTTCGACCTGATCGCGCGCTGTGAGGAACAGCACGGGCATCTGTCGCCCCTGGCTGCGCAGGTTCTTGAGCACCTGCCACCCGTCCATGCCCGGCAACATGACGTCCAGGATCACCAGATCGTGATCCCCTTCCAGGCCGTGATGCAGTCCGTCTACGCCGTTGGCGACGAGGTCCACGGCAAAGCCCGCCTCGCGCAGGCCTTGCCTGAGGTAGTCACCCGCTTTGGGTTCGTCTTCCACGATCAGAATTTTCACGTTCACATGCTCCTGGCCACAAGTTTGCCTTCCCCGGAGCGGGTGCGACGGAAGTTGACATTTTTGTAATCTGGCCGACAGGGAAATGACGCACTCGCGTCGCCAGAATCTGCACCACTTGATTTACTTCAAAAGGAGCGATGACAGTGAGATCTTCGTTTTGCAACCGTGCCGCGGGCCCAGTGCTGGTGGCGGGCCTGCTGGCCCTGCCGCTGGCGCTGTCAGCGCAAACGGCCAGCCCTTCACAAGAAGCCGACTGGCGCCGGGCCAACGACGCGGTGGGAGCGTTCAAGCGCGGCCATGCCGACGTGCTCAAGTGGGAGCAGGCCAACACCGGTGCTTCCACCACGACCCCGGGCAGTCCCTCGGGTATGGCCATCCCCACCGCAGAGGCGGCGGTTCGCATGGCCTGGAAGTTCCATTTCAAATTGGCTCGCCCTTTGGCGGAACTGGGTCCCCAGAATGAACAACTGATTGCGCAAGGCCGCTGGACGGAACTTGATCCCAGCCTGCAGCGCCGCGTCGAGGATGCGGGTGAGGTGCTGAAAGTGGCTGCCGCCGGACGCAAAGCGTGGATCGAAGCCGTGGCCGCCCAGCAGGTGCTGAAGCACCAGCGTGACATGCTGGAGGCTGCCCAGGCCGCCTATGAGCTGGGGCAACGCATGGTGACGGTGGGCAACTGGAGCAAGCTGCAGCTGTCTGCCGTTCAACTGGCTGCGTCCAACGCACGCATGAATCTGCGGCGGGCACAGCAAGCCGCCGCCCAGGCCCAGGCCAATCTCGTCAAGACGATGGGGCAAACGGGCCTTCAGGAAGGTTTTGTGCTGCCGGATGAGCTGCCTGCCATTCCGGCGCAACCCATGACAGCAGCGGACTTGCAAAAGCGCGGCGATGCGATTCGCAACCAGTTGCCAAGGGCAGAAAGTCTGCGCAACCGTGCGCTGTCGAAGTTGGCCATGAACGTCTACTGGGCTGCCCATGCCTTGGCACAGGACAGCCAGGGCGACATTCTGAAAACCCGCGAGTTCATTACCGAAGAAACGGTGCTGCACTACAACGGAATGCTCAAGAGCGTGTGGGATCTGCTGGACGAAGTGCGCAACCAGTCCCAGGCCACCGTGGACGCCATCCGTGCGCAACGCGACTTCTGGCTGGCCGAGGCCGATCTGCAGTGGGTCTTGCAAGGTGGAGAGCCCGACAGTTTTGTGAGCCTGGGTGGCGCCGGTGGCGATGCCCCTGCTCCTGCAGCGCATTGAAAGAACCGAACTGAGCTGCCCGCTGTTTTTCGTCTTCCAGGAGCCGATGGTTAGCATCGAGACCTGAAGGACGAGAGATGAAGAGAATTCCGAAGCAGGAGTACACGGCCGAGTTCAAG
>NZ_QOAZ01000068.1 GCF_003574675.1 Azohydromonas sediminis
CCGCGCTGCTGTCGGATCTGGTCGAGCGCGGGCTGGATGCCCAGCGCATGCGGCTGTGGGTGATCGACGGCGGCAAGGCGCTGCGCCGGGCCATCGTCCAGACCTTCGGCGCCAGCGCGCTCGTGCAGCGCTGCCAGGAGCACAAGCGGCGCAACGTGCTGGAGCACCTGCCCAAGGAGCTGCACGCCAGCGTCAAGCGGGCCCTCAAGGAGGCCTGGTCGGCCTCGGACGCCGATCTGGCGCGCAAGCAGCTCGGCCGTCTGGCCTCCGCGCTGCAGGCCAGGCACCCGGGTGCGGCCGCCAGCCTACGCGAGGGCCTGGAGGAGACGCTGACCGTGCAGGCACTGGGCATCACCGGGGCGCTGTACCGCACGCTGCGCACGACCAACCCCATCGAGAACCTGAACGGCTCGGTGGCGCACTACAGCCGCAACGTCAAGCGCTGGGGCGACGGCCAGATGGTGCTGCGCTGGGTGGCCAGCGCGCTCAGCGACGCGGCCACGCGAATGCGCAAGCTGCGCGGCTGCGGCCAGATGCGCACCCTCCTCAAGGCCCTGGATGCCCGTCGTCCGGCAAGCGACGACGGCACCGTCTTCAAGGCCGCGTAGCATGTTCACCGAGGGGCCGTCACCGGTCACGGTTCAACAGCGAACGGGACATCGCCCGGACGCGAACCGGCTCTGCCATTGACTGTGCCAGTTCAAACCTCGAACTCTCGCACGGCGCAGCGCCTCCGCGGTCATCCTCCTTGCACAGCCTTCCTTCCTGGCTGCTGGCCCTCCTGGGCTCATGAACCAGACTGCGCGACCGGTCGCTCAAGGCATTCGGTCGACAAAAATCGGGCTTTCGCATCGCTCAAGTTGCCCAGCGTTCGAAGTTGGGCATAACATTTCCATTCAAGAGCAGAACTACCTACGTCTGTCGCCTCATCAGCGACACGCTTACGGGGTGTGCGATACCCGGGTCCAGCTGCTCAGCCCGCACGGTAGGGCCGCCGTGAACCAACCCGCGTCGGAGTGGAGGCGTTGCCCCACTTTCGAATGTGGCGAGCGTTCACGCGTCACCGTCCGGCCGTCGACGTTCTCCTGTTTCGAAGCGCGGGTTGCATGTGCAACAGCATCGAAAGGAAGAACGTCCCATGTCACAGCAATCAAACTTCACTGGGCGCACTGCCCAGCAGGAGCCCGCAGCCGGTCAGCAGGCGCAGGGCAGGCCGCAAGGCACGGCCACACCGCCGCCCCCTGAGACACCTCCCCAGCAGACGACCGGAGTCCTGGTCGGCGAAGTCCGCCTCATCAATCCGGCGCTGATTCGTGTCACGCAGCATCCGAACCGGGCCCCCGACGCGTACACGAATGAGGAGTTCGACGTCTTTCGGGACGTCATTCAACACGCAAACGGCAACACTCAGCCGATCACCGTGCGTCGAACCGCTGATGCGACCGACGGATACGAGTATGAGCTTATCGCCGGGCACCGCCGGCATCGGGCGTGCCTGGACCTCGGCCTTGATGTCCTCTCTGTCATCGAAGTCAACTGCGGAGATGACAGCGCATACCTGCTGCGGCTCCGCGAAAACTCGGGACGGGTCGACCTGTCACCGTGGGAGCTTGGGTGCCAGGTTCTCGACGGTATCAAGCATCGTCATCTTCGATCCATTCGACATGCTGGCTTGGTCACGGGACGGGATCCGAGCGACCTCGCCAAAGCGGTGCAACTGGCAGAGCTTCCGCCCGCAGTGATCGGCGCCTTCGTGTCGCCTACTGAACTGCAGTATCGGCACGCGAAGCCCCTGACGGACGCCCTCAAGACAAGACAGACCGCGGTGATCTCGGAGGCAAAGCGGATCGCAGCGCTCCCGGAGCGTCCCGTCACGGCCGAGGTCGTCAACCTGCTGATCAGCGCGGCTGGAGGGGGTGTGGGACGGTCCCACACCCCGCCCCAGGACCGGCCGCTGACGGCAGACGGACAACGTGTGGGACGGATCAAAGCAAGCCGCGGAACGCAGACCGTTGTCGAAATCGAGGTGGCACTCGCCGACAAGGAGCGCGAGACGCTGGCGAAGGCCATCGAAAGACTCGTCGCGAAGAAGCTGGCAAAGCCGGCGCTCGCAGTCACGGAGCCAACGGAGGCGAAGCCATGAACACCCACATTCCCAGCGACGCGAACAAGAAGATCACGGCATCGACTTCGTCCTTCGATCACGAAAAACCCCCGTTGCCGAACGTTGCGCGAACACCGGCGCCTGACCGTTCGGTAACGGGGGACGTGCCGCCCAGAATGGGGGGCACGTCGCGCAAGGAGGAAGCAATGGCCATGACAGGGTCGGTGGGCGCCAAGCCCACTGGCACTGGCGTGGACGTTGCACCCGACCGGACGAGCCGCCACGAGAGTGGTGATGTCACGGCGGGCGGCGCGGGTGATTTCGTGATCGATGACACTTTCGATGCCGAACCGGCCACGTCACCGATTCCACCGTGGCTAGCGCAGCAGCACCGTGCAGACGAAATCGACACGGCAGCTCTGCTGCAGCGAGCGCTTGCGCTCTTGGCAGCGGACGAAATCCTGAGAAAGCAGCTGCACCACGTAGTGCCACAGGAGAAGACCGAAGCCTTGTACGCAAAGAAGGTCTCTATCCTTCGCCAGCGGTACCTGTCCAGAGGCGGCGAGGCGCACCGCCCAGTGCTGGAAGCGCTTGCGCCCTATGCGGCGAAGGAGCAGTCGTGGAAGATCATGCGCGCTGCGCTGAAGTGGCATCTCCTGCGCCGAATCGAATTTCGCGTCTCACAGGTGCGAGCTTGCAAAGCCGCGAGGCAGGCAACTCCGCCGGAAGTTTCACTTCGACTTCGCTCTGCAGTTCGCTCACTCGAGGAACTCGTCGATCTCCAACGCACTGACGCCCGTGAGTTCGCGCTAATCGACAACCGACCGCCTCATTCCAAAAAGGATTTGCTGCCGGAACTACCCGACGACTGGCGCGACAGGTTCGAGCGCAGAAACTCCGAGTCGCCGAAATATCGTATGGTGGGCGTTCTACTGGTAGTGTGCGGCCTTCGACCTGAGGAGCTCGAAAAAGGGGTAGCTCTCAGGTGGACCGCCAGCGACGAGATCGAAGTGACCATCGCGGGCGCGAAGGTCACGGAATTGGCCGGACAGCCCTGGAGATCGTTGCGACTCGATCCCGCTCGTCTTCCAAATTGGTTCTCCCACCATTTGCAAGCAGAGCGATCGTGCGTCGTGCAAGCGAAACCGAGCTGCCTCGCCACCCATCTTGCACGATTGTCGAACAAGGTTTTCGATCCCGACCGCGACGGGAACACACCTCGCTTGTCCGCGTATCTTTTTCGGCACGCACTTGTCACGGACCTGAGGGAGGCAGGTTGGCGAAGTGATGAGATTGCAGCAGCGATCGGCGAGACCTCAGCCGAAACGGTCAGCTGGTACGGTTTGCGACGCGGCGGACCGCGGAAGCTTCGGCCGAATATCTCCATCAGGAGAGACTCGGTGGCCACCGCGCGGCCGGTCCGGCCGGCAAAGCAGAACTGGCCCCAAGCGACACCGTCGAAGTCCACGCCGTCTTCGATGAGGAAGAGGACTCCATAGACGAGGAGGAAGCCCAGGCGCGTCGCGTCGTCCATGCAAGAACGGGCGCCCGCGCCTGGGTGTGCCCCCTGACGCGGATCTATACGGTCGCACGGCGCCTGGACACGTTGGTGGGTAAATCGCGACGTCGGCCGCCTCGTTGGCGACGTAGCTCACGTCCTTGAGGAAGTCTGTGCAGCCCGGGTAGACGCCGCCGAACTTGGCGTCGACGTGGGCCTTGTGGCACTGGGTGCCCACCGTGCGGTGTACGGTGAGGGTCTTGCTCTCGACCCAGTGGATCACGTCAGAGCATCCGAGATCGCAGGCGTTGAGACTTACCGAGTCGGCCCTGCAAAACCCCCGCAACCCGCATGAACACTGGCTTTGCGGGGTGAATGCCGATGGCGCGAACTCCCAGCAACGAATCCAATAGGCCG
>NZ_QOAZ01000069.1 GCF_003574675.1 Azohydromonas sediminis
GCCGTCGCCGACCTCGACCGCATGACGCAGCAAAACGCCGCCCTCGTCGAGCAAAGCGCCGCCGCCGCCGAAAGCCTCAAGGAGCAGGCCAAGCGCCTGGCCGAGGTCGTCGCCACGTTCAGGTTGCAAGGCACCGGTGCGCCTCCCGTCATGGCCGCCTGATCGAGGCGCCTCCACGTCACCCGTCACACCACATCCAATCCGTCCGCCACCGTCGCTTCCAGGAAAACAGTGATGTTCCACCTCCAACGCCTCACCCTCACGCAAAGGCTGTGGCTGCCGACCATCGCGCTGTCGGTGCTGATCGTCGCGATCTTCGCCGCCACGGCTGTGCGCACGCGCGCCTCTATCGCGTCACAGCAGCAAGCGCAAAGCGAACAGGACACCAAGGTCCAGACAGCGCTGCGCTGGGCGGGACTGACCGAGGCCAATGCAGCCCGCGTCGTTGCCGGCCTGATCGCGAGCGATGTGGGTGTCGCGGCGGCGCTCAAGCCCGACGTCGAAGCGACGACGGCAAAGATCTCCGAACTGCAGAAGACCCTCGAAGCGCTGGCCACCACGCCCGAGGAGAAGAAAGCGCTCGAAGCGGTGGCGCAGACGCGCAAGGCCTACATCGACGCGCGCAACGAAGCCGCCAAGCTCAAGGCCGCCGGCCAGGCCGACGCCGCGCTGGCGGCGCTCAACGACAAGGTCCGGCCGGCCGTCGCCACCTACGTGAAGGCGCAGCGTGGCTTCGTCGAACTGCAGGAAGCGCGTACCGCAGCGATGAATGCCGCCAATGCGGCCGAGCGCATGCGCACCGTGGCCGTCGTCTCGGCCGTGCTGTTCGGCATGGCCGGGCTGATGGTGGTGTCGACCTTCTTCCTCGTGCGTTCGATCCGCCAGCCGCTGCGCGAACTGAGCGAACACGCCCGGCGCATCGGCGCCGGTGATCTGAGCGGATCGCTGCAGACCGATCGGCACGACGAGATCGGTGACGTCCAGCGCGCGCTGGCCGAGATGCAGGCGTCGCTGCGTCGTGCGATCGGCGAGGTCCACCACGCCAGCGACAGCATCCGCACGGCGAGCACCGAGATCGCCGGCGGCAACGCCGACCTGAGCGCGCGCACCGAGCAGACCGCCTCCAACCTGCAGCAGGCCGCCTCCTCGATGGAACAGCTCACCGGCACCGTCGCCCACAGCGCCGACGCCGCCGCCCAGGCCAACCAGCTCGCCTCCTCCGCCAGCGCCGTCGCCTCCAAGGGCGGCGAGGTCGTCGCCCAGGTCGTCTCGACGATGGACGAGATCCACGCCAGCTCGAAGAAGATCGCCGACATCATCGGCGTCATCGACGGCATCGCGTTCCAGACCAACATCCTCGCGCTCAACGCCGCCGTCGAGGCCGCCCGCGCCGGCGAGCAGGGCCGCGGCTTCGCCGTCGTCGCCGGCGAGGTACGCAGCCTCGCGCAGCGCAGCGCCGAAGCGGCCAAGGAAATCAAGGCGCTGATTGGCACCAGCGTCGACAAGGTCGAGACCGGCTCCAAGCTCGTTGCCGACGCCGGCGCGACGATGAACGAGATCGTCGCCAGCGTGCAGCGCGTGAGCGACATCATCGGCGAGATCAGCGCCGCCGCGCGCGAGCAGAGCTCGGGCCTCGGTCAGGTCAACGCCGCCGTCGCCGATCTCGACCGCATGACGCAGCAAAACGCCGCCCTCGTCGAGCAAAGTGCTGCCGCCGCCGAGAGCCTCAAGGAGCAGGCCAAGCGCCTGGCCGACGTGGTGGCCACGTTCAGGCTCGGGGCGACCGCGCCTGCAACGCCTGCGACAGCGGCCGTCGCGCCGACGGCCGCGCCCGCGGTGATGAAAGCGCCCGCCGTCGCCACCCGACAGCCCGCGCCCGAACCCAAGGCCGCACCGGCGCTCACGCCGGCGGCGCCGGCGCCTGCCCTCAAGCCGGCGGCGCCGGCGCCGAAGACGACCGCATCGAGCGACGCCAAGCGCACCGCCCCGCCGGCGGACACGCCAGCGGCCAAGCCCGTGCCGGTGGCCGCCACGGCCGACACCGACGACGACTGGCAGACCTTCTGAAGCGCCCCATCGACCTTCCCACGACCGACAGGACCTCACCATGGACATGATTGCCGAAGCCACGCACGTCGCCCGCCACGAGGCCGCCCGCCAGGGCGCGCTGCAGGCGCACCACGGCGAGTACCTGACCTTCCGCCTCGGTGACGAGGAATACGGCATCGACATCCTGCGCGTGCAGGAGATCCGCTCGTACGAGCCGCCCACGCGCATCGCCAACGCGCCGAGCTTCCTGAAGGGCGTCGTCAACCTGCGCGGCGTCATCGTGCCAATCGTCGACCTGCGCATCAAGCTCGGCTGCGCGAGCGCCGAGGTCAACAGCTTCACCGTCGTGATCGTGCTCAACGTCAAGGGGCGCGTCGTCGGCGCCGTCGTCGACTCGGTGTCCGACGTGCTCGAACTCGGCGGCGACCAGATCAAGCCGGCACCCGAACTGAACGCGAGCATCGACGCGCGCTTCATCACCGGCATCGGTACCGTGTCCGCCGACGGCACCGAGCGCATGCTGATCCTGATGGACATCGAGGCGCTGATGGCCAGCGCCGACATGGGCCTGATCGACGACGACCGCTGAGCCCCCGGCCTGCCTGCCCCTCCAGCCGAACTCGTGGCCCGCCCTGCCCTGCGATGTCTGACCGTTCTCTCTTTTCTGCGATGCGCTGGATGCGCGCCTACAGCATCCGCACCCGCATGCTGGGTGCGATCGCCGTCGTCATCGCTCTGCTGCTCGCCGTCGGCGCCGCCGGGGGCTGGGGGCTGGCGCGCATCGACGGCGCCAGCCAGGACTTCGTCGAAAAGACCTACCGCGATCTCGAGACGCTGTCCGCGCTTTCGGTGGCCACCGCCAACGTGCGGCGCTTCGAGAAGGACATGGTCATCGCCTATGAGGATCCGGCCCGGGTCGACCAGCACTTCGAGCGCTGGCAGGCCGCGCTGAAGACGGCGCGCGACGCCGCGGCGACGCTCGCCGAGGGCCAGGACGACGAAGGCAAAGAGCACGCCGTGCAGGTGCAGCAGCTGCTGGAGACGTACAGCCGCGAGGCGATGAACGTCGTCACGCGGCTGCGCGCCCAGGCCTACGACTCGGCCGGTGTCGTCGACCGCCGGCTCGAGGCGGCGAAGGCGCCGGTGCAGGAAGCCGAGCGGCTCGTCGGCGAGATCCGCCGCCACCTCGACGAGGAGGCGCAAGCCAACCAGGCCGAGCGGGCCGCCGCATTCCGGCTGGCGATGGCACTGTTCGCCGGCGCCGTCGCGCTCGCGGTCGTGATCGTCGTGCCGACGACGCTGCTGAACCTGCGCTCGATCACGCAGCCGCTCGGCGAGGCGCGCCGGCTGGCCGACGCGATCGCCGAAGGCGACCTCTCGCACGACATCCGCGACGAAGGCCGCGACGAGGCCGCCGCGCTGGTCAAGAGCCTGACCCACATGCAGCGGCAGCTGCGCCAGATCGTCGGCTCGCTGCACCACGCCAGCGACAGCATCCGCACCGCGAGCACCGAGATCGCCGGCGGCAACGCCGACCTGAGCGCGCGCACCGAGCAGACCGCCTCCAACCTGCAGCAGGC
>NZ_QOAZ01000007.1 GCF_003574675.1 Azohydromonas sediminis
ATGCTCAAGCGGCTGATCGCCAACATCGGCGCGGCCTTGCAGCACGTTCGGTCAGCTGCGGAGCAGTTCAAGGACCTCGACCGCTGGGGCTGCCTGCTGCGCTACGTCAGCGACCGCATAGCCCCGATCGTCGGCCCACCACGACCCGCGGCTGGCCTGCCAGCGACGGGGTAACTGCCGGATTTAGGCTGACTCGGTTCGTGAACGTGGCGATGTGGACTCCGGGGTGCGGGTGCCTCGCGGGGCATGGAGTCCACGGTCTCGAATCTGGCGCAAGAGTCGTCGCTTTGCGCCGCCCGCGCGGGTGCAGGCGGGACGGGTCGGGGCGCGGGGGAAAACAAGAAACCCCGCAAGCCGAAGACTTGCGGGGTTGGGTCTTGGTGGGCAGTGCAGGGTTCGAACCTGCGACCCCTGCCGTGTGAAGGCAGTGCTCTACCGCTGAGCTAACTGCCCGGAATGCGGTGTGGGCCGTGTTCCGGCAAGGCGCAGATTATGCCACGGCGCTGCGCCACACCGTCTTGCCGCCACTGGCCTTGTCCAGGTCCGCCAGTACGGCCTCGTGGGCGGCGCACTCCTCGGCGGTGGCGGCGAGCACGGGCAGCTCGAAGCGGCGCAGGTCGATCGGCGCGGCCGTCGCAGCCGCCTGCTCGCCGTCGAGACCGTCGATGACCAGCGACTCCTGGCCGCGCGTCATGCGGATGTAGACCTCGGCCAGCAGTCCGGCGTCGAGCAGCGCGCCGTGCAGCGTGCGGCTGGTGTTGTCGACCTCGAGGCGCTTGCACAGCGCGTCGAGCGAGTTCGACTTGCCCGGGTACATCTCGCGCGCCAGCTGCAGCGTGTCGACGATGCCGGCCACGTGCTCGCGCAGCGGCGCCCGTCCGATGCGCCGCAGCTCCTCGTCGAGGAAGCCGACGTCGAACGCGGCGTTGTGGATCACGACTTCGGCACCGGCCAGGTACGCCAGCAGCTCGTCGGCGATGGCGGCGAACAGCGGCTTGTCGGCGAGGAACTCGTCGGTCAGGCCGTGGATGCGCACGGCGTCTTCGCTGTTCGGGCGCTGCGGATTCAGGTAGTGGTGCAGGTTGCGCCCGGTCGGCCGCCGGTTGACGAACTCGACGCAGCCGATCTCGATGATGCGGTCGCCGTTCTCGGGGCTCAGCCCGGTGGTCTCGGTGTCGAGGAAAACCTGTCGCATCGGCTCAGCCTGTCTTCGGGGCACGCAGCCACAGCCACGCGCCGACGACGAGCATCGGCACGCACAGCCACTGGCCCATGCTCATGTTCAGCGCCAGCAGCCCGAGGAAGCTGTCGGGCTCGCGGAAGTACTCGGCAATGAAGCGCAGCACGCCGTAGCCGACGAGGAACGCCGCCGACACGCGCCCCAGCGGCCGCGGCTTGCGCGAATACCACCACAGCAGCACGAACAGCAGCACCCCCTCGAGCGCGAACTGGTACAGCTGCGACGGGTGCCGCGGCAGGCTCGAGCCCGACTGCGGGAACACCATCGCCCACGGCAGCGACGCGTCGGCCACCCGGCCCCACAGCTCGCCGTTGATGAAGTTGCCCAGCCGCCCGAGCGCCAGGCCCACCGGCACGACGGGCGCGACCAGGTCGCCCACCTCGAGCACCGGCCGGCCGCGCCGCCACGCGTAGCCGAAGAACGCGGCGATGACGCCGAGCAGCCCGCCGTGGAACGACATGCCGCCCTTCCACAGCGCCAGCGCCTCGAGCGGGTTCGCGGCGTAGTAGCCGGGCTTGTAGAACAGCACGTAGCCCAGGCGCCCGCCGACGATGACGCCGATCACGACCCAGAACAGCAGGTCCTCGACGTCGCGCGACGTCCAGCCGGCCGACGCGAACGGCGCGCGCGCGGCGCGGTGGCGCGCGAGCACGAAGCACAGCACGAACGACGCGAGGTAGGTCAGGCCGTACCAGTGGATGTGCACGGGTCCCAGCGACAAGGCCACCGGGTCGAACTGCGGGTGCATCAGCATGGTCGCGCATGCTAGCAGCGCGCTCGTGTGCGGCTCACGCGGCGCGGCCGCTGCCGCACGGGCCGCCGCCTAGAATGCGCGTTTGCCTTCGCGACCATCCCCCGAGGTGCCGCCATGACCGAACCGCTGAAGATCAACCGCCGCAGTGCCCACATCACCGAAGGCGTCGCGCGCGCGCCGAACCGCTCAATGTACTACGGCATGGGCTACGCGCCGGAAGACTTCGGCAAGCCGATGATCGGCGTGGCCAACGCGCACTCGACGATCACGCCGTGCAACTCGGGGCTGCAGAAGCTCGCCGACGCGGCGGTCGAGGGCCTGCGCATGGCGGGCGCGAACCCGCAGGTGTTCGGCACGCCGACGATCAGCGACGGCATGGCGATGGGCACCGAGGGCATGAAGTACTCGCTGGTGTCGCGCGAAGTCATCAGCGACTGCGTCGAGACCTGCGTCGGCGGCCAGTGGATGGACGGCGTGATCACGATCGGCGGCTGCGACAAGAACATGCCCGGCGCGATGATGGGCATGCTGCGCGCCAACGTGCCCGGCATCTTCGTCTACGGCGGCACGATCCTGCCCGGCCACTACAAGGGCCAGGAGCTGAACATCGTCAGCGTGTTCGAGGCGGTGGGCCAGTTCAGCGCCGGCAAGCTCAGCGAGGAGGACTTCTGCCAGATCGAGCGCCGCGCGATCCCCGGCAGCGGCTCGTGCGGCGGCATGTACACCGCCAACACGATGAGCTCGGCCTTCGAGGCGCTCGGCATGAGCCTGCCCGGCAGCTCGACGATGGCCAACGTCGAGGACGAGATCGTCGCCGCGACGCACCGCGCCGCACAGGTGCTCGTCGAGGCGGTCAAGAAGGACCTCAAGCCGCGCGACATCGTCACGCGCAGGAGCATCGAGAACGCGGTGGCCGTCATCATGGCCACCGGCGGCTCGACCAACGCCGTGCTGCACTTCCTCGCGATCGCGCACACGGCCGGCGTCGAGTGGACGATCGACGACTTCGAGCGCGTGCGCCAGAAGGTGCCGGTGATCTGCGACCTCAAGCCCAGCGGCAAGTACCTCGCGATCGACCTGCACCGCGCCGGCGGCATCCCGGCGGTGATGAAGGTGCTGCTCGACGCCGGGCTGCTGCACGGCGACTGCATGACGGTCACCGGCAAGACGGTGGCCGAGAACCTGGCCGACGTGCCGCCGCTGGCGGCCGACCAGCAGGTGATCCGGCCGATCGACCAGGCGCTGTACCCCGAGGGCCATCTCGCGATCCTCAAGGGCAACCTCAGCCCCGAGGGCAGCGTGGCCAAGATCACCGGCCTGAAGAACCCGGTGATCACCGGGCCGGCGCGCGTGTTCGACGACGAGCAGTCGGCGCTCGCCGCGATCATGGGCGGCCAGATCAAGCCCGGCGACGTGATGGTGCTGCGCTACCTCGGCCCCAAGGGCGGCCCCGGCATGCCCGAGATGCTCGCGCCGACGAGCGCGCTGATCGGCCAGGGGCTCGGCGAATCGGTCGGCCTCGTCACCGACGGGCGCTTCTCGGGCGGCACCTGGGGCATGGTCGTCGGCCACGTCGCGCCCGAGGCCTACGAGGGCGGCACCATCGCGCTGGTGCAGGAAGGCGACTCCATCACGATCGACGCGCATCGCCGGCTGCTGCAGCTCAACGTCGACGACGCCGAGATCGCGCGCCGGCGTGCCGCGTGGCAGCGGCCGGCTGCGCGCTACACGCGCGGCGTGCTGGCCAAGTTCGCGTTCAACGCCGCCAGCGCCAGCCACGGCGCCGTGCTCGACCGCTTCGACGGCCGCTGAACGTCGCGCGCCAGGCCGGTTGGGCAGGTCGACTCCCGGCGCAGCGGCGTCTGGGCATCACCGCGCGGCCTGCGGGCGGTGACGCTAGCGCAGACTCGGTAGGACGCCCGAAAACGGTACCGGCGGCGCGCGCGTCGCCTCACTGGCGCGGCCGGCGGGTGTCCTCCATGCCGAGGTTGACGATGTTCTTGCGCCGGCGCTCGGCCTTGCGCCGTTCCATCTTGTCGATCTCGCGCTTCTTCGTCAGCCCCGAGGTGTCGGCGTACCACCACCACAGCGCGGCCAGCGGGAACGGCGACAGCACCAGCCACCACGACCACCCGGCCACCGGGCCGAGTTCCGCCACTTTCATCACGATGAACAGCACGCCGACGATCACGAAGGCCATGGCCGATCTCCCAGCGACACGGTTGGGCGTCAACCGCCGTGCCTAGAATTGCGTTGTCGAGGTCGTACGGTACCCGTACGTCAACCGCTTGTATCGACCGCTGAGAGGAAACATGAAGACTCTGCTTGCCCTGACCGCCGTCGCCGGCCTGTTCGCCGCCGCCACCCCCGCGTTCGCCAGCGCCGAGTTGGCCAAGGCGAAGAACTGCATGGCCTGCCACGCGACCGACAAGAAACTCGTCGGCCCGGCTTACAAGGACGTCGCCGCCAAGTACGCCGGCCAGAAGGATGCGGTCGACAAGCTCGCGCAGAAGATCATCAAGGGCGGCTCGGGCGTCTGGGGCCCGGTGCCGATGCCGCCGAACGCCAACGTCAGCGAAGCCGAGGCGAAGACGCTCGCGGCCTGGGTGCTGACGATCAAGTAAGCCAGATCGTGTCGTCGCGTCGCAGCCCTGCGACGCCCGCATGGCCCGCCACCGCCGGGTGAGCGGGCCGTTTCTTTTGCGCCGCCTGCACGCGCGGCACGGCGTGGTCAGCGCGCGAGCGGACCGGCCAGCGCCGTGCCACCGGCCGCGGCAGGCGGCGTCGCATCGCCCGGCCCGGCTGGCGGACGCCACCGGCGCAGCAGCAGCGCGTTCGAGACGACGCTGACACTGCTCATCGCCATCGCCGCGCCGGCGATCACCGGGTTCAGCAGCCCGAACGCCGCCAGCGGGATGCCGACCACGTTGTAGGCGAAGGCCCAGAACAGGTTCTGGCGGATCTTCGCCGTCGTGCAGCGCGAGATCTCGATCGCCGCCGCGACGAGGCGCGGATCGCCGCGCATCAGCGTGATGCCGGCCGTCTCCATCGCGACGTCGGTGCCGGTGGCCATCGCGATGCCGACGTCGGCGGCCGCCAGCGCGGGGGCGTCGTTGATGCCGTCGCCGACCATCGCCACCGTCGCCCCGCCCGCCTTCAGGTCGCCGACGACGCGCGCCTTGTCGGCCGGCAGCACCTGCGCGCGCACTGCATCGATGCCGAGCTGGCGCGCGACGGCCTGCGCACTGCCGGCGTTGTCGCCGGTGAGCAGCACCACCTGCAGGCCGAGCGCACGCAGCCGCGCGACGGCGTCGGCGGCCGTCGGCTTGAGGCGGTCGCCGAACGCCAGCAGACCGAGCAGGCGCGACGTGCCGTCGCCGCCGACCTCGGCCAGCCAGGCCAGCGTGCGCCCCTCGGCCTCCAGCGCGGTGGCACGTGCCGCGAGCGCACCGACGTCGAGTGCGCGCTCGTCGCGCAGCCGGGAACTGCCCAGCCACAGTGGCCGTCCGTCGACGCGGCCTTCGACCCCGCGGCCGGCGAGCGCCTGCACCGCGTCGGCCGCCGGCGGTGCCAGCCCCTCGGCCTTCGCGTGCTCGACGACGGCGCGCGCCAGCGGATGTTCGCTGCGCGCCTGCAGCGCGGCGGCGAGCCCGAGCACCTCGCGCTCGCGGCCGGCGTCGGCGGCCTCGACGGCGATCAGCCGCGGCCGGCCTTCGGTCAGCGTGCCGGTCTTGTCGAACGCGACGTGGGTCACGCGATGCGCGAGCTCGAGCGCCTGCGCGTCCTTGATCAGGATGCCGTGGCGCGCCGCGACGCCGGTGCCGGCCATGATCGCCGCTGGCGTCGCCAGCCCGAGTGCGCACGGGCACGCGATCACCAGCACCGACACCGCGTTGATCAGCGCCCCCTCGGCGTCGCCGGTCCACCACGCGCCGCCGGCGAACGCGAGCACCGCGACGACCAGCACCACCGGCACGAACACCGCAGCCACCCGGTCGACCAGACGCTGGATCGGCGCCTTGGCGGCCTGCGCCGACTCGACGAGGCGGATGATGCGCGCCAGCGTGCTCTCGGCGCCGACGCCGGTCGCGCGCACCGTCAGCGCCCCTTCGCCGTTGACGGCGCCGCCGGTCACGCGGTCGCCCGGGCCCTTGGCCACCGGCAGGCTTTCGCCGGTCAGCAGCGACTCGTCGACGTGCGTGCGGCCCTCGACGACGACGCCGTCGACGGCGAGCTTCTCGCCGGGGCGCACACGCACGAGGTCGCCGACGCGCACCTGCGCGAGCGGCACCTCGACCTCGCTGCCATCGGCGCGCTGCACGCGCGCGCGCTGCGGGCGCAGCGCCTGCAGCGCGCGGATCGCGTCGGTCGCCTGGCGCTTGGCGCGCGCCTCGAGCCACTTGCCCAGCAGCACCAGCGTGATCACCGCCGCCGACGCCTCGAAGTACAGGTGCGGCATGCCATGCTCGGCGTGGCGCCACCACTGGAACACCGACAGCCCGTACGCGGCACTGGTGCCCAGCGCGACGAGCAGGTCCATGTTGCCAGCCCCAGCGCGCACCGCCTTGTAGCCGGCGACGTAGAAGCGCCGGCCGAACACGAACTGCACCGGCGTGGCCAGCAGCCACTGCAGCCACGCCGGCGGCATCGCGTCGACGCCAAACGGCATCAGCGCCATCGGCAGCACGAGCGGCAGCGTCAGCACGGCTGCGGCGAGCACCGCCAGCGCGTCGCGACGGCGCTGCGCATCGGGCTCGCTCGCGGCACCGCGGCCTGCGGCGGCGGCGCTGTCGGTGTCGTCGGCGGCGCGCGCGCCGTAGCCGGCGCGCTCGACGGCGGCCAGCAGCGTCGCCACGTCGACGCCGGCCAGCGCCTGCACCTGCGCCGCCTCGGTCGCGAGGTTGACGCTCGCCGCCAGCACGCCCGGCACGCGCGCGAGCGCCTTCTCGACGCGGCCAACGCAGCTCGCACAAGTCATGCCGTCGATGCGCAGCGTGTGGGTGCGCGTCGGTACGTCGTAGCCGGCGCGGCGCACCGCGTCGGCCAGCCGCCCGGCATCCACGCCGCCGGGCGCCGTCTCGACGACGGCCGTCTCGGTCGCGAGATTGACGCTCGCCGCGCGCACGCCGTCGACGGCCTGCAACGCCTTCTCGACGCGGCGCACGCACGACGCACAGGTCATTCCGGCGATCGGCACGTCGATCGTGCACGCCGCGCCGGCGCCGCTCTCAGCGGTGGTCGTCCCCATGCGGCGATGTTGCCACGCGCCGGTGCGCGCCCTCGACGCGTGCGGCGGCGTGGGCACCGCGGGCACCATGCGGCGGTGCGCCGTCGAGCGTGTGCAGCCAGCGCACGGTCAGCGCCGGCTCCTCCTCGTGCGACAGGTGGCCGAGCGCCGGCCACTCGGTCAGCGTCGATCCCGGCACGTGCCGGTGCACGCGCTGCGCCTGCGAAGGCGGCACGGCGCGGTCGCGGCGGCCCACGCCCAGGTGCAGCCGCCCGCCCAGCCGCGGCAGGTCGCGCCACAGCGGCGCGACGTCCCACTGCGCCATCATCGCCAGCGCCGCGTGACAGTGGTGCGCGTTGGCCACCAGCCGCGCATACAGCTCGACGCCGCGCTCGTCGAGCCGCGAGCCGGTGCCGTCGATCAGCCGCTGCACCGCGCGCCGGTCGGCCGCGCGCCACGCGAACAGGTGCGCCGCCACCGGCGTGGCCGCCATCAGCCGCGCCATCGGCGGAAAAAGCCACGCCGCCAGCCCCGGCAGCGGCAGCAGCGCGCCGTTGAGGCTCGCAACGACCTGCGGCTCGAGGAGCCCGTCGAGCACCATGCGCGCCGCGATCGCGGCGCCGGCCGAGTGGCCGACGACGCCGTGCGGACGCACCCCGAGCACGCGCAGCAGCTCGCCGAGCGCGGCGGCCATGCCGGGCAGCGTGTACGCCGCCGAGAACATCCCGAAGCCCGGCGGTGCACTCGTGAAGCCGTGACCCGGCAGGTCGACCGCGACGACCGTCGCGTCGCGTGCGAGCCGGGGCGCGACGTCGCGCCACGAGTGCGTCGCGGCGCCGGTGCCGTGCAGCAGCAGCCACACCGGGCCGCGGCCGAGCTGCTGCACGTGCCAGCGGATGCCGGCCGCGTCGACGAAGCGGCTGTGCTCGCGCAGCGGCCAGTCACGGCCGTCGCTCGCCCAGTCCAGCCGTGCCATCGCGGGTCCGACGGCGTCAGCCGACGGGGTCGGCGCCGCGCACGGCCTGCTGCACCGCGGCCGACATCGCGCGCGCGTCGGCGTGCGGCAGCGGCAGGTAGCGCGCGCCCATCGCCAGCGCGAGCTGCTGCGCGGTGGGCTGCGGCTGCGGCGACGTGTCGAGCAGCAGCACGCCGACGCCGGTGGCGCGCAGCCGCGCCGCGGCCGCCTGCGCGTCGGCCTGCGCCTGCGCCCGGCCCGGGCGGCCGTCGCGCGCAACGTTGGCGCGCCCGTCGGTCAGCAGCACGACGAGCGGCGTCGCGCCCTGCCGGCGCACCGCATCGGCGAGCGCGGCGGCACTGTCGATCGCGGCGGCCAGCGGCGTGCCGCCGCCGCCGGGCAGCCCGGCGAGGCTCTTCTTCGCGCGTACCAGCGAGCGCGTCGGCGGCAGCAGCAGCTCGGCGCCGGCACCGCGAAAGCCGATCACGGCGACCCGGTCGCGGCGCACGTAGCAGTCGGCCAGCAGCAGCTCGACCGCGCCCTTCGCTTCGGCGAGCCGGTGCAGCGCCGACGACCCCGACGCGTCGACGACGAACAGCGTCGTCGTCTCGCTGCGCTGCTTGAAGCGCGTGACGTGGAAGTCCTCGCGCCGCACGTGCAGCCGCGCGCCCGCGGCGCTGTCGCGCGCGCCGGCCTCGCGCCGGCGCAGCGGCTGCCAGGGCGCCGCGGTGCGCAGCGTCGCGATCAGGTTCAGCCGCGCGCCGGCACGGGGCTCGCCGCGGCGCACGCCGGCCGGCCGGCCGCGCAGGCGGCCCTGCTTCAGCGCGCCGGCGCGGCCGCCCGTCGGGCTGCGGTCGCGCGACATCACGCCACTGAGCAGCGCGGCGAGCAGGCCGGGCGGGATCGCCGCTTCGGCGGCGTCGAGCACGCGGTCTTCGAGCGCCTGCGGCTCGCGCTGCGCGTCGTCGTCGGTGGCCGGCGGGGGTTCGGCGGCGTCCTGCGGCGGCGGGGGCGGCTCGGCGTCGGCCTCGGCCGGCTCGTCGGGCAGATCGTCGGGCGGTGGCGCGGGCAGGCGCGTCGCGCGGTGCGCGAGCACGAGCCGCGCGGCGAGCGCGGCGTCGTCGGCGTCGGCGTCGGTGCGCCCGGCCAGCGCCGCGGCGGCGCGCGCGGCGCGCACCGCGAGCAGCGGCGCACGCACCGAGTCGACGCCCAGCGCCAGCGCCGCCGCGCACAGCGCCTGCACGACGTCGTCGCCGACCCGCACGCGCGACAGCCGCGCGCGCGCCGCGCCGATATCGTCACGGGTCCACGGCAGCGGCAGCGCGTCGTCGCGCGGCGAGCGCGGCGGCAGCGCCGGCGCGAACGCCAGCCGTTCGCGCAACGCCGCCGGCGTGCGCTCGTCGTCGGTGAGCCCTTCGTCGAGCGCGACGACGCCGATGCGCGCCGCGCGCGCGAGCGACAGCCCTTCGCGCTGCACTGTCACCTCGCCGTGGTCGAGCACGGCGGCGACGCGCGCCGCGGTGTCGGCGCCGAGCCGCTCGGCCATCGCGAGCACGGCGATGCCGCCGTCGGCGTCGGCCAGCACGCCGCGCTGCGCGACCGGGCGCCCGGCGGCCAGCGTCGCGGCGAGGTCGAGGCCGCCGAGCAGCCGGTCGTCGGCGATGCCCAACGGCACGCGCCGCACCGGGGCGTCGGCCGGCAGCAGCGCACGCAGCGCCGCGAGCCAGTCGTCGCGCGCCGGGCCGGCCGGCGCGCGCAGCACGGCGCCGCCGAGACCGGCCGGATCGACGGCGAGCAGCGCGGCCGCGGCGAGCGCGTCGACGCGCTGCGCCTCGACCGCCGCCGGGTCCGGCGGCGACGCCGACGCCGGCACGGCGCTCATGTCGCGGCCGGCGCGGGCTCGAAGAGCTCGGCCACCGCGCGCTCGACGCGCGTCGACGAGCCGGTGTCGTCGAGCGGGTCGCGGCGCAGGCGGTGGCGCAGCGCCGGCGGCGCGACGCGCTTGAGGTGCGCGTCGCCGACCTCGGTGTCGCCGTCGAGCGCGGCGAGCGCGCGCGCGGCGCGGATCAGCGTCAGCTCGCCGCGCAGGCCGTCGGTGCCGAGCGCCATGCACAGCTGCGCGGCGCGCTCGAGCGCGGCGTCGCCGACCTTGACCTGGGCCAGCCGCTCGCGCGCGCCGACGATGCGCCGGCGCAGCTTGTCCTCTTCCTTCTTCCACGCGGCGGCGAACGCCGCCGGGTCGCGCTCGAAGTCGTCGCGCCGGCGCACGACCTGCACGCGCGTCGCGAGGTCGGTGGGCGTGCGCACCTCGACCGACAGGCCGAAGCGGTCGAGCAGTTGCGGGCGCAGTTCGCCCTCCTCCGGGTTGCCGCTGCCGACCAGCACGAAGCGCGCCGGGTGGCGCACGCTCAGGCCCTCGCGCTCGACGACGTTCTCGCCCGACGCCGCGACGTCGATCAGCAGGTCCACGAGGTGGTCCTCGAGCAGGTTGACCTCGTCGATGTAGAGGAAGCCGCGGTGCGCGCGCGCGAGCAGCCCCGGCTCGAACGCCTTGACGCCCTGCGCGAGCGCGCGCTCGAGGTCGAGCGCGCCGACGACGCGGTCCTCGGTGGCGCCCAAAGGCAGGTCGACGACCGGCACCGGGATGCGCTCGGTCTTCGGCTTGCCCTTGTCCTTGAGCCTGGGGCAGTCGTCGCAGCGGTGCGTCGTGTCGGCCGGATCGCAGTGCCAGCGGCAGCCGGCGACGGCGACCATCGGCGGCAGCAGCGCCGCGAGCGCGCGCACCGCGGTGCTCTTGCCGGTGCCGCGGTCGCCGAAGACGAGCACGCCGCCGACGCTCGGGTCGACGGCGGCGATCAGGATCGCGAGCTTCATCTCGTCCTGGCCGACGATGGCGGAAAAAGGAAACGGGATGGCCATGGGCTGCGACGGCGAGTGACCGGGTCAGTATGTCATCGCAGTGCCGCCGCGCGCCGCTGTAGCCAGCGCCGGCGCAGCTCGACGGCGTGCAGCGCGCCGGCGGCGGCGAGCCACGCGAGTGCGACGGCGTCGAAGCCGTCGCCGACGCTGCGGCGCAGCGCGAGCATCAGCGCGAGGCCCGAAAGCAGGTGCCACGCGTAGTCGCGCGGCGCCAGCCCGCGGCCAGTGGCGCGGTGGTACAGCGCCAGCGCCAGCCCCTCGACGACCGCGAGCACGACGATGGCATCGACCAGCCGGGGCGCGAAGGCGGCGATGTCGTTCACCGCTCAGCCCCCGAACGGCGCGTTGAGCGACACCGTCGCCCCGTTCAGCGCGCCGGCGTACGCGACCCAGACCAGGTACGGCACCAGCATCCAAGCCGCGCGGCGGCTGTAGCGGCCGAGCACGCCGATCAGCAGCGCGACGCTCAGCCACAGGAAGACGACTTCGACGAGTGCCCAGTCGGGGCGGCGCAGGCGGAAGTACAGCAGGCTCCACAGCACGTTGAGGAAGCCATTGAGCGCGAACAGCGCCAGCAGCCACTCGCGCGCTGCACAGCCGGGCGCGTCGTGCCACGCCCACACGCCGGCCACCGCGCTCAGCGAGAAGATCAGCGTCCACGCCGGCCCGAAGGCCCAGTCGGGTGGCTTCCACGCCGGCTGGTGCAGCGCGTAGTACCAGTCGCCGAGGTCGGTGCTGATCGCGCCGAGCACCGCCACCGCGACGGCCGCGGCGGCGGCCACCGCGACCGGCTTCCAGCGCCCGCGCACCGTCATACCCGCGCCAGGCCGAGAAGGTGCGCCATGTCCTTGAAGAAGATACGCACGTGCGCCATCGGCTTCTTGCGCACCAGCTGCTTGTTCATGTAGGCGTCGAAAGTCAGCGTCTGCACGTCCTTGTCCTTGCAGATGCTGACGAAGCGCTCGCGCCGCTTGTCCGACGAGTACCAGAAGTGCTGCATGATGCCCAGCACCCAGAACACGCGCCCGTGCGCCTTCATGAAGCGCTTGCGCGCCTGCGCCAGCGCGCGCGCGTCGCCGGTGGCGAGCATCTCGTCGACGGCCTGCGCGGCGAGCTGGCCACCGAACATCGCGTAGTAGATGCCCTCGCCCGACGCCGGCGCGACGACGCCGGCGGCGTCGCCGGCGAGCACGACGTCGCGGCCGTTGTCCCAGCGCGGCAGCGGCTTCAGCGGAATCGGCGCCCCCTCGCGGCGCAGCGTCTCGGCGCCGGCCAGGCCCGAGGCCTCGCGCAGCGTGGCCACCGCGCCGCGCAGCGAGAAGCCCTTCTCGGCGCTGCCGGTGCCGATCGACAGCGTCTCGCCGTGCGGGAACACCCAGCCGTAGAAGTCGGGCGACAGCGAGCCGCGGTAGACGACGTCGCAGCGCGAACCGTCGTAGCCGTCGGGCGGCACGTCGGGCTTGCGCACGATCTCGTGGTACGCCGAGACGTACGTCGTCTTCTCGGCGACGTCGGGCAGCGCCTGGCGCGCCACGGCCGACTTCGCGCCATCGGCGCCGATCACGGCCCGCGTGCGCACGAAGGCCGGCACCGTCTCGTCCTTCGCGCCGACGCGCTGGCGAAAGCGCACGACGGCGGTGCCGTCGGCGTCGCGATCCAGACGCTCGAAGGTCCCCGTCACGCGCACGGCGCCCGCCGTGGCGGCGCGCCGGCGCAGCCACTCGTCGAACACCTCGCGGTCGACCATGCCGACGAAGCCGTTGTCGATCGGGATGTCGACGCGCGCGTCGCTCGGCGACACCATCCGCGCCGAGCGCGCCTTGGCCACCAGCAGCTCGTCGGGGATCGCGAAGTCGCGGATCAGCCGCGGCGGGATCGCGCCGCCGCACGGCTTGATGCGCCCGGCACGGTCGAGCAGCAGCACGCGCCGTCCGGCCCGCGCGAGCTCGTGCGCCGCCGTCGCGCCGGCCGGTCCACCGCCGACGACGACGGCATCGAAGGTTTCGTTCGCATCCATGCTGCTAGCTCCTGTCGATGCCGGCCGCCGCCAGCCGGGCCGGCGCCGGCCCCGTCACCGTGGCGGCGGGCCGGCCGACGCGCCACGCGAGCGCCGCGGCGATGCCGAACAGCAGCGCCTCGGCGAAGAACACGGCCCCGTACGCCGACGCCGGCGAGCCGACGAGCCAGCGCATCGCGTCGCTCGCGCCTGCGCCGGCCAGCCCGCCGAGGCCGAACGCGATCGCCTGCGCGGCGCCCCACAGCCCCATGCGCGTGCCCTCGCGCTGCGCCCGGCCGTCGCCGGCCATGCGCATCATCGACGCGATCGCGGCGATCGAGAACGCACCGTTTGCCACGCCGAGCACGAACACGTTCAGGCGCAGCGGCCAGCCCGGGCCCGCGACGCCGCCGACGACGAGCCCAAGCAGCGCCGCACCCGACACGAGGCAGCCGCCGACCGTCCACAAGCGCAGCGAGGCCAGCCACGCCGGCAGGTGACGCTGCCCGAGCGGCCCGCCGGCCAGCGCGACGACGACCATGCCGAGCAGCACGCCACCGTGCTGCACGCCCGACAGCTGCGTCGACTCACCGGGCGTGAAGCCGAACACGAGCCCCGCGAACGGCTCGAGGATCAGGTCCTGCGCGCTGAACGCGAGCATCGAGACGAAGACGAACACCGTGAAGCGCCGCGCCGCCGGCTCGGCCCACACCTGCGCGAGCGCGGTACGGAAGTCGGCCCGCTCGCGCGGCGCGAAGGCCGCCGTCGCCGCGTCGACGCCATGGCCCTCGACGCCGGCCAGCGCGAGCAGCGTGACGACCAGCGCCGCGAGCGACACGCCGCCGCTGACGGCCAGCAGCCGCGCGGGCGAGTACGGGTCGAGCAGCTTGCCGGCCACGCCGGCGGTGAGCGCGAAGCCGACGATCATCATCACCCACACGACGGTGGCCGCCGGCGCGCGCCGCGCCGCGTCGACGCGCTTGGCCAGCAGCACGAGCAGCGACGTGCCCGCGGCGCTGACGCCGACGCCGATCAGTGCAAACGCGAGCACCGCCAGCGCGATGCCGGCCGTGCGGTCGGTGCCCATCCATGCCACCGCGACGGCGGCGAGGAAGCCGCCGGCGGCCAGCACCGCCATGCCGCCGACGATCCACGGCGTGCGCCGCCCGCCGACGTCGCAGCCGTAGCCCATGCGCGGGCGCAGCATCTGCAGCAGGTGGTGCAGCACGACGAGCAGCCCGGGCAGCAGCGCCGGCAGCGCCAGCTCGACGACCATCACGCGGTTGAGCGTCGACGTCGTCAGCACGACGACGGCGCCCAGCGACAGCTGCACCAGCCCCAGGCGCACGATGCCGAGCCAGCCCAGCGGCGTCACGTCAGCTCCCGCCGCCCGAGCGCAGCGCGAACGCGCTCGCGAGCATGCCGATCACGTACAGCGTCACGCCCAGGCCGCTGTACGCCACGGCGTGGCGGCGCGGGTCGTCGAGGAAGCGGTCCATCAGCGCCAGCTGCAGCAGCAGCAGGCCGCCGACCGCGAGTGCGTGGCCGGTGTGTCCCCAGCCGATCAGCAGCAGCACGACGGCCAGCTGCGCCAGCGCCATGAACCAGCACGCGACCTTGGCCGCGCCCATCACGCCCAGGCGCACCGGCAGCGACTGCACGCCCATCTGGCGGTCGCCCTCGATGGCCTTGAAGTCGTTGAGCGTCATGATGCCGTGCGCGCCGGCGCTGTACAGCGCGGCGAGCACGATCGAGTGCGGGTGCGGCATCGCGCCGCCGGCCATCACGGCCGAGCCGGTGAACCACGCCAGCCCCTCATACGACACCGCGCACGCGGCGTTGCCCCACCAGCCGTTGTTCTTCAGCCGAAACGGCGGCATGCTGTACATCCAGGCCAGCAACAGCCCGAGCACGGCTGCCGCGAAGCCCCAAGGCCCCAGCAGCGTGGCCACCGCGAGCGACAGGCCGGTCCACAGGAGCGCGATGTACAGGCCCCAGCGCCCCGGGACACGGCCCGACGGAATCGGGCGCTGCGGCTCGTTGATCGCGTCGACGTGGCGGTCGAACCAGTCGTTGACGGCCTGGCTCGTGCCGCACACCAGCGGCCCGGCGAGCACGACGCCGATCACGATCAGTCCCCATCGCCCCTGCGCAGGCACGCCCGAGGCCACCACGCCGCAGCCGAAGGCCCACATCGGCGGGAACCAGGTGATGGGCTTGAGAAGCTGGACAACGGCCGACGGGACGGGAAACGGCATCGCCTCGATCTTGACGCTGACAACACAGAGCGTCAACCATTGTTGACACTTCCGCTGACGCCGCGTCAAGGTGGCCAGACGGACGGCGCGCGCCGGGCCGCCGCCGCGCGGCTATTCCTCGCTGTCGGAGGTCAGGTCGCCGAGTTCGTAGCGCCGCATCTTGACGTACAGACTCTGGCGCGACAGCCCGAGCATCTCGGCCGCCGAGGCGCGGTTGTCGTTGGTCAGCTGCAGCGCCGCCTCGATGCACAGCTGCTCGATCAGGTCGGTCGTGTCGCGCACGATCTCCTTGAGCGGCACGCGCCCGACGAGCTCGGTCATCTGCCCGACCGACCGTGGCAGCTCGCGCGCGGCGCGCCCTTCGGCGCCACCGGCCGGCAGACGCAGACCGACGTCGCGGATCACGAAACCCAGGCAGGGGGGGTCGACCCCTTCGACCGCGACCGCCGAGACCTCGACCTCGACGGTCGAGCCCACGGCGCCGCGCAGCTGCGTTGCAAACAGGCGCACGACGCCGCTGCTGCGCAGCGTCGTGATCAGCACGCTCATCTCGACGCCGGTGCGCCCGAGCCAGGTGCCCAGCAGCTGCCCGCGCGCCTGCTCCTCGCTGTTGAGCTGCGCCAGGTCGAGGAAAGCGCGGTTGGCGCTCAGCACGCGGCCGTCGGCGTCGGTGATCACGAAGGCGTCGGGCGCGACTTCCATCAGGCGCGCGAGCATCAGGTGACCCTCGTCCTCGGGCGCGGCGCCGGCGTTGGCCGTCGGCGACACGCGCACGAGGAAGTGCGAGGTCTTCTCCTGGCGGAACAGCGACAGCGACACCAGCACTTCGCGCCCGTCGGCCAGGCGCGCACGCTGCTGGTCGCCGCGGCCGGTGGCCCGCACGGCGGCCAGCGTCGCTTGCAGCGTGGCCGCCGTCTCGGGCTCGAAACTCTCCGGCAGCGTCCAGCCCGAGCGGCGCAGCGCATCGCCGAACAGCCGGCTGGCGGCCGGGTTGGCCTCTTCGAGGCGCAGCGTCGACGCGTCGAGGATCAGCACGGCCTCCGAGGCGACCTGAAACAGCAGCCGGTAGCGCGTCTCCATGTGACGCAGGCGCCAGTAGTCGCGCTCCATCGTCTGCTGCGCCTTGACCAGGCGCTGCTGCAGCGCGACGTTGGCGCGCAGGTCGCGTGCGAATGCCACGCGCCGCCCGACGGCCGCGGCGCGCGCGCCACCGCGCGGCAGCGCCACCGCGGTGTACATCAGCGGCAGGTCGGGCGCGCCGCCGGCCTGCGGGTGGTTGATGTGGCGCCACTTCGGTGCCGTGCGCGCCGCCGCCGACTCCGCCAGCAGCGCCTCGACTTTCGGCCGGCTCTCGGCCGTGACGGTCTGCGCCCAAGGCTTGCCGATCCAGGCACGGCAGTCGACGTCGAGCCCCTCGCCGGAGCAAGCGACGTCGACGATCACGCCGTCGTCGTCGAGGATCAGCGCGATGTCGGCCGCGGCGGCGATGATGGCGGCGGCAGCGGTGGCATCGAGGTCACCGAGGGCATGGGCGGGCGCGTCGAAAGCTTTCATGAGGTGGACTTTCGTCCGCGCTGCGACATCTTCAGTTCCTCGGCAGTCGGGGGTTCAGCAACTCCAAATGACTAATTTTGCATTCCATGGCGGCTGACGATTCGCTCGGCCATCGCCGGCGCGTGACGTCCGTCGGCGGCATACAGGTCGGCGCCCACGCGCTGCACGATCTCGGGCTGTTGGCCGAGCAGCGGCCCGCCGACCATGATCACGACGTGGCCGTTGCGGCTGGCCTGCCGCACCGCCGCGATGCACTCGGCCAGCCGATCGACGTGGCCGTCGTGTCCGAGCGAGAAGCCGACGACGTCGTACCACTCGCTGCCCACCAGCGTCGCAGCGTCTTCGCCGTTCTCCCACGGACCACCGGCGACGTCCCAGCCGGCACGGCGGAAGAACTCGGCGGCCATCACGAGCCCGAAGGTGTGCTGCTCGCCCGGGCTGGGCAGCAGCAGGATGCGACGGTCGAGCTCGCGTGCCGCGCCGGCTGCGGCGGGCTGCGCGAGCTGCGCACTCGTCTCGCGAAGCACACGCTGCAGCCGCCCGAGCCCGAGCGTCACCTCGGTGAAGTCGCACAAGTCCTGGTTCCACAACTCGCCGAGGTGGCGGGCGGTGGGTGCCAGCAGGTCGTGAAAGACGGCCTCGACCGCCACCCCGCGCGCCAGCAGCGTCTCGACACAGGCCTGCGCGGCATCCTCGTCCGACTCGAGCACGAGGCGCGCGAACTCCTCGACGTCGTGGGCGCCGAGCGCCGGACCGTCGAGCGCGACCGTCGGGCACGTCGGCGCACCGCGGTGCGCCATCATCAGGCGCGGGATGATCTCGTGCTCGATCGCCTGCGCGAGCCGCGCCAGGCGCCGGTCCGCGTCTGACGGCGCGTGCGGACCAGGCACGGCGGCGGATCCCTCGGCGGCCACCGCACCCTGATCGCCCGGGCCGCCGTCTGCGTCGGTTTGCCTCTGTGCGGGAGGTGCGCCTCGAACCGAACGTTCCATCTGCTCCCTCCGTGCGAAGTACGAGAGCAGCGCCCCTGCCAACCGTGCCGGCCACGCCTTGGCACGCGAACGAAACGCGCTCCCGAGACGCTTGCGATGGACAGCTCGGTCTGTGATCTCACCCGCCGTGCTCACCGTCCGCGCTCCGTGCGTTTCTACAGGCGACCCGGCACGCAGTCAACCGGCACGACCCTCCGCCCGCCGGGAGTCGAGCCACTGCCCCTGCCGCGCGGATCCGCATGGCATCGACTGCCCCATGCCGGTTCCACCGGTTCGAAGCATCATCGGCAATCCCGCCGCGTCTGTCAACGTGTCTTTACGTCTAGCCTGATTGACAGTCTGCGGGTGCCGGTCTAGATTCGACCCCGCGGGTGATCGTCTCGCCCGACGAGGAAGTCGATGGCACGAGCCAGGCCCCGAGCAGCCGTTGCGCGGACCCTGTACACCGCCGAGGAGCGCCGCCGGCGTGACGAAAGCCGCTGGACCGTCGTCCAAGGCATCTTGGCGCCGGTGCAGTTCGCCGTCTTCCTGGTCAGCCTCGCGCTGGTGCTGCGCTTCGTCGCCACCGGCGAGGGCTATGCGGCCGCCACGTGGTCGATCGTCGTCAAGACGATGCTGCTGTACGCGATCATGGTCACCGGCTGCATCTGGGAGAAGGTCGTGTTCGGGCGCTATCTGTTCGCGCCGGCCTTCTACTGGGAAGACGTGTTCAGCATGCTCGTGCTCGCGCTGCACACGACCTACCTCGTCGCGCTCGCCACCGGCTCGCTCTCGCCGATGCAGCAGATGGCGCTCGCGCTCTCGGCCTACGCCGCCTACGTGACCAACGCGACGCAGTTCTTGCTCAAGCTGCGCATGGCGCGCCTCGAGCACGCACGCGAGCAGCACGAGCGTGAGGCGCAGCAGCGCCGATTCGGCACCGCGGGAGCGGGCACGTGAGCGCCGTGATCGCGCTGCAACCCGTGGGCGACGGCTGCGTCGACGCCCCCGTGCTGCGCGAGCGCGGCCAGCGCGAGGTGTTCTGCGGCCTGACCGGCATCATCTGGCTGCACCGCAAGATCCAGGACGCGTTCTTCCTCATCGTCGGCTCGCGCACCTGCGCGCACCTGATGCAGTCCGCCGCCGGCGTGATGATCTTCGCCGAGCCGCGCTTCGGCACCGCGATCATCGACGAGCGCGACCTCGCGGGGCTCGCCGACTGCAACGCCGAACTCGACCGCGTCGTCGCGCGCCTGCTCGAGCGCCGGCCCGACATCCGGTTGCTGTTCCTCGTCGGCTCGTGCCCGTCGGAAGTCATCAAGCTCGACCTGTCGCGCGCGGCGCAGCGCCTGAACGCTCGGTTCGCGCCGGCCGTGCGCGTGCTGAACTACTCCGGCAGCGGGATCGAGACGACGTTCACGCAGGGCGAGGACGCCTGCCTCGCGGCGCTGGCCGCCGAGCTGCCGGCCGAGGCTGCCGGCGCGGCGCCGTCGCTGCTCGTCGTCGGCACCCTCGCCGACGTCGTCGAGGACCAGTTCGCGCGCCTGTTCGCGCAGCTCGACGTCGGGCCGGTGCGCTTCTTCCCGCCGCGCCGTTCGGGCGAGCTGCCGGCCGTCGGCCCGAACACGCGCTTCCTGCTGGCGCAGCCGTTCCTCGCCGACACCGCGCGCGTGCTCGAGGCGCGCGGCTCGCAGCGGCTGGCGGCGCCCTTCCCGCTCGGCATCGAAGGCACGACGGCGTGGCTGCGCGCGGCGGCGCATCCGTTCGGCGTCGGCGCCGAGCGCTTTGAGCGCGTGACGGCACCCGGCCGCGAGCGCGCCGCGGCGGCGCTGGCGCGCCACCGCCCATGGCTCGAGGGCAAGCGCATCTTCTTCTTCCCCGACTCGCAGCTCGAGGTGCCGCTCGCGCGCTTCCTCGCGCGCGAGCTCGGCATGCAGCTCGTCGAGGTCGGCACGCCGTACCTGCACCGCCAGCACCTCGCCGACGAACTCGCATGGCTGCCTGCCGGCACCGCGCTGTCGGAAGGCCAGGACGTCGAGCGCCAGCTCGACCGCTGCCGCGCGGCGCGGCCCGACCTCGTCGTCTGCGGGCTCGGCCTCGCGAACCCGCTCGAGGCCGAGGGGATGACGACGAAGTGGGCGATCGAGCTCGTGTTCACGCCGATCCACGGCTACGACCAGGCCGGCGACCTCGCCGAACTGTTCACGCGCCCGCTCGTGCGGCGCGACCTGCTGGCCGCGGCGTAGGGGCAAACGCGATGCAGCTCACCGTCTGGACCTACGAAGGCCCGCCGCACGTCGGCGCGATGCGCGTGGCCACCGGCATGAAGGGCCTGCACTACGTGCTGCACGCCCCGCAGGGCGACACCTACGCCGACCTGCTGTTCACGATGATCGAGCGCCGCGCCGAGCGCCCGCCGGTCACGTACACGACGTTCCAGGCGCGCGACCTCGGCAGCGACACCGCCGAGCTGTTCAAGACCTCCGCGCGCGAGGCGTTCGAGCGCTTCCGCCCGCAGGCGATGATCGTCGGCGCGTCGTGCACCGCCGAGCTGATCCAGGACGACCCCGGCGGCCTCGCGAAGGCACTCGACCTGCCGGTGCCGGTGGTGGCGCTCGAGCTGCCGAGCTACCAGCGCAAGGAGAACTGGGGCGCCGCCGAGACGTTCTACCAGCTGGTGCGCGCGCTGGCCGGCCCGGCCGAGCCCAAGGGCGCGACGCGCCCGGCGCGCGCACCCGGCACGCGGCCGCGCTGTAACCTGCTCGGGCCGACGGCGCTGGGCTTCCGGCACCGCGACGACGTCGCCGAGATCACTAAGCTGCTCGCGCGCCTGGGCGTCGACGTCAACGTCGTCGCGCCGATGGGCGCGACGCCGGCCGACTTCGCGCGCCTCGGCGACGCCGACTTCAACGTCGTGCTCTACCCCGAGGTCGCACACACCGCGGCGCAGTGGCTGCAGCGCACGTTCGGCCAGCCGGCGACGAAGACGGTGCCAATCGGGTTCGGGGCGACGCGCGAGTTCGTCGCCGAGGTCGCGCAGCTCGCCGGCGTCGACGCCTCGGCCGTGCTCGCCGACGCCTCGGCGTCGCGCGCGCCGTGGTACTCGAAGTCGGTCGACTCGACCTACCTCACCGGCAAGCGCGTGTTCGTCTTCGGCGACGCGACGCACGCGGTGGCCGCCGCGCGCGTCGCGGCACGCGAGATGGGCTTCACCGTCGTCGGCCTGGGCACCTACGGCCGCGAGTTCGCGCGCGAGATCCGCGCCGCCGCGGCGCTGTACGGCGTCGAGCCGCTGATCACCGACGACTACCTCGAGGTCGAGGCCCGGGTCGCCGAGCTGCAGCCCGAGCTCGTGCTCGGCACGCAGATGGAGCGCCACATCGCCAAGCGCCTGGGCATCCCCTGCGCCGTGATCTCGGCGCCGGTGCACGTGCAGGACTTCCCGGCCCGGTACTCGCCGCAGATGGGCTTCGAAGGCGCGAACGTGTTGTTCGACACCTGGGTGCACCCGCTGATGATGGGGCTCGAGGAGCACCTGATCGGCATGTTCCGCGGCGACTTCGAGTTCCACGAGGACGCCGCGCCGTCGCACCTCGGCCGCCCGGCCCCGCCGCGCGCCGAGCCGGCCGCCGCCGCAGCCGCCACGCCACCCACGGTCGCCAGCGTCGAGGCAACGCCGGCCACGGCGCCTGCGAGCGACGCCGCCGGCGTCGCGGCCTGGACCGCCGACGCCGAGTGCGAGCTGAAGAAGATCCCGTTCTTCGTCCGTGGCAAGGCCAAGCGCAACACCGAGCGCTTCGCGCTCGAACGCGGTCTCACCACCATCACGATCGACACCCTTTATGACGCCAAAGCGCACTTCAGCCAGCGCTGAGCCCGGCGCGTCGAGCGGCGCGGTCGACACCCGTGTCGTGCTGGTGACGATGGACAGCCACATCGTCGGTGCCGCCGCGCGCGCGCAGCGGCGTCTCGCGAAGCTGCTGCCAGGGCTGCACTTCACGGTGCACGCCGCCGCCGAGTGGGGCGACGACCCCGAAGCGCTCGAGCGCTGCCGCGACGACATCGCACACGCCGACATCGTGATCGTCACGATGCTGTTCATGGAGGAGCACTTCCTGCCGCTGCTGCCCGCCCTGCAGGCCCGGCGCGACCACTGCGACGCGATGGTGTGCGCGATGTGCGCCGGCGAGGTCGCCAGGCTCACGCGCATGGGCAAGTTCGACATGTCGGCGCCGGCGAGCCCGCTGATGGCGATGCTCAAGAAGCTGCGCGGCAAGGCCGGCGGCGGCAAGGACGGCGCGGCGTCGGCGAGCGCCGGCGCGCGCCAGATGGCGATGCTGCGCCGCGTGCCGCAGCTGCTGCGCTTCATCCCCGGCCCGGCGCAGGACGTGCGCGCCTATTTCCTCACCCTGCAGTACTGGCTCGCGGGCTCCGAGGAGAACATGGCGCACCTCGTGCACTACCTCGTCGACCGCTACGCCGCCGGGCCGCGGCGCGCGCTGCACGGCGTGGCGAAGCCGCAGCCGCCGGTCGAGTACCCCGAGGTCGGCGTCTACCACCCGCGCCTCGACGGGCGGCTCGCCGACAGCGTCGCGGCGCTGCCGCGCGTGGCCACGAGCGGCAAGCGCGGCACGGTGGGCGTGCTCGTGATGCGCTCGTACCTGCTGGCGGGCAACAGCGCGCACTACGACGGCGTGATCACCGCGCTCGAGGCGCGCGGACTGCGCGTCATCCCGGCGTTCGCCAGCGGCCTCGACGCACGCCCGGCGATCGAGCGCTTCTTCCTGCAAGACGGCCAGCCCGTCATCGACGCGCTGCTGTCGCTCACCGGTTTCTCGCTCGTCGGCGGCCCGGCGTACAACGACGCGCACGCCGCCGAGGAGACGCTCGCGAAGCTCGACGTGCCCTACGTCTCGGTGGCGCCGGTCGAGTTCCAGACGCTGCAGCAGTGGGGCGCGTCGCAGCGCGGCCTGATGCCGGTCGAGGCGACGATGATGGTCGCGATTCCCGAGCTCGACGGCTCGACGAGCCCGATGGTGTTCGGCGGCCGCGCCGACGCCGGCCACACGCGCTGCACCGGCTGCGCCAAGGGCTGCACCTTCGACGACGTGGACGGCACCCACGACATGCAGGTCTGCAGCGAGCGCGCCGATGCGCTTGCCGCGCGCATCGCGCGCCTCGTCGACCTGCGCCGCGGCGATCGCGCGCAGCGCAAGGTCGCCTGCGTGCTGTTCAACTTCCCGCCCAACGCCGGCAACACCGGCACCGCGGCGTTCCTCGGCGTGTTCGAGTCGCTCTACAACACGCTGGCGGCAATGCGCGAACGCGGCTACGTCGTCGACTTGCCGCCCAGCGTCGACGCGCTGCGCGAGCGCATCATCCACGGCAATGCCGAGCAGTTCGGCGCGCCGGCCAACGTGCACGCGCGCATCGCGGCCGACGAGCACGTGCGGCGCGAGAAGTGGCTCAAGGAGATCGAAGCGCAGTGGGGCCCGGCGCCGGGGCGCCAGCTCAGCGACGGGCGCTCGATCTGGATCCTCGGCGAGCGCTTCGGCCACGTGTTCGTCGGTATCCAGCCGGCGATGGGCTACGAGGGCGACCCGATGCGGCTGCTGTTCGAGCGCGGCTTCGCGCCGACGCACGCATTCAGCGCGTTCTACCGCTGGCTGCGCGAGGACTTCAAGGCCGACGCCGTGCTGCACTTCGGCACGCACGGCGCGCTCGAGTTCATGCCCGGCAAGCAGTGCGGCCTGTCGGGCTCGTGCTGGCCCGAGCGGCTGATCGGCGACCTGCCCAACGTGTACCTGTACGCGTCGAACAACCCGAGCGAAGGCACGATCGCCAAGCGCCGCGCCGCCGCGACGCTGGTGAGCTATCTGACGCCGCCCGTCGCGCAGGCCGGGCTCTACCGGGGGCTCGTCGACCTGAAGGCCTCGATCGAGCGCTGGCGCGCGCTGCCGCCCGACACCAGCCACGAGCGGCGCGAGCTCGCGCTGCTGATCCAGGCGCAGGCGGCCGAGCTCGAGATGGCCGCCGCCGAGCCGACGTGGGACGATGACGCCGAGGCGCGCGTCGCGCAGCTCGCGCAGCAGGTGTTCGAGCTCGAGGTCACGCTGATCCCGCACGGGCTGCACGTCGTCGGCCGCGTGCCCAGCGCCGCCGAACGCGTCGACATGCTGCTCGCGCTGGCCGCGGCCGCGCACGGTGCGCGCCCGCCGCGCGCCGCCGTCGAGGCCCTCGTCGACGGTCACAGCCCGGAAGACGCCCTCGCGCTGGCCGCCGGCAGCGACGTCACGCTCGACGTGCTGCGCTCGCTCGCCGACAGCGCCAGGCTGCTCGCCGAGGACCACGAGATCGACGGCATCCTGCGCGCGCTCGACGGCCGCTTCGTGCGTCCCGCGCCCGGCGGCGACCTGCTGCGCACGCCGCAGATCCTGCCGACCGGCCGCAACCTGCACGGCTTCGACCCGTTCCGCATCCCGAGCGCCTATGCGATCCGGGACGGCGCGCGGCAGGCGCAGCGCCTGCTCGACCGCCACGCCGCCGACGGCCACGCGCTGCCCGAGTCGGTCGCACTCGTGCTGTGGGGCACCGACAACCTGAAGACCGAAGGCGCGCCGATCGCGCAGGCGCTGGCCCTCGTCGGCGCGCGCCCGCGCTTCGACGGTTACGGGCGGCTGGCCGGCGCCGAGCTGGTCCCGCTGGAACAGCTCGGGCGCCCGCGCATCGACGTCGTCATCACGCTGTCGGGCATCTTCCGCGACCTGCTGCCACTGCAGACCCGCCTGCTGGCCGAGGCTGCGTACCTCGCGGCGGCGGCCGACGAACCGGCACACCTCAACTTCGTGCGCAAGCACGCGCTGGCGTACCAGGCCGAGCACGGCTGTGACCTCGAGACGGCGAGCCTGCGCGTGTTCGGCAACGCCGAGGGGGCCTACGGCTCGAACGTCAACTTCCTCGTCGACAACGGCCGCTGGAACGACGAGGACGAACTCGCCGAGACCTTCAGCCGCCGCAAGGGCTTCGCGTACGGCCGCAGCGGCCGCCCGCGCCAGCAGCCGGCGCTGCTGCAGAGCGTGCTCGCCGGCGTGCAGCTCGCGTACCAGAACCTCGACTCGGTCGAGCTCGGCGTCACGACGATCGACACCTACTTCGACACGCTCGGCGGCATCAGCCGCGCGGTGCAGCGCGCCAAGCGCGCGCGGCTGGGCGACGGCGCCGCGCTCGCACCGGTGTACATCGGCGACCAGACGCGCAGTGCCGAGGGGACGGTGCGCACGCTCGCCGAGCAGGTCGCGCTCGAGACACGTACGCGCATGCTCAACCCGAAGTGGTACGAGGGCCTGCTCGCGCACGGCTACGAGGGCGTTCGCCAGATCGAGGTGCACCTGACGAACACGCTGGGCTGGTCGGCCACCACCGGCCAGGTCCAGCCCTGGGTCTACCAACAGCTGACGCAGACCTTCGTGCTCGACCCGGTGATGCGCGAGCGCCTCGCGCGGCTGAACCCCACCGCGTCGGCCAAGCTCGCGAGCCGGCTGCTCGAGGCCTGCGAACGCCAGTACTGGCAGCCCGACGCGAAGACGCTCGACGCGCTGCGCGAAGCCAACGAAGAACTCGAGGACCGCCTCGAGGGCGTGTACCAGGGAGCCCCCGCATGAACGTCGCCACCGTCGCGCTGGCCGACCTGAAGCGCAGCGCCGCCAACCCCGGGCGCCGCCCCGACGGCGAGGGCAGCGTGCAGGTGCAGATGGACCCGAACCTGAAGATCGGCACCGCGAAGGTGTTCGCCGTCTACGGCAAGGGCGGCATCGGCAAGAGCACGACGTCGAGCAACCTCAGCGTCGCGTTCAGCAAGCTCGGCAAGCGCGTGCTGCAGATCGGCTGCGACCCGAAGCACGACAGCACCTTCACGCTGACGAAGAAGCTGATGCCGACCGTGATCGACGTCCTCGAGTCGGTCGACTTCCACGCCGAGGAGCTGCGCCCGGAGGACTTCGTCTGGGAGGGCTACAACGGCGTGATGTGCGTCGAGGCCGGCGGGCCGCCGGCGGGCACCGGCTGCGGCGGCTACGTGGTGGGCCAGACCGTCAAGCTGCTCAAGGAGCACCACCTGCTCGAGGACACCGACGTCGTCATCTTCGACGTGCTCGGCGACGTCGTGTGCGGCGGCTTCGCCGCCCCGCTGCAGCACGCCGACCGCGCGCTGATCGTGACCGCCAACGACTTCGACTCGATCTTCGCGATGAACCGCATCGTCCAGGCCATCAGCGCGAAGGCCAAGAACTACCACGTGCGCCTGGGCGGCGTGATCGCCAACCGCAGCGACGCGACCGACCAGATCGACAAGTTCAACGACCGCGTCGGCCTGAGCACGCTCGCGCGCTTCCCGGCGCTCGACGCGATCCGCCAGTCGCGGCTGAAGAAGGCCACGCTGTTCGAGATGGACCCCTCGCCCGAGGTCGAGGCGGTGCAGCAGGAGTATCTGCGTCTCGCCGCCCGCCTGTGGGCCGGCACCGACCCGATCGCACCCGCGGCACTGAAGGACCGCGAGATCTTCGACCTCCTGGGCTTCGACTGATGAGCGCGCAGACGTACACCCAGCGCCGCAGCGAGATCGAGCACTACTTCGACCGCACCGCGGCCGACGCGTGGGCGCGGCTGACTTCCGACGCGCCGGTGGGCCGCATCCGCGCCACCGTGCGCGCCGGGCGCGAGCGCATGCGTGCGACGCTGCTGTCGTGGCTGCCCGCGGACCTCAGCGGCCGACGGCTGCTCGATGCCGGCTGTGGCACCGGCGCGCTGGCCGTGGACGCCGCGCGCCGCGGCGCGCACGTCGTCGCGATCGACCTGTCGCCGACGCTGGTCGACCTCGCGCGCGAGCGGCTGCCGGCCGAGCTGCGCGAGCGCATCGACTTGCGCAGCGGCGACATGCTCGACCCGGCGCTCGGCGCGTTCGACCACGTCGTCGCGATGGACTCGCTGATCCACTACCGCACCGCCGACGCGGTGCGCGTGCTGGCTGCGCTGGCGCAGCGCACGCGCGTGTCGATCGTGTTCACGTTCGCGCCGCGCACGCCGGCGCTCGCCGCGATGCACGCGGTGGGCCAGTGGTTCCCGCGCGGCAACCGGTCGCCCGCGATCGAGCCAGTGGCCGAGGCCGACCTGCACCACCGCCTGCGCGCCGAGCCGCTGCTGGCCGACTGGTCGGCCGCGCGCACGCTGCGCGTGGCCAGCGGCTTCTACACCTCGCAGGCGCTGGAGCTCGTGCACCGATGAGCACGCCCGCCGCGCGCCCGACCCTGTCGTCGCAGCTCGTGCGCGGCTGGCGGCGCGTCAGCCCGCGCTTCCTGCCGTTCGCCGATGCGGCCAGCGCCGAGCTGCCGCTGCCGCGGCTGCTGCGGCTGTCGCTGTTCCAGGTTTCGGTCGGCATGGCGCTCGTGCTGCTCAACGGCACGCTCAACCGCGTGATGATCGTCGAGCTCGGCGTGCCGGCGTTCCTCGTCGCGACGATGGTCGCGCTGCCGCTCGTGTTCGCGCCTCTGCGCGCGCTGATCGGCCACCGCTCGGACCACCACCGCTCGCTGCTCGGGTGGAAGCGCGTGCCCTACCTCTGGTTCGGCACGCTGCTGATGTTCGGCGGCTTCGCGATCATGCCGTTCGCGCTGCTCGTGCTGTCGGGCGACGCGCACGGGCCGCTGCGGTGGGGCCAGCTCGGCGCCGCGCTCGCGTTCCTGCTGGTGGGCGCCGGGCTGCACACGACGCAAACCGCCGGGCTGGCGCTGGCCACCGACCTCGCGCCCGAGGCGACGCGCCCGCGCGTCGTCGCACTGATGTACGTGATGCTACTCGCCGGCATGGTCGTCGCGAGCCTGGGCTTCGGCGCGCTGCTGGCCGACTTCCGCCAGGTCAAGCTGATCCAGATCATCCAGGGCGTCGCGCTCGCGACGATGGTGCTGAACCTGATCGCGCTGTGGAAGCAGGAGCCGCGCCGCCCGCGCGAGACGGCCCCCGAGCGGGCCCGGCCGACGTTTCGCGCCAGCTGGCGGCAGTTCACGGCCGGCGGCCGCGCGAGCCGGCTGCTCGTCGCGCTCGGACTGGGCACTGCGGCGTTCAGCATGCAGGACATCCTGCTCGAGCCCTACGGCGGCCAGGTGCTGCACCTGGGCGTCGGCGCCACGACGTCGCTGACGGCGCTGCTGGCCGGCGGTTCGCTCGCCGCGTTCGCGCTCGCCGCGCGCTGGCTCAGGCAAGGCTCCGACCCCTGCCGCCTCGCCGCCGGCGGCGCGCTGGCCGGCATCGCCGCGTTCGGTGCCGTGATCTTCGCGGACCCGCTCGGCTCGGTCGCGCTGTTTCGCGTCGGCGTGGCCTTCATCGGTTTCGGCGGCGGGCTGTTCGCAGTGGCCACGCTGATCGCTGCGATGGACCTCGCGCAGGGCGGCGCGCGCAACGGCATCGCGCTCGGCGCCTGGGGCGCCGTGCAGGCCACGGCGTCGGGGCTCGCGATCGCGGCCGGCGGTGCGCTGCGCGACGGGGTCTCGGCGCTGGCCACCGGCGGCGCCCTCGGCCCGGCGCTGGTGTCGCCGACGGTCGGCTACAGCTTCGTCTACCACCTCGAGATCGCGCTGCTGTTCGCCACGCTGGTGGCGATCGGCCCGCTGGTGCGACTGCGCCGCGAGGTGCCGTCGTCGTCCACGTCCACCCCCCGATTCGGGCTCGCCGAGTTTCCCGGCTGACCCGCGGCACGCACTTTCGACAGGAGGCCAACACCATGGGAACCGGCGCTCTGACAGGCTACATCGACGTTGCGCAGATCGTGCTCTACGTCTTCTGGGCGTTCTTCGCGGCGCTCATCTTCTACCTGCACCGCGAGAACAAGCGCGAGGGCTACCCGCTCGAGAACGAGCGCTCGAAGCACGTGAAGGTGCAGGGCTTCCCGCCGATCCCGGCGCCCAAGACCTTCCTGCTGCGCGACGGCTCGACGTTCCAGGCCCCGAGCTACCACAAGCCCGAGCCGGCCTACTCGGCACGCCCGGCGGCCCCCTGGCTCGGCGCGCCGATCGAGCCGGTCGGCGACCCGATGAAGGCCGGCGTCGGCCCCGGCGCGTACGCGATGCGTGCCGACGTGCCCGACCTGACGCTCGACGGGCAGCCGAAGATCGTGCCGCTGCGCAACGACCCGGACCACGACGTCGCGCATGGCGACCCCGACCCGCGCGGCGCGCCCGTCATCGCCTACGACGGCAAGGTCGCCGGCACCGTCGTGGACCTGTGGGTCGACCGCTCGGAAGCCGTGTTCCGCTACCTCGAGGTCGAGCTGCCCGGCGGCAAGCGCGTGTTGCTGCCGATGAACTTCACGCGCATCAACGCGCCCGGCAGCCTGAGCGACTTCCTGTTCGGCCGCATGAAGGACCGCACCGTCAAGGTGCGGGTGCGCTCGCTGCTCGCCCACCAGTTCGCCGACGTGCCGACGACCAAGCACCCCGACCTCGTGACCCTGCTCGAGGAAGAAAAGATCATGGCCTATTACGGCGCCGGCACGCTGTACGCGACGCCGCAGCGCCAGGAGCCCCTGCTGTGACGCCTGCGGCGGCCCGCGCCGCCTGGAGACCCCGATGAGCGGCATGGAACACGACTTCGAACCGGTGCGCGGCCTGCCCGAAGCCTTGCCCGCCGGCGAGCACATCGTCTGGCAGGGCGCGCCGCGCTGGCAGCGGCTGGCCATCGACGCGTTGCACGTGCGCAAGGTCGCCGTCTACTTCGCGCTGCTGCTCGCCTGGCGCGTCGCCGACGTGCTCGCCGCCGGCGGCGGCGCCGGTGCGGCGCTCGCGGCGGCGGCGTGGACGTTGCCGCTGGCTGCAGTCGCGATCGGCCTGCTGCTGCTCATCGGCTGGCTGATGGCGCGCACCACCGTCTACACGCTGACCGACCGGCGCATCGTGATGCGCGTGGGCGTCGTGCTGGGCATCGCGTTCAACCTGCCGCTGTCGCGCATCGCCAGCGCCGCGCTGCGCCGCCACCGCGACGGCAGCGGCGACATCATGCTCGCGCTGTCGGGCCCGGACCGCATCGCCTACCTGCACCTGTGGCCGCACGCGCGGCCCTGGTTCGTGCGCCAGCCGCAGCCGATGCTGCGCGCGCTGCCCGACGTCGATCGCGCCGCCCGACTGGTGGCCGACGCACTGGCAGCCTCGGCCGGCCAGCCGCGGCCGGCGTTGGCCGATGCCCCGGTGCCCGGGCGGTCGGTACCCGCGGCCGGCACGGCCGTCGCCGTCTGACACGAAGGAGGCCTCATGGGTTCGCCGAGCCACGTCCACCCGCCGTTCCCCACCGCGATCCTGCGCGCGACCGGCGCGATGATCGTCGGCGTCGTGCTCGTCGTCGCGTTCGTGCGGCTGACCGGCATCGGCGCGGCGACGACGCCCCCCGCCGCCGTCGTCGAGCAGCGTGAGCTGCGCTTCGCCGACCGCGACGACGGCGGCATCGACGTCTACGACGCGCGCGACGGCCGCCTCGTGCGTCACATCGAGCCAGGCACCCACGGTTTCCTGCGCGGCACGATGCGCGGGCTCGCGCGCGAGCGCAAGCGCCAGGACGTCGGCGCCGACCTGCCGTTTCGGCTGATCGCCCACGCCGACGGGCGCATGACGCTCGAGGACCCGGGCACCGGCCGCCGGGTCGACCTCGGCTCGTTCGGCCCCACCAACGCCGCCGCCTTCGCGCAGCTGATGGCACGCGACAGGCCCTGACGCCCCCCGACGACGGAGACCGCCATGAACACTACCACCGCCCCCGTGCCCAAGGGCGTCTCGGCCGAGGCCACCGCGCGCGCACGCGCCGACTCGATCATCGCGCCGCGCTTCTACACGACCGACTTCGCCGCCTTCGACCGCCTCGACGTCGGCCCCGTGCGCGCCGAGTGGGACGCGATGATGGCCGAGTACGAAGGCGACAACAACCACGATCACTTCCAGCGCGACGCGGCGTTCCGCGACGAGATCCGCGAGCTGCCGCCCGAGCTCGACCGCGAGTTCAAGGACTTCCTGATCAGCTCGATCACCTCCGAGTTCAGCGGCTGCGTGCTCTACAACGAGATCAAGAAGCACGTCACGAACCCCGACGTGAAGCAGCTGATGGAGTACATGGCGCGCGACGAGTCGCGCCACGCCGGCTTCATCAACCAGTCGCTGAAGGACTACGGCATGGGCGTGGACCTCGGCGACATCAAGCGCACGAAGAAGTACACCTTCTTCAAGCCGAAGTACATCTTCTACGCGACGTACCTGTCCGAGAAGATCGGCTACGCGCGCTACATCACGATCTTCCGCCAGCTCGAGCGCCACCCCGACAAGCGGTTCCACCCGATCTTTCGCTGGTTCGAGCGCTGGTGCAACGACGAATTCCGCCACGGCGAGAGCTTCGCGCTGATCATGCGTGCCCACCCGCACCTGCTGCGCGGCGGCAACCTGCTGTGGATCCGCTTCTTCCTGCTCGCCGTGTTCGCGACGATGTACGTGCGCGACCACATGAGGCCGCAGCTGCACGAGGCGATGGGGCTCGCGTCGACCGAGTATGACTACACGGTGTTTCGCATCACGACCGAGATCAGCAAGCAGGTGTTCCCGATCTCGCTCGACATCGACCACCCGGCGTTCCGCGCCGGCATGCAGCGGCTGTTCGCCTGCATGTCGAAGGCCGCCGACGCGACGGCGCGCGGCGGCGTCGTCGGGCAGGTGCAGCGCGCGTGGTGGAGCGCGGGCGCGGCGCTGACCTTCGCGCGGCTGTACCTGCTGCCGGTGAAGTCGCACGCGCTGCCGCAGCAGGTGCGCCTGCAGCCGGCGTGGTGAGCCCACCGCCTCCGGAGTCCGCCGATGACGCTGTACCTCGGCCCGGTGCTGTTCACGCTGTTCGTGTGGTGGTTCAGCACCGGCGTCATCCTCTACCTCGACGGGCTGCCGCGGCGCACGTTCAAGGTCACGCTGGCCGTCGCGACCGCGCTGCTGCTGCTCGCACTGCTCGGGCTGTACGCGACGCGCGACGACACCCGCCTCACCGGCGCCTACCTTGCGTTCACCTGCGGCGTCGTCGTGTGGGCGTGGCAGGAGATCGCGTTCCTGCTCGGCGTCGTCACCGGTTCGCGGCGCGAGCCGCTGCCGCTCGGCGCACAGGGCTGGCCGCGCCTGCGCTACGCGGTGCAGGCCGTGCTGCACCACGAACTGGCGCTGGTCGTGCTGTTCGCGGCGGTGCTGGCCGCCACGTGGGGGGGCGAGAACCTGGTCGGCCTGTGGACCTACGTGATCCTGTGGGTCATGCGCCAGAGCGCCAAGCTCAACATCTTCCTCGGCGTGCGCAACCTCAACGAGGGCTTCCTGCCGCCGCACCTGGCGTACCTGCAGACCTATTTCCGCCGCGCGCCGGGCAACTCGCTGTTCCCGCTGTCGGTGCTCGCCTCGACGGTCGTCGCCGCGCTGCTGTGGCAGGCCGCGTTCGCCGACGGCATTGCCGACGCCGCGGCCGCCGGGCTGGTCTTCGCCGCGACGCTGCTGTCGCTCGCGGTGCTCGAGCACTGGTTCCTCGTGCTGCCGCTGCCGTCCGAGCGGCTGTGGGACTGGAGCCTGCGCTCGCGCCGCGCGCCGCGCGTCGACGCGCCACCGGCGGTGGCCGTCGCGCCGGTCGCCTCACCGCCGCGGCACTGACGACCGTCCGCCGCGGCCGCGTGCCGCAACGCCGGCTACGATACGGCGCGTCCGACCCGCCCCTATCCCCTGAGTTGCGATGAACCCCGCCCTGTGGCTCGAGCGCAGTGCCCGGCTGCACGCCGCGCGCCCGGCGCTGGGCTGCGGGCCTGCCGTCACGCACAGTTATCGCGACTTCGCCGACGCCGCAGCGTGCACCGCAGGCTGGCTGCGCGCCGCCGGCCTCGCGCCGGGGGACCGCGTCGGGCTGTACCTGCGCAATGCGCCCGAGTACCTGCTCGCGCTGTGGGGCACGTGGTGGGCGGGCGGCGTCGTCGTGCCGATCAACGAGCGCCTGCACGGCCGCGAAGCAGGCTGGATCCTGCAGCACAGCGGCGCGAGGCGGGTGTTCGTCGACGGCGCGCATGCGCAGGCGCTCGCCGGCTTCGTGCCCGACGGCTGCGCGATGCACGACGTCTCCGGTGAGCCGGCGCCGTGGCGCCACGGCCCCGCGCTGCCGGCACCCGTCGAGCGCGCGGCCGGCGACGCCGCGTGGCTGTTCTACACCTCGGGCACCACCGGCCGGCCGAAGGGCGTGACGCTGACGCCGCGCAACCTGCGCGAGTGCGCGATGGCGTACCTCGCCACCGTGCAGCCGCTGCAGCCGGGCGACGCCTGCCTGCACCCGGCGCCGCTGAGCCATGGCAGCGGCATGTACCACCTGCCCTATGTAATCGCGGGCGGCGTCAACGTCGTGCCGGCCAGCGGCGGCTTCGACGCCGCCGAGGTGTTCGCGCTGGCCACACACTGGCGCCGCGCGTCGTTCTTCGCCGCGCCGACGCTCGTCAACCGGCTCGCCGCGCACGCGCGCGAGCACGGCGCCGACACGTCGGGACTGGCCACCGTCGTCTACGGCGGCGCGCCGATGTACCTCGCCGACCTCGTCGCCGCGCGCGAGGTGCTGGGGCCCCACCTGGCGCAGATCTACGGCCAGGGCGAGAGTCCGATGACGATCACCGTGCTTGCGAGGCACGTCCTCGAGGACCGCGCGCACCCGCGCTGGGCCGAGCGAGCCTCATCGGTCGGCGTCGCACAGCCCAACGTCGAACTGTCGATCCGCGACGCCGACGGCCGTGAACTGCCCATTGGCACGCCGGGCGAGGTGTGCGTGCGCGGCGACGTCGTGATGGCCGGCTACTGGCGCGACGCCGACGCCACCGCGGCGGCGATCCACGACGGGTGGCTGTACACCGGCGACATCGGCCGCCTTGACGACGAGGGCTTCCTGACGCTGCTCGACCGCAGCAAGGACCTCGTGATCAGCGGCGGCCACAACGTCTACCCGCGCGAGGTCGAGGAGGCGCTGCTGCTGCACCCGGCCGTGGCCGAGGTCGCCGTCGTCGGCCGCCCCGACCCCGAATGGGGCGAGTCGCTGGTGGCGTACGTCGTGCCGCGCGGCGTGCCGCCCGACGACCTCGCGGCACGGCTCGACGCGCACTGCCTCGAGCACATCGCGCGCTACAAGCGGCCCAAGGTGTACCGCGTCGTCGACGCGCTGCCGAAGAACCACTACGGCAAGGTGCTGAAGACCGAGCTGCGCGCGCGCGAGGCGCAGTCACGCGGCTGAGGCGCGGCTGCGCCGCGCGCCCCCGCCTCAAGTCGCGGGCGGCTGCTCCGATAACGCAACGTGCCGCCGGTGCCGGCCCTGCCGGCACTCGTGCCGACGCCACCCCCACACAGGAAGGAGACCCCAATGTCCTCGCCCCTGTCCTTCGCTCTGGCGCCCGGCATGGCGCTGATGCGGCGACTGCGCCTGCCCGCCAAGATCACACTGACCGGGATGATGCTGTTCGTCCCGCTGCTCGTGCTGCTGGCGCTGGCGCTGTCCGCGGTGCGCGGCGAGCTCGCCTACACGCGCCAGGAGACCGAGGGCGCGCGGCTGGTCGGCGCGCTGCTCGACGTCGCGACGCCGCTGCAGGCGCACCGCGGACTCACGAACCGCGCGCTGTCGGGCGACACCGCGGCCACCGCCGCGCGCGACGCGACGCGGCAGGCGCTGCGCGCAGCGCTGGGCGCCGTCGACGAGCGCGTGCGGGCGCTGACGGCATTTCGCATCGACGACGCGTGGCCCCCGACGCGCGACGCGATCGCGGCGCTGGCCGAGGGCCGGCACGACGCGCAGCGCACGCGCGCGTTCGCGCAGCACAGCGAGCAGGTCGAGGCGCTGCGCCAGCTGCTGCAGCTCGTTGCCGAACGCTCGGGGCTGCTGTTCGACCCCGAGCCCGCGTCGTACTACCTGATGTCGATCGCCGTCGATCAGCTGCTGCCGTGGACCGAGTCGCTCGGCGTGCTGCGCGGCCAGGGCGCGGCGCTGCTCGCGCGCGGCGACGCCAGCGCGCACGAGCGTGCGCAGATGCTCGCGCGCGCCGAGGCGATGCAGCGCCAGCTCGGCGAGCTCGAGGCCCGCATCGCCGCACTGCAGCGCGCCGGCGTCGCGCCGCCGGCGGCGTTCGCCGACGCCGCGGCCGCGGCGCGCGCCTACGCGCAGCGCGTGCAGGCCGTGTTCGAAGTCGACGCGGCGCTGACCGACGAACCGGCGCCGTTCTTCGACCAGGGTACGGCGGCGATCGCGCAGGCCGTGGCCGTCAAGGGCCAGGTGCTGCAGGCGCTCGACGACGCGTTCGCGCAGCGCAGCGACGCGCTGCAGTGGCGCGCCGCGCTGCAGACGGCGGCCACGCTGGCCGGGCTGGCGCTGCTCGGCTACTTCGGGCTGTGCTTCTACCTCAGCTTCACCGGCGCGCTGAAGGCGCTCACGCGCGGCGTGCAGGCCGTGGCCGACGGCAACCTCGCACACCGCTTCGCGATCCGCGGACGCGACGAGCTGGCCGACATCGGCGCCGTCGTCGAGCGCATGGCCGACCGCCTGTCGGCGATGGTGGCCGAGATCCGCAGCAGTGCGGTGCGCGTGTCGGGCACCGGCGAGCAGCTCGCGCACGACAGCGCCGCGCTCGCGCAGCGCACCGAGGAGCAGGCCGCCAGCCTGCGCCAGTTCGTGACCACCGTCGAGGAGCTCAGCGCCGCGGTGGCGAGCAACGCCGAGCAGGCGCAGCTGCTCGACCAGGTCACCGGTGACCTGCACCAGCGCGCCGATGCCGGCGGCGCCGCGATGCGCGACACCGTGGCCTCGCTCGGCGCGCTCGAGGCCGGCTCCAAGCGCGTCGGCGAGATCATCGGCGTCATCGACGGCATCGCGTTCCAGACCAACATCCTCGCGCTCAACGCCGCCGTCGAGGCTGCGCGCGCCGGCGACGCCGGCCGCGGCTTCGCGGTGGTGGCCAGCGAAGTGCGCGCGCTCGCACAGCGCAGCGCCAACGCCGCGGCCGAGATCCGCACGCTGATCGCGCAGTCGGGCGAGCAGGTCGGCGCCACCGTCGAGCGCGTGCAGGGCATGAGCGGCTCGCTGCAGCAGATGGTTGACGGCGTGCGCGACGTCTCGGCGCGGCTGCGCCACATCGCGCAGGCCAGCGCCGAGCAGAGCCGCGGCCTCGAGGAGATGGCGCGCAGCGTCGGCAACCTCGACGAGATCACGCGCCGCAATGCGGCGCTGGTCGAGGAGTCGACCTCGTCGTCGCAGGATCTCGTCGAGCGCGCGGCCAAGCTCACGCAGGCGGTGTCGTCGATCAAGCTGCGCCAGGGCAGCGCCGACGAGGCACGGGCGCTGGTCGAGCGTGCGCTCGCGCTGATCCACGCGCGCGGCCGCGCCGCGGCGGCGCCGGTGCTGCACAGCACCGACGAGGGCTTCGTCGACCGCGACCTGTACGTGTTCCTGCTCGACCGCCAGGGCCGCTACGTGCTGCACGGCGCCAAGCCGACGATGGAAGGCAAGCGCGTGCACGAGGTGCCCGGCATCGACGGCGACCGCTTCGTGCGCGACGCCTGGGCCGCCGCCGACGCCGGCGGCGGCTGGGTCGAGTACGACATCGTCAACCCGGCCACCGGCCAGGTGCAGCCCAAGGCCTCCTTCGTGCGCCCGCTCGACCGCGACGTGCTCGTCGGCTGTGGCGTGTACCGCCACGTGGAGACCACCGCCGCGGCGCACGCGCCGCTCGCCGAGCCGCCCGTGGTGACGCGCACGGCCCCCCGGCTGGCCGCGGCCTGACCCGCCGCCGGCCCGCCACGCCCGCCCTGCGCGGGCGCCGGGGCCGACGGCGCCCGGATGTCACCAGTCGCGATGCGCTCGGGCGACGGTGGCTGCCTCACCGCCGCGACGCATCGGGCGACGCCGCGCGGTCGCCAGCCGATGCCACCCGACGCCCCGGGCCCTGCGCCGATCGCTGCACCCTGACGAAGACGCTGCGACGACGGGGTCTGCGTGCGTTCAGCCCAAGGCAACGCCCGCGAGCCGGGCTGGCGCGAGCCGCGACCGCCAGAACGTCTCGAAGTCGGGCACGGCCAGTGCCGGTGCGACGAGGAAGCCCTGGAAGCTGTCGCAGCCGCGCTCGCGCAGGAACGCGAGCTGCGCCTCGGTCTCGACGCCCTCGGCGAGCACCTGCAGTCCGAGCGCGTGGCCCATCGCGATCACGCTCGACGCGATCTCGACGTCGTCGCCGTCGTCGGGCAGCCCGGTGACGAACGAGCGGTCGATCTTCAGCCGGTGCACCGGGAAGCGCTTGAGCTGCGCGAGCGACGAGTAGCCAGTGCCGAAGTCGTCGATCGCCAGCCGCACGCCGGCCGCATCGAGCCGCGCGAGCGCCTGCGCCGTCGCGTCGCCGGCCATCAGCACGCTCTCGGTGATCTCGAGCTCGAGGCACGCCGCGGGCACACCGTTGGCCTCGAGCTCGGCGACGACGCGCGCGGCGAAGTCGCCGCAGCGCAACTGGCGCGCGCTGACGTTGACGGCCAGCGTGATCGGCGGCCAGCCGGCGTCGGCCCAGCGGCGCGCCTGCCGGCACGTGGCACGCAGCACCCACGCGCCGATCTCGTCGATCAGCCCGCTCGCCTCGGCCACGCCGATGAAGCGCCCCGGCAGGATCAGGCCCTCGTCGGGGTCGCGCCAGCGCAGCAGCGCCTCGGCGCCAACGACACGGCCGCTGGCGACGTCGATTTGCGGCTGCCAGTGCAGCTCGAGGCGCTCTTCGGCCAGCGCGCGCTTCAGGCGCGCCTCGGTGCGCAGCTTGTCGCGCACCGCGGCGGTGAGCTCGTCGCTGTAGAAGCGCACGACGCCGCGGCCGTCGCCCTTGGCGCGGTACAGCGCCGCATCGGCGTGCGCCATCAGCGTCGAGGCGTCGGTGCCGTGCGCCGGAGCCATCGCGATGCCGATGCTGCACGCCACCGCGATCTCCTCGCCGTCGACGCCGCGCCACGGCTGCGCGAGCGCGGCCTGCAGGCTCGCGGCCAGCCGCGCCGCGGCGTCGGGCTCGGCGACGTCGTTCATCACGAGCGCGAACTCGTCGCCGCCCAGCCGCGCGAGCGTGTCGCTGCGGCGCAGCCGCTGGCGCAGGCACGCCGCGACGTGCTGCAGCAGGCGGTCGCCGGCGGCGTGGCCCCAGCTGTCGTTGACGTCCTTGAAGTGGTCGAGGTCGAGCAGCAGCAGCGCGACCTGCGTGCCGTGCCGCTCGGCGGCAGCCAGCGCCTGGTCGAGGCGGATGTTCAGCAGCAGCCGGTTCGGCAGCTGGGTCAGCACGTCGTGGTGCGCGAGGAAGTCGAGCCGCTCCTCGGTCTGCTTGAGCTGCGAGATGTCACTGCACACGCCGACGTAGTGCGTCACCTTTGCGCCGGCGTCGCGCACCGCGCTGATCGACACCAGTTGCGGCACCCGCCGCCCGTCGCGCGTGCGGGCGACGATCTCGCCCTGCCAATGGCCCACGCGCGTGACGTCGCGCCCGATCGTCTCGAAGACAGACGCGTCGTGGCCGTCCGCGACGAGCAGCTGCGGCGTACGGCCGACGAGTTCGTCGGGCGCGTGGCCGAGCGTGCGCGCCAGGGCCGGGTTGACGGCGACGATGCGCTGCTGCGCGTCGGTGATCAGCACGCCCTCGCGCGTGTGCTCGAACACGGCCTGCGCGAGCCGCAGCCGCTCTTCGGCCTGCAGACGGCCGTGCAGGTCCGACAGGACACCCGAGAAGCGCACCGCCCGCCCCTGCGCGTCGCGCTGCACGCCACCGCGACCGAGGAACCAGCGGTACTCGCCGTCGAAGCAGCGCAGCCGGTAGCTCGCGGCGAACGGCACCCCGTCGTCGATCGAGCGGCGCACCGCCGCGAGTGCGGCCTCGCGGTCTTCGGGGTGCAGCCGCTCGCGGAACACGAACGCGTCGCGAAAGCCCGGCCCCGGATGGCGCAGCAGCCTGGCGAAGCCGTCGCTGTACTCGACGCGGTCGCTGACCAGGTCCCACACCCAGCCGCCGTCGCCACTGGCCTCCAGCGCCAGGCGCAGGCGCTGCGCGCTCGCCTCGCGCTCGGCGTTCGAGTCGGCGAGTGCGCGCAGCATCGCATCGAAGGCCTCGCCGAGGCGCCGCACCTCGGCCGCACCCGACGGCACGACGCGTGCCACCGGAACACCGGCGCGCGCCGCGTCGGCGGCCTGCGTCAGCGCCCCCAGCGGCTGCACGACGCGGCGGTGCAGCCACACGCCCAGCAGGGCGAGCAGCAGCGCGGTCGCGGCCACGTCGGGCACGCGCGCGCGCAGCACCTGTGCCGTCAGCGCCTCGCGCTGCGGTCGCGCATCGAGCGTGAGCCACACCAGCGCCGGCGCGCGGCCGCGCAGCGAGTCGTCGCTGCCCGCGAGCTCGACGCGCTGCGCCAGCGCGAGGCGACCGCCGTCGAGCCACGCGAGCTGCGCGTCGTCGCCGCGCAGCGCGCGCTCGGCGAGCCCGGCGTCCCAGCCGTCGAGCGTCGCGGCCGCGGGCAGCCCCACCCATGCGCGGTACTGGCCGTGCAGCACGCGGCCCTCGGCAGAGACGACGGCCAGCGCGCGCAGCTCGCGCACCGCGGCCGCGTGCGCGAAGTCCTGCACGAAGCGCGGGTCGGCGACGCTGACGCCCGTGGCCATGCGCACGAGGTGAACGACCTGCGCGCGCGCGTCGCGCTCGAGCTGCCGTGTCAGCTCGGCGTGGCGAGCCGACAGCGCATTGCCCATGCTCAGCGCGATCGCGAGCACCCACAGCACGGCCAGCACGAGCGGCACGTGCCAGCGCAGCGACGACGGGCGCGCCGTCACGCGCTCGCCCCTGCGTCCGGCGGCAGGTAGGCGTCGTCGCCGAGCGTGTTCAGCGGCGCGGGCCGCTCGAGCAGCCGGCCGTCGAGCATGACGCCCTGCAGGTCGGCGGCCGCGCGCGCGAGGCGCACCCGCAGCCACTCGCGCTGCGCCGCCAGCGGCACCAGGGTCAGTCCGGTGAACAGCGCGTCGACCTCGGCGTCGGCGATGCCCAGACGCGCGGCCAGCGCCGGGCGCACCGTAGCGGCATCACGCTGCCACGCATGCTGCGCCGCGAAGTGCGCGGCCAGCCACGCGCGCAGGCCCGCCGCGTGCGGCTCGCGCGCGTCGGCGCGCACGGCCAGCACGTCGACGATCGCGCCGGGCATGCGCGCGCTGTCGAACAGCACGCGCGCGCCCTGCGCCAGCAGCGCGCGTGCCGCCGCGCCGTAGGTCACGACGGCGTCGACCTCGCCGCCGGCGAGCGCGGCGCGGTGGCGCTGCATCGGCATGTCCACCGGCACGATCTCGTCGGGGCGCAGGGCCGCGGCCTGCAGCGCGCCCTTGAGGAGCAGCGCACCCACCGCACCGCGCTCGAGCCCGACGCGCCGCCCGCGCAGCGCCGCGAGCGACGCGACCCCGGGGCCGCCAAGCAGCATGTCGGCACCCTGCGACTCGTCGCACACGGCCACGGCGACCAGGTCGAGGCCGCGGCTGCGCGCGTACAGCATCTCGTCGAGCGTCAGGCCGGCGGCCTCGACGGTGCCGGCGTGCAGCGCGGTCAGGCAGTCGGTCGACGACGGCATCTCGACCAGACGCACGGCCCCGGCATCGAGCCGGCCGGCGACGCGCTCGGCCTCGGCGAACAGATACGGTGCCCAGTCGATGCCGGCCACCCGCAGCGGCGGCGCGCCGTCGCGCGCGCAGCCCGCCAGCGGTGCGACCACCGCCAGCGCCGCACAGGCGCGCAGCCAGCGGCGGCGACCCAGCGTGACGGCGTCGCGGGCGGGCGGGGGCATCGGATCGGTCCGTCGGTGCGGGCGAGCGGGGCAGACGCGGCTCAGCCCTCGTTGTGCACCAGGCGCAGCGCGGCGCTGCGTTCGCGCACCGCGCCGCGGCCGCTGCGCTTGGCGGCGTAGCAGGCGTCGTCGGCGTCGGCGAGCCACTGCGCCGGGTCGGCGTGGGCATCGCTCAGCTCGGCCACGCCGAGGCTCGCGCCGACGCCGAGCGTGCGCCCCTGCCACGGCAGCGCGATGTCACGGATCGCCTTGCGCACCTTCTCGGCGACGACGACGGCCTGCGCCTGCGTGCAGCGCGGCAGCAGCACCGCGAACTCGTCGCCGCCGAGCCGTGCGACGACGTCGCTCGTGCGCACCGCGCCGCCGATGGCCTGCGCGACGGCGACGAGCATGGCGTCGCCGGCGGCGTGGCCGGCGGTGTCGTTGATCGGCTTGAAGTGGTCGAGGTCGATCATCACGACCGACGCCGGACGCTGCGTGGCCGGCGCCGCGAACACGCGGGCCATCGCGGCCTCGAAACCCTTGCGGTTGGCCACGCCGGTCAGCGCGTCGTGCAGCGCCGCGCGCTCGAGCTGCTCGCGCGCCTGCACCTGGTCACTGATGTCGTTGAGGCTCCAGATCGTGCCGGCGCCCGGGTCGGCCGCGTCGACCGGCCGTCCGCGCAGGCGGGCCCAGAACACCTGCCCGTCGGCGCGCAGCATCTGCCACTCGCCGACGTAGGGCTCGCCGCGCGCGAACGCGGCGGCCACCTGCGGCCCGAGCGCGAGGTAGTCCTCGTTCGACGCGAAGATCAGCTGCGTCGGCTGGCCGACGAGCTCGTGCTCGCTGCGCCCGAGCAGGTGGCACAGCTGCGCACTGACGAGCTCGAAGCGGCCGTGGCGCGTGAAGCACAGCCCCACCGGTGCGGCCGCCATCACCGAGCGCAGCTTGGCGAGCACCTCGGTGTTGAACGCCTCCATCTGCGAGCGCTCGGCCCACACGTGGCGCAGCGTGCGCGCCAGCCGCCCGATCTCGCCGTCGGCCACCGGCCAGTCGTCGTCGGCGCCGTTGTGCCCTCCCGCGTGCAGCAGCCGCTGCGCACGCCACTCGAGCTGCCGCAGCGGGCGCAGCTGCCACGCGAGGAAGCCCACCAGCAGCGCGGCCAGTACCGCGGCGATGCCGGCCGAGCGGCGCAGCGCCGTCGCCGCCGCCTGCGCCAGCGGACCGAGCTGCACCGCGTGCGGCATGGCGCGCCACACGTGCCAGCCGGCCACGCCCTCGCCGGCCATCGCGACGACTTCGCCGGCCTGCTGCCAGTGGCCGGCATCGCGCTGCAGCGGCCGCGCCTGCGCCTCCCACTGCAGGTACGCCGACGCCAGCCGCGGCTCGTCGGCCAGCGAGCGCAGCACCATCGCGCGCTGCGGGTGCGCAAGGATCGTGCCGTGGTCGTCGGTGATGACGACGAGGGTGCCGTCGTCGTCGCTGCGCGCCTCGGCGAGGTCGGCGAGCAGGTCGCGGCTGGCCAGCCGCAGCACGCCCAGCAGCACCGCGTGCACCTCGCCGTCGGCCAGCAGCGGCTGCGCGAACACGACCACCGGCTCGCCGGCCACGCGCCCGGGCAGCGGGTCCGAGATCTGCGCCCGGCGCTCGGCCAGCGCACGCCGGAAATGCGGGCGGTCGGCGATCGACACTTTGGGCCAGCTCACGCTCTTGTCGTCGACCGAGATCAGCAGCCGGCCGTCGCGGCCGGCGACGTTGACGTAGTGGAACGCCGACAGCAGCACCGGCTGGCCGACGAGGAAGGCCTCGAGCCGCGCCGGGTCGGCGGTCAGCGCCGGCGGCATCTGCGCGGCCACCAGCGCGAGCGCGCGCTGCAGCTCGGCCAGCCGCCGCCCGATCACGGCGGCGGTGCGCTGCGCTTCGCGCTGCTCGCGCGCCTGCGCCTGCGCGAGCAGCTCGTCGGCGGCGACCTGCTGCATCTGCCACGCCGACCACGCCATGCCGGCCAGCAGCGTGACCAGTGCGCCAGCGGCCAGCCGCAGCTTCAGCGTGCCCAGCCACTGCCGCGGGTGCCACGCCGCCAGCCGCTCGCGCCAGCGCGAGCGCGCCGGCGCGTCGTCGGTGAACAGGTCGGCGTCCACGGGGCGCGGCGGTGCGTCAGAGGTCGCGCTTGACGCGCAGGATCGCCCTGACGGTGCGGTTCGACGCCTCGGCGAAGCGCGAGCCGCTGCCCAGCAGCCGCTCGGCAGCGTCGTAGGCGCCGCGGTTGATCGTCGCGGCGACTTCGCCGGCCGCGCGATGGAACTCGGCGTGCTCGTCGAGCAGTGACGTGAACGCCGGGCGCGTGCCCCAGCGCGCGCCGCCGGGGCCGTGCAGCCACTGGCCGAGCGGGCAGCGGTCGTCGCGGCAGATCGTGTCGGCGTCGAGCCGCTCGCGGTTCGCGATCGCGCTGCGCAGCTTGACCTTCCACGCGCGGTGCGCGTCGACGGCCTTGTCGAAGTCGAAGTCGGCCGTCGGCGCGGCGGCTGCCGTCGCCGCCACCGGCGGGGCGCCCTCGGGCAGGCGGAAGCGCGAGACGCGCTGCGCCAGCTGCGCCGCCTGCTCGCGCAGCGCCTGCGCGGCGGCGGCGGTCTGTTCGACGAGCGCGGCGTTGGCCTGCGTCGTCTGGTCGAGCTCGGTGGCCGCGGCGCCGACCTGCTCGACGCCGAGCGCCTGCTCGCGCGCCGCGGTGGCGATCTCGTCGATCAGGCCGCCGACGCGCTGCGCGCTGTCGACGACGCGCTCGATCGCCTCGCGCGCCTGGCCGACCACCGCGGTGCCGGCCTGCACCTGCTGGACGCTCGTCGTGATCAGCGCCTTGATCTCGCGCGCCGCCGCGCCCGAGCGCTGCGCGAGCGCGCGCACCTCGCTGGCCACGACCGCGAAGCCGCGGCCGGCGTCGCCGGCACGCGCGGCCTCGACGGCGGCGTTGAGCGCGAGGATGTTGGTCTGGAACGCGATGCCGTCGATGACGCCGATGATCTCGCCGATGCGCTTGGACGACTCGCCGATGCCGTCCATCGTCTGCACGACCTGCGCCATCGTGCGCCCGCCCTCGGTGGCGGCCATCGCGTTGTCGCGCGCGATCGTCACCGCGGCGTTGGCGTTGTCGGCGGTGCTCTTGACGGTGCCCGAGATTTCTTCCATCGACGCCACCGTCTGCTCGAGGTTGGCCGCGGTCTTCTCGGTGCGCGCCGACAGGTCCATCGCGCCGCTGGCGATCTCGCTGCTCGAGTGCAGGATCTGGTCGCTGCCAGTGCGCACCTCGGTGACGATGGTGCGCAGCGAGTCCTGCATCTCGCGCAGCGCGACCATCAGCTGCGCCGCCTCGTCGCGGCCCCAGGGGTCGGGGCTGGTCGTCAGGTCGCCGTCGGTCATCGCACGCAGGTGGCGCCGCGTCTCCTTAAGGCCGCCGTCCATCACGAGGTAGAAGCTGTAGAAGAGGTACGCGGCGACCGCGACGAACAGCGCGACGGCCACGCCCATCGCGATGCCGCGTCCGCGCAGCGTGGCCACGCGCTCGGCGAGCAAACCGTCGAGCCGTTCGAGCATCGCGCGCTGCAACCCGACGACTTCGTCGACGGCCTTCGCGCCGTCGGCGCCGATCTTCGTCGCGTTGTTCATCGCCTGCGCCTCGAGGCGGAACGCCTTCAGCGCCACGTCGATCTCGCCGAAGCGCAGCGCGGCGAGCGTGCCGGCGTGCACGCCGTCGACCTTGTGCAGCGCCTCGTCGAGCTGCGCCGTCAGCAGTTCGGCCGAGAACTCGGAGCGCACCATCGCGTCGTGCGACTTCGACGACGTCTGCGCGCCGCCGGCGATCGCGCCGCCGAGCGCGGCGAGGCGGCCCAGGCGGTCGAGCAGCGCCGGAACGCGCAGCAGCGCGCCGTCCATCAGATAGTAGGTGTCGATCGCCGGGTCGAGCGTCAGGTTCGAGCCGTCGGTGGCCTGCGTCACGAGGTCGACGACGGCGCCCACCACGGCGTCGTGCGCCGCCATCACGGCCTCGAGCTCGCCGCCGGCCGGCAGCGCCGCCAGCGCCTGCTTCAGCCGCGCCAGCGACTTGGCGGTGCCGAACGCGTCGCCGCTGGCCGCCTGCGCCGCCTCGACGGCCTTCAGCTGGCGCGCGACGTCGCCCTGCACGGCCGCCAACTCGGCCGGCGTTTGGCCCAGCACCGTCTGCTGTGCCGCCAGCGCGCGCTGGCGCACCAGCAGCACCTGCAGCGGCATCACGTCGCGCGCGAAGGCCAGGCCGTCGCGCTCCTTCTGCGCAAACGCGATGTCGGCGTTGACGCCGGCGAACCACGCCCCGCCGACGAGCAGCAGCGGCACCAGGAAGCACACGCTGATGATGGCCGCCTTGAAGCGGAATCCGACCTGGCGGAACAACTTCACGCCCGGTGCCCACACGCCGTGGTGCGTGAAGAAGCCGGCGGGGTTCCCGCCCCGGTCGGCCTCGGAAGAGGACGCCACCGGCACTGCGCTGCCGGGTTGAAGAACTGCTGCCATCGTCATTGCCACCTTCTCAGCGCGGATCGCTGTCGTTGTCGGGGGCTGCCGCGCGCGAGCATCGACGCGCAGGCAACCTGGACCGGTCTTCGGCACAGGATCGCCGAAGCTTGAGGCTGTCCAAGACAGGAAATGCGCCCAGGCGCCGGTCCATCCCGGCGCTTCGGCGGCCCGGTGGGTGCCGGTTCAGGCGGGTGCGCGGCCCGGGATCGGCGGCAGCGGCAGCCGCACGTCGGCGCACTGCGCGCGGTGGCGCAGCACGTGGTCCATCACGACCAGCGCCAGCATCGCCTCGGCGATCGGCGTGGCGCGGATGCCGACGCAGGGGTCGTGGCGGCCGTGCGTCTCGACCGTGGTCGGGCGGCCGTCGCGGTCGATCGACGCCTTGGGCAGGCGGATCGAGCTGGTGGGCTTGATCGCGATGCGCACGACGAGGTCCTGCCCGGTGCTGATGCCGCCGAGCACGCCGCCGGCGTGGTTGCTGCGGAAGCCCTCAGGGCTCAGTTCGTCGCCGTGCTCGCTGCCGCGCTGCGCGACGACGCCGAAGCCGTCGCCGATCTCGACGCCCTTGACGGCGTTGATGCCCATCATCGCGTGGGCGATGTCGGCGTCGAGCTTGTCGAACAGCGGCTCGCCGAGACCCACCGGCACGTTCGCGGCGCGCACCTCGATGCGTGCGCCGCACGAGTCGCCGGCCTTGCGCAGCGCATCCATGTACGCCTCGAGCCGGGGCACGATGGCCGCGTTCGGCGCGAAGAACGGGTTGTGGGCGATGTGCTCGGCGCTGTCGAACGGGATCTCGATCTCGCCGAGCGCGCTCATCCAGCCGGTGAACGTCGTGCCGTGGGCCTCGCGCAGCCACTTCTTGGCCACCGCACCGGCGGCGACCATCGGCGCGGTCAGCCGCGCCGAGCTGCGCCCGCCCCCGCGCGGGTCCCGCAGGCCATACTTGCGCCAGTAGGTGTAGTCGGCGTGGCCGGGGCGGAACGTGTCGAGCAGGTTGCCGTAGTCCTTGCTGCGCGGGTCGGTGTTGCGGATCAGCAGGCAGATCGGCGTGCCGGTGGTGCGGCCCTCGTAGACGCCCGACAGGATCTCGACGCGATCGGCCTCCTGGCGCTGCGTCACGTGGCGGCTGGTGCCGGGGCGGCGGCGGTCGAGGTCGGGCTGGATGTCGGCCTCGGCGAGCGCCATCCCCGGCGGGCAGCCGTCGATCACGCAGCCGATCGCCGGGCCGTGGCTCTCGCCGAAGTTGGTGACGCGAAACAGCTCGCCGAACGTGGAGCCTGACATGCCGAAGCGCCGCCCCTGCGGCGTGGTGGGGGAACCGCCGGGATTGTGCCTCGCAGCGACCGGCGACCTGGCCCGTGCGGAGTGGAACGGGACGATCAGCGCGCCGTTTGGTGCATCGGCGGCGACGGTACCGGCTCAAGATCGGCGCGCCGACGTCGATATCGGGCGCTGGCACCGACCCGATGACGCTGCCCCTCCGGCCTGCGGCGTCATGGCCCGCACCGGCCTGCTTGCGCTCACAAGCAGCCGTCGGCCACCGTCCTGAGCACCGGGCGGCTGCGCGCCGCTGCGGTCGATCCGTCCGTCCCACTTCGAAACCCGTCATGCAACTCCTCGACAACCTATCGCTGCGCAACAAGCTGCTCCTCGCCCCCGCCGTGTGCCTCGTGCTGCTGGTGCTCAGCGCGGCCGGCGCGATGTGGGGCTTCGCGCAGCAGCGCGCCGCCGTCGACTCGATCCACGCGCAGCGGCTGCCGAGCTACACCTTCGTCGCCGGGCTCGAGTCGGGCATCCGCGACCTCAACGGCCTGATCAACCGCTCGATCGGCTACTCGTCGATGGGATTCAACGTCAAGGAGATCGATGCCATCGACCAGGCGCTCGCCGAGACCTCGGCGCGGCTGTCGAAGGCGCTCGCCGACCGTGCCGCGGCGGTGACCTCCGACGACGAACGCGAAGTCGTCAAGGCGCTGGCCGCCGGCTTCGCGAAGTACGACCATGCGATCAAAGACACGCTGGACATGAAGTCCACCGGCGCCGCGATGGCGGCCACGTTCCTGACCACCGCGCAGGGCGAGTACGACCGCCTGCTCAAGCAGATCAGCGAAGTGACGGCCGCGCGGCTGGCCGCGATCGACGCCGACGTCGCCAGCGCCCGCGCCTCGGCGGCGACGGCGCAGACGACGATCGCCGTCGCGGCGCTGGTCGCGCTCGGGGCCGGCTTCGGCCTGAGCCTGCTGCTCGCGCGCGGTCTGCTCACCCGCATGCACGCGGCGTCGGCAGCGGTCGCGCGCCTGGCCGACGGCGACCTGACGCAGCCGCTGCAGGCGCAGGGCCGTGACGAGGTCGGCCGGCTCGTGCGCGATGTCGAGTCGGTGCGCCAGCGCCTGGCGCAGGCGATCCACGCGGTGCAGCAGGCGTCGGACTCGGTCAAGGTCGCCGCCGGCGAGATCGCCTCGGGCAACGCCGACCTGAGCGCGCGCACCGAGACGCAGGCCAGCAGCCTGCAGCAGACGGCGTCGTCGATGGAGCAGCTCACCGCCACCGTCAAGACCAACGCCGACACCGCCCGCGCCGCATCACAGCTGGCCACCGCGGCGCGCGACGTGGCCACGCGCGGCGGCGACGTCGTCGGCCAGGTCGTCGCGACGATGGACGAGATCAGCGCCAGCAGCCGGCGCATCGCCGACATCATCGGCACGATCGACGGCATCGCGTTCCAGACCAACATCCTCGCGCTCAATGCCGCCGTCGAGGCGGCGCGTGCCGGCGAGCAGGGCCGCGGCTTCGCGGTGGTCGCCGGTGAGGTGCGCAGCCTCGCGCAGCGCAGCGCGCAGGCGGCCAAGGAGATCAAGAGCCTGATCGGCGCCAGCGTCGAGAAGGTCGACACCGGCGCCAAGCTGGTCGGCGACGCCGGGGCGACGATGCAAGACATCGTGCAGCAGGTCAAGCGCGTCAGCGACCTGATCGCCGAGATCAGCGCCGCGTCGGCCGAGCAGACCTCGGGCATCGGCCAGATCGGCGACGCCGTCACGCAGCTCGACCAAGCGACGCAGCAGAACGCGGCGCTCGTCGAGCAGTCGGCCGCCGCGGCCGAGAGCCTGCGCCAGCAGGCCGAGCAGCTCGTCGCCGCGGTCAGCGTGTTCCGCGTCGCCCGCACGCGCGCCTGAGACGCACGCCGCCCTCGCTCACTCCGCCGGACGACCCGCCCGCGCGGCGAACGTCAGGCGGGCGGGCCCCAGCCCCCGCCACCCGGCGTCTCGATGACGAACACGTCGCCAGGGTTCATATCGACCGAGGCGCACGCGCCGAGCATTTCGACGCGGCCGTCGGCGCGCTCGACGCGGTTGACGCCCACGGCACCCGGCCGCCCGCCGGCCAGCCCGAACGACGGCACGACGCGGCCGTTGCTGAGGATGGCCGCCGTCATCGGCTCGAGGAAGCGGATGCGGCGCACGCCGCCGTCGCCGCCCTTCCAGCGCCCCGCCCCACCGGAGCCGCGGCGGATCGTGAAGCTGTCGAGCCGCACCGGGTAGCGGAACTCGAGCACCTCGGGGTCCGTCAGGCGCGAGTTCGTCATGTGCGTCTGCACGACCGCGGTGCCGTCGAAGCCGCCGACGACGCGGCCCGTGTCGTCGCGGATGACCCCCGCGCCGCTGCCGCCGGCGATCGTCTCGTAGTACTGCTGGCGCGCGTTGCCGAACGTGAAGTTGCTCATCGTGCACGGGCCGGCGGCCATCACGCCGAGCGCGCCGTACAGCGCGTTGGTCACGCACTGCGAGGTCTCGACGTTGCCGGCCACCACCGCCGCCGGCGGCTTGGGGTTCAGCATGCAGCCCTCGGGCACGATCACGTGCAGCGGCTTCAGGCACCCGGCGTTGAGCGGGATGTCGTCGTCGACCAGCGTGCGGAACACGTACAGCACGGCGGCCATCGTGACCGCCTTGGGCGCGTTGAAGTTGTCCGGCAGCTGCGCGCTCGTGCCGGTGAAGTCGATCGTCGCCTCGCGCCGCGCCGCGTCGACGCTGACCCGCACGCGGATCACGGCACCGTTGTCGAGCGGCAGCTCGAAGGTGCCATTCTTCAGGGCCGTGATCACGCGGCGCACCGACTCCTCGGCGTTGTCCTGCACGTGGCGCATGTAGGCCGCCACCGTGTCGCGGCCGAACTGCCCGACCATCGCGCGCAGCTCGTGCACGCCCTTCGCGTTGGCGGCGATCTGCGCGCGCAGGTCGGCGATCGTCTGCTCGGGGTTGCGCGCCGGGTAGGCTCCGGAGGCCAGCTGCGCGCGCAGCTCGGCCTCGCGCAGCCGGCCGTCGCGCACGAGCAGGAAGTTGTCGAACAGCACGCCCTCCTCGGCGATCGACGTCGAAAACGGCGGCATCGAGCCCGGTGTGGCGCCGCCGATGTCGGCGTGGTGGCCGCGGCTGGCCACGTAGAACGCCGGCGTGGGCTCCCCGTCGTGCAGGTACACCGGCGTCACGACGGTGACGTCGGGCAGGTGCGTGCCGCCGTGGTACGGGTCGTTGAGCACGTAGACGTCGCCGGCGCGCATGTCGGGGTTGCGTGCGATGACGGTCTTGATCGACTCGCTCATCGAGCCGAGGTGCACTGGCATGTGCGGGGCGTTGGCGATCAGGTTGCCGTCGGCGTCGAACAGCGCGCACGAGAAGTCGAGCCGCTCCTTGATGTTGACCGAGTGCGCCGTGTTCTGCAGCACCAGCCCCATCTGCTCGGCGATGTTCATGAACAGGTTGTTGAACACCTCGAGCATCACCGGGTCGGCCGCGGTGCCCAGCGCGTGGCGGGTGGGCCGCGGCTGCACGCGCACGAGCTCGAGCACACCGCCGGCGGCCAGCCGCGCCTGCCAGCCGGTCTCGACGACGGTCGTCGCGTTGCGCTCGGCAATCACCGCGGGGCCGTCGATCACGGCGCCGGGCACCAGACCCTCGCGCTGGTACAGGCCGGCGTCGCGCCAGCCCGGGGCGTCGTCGGCGGCGAAGTCGTACAGCCGCACGTGCTCGAGCGGCGGCGGGCGGTGCTCGCGGGCGACGGCCGCGCCGCACTCGTCGTGGCGCTCGCCGGGCGCGACGGCCTCGACCGACACCGCCTCGATCACGCGCACGCGCTCGGGCATCAGGAACGCGAAGCGCTGCCGGTACGCCGCGTCGAAGTCGTGGCCGATCGCCTCCAGCGCCGCCCCCGCACCGGATCCGCCGTCCGGCGGCAGCGGCACGACGAGCGCGGTGTCGGTGCCCGCGTAGCGCACGTGCACGCGCTGGTGCACCTGCACCGCGTCGGGCGCGACGCCCTGCGCGACGAGTTCGGCGCACGCCGCGTCGGCCAGCTCGGCGGCGCGACGCGCGGCGGCCTGCAGCCCGGCCTCGTCGAGCGGCTGCTCGACCGACGCCTCGCGCATCGCGGTCTGGTCCGCTAGCCCCATGCCATAGGCCGACAGCACGCCGGCCAGCGGGTGCACGAACACGCGCGACATCCCGAGCGCGTCGGCGACCAGGCAGGCGTGCTGGCCGCCGGCGCCGCCGAAGCACTGCAGCGTGTACCGCGTGACGTCGTGGCCGCGCGCGACCGAGATGCGCTTGATCGCGCCGGCCATGTTCTGCACCGCGATGCGCAGCGCGCCGGCTGCGGCCTCCTCGGCGCTCACGGCACGGCCGGCGGCCGCGCTCATCTCGCGCGCGACGGCCTCGAAGCGCTCGGCGACCACCGCGCGGTCGAGCGTCTGGTCGCCGTGCGGCCCGAACACGGCCGGGAAATGCGACGGCTGGATGCGCCCGAGCATCACGTTGGCGTCGGTGACAGCCAGCGGACCGCCGCGGCGGTAGCTCGCCGGCCCGGGGTTGGCGCCGGCCGACTCGGGCCCCACGCGCAGCCGCGCACCGTCGAAGCGCACGATCGAGCCGCCGCCGGCGGCCACGGTGTGGATGCTCATCATCGGCGCGCGCATGCGCACGCCGGCGACCTGCGTCTCGAACGCGCGCTCGAACTCGCCAGCGTAGTGGCTGACGTCGGTCGACGTGCCGCCCATGTCGAAGCCGATGACCTTGTCGTGCCCGGCCGCGAGCGCGGTGCGCACCATGCCGACGATGCCGCCCGCGGGTCCCGACAGGATCGCGTCCTTGCCGTGGAAGCGGTGCGCCTCGGTGAGCCCGCCGCTGGACTGCATGAAGTACAGCGGCACCCCCGGCATCTGCGCCGCGACGCGGTCGACGTAGCGGCGCAGGATCGGGCTCAGGTAGGCGTCGACGACGGTCGTGTCGCCGCGCGCGATGAGCTTCATCAGCGGGCTCGCCTCGTGCGACACCGACACCTGCATGAAGCCGGCGTCGCGCGCCAGCCGCGCCGCGGCCGCCTCGTGCGCGGTGAAGCGCCAGCCGTGCATGAACACGATCGCGCAGGCACGCAGGCCGGCCTCGAACGCGTCGCGCAGCGCGCGCGCGAGCGCGGCCTCGTCGAGCGGCACGACGACGGTGCCGTCGGCGCCGACGCGCTCGTCGGCCTCGACGACGCGCTCGTACAGCAGCTCGGGCAGCACGATGTGGCGGTCGAACAGCCGCGGGCGGTTCTGCTGCGCGATGCGCAGCGCGTCACCGAAGCCGCGCGTCGTCACCAGCAGCGTGCGCTCGCCCTTGCGCTCGAGCAGCGCGTTGGTGGCCACCGTGGTGCCCATCTTCACGCACTCGACGCGCGCCGGCGTGATCGGCTCGCCGTCTTGCAGCCCGAGCAGCCGGCGGATACCCTCGACGGCGGCGTCGTCGTACTGGCCCGGGTTGTCCGACAGCAGCTTGAGCGTGCGCAGCGAGCCGTCGGGCGCACGGCCGACGACGTCGGTGAACGTGCCCCCGCGGTCGATCCAGAACTGCCAGCGCCCCGTCGGCGCGCGGTCGTCGTGCATCACGTCGAGCTCACAGCGAAGTGGCCGCCCGCGCGGCCTGGTCGTACATGCCGCTCATCGTGCGCAGCAGGCGGGCGAGCTCGCCGATGTCGGCGTTGAGCTCCGTGTCCAGACTCTTGACGAGGCACTCCTCGCGCACCGCGCGGTACTGCTGCACGTAGGCCTCGCCCTGCGGCGTCGGGCGGTAGAACACCTCCTTGCCCTGCCGCTGCGCCTGCGCGAGGCCGGCGGCCACCAGCTTCTTCAGCGAGTACGCAACGACGTGCGTGTCCTCGTAGTTGAGCACGAAGCAGATGTCGGCGAGCTTCTTGTTGCGCGCCCGGTGGCACAGGTGGTGCACCAGCAGCACGTCGGTGATCGTGAGGTCGGGGCAGCCGGCGGCGGCCATGCAGCGCACGGCCCAGCGCGAGAACGCGTTCCACGCGACGATGAGGCCGAACTCGAACTCCGACAGCTCGACGCTGCGCGGCGAGACGAGGTGCGACGACGACACGATGCCCCCACTGCGCCGCGACGCCGCGGCGGGCGCCGGCGTCGCGGCGACGGAGGCGGATTTGCGCGGCATCGGGGTTTGCACCAGAACGTCGAAGATTTATTGACAATTTATCGTCACGCTTCCTAGACTGCAACGCACCCGCTGGCAAACCCCGAGCCCGCGCCAGGCCGGCACGGCAGATGCTTGCAGCGTGCACACCCGCTTTCCACCCCGACCGCCAGGAGCCCCGATGAAACTGTTGCCGCCCCTGCTCGCCGCCGCCAGCCTCGCCGTTGCGGCGGCTGCCCACGCCCAGGTCAAGTGGGACCTGCCCGCCGCCTACCCGGCGACCAACTTCCACAGCGTGAACCTGCAGCAGTTCGCCGACGACGTCGAGCGCGCGACCGGCGGCAAGCTCAAGATCACGGTGCACCCCAACGCGAGCCTGTTCAAGGCGCCCGAGATCAAGCGCGCCGTGCAGGGCGGGCAGGCGCAGATCGGCGAGATCCTGCTCGTCAACTTCCAGAACGAGTGGCCGATCTTCGGCGCCGACGGCATCCCGTTCCTGGCCACCAGCTACGACGACGCAATGAAACTGTGGCGCGTGCAAAAGCCGATGCTCGACAAAAAGCTCGCCGAGCAGGGCATGATGGTGCTGTACGCGGTGCCATGGCCGCCGCAGGGCATCTACGTCAAGAAGCCGATCAGCTCGGCCGCCGACCTCAAGGGCGTCAAGTGGCGCGCCTACAGCCCGGCGACCGCGCGCATCGCCGAGCTCGTCGGCGCGCAGCCGGTGACGGTGCAGGCCGCGGAACTCAGCCAGGCGATGGCCACTGGCGTCGTCGAGAGCTACATGTCCAGCGGCGCCACCGGCTTCGACACCAAGACCTACGAGCACATCAAGTACTGGTACGACACGCAGGCCTGGCTGCCGAAGAACGCCGTGATCGTCAACCGGCGCGCCTTCGACGCGCTCGACAAGCCCACGCAGGACGCGCTGCTGAAGGCCGCCGCCGACGCCGAGGTGCGCGGCCTCGAGGCGAGCAAGAAGGCCAACACCGAGAGCCTCGACAAGCTGCGCGCCAACGGCATGACGATCGTCTCGCCGCCGCCGGCGCAGCTGACCGCCGACATGAAGAAGGTCGGCGAGACGATGCTCAAGGAGTGGCTCGACAAGGCCGGCCCCGAGGGCCAGCAGCTGGTCGACGCGTTCCGCAAGTAAGCCGCGCGGGCCGTGGTGCGCCGCGCGCTCGACGCGCTCTACGACGGGGCCGCCTGGGCAGCGGCCCTGTGCATGGTCGGCCTACTGGCGATGGTGCTGCTGTCCATCGTCAGCCGGGCGCTGCACTTCCACGTGCCGGGCACCGACGCCTACGCCGGCTACCTGATGGCCGCCGCCGGCTTCCTCGCGCTCGCGCACACGCTCAAGCGCGGCGACCACATCCGCGTCACGCTGGTGCTGGGCACGCTCGCCGGCGGTGCACGGCGCGCGCTCGAGGTGTGGGCGCTGGGCGCCGCATCGCTGCTCGCGGCGCTGCTCGCGTTCTACAGCGTGCGGCTGGCGTGGCAGTCGCACGCGTTCAACGACGTCTCGACCGCCAGCGACGCGACGCCGCTGTGGATCCCGCAGCTGTCGATGGCAGTGGGCAGCGTGATCTTGGCGATCGCCTTCGTCGACGAACTGGTGCTCGAGCTGCGCGGACGCCGTGTCGCTGCGGCCAGCGACGAGGCCGCACGCAACGAGTGACCGCCACCTGCGCATGAGCGACCTCGCGATCACGACGCTGCTCGTCGTCTCGCTGTTCTTGATCCTCGGCAGCGGGGTGTGGATCGGGCTGGCGCTGTCGGGTGTGGCGTGGATCGGCATGCAGCTGTTCAGCGCGCGCCCGGCCGGCGACGCGATGGCGGTCACGATCTGGGGCAGCGCATCGAGCTGGACGCTGACGGCGCTGCCGCTGTTCGTCTGGATGGGCGAGATCCTGTTTCGCACGCGGCTCTCCCAGGACATGTTCCGCGGGCTGGCGCCGTGGATGCAGGCGCTGCCCGGGCGGCTGCTGCACGTCAACGTCGCCGGCTGCGCGCTGTTCGCCGCCGTCTCGGGTTCGAGCGCCGCCACCGTCGCGACGATCGGCAAGATGAGCCTGCCCGAGCTGAAGCGGCGCGGCTACCCCGACGCGATAGCGATCGGCTCGCTGGCCGGCGCCGGCACGCTGGGGCTGCTGATCCCGCCGTCGATCATCATGATCGTCTACGGCGTCGCGGCCGAGGTCTCGATCGCGCAGCTGTTCATCGCCGGCGTCGTGCCCGGCATCCTGATCGCACTGCTGTTCTCGGGCTATCTGATGGTGTGGGCCTGGCGCCACCCGCAGCTCGTGCCGCCGGCCGACGCGCGGCTGCCGCTGCGCGACAGGCTGCGCGAATCGCGCCACCTGATCCCCGTCGTGCTGCTGATCGCCGCCGTGCTCGGCAGCATCTACGCCGGCATCGCGACGGCGACCGAGGCGGCCGCGATCGGCGTCGTTGGCGCGCTCGTGGTCTCGGCGGCGCAGGGGTCGCTCACCTGGGCCACGTTCCGCGACAGCCTGATCGGCGGCACGCGGCTGTACTGCATGATCGCGCTGATCCTCGCCGGCGCGGCGTTCCTGACGCTGTCGATGGGCTACATCGGCCTGCCACGGCACCTGGCCGAGTGGATCGCGACGCTGGGCCTGAGCCCGTTCGCGCTGCTGCTGGCGCTGATGCTGTTCTTCATCCTGCTCGGCTGCTTCCTCGACGGCATCTCGATGGTCGTGCTGACGATGGGCGTGATCCTGCCGACGATCACGAAGGCCGGCATCGACCCGCTGTGGTTCGGCATCTTCGTCGTGCTCGTCGTCGAGATGGCGCAGATCACGCCGCCGGTGGGTTTCAACCTGTTCGTGCTGCAGGGCATGACCAGGCGCGAGATCGGCTGGATCGCGCGCGTGACGCTGCCGTTCTTCGTGCTGATGGTCGCGGCGGTCGGTCTGATCTACGCCTTTCCCGAGCTGGTGACGTTCCTGCCGCAGCAGATGCGACGCTGAGGCGCCGCCGCGCGCCCCCCCGGCGCGCAACTGCGCCGCCAACGCCCCGCATCTCGGCGCTTCGCCCCGCGCTGCGGCGCCTACGATCGTTGCGCGGGAATCTGCCCGCGCGCCGATTCCACGCCCCAGCGATGACGGACCTGTCCATGCCGCCGCTCGACCCGCCGCCGACGTCGGCGGGGGGTGGCTTCGCGTGGCCGTCCCCGCCCTCGCCCGCGTATGCGTCGGTGCAGCCGCGGCTGCCGGCCGAGTGCACGATCGAAGGCACGACGGGCCGCACGATCCGCGGCCAGCTGACCGCGTTCGATCCCGCGCAGCGCACCGCCTGCGTGCGCATCGGCAGCGGGCGGCAGGCGATGCCGTTCGCGTTCGCGCAGATCCAGCAGCTGACGCTGACGGTGCCGCTGCAGCCCGCGCGCAGCGACGACGCGCATCCCCTCGCCCAGCGCTATCGACTGCTCAATGCGATGGGCCAGGCGCGCTGCGGCGAGACCGTCGGCCACGTCGAGACCGACGCCGGGCTGTTCCTGTTCGTCCCGCACGGCGACCATGGCGCGGTGCAGCCGGTGTTCGTGCCGCAGGGACGCTACAGCGGCTTCGCGCTGGATGCGCCGCCCGACACGGCAGCCGCGCCCGGCACGCCGTGCGACACGCCGCCGGTCGAAGCCGAGTTGCACCTCGACGCGCCGCCCGAGCCGAAGACGCAGCCCCCGGCCGCGGCGCGTCCGCCCGCTGACGCGCTGCTCGCGAAGAAGGTCGCCAGCGCCGACGAACTCGTCGCCGCGATCGACCACCAGGCGCGCATGCCGGTGATGCGCATCGGCGAGGCCCTGCTCGGTCTGGGCCTGATCACCGAGGAGCAGCTCGACGAGGCGCTCGCGCAGCAGAAGCTCGACCGCTCGGTGCCGCTGGGCCAGCTGCTGGTGCGCAACGGCATCGTCTCGCGGCAGGACCTGCAGACCGCGCTGGCGCGCAAGATGGGCTACCCAGTGGTCGACGTCGCGGCGTTCCCGGTCGAGATCGAGGCCGCACGGTGCGTGCCGTTCGCGGTAGCGCACCGGCTCAACGCGCTGCCGCTGCTGCGCCGCGGCTCGCGGCTGATCGTCGCGATGGACGACCCCACCGTGCGCCCCGCACTCGAGGAGCTGGAGTTCGTCTCGCAGTGCAAGATCGTGCCGGCGCTGGCACCGGCCAGCGACATCGCGCGCGCGCTGCCGCCGATCTACGAGCGCTTCGGCATGGACGCGCGCCACGCCGACACCGCGGTCGCGCACCTCGGTGCGCCGATCGAGTTCGAACCCCCCGACGCGAGCCAGCTGTTGGCCTCGCTCGAGCAGCAGCAGCTGAGCGCCGCCGAGCGCGACGACGAGCCGGCGATCGAGCAGTCCGACAACTCGCTCGTCAAGCTCGTCAACACGATGATCGTCGACGCCTGGATGCAGCGCGTGTCCGACATCCACATCGAGACGCAGCCCGGCCGCGAGAAGGTGCGCATCCGCTTCCGCCGCGACGGCGTGCTCAAGCCCTACCTCGAGCTGCCGCACACCTACCGCGCGGCGCTGGTGGCGCGCATCAAGATCATGTGCGACCTCGACATCAGCGAGCGCCGCAAGCCGCAGGACGGCAAGATCAACTTCGCGCGCTTCTCGCCGCAGCACAAGATCGAGCTGCGCGTCGCGACGATCCCGACGGCCAATGGCCTCGAAGACGTCGTGATGCGCATCCTCGCGTCGGCCAAGCCGCTGCCGATCGACCAGCTCGGCCTGTCGGCCGACAACCTCGCGCGGCTGCGCCACGCGATCCACCGCCCCTACGGCATGGTGCTGTGCGTCGGCCCCACCGGCAGCGGCAAGACGACGACGCTGCACTCGGCGCTCGGCGAGATCAACACGCCCGAGCGCAAGATCTGGACGGCCGAGGACCCGATCGAGATCACGCAGCGCGGGCTGCGCCAGGTGCAGGTCAACCCGAAAATCGACTGGACCTTCGCGAAGGCGCTGCGCGCGTTCCTGCGCGCCGACCCCGATGTGATCATGGTCGGCGAGATCCGTGACGAGGAGACGGCGAACGTCGCGATCGAGGCTTCGCTGACCGGCCATCTCGTGCTCAGCACGCTGCACACGAACTCCGCACCCGAGACCGTCACGCGGCTGCTCGACATGGGCATGGACCCGTTCAACTTCGGCGACTCGCTGCTCGCGGTGCTCGCGCAGCGCCTGGTGCGGCGGCTGTGTCCGCACTGCCGCACCGCGCGCGACGCGACCGATGCCGAGGTCGACGACCTGCTCGGCGACCACCTGCACGTGTTCCCCGAGGCGCTGCGCCCGTCGCGCGACGCGGTGCTGGCCGACTGGCGCGTGCGCTTCGGCGAGGACGGACGCATCCAGTTCTACGAGGCCCCGGGCTGCCCGCGCTGCGACGGCAGCGGCTTCGACGGCCGCGTCGGCATCCACGAGCTGCTGACCGTCACGCGGCCGCTGCGCCAGCTCATCGTCGGCGGCGGCCGTGTCGAGCAGCTGCTCGACCAGGCGCTTGCCGACGGCATGCGCACGCTGCGCCAGGACGGCATCGAGAAGGTGCTGCAGGGGCTGACGACGATCGGCGAGGTGCGCGCGACGAGCAACGTCTGACGCGCGGCGGGTGCCCTACCCGCCGCCGCGCTGCGTGCACAGGTCGAAGTGGCGCATGAAGCGGCGGCGTTCGTCGTCGCCGACGCTTTCGAACGCGAAGCGCACCGCCAGCCGCGGCAGCACGACGAGCGCGATGCGCCGCGGCGGCAGCACCTGCCAGTCGAGCCGCAGGCGGCCGGCGCCCAGCGTCACGTCGGCACCGCCGTCGCGCCACGCGAGCGCGGCACCCCGGCAGGCGCCCGGCAGCCAGCCGCGCAGCTCGTCGGCCGTGCAGCCCATCTCACGCTCGAAGACGGGCCCGTCGTGCGGCAGCACGCGCGCCGCCCGCTCAGCCGCCGGCGATCGGCGGCCAGATCGCGAGCACGTCGCCGTCGGCGAGCGTGCGCGTCGCGCGCTCCTCGGGCGGCACGTAGACGCCGTTGATCAGCACCAGGTGCACCAGCTTCATCGGCAGCGCGAACGGCTCGATGACCTGCGCGATCGTCGCGCCGGGCGCGACGTCGAGCGCGACCTGATTGCCGCTGCGCGCCTCGGGCGGCAGGTACTGCGCGAGGCTGGCGTAGAGCTTGAACGTGATCTGCATGCCGCGATGTTGCCGCATGACCGCCGCAGGCGGTGCCGGCGTGCCGTCAGGCCTTGACCAGGGCGCGCGCCTCCTGCGCCTGCGCGCGGGCGAGATAAGCCTCCATCAGCAGCGTCGGATCGGCGAGCAGCTTGTCCTTCCACTCGCCGAGGCTGACCTGCCCTTCGACGAGGCCGCGCATCACGCCGACGTGCTCGGTCCAGCCGATGCTGTTGCAGCCCACGAGGCGATCGCCGGCGAACTGCAGGCTCAAGTGCTTGCCGGCGTCGCGGTCGGTCAGCTCGACGTGGTCGCCGCCGGGCACACCCTGCCAGTTGCCGAAGCTGGCCGAGATCAGCCCGAGCGTGTCGAGCACGTTGATCTGCGTGACGCCCTTGAGCTCGGCCTTCAGTCCGACCATGTTGAGCCCCGCCACGCGCGCCTGGTCGGCCGCATTGGGCTGGATCGCGCTGACCACCGTCTTGCCGCTGACCTTGTCGAACGCCTCGGCGCAGTCGCCGGCGGCGTAGATGCCCGGCACGGTGGTCTGCATGTGCTCGTCGGTCAGCACGCCCTGCAGGCATTTGATCTCGGAGTTCTCGAGGAAGCCGATCGCCGGCTTGACGCCGGTGGCGCTGATCACGAGGTCGGCCTCGAGGTGGTCGCCAGTCGACAGGCGCACGCGCAGCGGCACGTGCGGCTCGATCGCCTCGACGCGCGCACCGGTGAACACGCGCACGCCCTTGGCTTCGCACCACGCCTTGATCATCCCGCCGGCCGTCGGGCCCATCATGCGCGGCACCATGCGGTCGCCCATCTCGACGACGGTCAGCTGCACGCCGCGCACCGCGAGCGCCTCCATGATGATGCAGCCGATGAAGCCGGCGCCCATCTGGATCACGCGCGCGCCCTTCTGCGCGCGCTGCATGATCGCCCTCGCGTCCTTCAGCGTCCAGCAGGTGTGCACGCCGGCGGTGTGGATGCCGGGGATCGGCGGGCTCGCCGGGCGCGAGCCGGTGGCGATCAGCAGGCGGTCGAACGGCACCGTGCTGCCGTCGTCGAGCGCCACGGTGCGCGCCTTCGTGTCGACACCGGTCGCACGCACGCCGCGCCGGATGCCGATGCGCAGCTTCTCGTAGTGGTCGCTGCCGTGCCGCAGGTGCGTGCCCTCCTCGCCGATATTGCCGATCAGCAGGTACGGGATCGCCATGCGCGAGTACGGCACCTCGGGCTCGTCGCCGACGATCAGGATCTCGTCGTGCGGCGCATGCTTGCGGATCGTCTCGGCCGCGATGACGCCGGCGGGGCCGGCGCCGAGGATCACGTGCTTCATCGTGGGTTCTCGAAGTGAGAAGGCGGTCTCGCGACCGCCTTCGGGTGGGTTCAACCGGGACGCGGGATCACAGCCCCAGCCGCGCGCGCGTCTCGGGCTTGAGCGTGCCGTCGGGGTTCCAGCCACGCACCTCGTAGTACTTCGGCAGCATCTCGGGCAGCTTGTTGACCAAACCCTTCGCAGGCCCCGTCTTGGCCGGCTCGTTGAGCAGGCGCGGCGGCAGCGTGTCGTCCTTGGCCGTGAAGCCGGCACGGTTGTTGAAGTCGCGCTCCATGTTCCAGATGCGCTCGCCGATCACGTTGAGGTTGTCGAGCGTGAACTCCTCGCCGCAAGCGGCAGCGAGCTGCGGCTGCACGTCGGCCAACGTCCACGCGAAGCTCGTGAACACGCAGATACCGGCCGAGTCGAACACCGCGGTGGCGTCCTGGAACGCCTTCACGAGCTCGGGCTTGCCTTCGGCGCTCAGCGGGTCGGTCTTGACCGGGATGCCGAGCACCTCGGAAGCCACCGTGTAGCTGCGCAGGTGGCAGGCACCGCGGTTGCTCGTCGCGTAGGTCAGCCCCATGCCCTGGATGCCGCGGCTGTCGTACGCCGGGAACTCCTGGCCCTTGACGCTCATGCTCAGTTCGGGATGGCCGTACTTGGCAGTCAGCCGCTTGCTGCCCTGGCCGATCTCCTTGCCGAAGCCGATGCCGCGCGCCGTCATGTCGGCGAACTCGCACAGCGCCTTCGCCGAGCCGAAGGGCGCCTCGATGCCGAGCTGCTCCTTCGTCAGCACGCCCATCTCGTACAGCTCCATCACCGCGCCGACGGTGGCCCCGAAGCTGATCGGGTCCATCCCGTGCTCGTTGCAGATCAGGTTGGCGTACTGCAGCGCCTCGAGGTCGTTTACGCCGTTGGCCGCGCCGAGCGCCCACGCCGCCTCGTACTCGAGGCCGCCCGACGCGCCCCAGTACTGCGGCTTGTTCTGCACGCTGAAGTGCGTCTGGTCGATCTTGCTGATGCGCCCGCACGCGATCGTGCAGCCGAAGCACGCCTGGTTCGTGACGAGCTGCGGCTTGCCGTCGCTCTTGCGCGGTGTGGCCATCGCCTCGGCCGAGATGTCCTTCGCGCCCTCGAACTGCACGTCGCGGTGGTTGCGCGTGGGCAGCGCGCCGATCTCGTTGATGACGTTCATCAGCACCTGCGTGCCATAGGTCGGCAGGCCCTGGCCGGTGACGGCGTTGTCGGCGAGCACCTTCTTTTTCTCGAAGGTGACCTTCATGAACTCCTTCGGGTTCTTGATGTTGCCGACACCCTTGGTGCCGCGCACCGCGATCGCCTTGAGGTTCTTGCTGCCCATCACGGCGCCGACGCCCGAGCGCCCGGCAGCGCGGTGCAGGTCGTTGACGACGGCGGCGAACAGCACCTGGTTCTCGCCGGCCAGGCCGATGCTCGAGATGCGCAGCAGCGGGTCCTGGTGCTGCTTCTTCAGCGTCTCCTCGGTCTCCCAGACGCTCTTGCCCCACAAGTGGCCGGCGTCGCGCAGCTCGGCCGTGTCGTCCTCGACGTACAGGTACACCGGCTTGGCCGACTTGCCCTCGAAGATGATCATGTCCCAGCCGGCCATCTTGAGCTCGGCGCCCCAGTGGCCGCCCGAGTTCGAGCACGCGATCGCGCCGGTCAGCGGGCCCTTGGTGACGACGGTGTAGCGCCCGCCGGTCGAGGCCATCGTGCCGGTCAGCGGCCCTGTCGCCCAGATGATCTTGTTGTCGGGGCCGAGCGGGTCGACCTTCGGGTCGACCTCCTCGACGATGTACTTGGTGGCCAAGCCGCGCGAGCCGAGGTAGGCGCGCGCCCAGTCCATGTTCAGCGGCTCGGCCTTGACGGTGCCGGCACTCAGGTTGACGCGGAGGATCTTTCCTGCCCAGGACATGTCGTACTCCTTATGCGGCAGCGGGTTGGTTGCCGAGCTTGTCGGCCCAGGCCTGCATCTTCGACAGGCCCGTCCAGTTGGCGTCGATGTAGGTGATCGCGCCGGTGGGGCAGGCTTCGGCACAGGCCGGCTGGCCGCCGCACAGGTCGCACTTCTGCACCTTGCCGGTTTCCTGCACGTAGTTGATCGTGCCGAACGGGCAGCTGATCGTGCACACCTTGCAGCCGACGCAGGTCGTCTCGTTGACGACCTTGGCGCCCGTGAGCTTGTCGATCGTGATCGCCTCGACCGGGCACGCGTGCAGGCACCAAGCCTCGTCGCACTGCGTGCAGGTGTAAGGCACCTTGCGCCCGGTGTGGTGGAAGTCGAACACCTTGATGCGCGACTTCGCCGGCGCGTAGGTGGCGTAGTTCTCGAACGAGCACGCCATCTCGCACTGCAGGCAGCCGGTGCATTTGTCGGGGTTGATGTGCAAGGTTTTCTGCATGGGGTCCTCGGGGTGGAGTGGACACGGGGCATACCGGCGCAGCCTGCCCTGGCGACGCCACGGTGCCTGTGACGTATGTTGCGAAGGTGGCCTCGGCGCCGAAACCTAGGTCTAACCCTAGCGGTGTTCCACGCCGTGACAGCGTCGCCGCGCTGTCACGGCCGGCGCCACGACACGTTGCGCGACGCGAACATCGCCGCCAGTTCGCCGCTGGCGGCGAGCGCCTCGACGGCCGCCTGCAGCGCCTGCGCGAGATCGCGCGCGTCGCGCTTGACGGCCATGCCCACCGCCCAGCCGTTGCGCATCTGCGGCAGCGGCAGCGGCTCGATCGCCACGCCGCTGGCGCCGCCCAGGACCGACTCGAGCTCGGAGGCGAGCCCCGCGGCGCCGGCGACTTCACCGCGCCGCAGCCGATGCGCGGCCTCGGTGCCGTCGGCGATCTTGGTGTCCAGCTGGTCGCGGTAACGCCCGCCTTCGGCACCGATCAGCAGCCAGCCGGCCAGGCTCTGCCCCGCCACGGCGATGCGCTGCGTGCCGAAGTCGGCCAGACCGTCCATGCGCGGCACGGCGTCGAGGCGGCGCGCGATCATCACCCGCTCGCGGTAGTACGGCGCGAAGATCTCGACCTGCGGCGTCGCGCGCATCAGCGGCGGGTCGACCGGCACGTGCAGCATCACGTCGGCCGGACCGAAGCCGAGATAGTGGCCGCGCCAGACCATGTTGCGCAGATCGTCGCCCATGCTCTCGCCGGCGTGAAACGGCAGCAGCGACAGCGTGACCCCGAGGTGCTGCGCCAGCGCACGCGCGAGCATCACGTCGATGCCCTCGCCGCCGACGTGAAACGGCGGCATGTCGTGGTAGACCGCCACCGACAGCCGCCCGCGCTCCTTCACGCGCGCCAGCGCCTCGGCACGCGCAGCCAGCGGCAGCGCAGCGGTGGCGACGGCGGCCGCCGCCGCCGTGATCAGCCGGCGGCGCCGGCGGTCGGCCGGCGGCCTCAAATCGGCTTCTCCCGCCGCGTTTCGAGGTACGACTTGATCGACCACATCGCCTCCTGACTCAAGATGCCCTCGAAAGGCGGCATGTAGACCGCACCGTTGCGGGCCACGCCGCGGCGCACCCTGCCGAGGTAGAAGTCGTCCATCTCCTTCACGCACGCGGCCTTGCGCTTGTCGTCGCGCAGTGTCGCGCAGTCGCCATCGAGCTTGCGCAGGTCCGGTGCAATGCCGCCCGAGACCGCCTCGAGACCGTGGCAGCGCGCGCAGTTCTGGTTGTACGCCGAACTGCCGATGCGCACCGCCACCGCATTGTTGCGGTAGGGGTTCTCGGTGCGCCACTGCTCGCCGAGCTGCGGCAGCTCGCGGGTGTCGACGGCCTGCGGCGTGACGTCGCCGTGGGCGAACGCCGCGCCCGACAGCGCCAGCACGAGGGCGGCGGCGAACGGCCGCAGGTCGAAACGAAGGGGCTGCGTGATCATCGGAAGGTTGCTCCGTGGTTGGAATGCAGGGATGCACCGTTTCTGCAAACCGCGTGCCATCGGCCGCGGCGCCAGGAGCACCGCGCAGCGTCGGGGTCGGCCCGAGGCCTCCTGTTCCGATCAGGAACGGTTCAGGTTCGCGATGCAGCATGTGGAACACTCGCGCCCGGGACGCGGACAGCGAAGCCGCGCCCGCCGAAGTGCAGCAGAGGAGACGAAGGATGCCTGCCTACCGAACATTCGCCACCGGCCCGGCCGGGCGCATGAGTGCCGAGCGCGAGGGGCGCGCAGCCTCGGTGAACGCCACCGCACCGCATCCGGGGCACATCGACGCGATCAAGCAGTCGCACGAGCGCTGCGCGGCGTTCGGGCTGTCACGCATCGAGCGCCCCGATCACGCACCGCTCGGCCGCTCCGACCTGAGCATCGTGCGCGAGCGCAACCTGCGGCTGTACAGCCACGCCGCGCCGGTGATGGAGATGCTCTACGAGCAGATCGTCAACACCGAGAGCATGGTCGTGCTGTGCGACGCCACCGGCACGATCATCCACGCGATCGGTGACGACGACTTCCTCGCGAAGGCGCAGAAGGTCGCGCTGCAGCCCGGCGTCAACTGGTCCGAGCCTGCCAAGGGCACGAATGCGATCGGCACGGCGCTCGTCGACGAAGCGCCCACGCTCGTCCATGCCGACGAACACTTCCTGCACGCCAACCACTTCCTGACCTGCTCGGCCGCGCCGATCCTCGACCCGCGCGGCAACATCCTCGGCGTGCTCGACGTCACCGGCGACCATCGCAGCTACCACCAGCACACGATGGGGCTGGTGAAGATGTCGGCGCGGATGATCGAGAACCACTGGCTCAACGACGACTTCCGCCACGTGATGCGGCTGCACTTCCACAGCCGGGTCGAGTTCATCGGCACGCTGATGGAGGGCATCCTCGCCGTCTCGCCCGAGGGACGCATCGTCGGCGCCAACCGCGGCGCGCTCGACCAGCTCGGCATGAGCAGCGCCGCGGTGCGCATGCACACGCTGGTGTCGCTGTTCGGCACCAGCGTCGGCGCGCTGGTCGACCGGTTCCGCTCGCCGCTGGCCACGCCAGTGGCGGTCACGACGCCTGGCGGGCGCCAGTTCCACGTCGTCGCGCGCTTCAACTTTCCGGTCTGGCACGACCTGTCCGACCGGCTCCGGAGCGCGCCGGCCGCCGCCGCCGAGCCGGCCGCGCCCGCGGCGCCAACGGCCGACGCGCCGGCCGTGTCGGCGCGCGATGCGTCGCCCTCGGGCCTTGCGCAGCTGCAGACCGGCGACGCCCAGATCGAGCAGGTCGTCGCCAAGATCCGTCGTGTGCTCGACCGCGACATCCCCGTGCTGATCCTCGGTGAAACCGGCACCGGCAAGGAACTGCTGGCGCGCGCGATCCACCACGACTCGCGCCGCTCGCGGCAGCCGTTCGTCGCCGTCAACTGCGCGTCGATCCCCGAGACTCTGATCGAGGCCGAACTGTTCGGCTACGAAGAGGGCGCGTTCACCGGCGCGCGGCGCAAGGGCGCCGTGGGCAAGATCGTGCAGGCCAACGGCGGCACGCTGTTCCTCGACGAGATCGGCGACATGCCGCTGCCGCTGCAGGCGCACCTGCTGCGCGTGCTTCAGGAGCGCCAAGTCACGCCGCTGGGCAGCACCAAGTCGATCGGTGTCGACGTCGCGATCATCTGCGCGACGCATCGCAACCTGCGCGAGATGATCGCCGCCCACACGTTCCGCGAGGACCTGTACTACCGCCTCAACGGCCTGGCGGTGCGGCTGCCGCCGCTGCGCGAGCGCACCGACCTGATGGCGCTGGCGCGCCGCATTCTCGAGCGCGAGTCGCCGCAGCGCCCGCTGCAGCTCAGCCCCGAGGTCGTGCGGCTGTTCCAGGCGTACCGATGGCCGGGCAATGTGCGCCAGCTGTTTAACGTTTTGCGCACCGCCGCCGTGATGGCCGCCGGGCAGCCGACGATCACGGTCGATCACCTCAGCGACGACTTCCTCGACGACGCACGCGCGGCCGCGGCGCAGGCCGGCGACGAGTTCCCGGCGGCGCCGCCGATCGTCGCGGCGCCGCCCGTGCCGCCACCGCGCCCGGTACCGCCGCCGGCGCCGACCCTGCCCGCCGCGCCACCGGTGGCCGGCCGCTCGCTCGAGGAGATCGAGATCGAGACGATCCGCCTCACGCTCGAGGCGGTGGGCGGCAACATCTCGGAAGCGTCGAAGCGGCTGGGCATCAGCCGCAACACGATCTACCGCAAGCTGCGCTGGAACCGGAACTGACGCCTCGGCGAGCGCCCGGCCCTGCCCCGTGCCGGCGCGGCATGGCGCCGCCGATGGCGACCCAGCCGCAGCCGCCGGACCTGCACGCACCAGCCATCCGGCAGGGCCTGTCCACGGCATGGCTCTTGCTCACGATCGCGGCGCACGGCCGCACGCGTCGCCAGCACGGCGCGGCGCTGCGGTCCGGGACCGTCACCAGACACGACACGATTGCGAGGGAGATCCGATGGCCGCCGCGCCGAACCTGCCACCGACACCGGTCCGCACCCGCGGACGATCGCGGTGAAGATCGTCGTCCTCGGCCCGCCACCGAAGCGGCCCACCCAGCGGCCGGGACTGGGCCTGTCGGTCGACGGCCACCACTGGGTGATGCTCGACGCGGCCGGCGCGGTGCCCGACGCGCTGGAGCCGCCGAGCCGCGACGAGCCGATCGCCGTCGTGCTGACCGACGCGCGCGCCGACCACGCGAGCGGGCTGCTGAGCCTGCGCGACGGCCACCCGATCGACCTGTACGCGACGCCGGCGGTGTTCGAGCAGCTGACGGTCGGGCTGCCGGTGCTGCCGGTGCTGCAGCACTACTGCGACGTGCACTGGCGCCTCGTCGCGGTGGCCGGTGACGCGCAACTCGCGCGCTTTCGCATCGACGCCTGGCCGTCGCTGGACTTCACCGCGGTGGGTCTCGACGCCGGGCAAGGCAGCGGCGCCGGCGAGGCGATCGCGCTCGTCGTGCGCGACGCCGCGAGCGGCCACCAGCTGTTCTACGCACCCGCCCTCGACAAGGCCTCGACGCCGCCGGCTCCCTGGATGGACGACAGCGACTGCGTGATCGTCGGCGGCGATTGCCGCGTGTGGCGCGAAGGCCCCGCGGGAGCGCTGCCGCCGCCGTGGATCGCCGCCCTGTTCGAAGCGCGCGCCGCGCGCAAGGTGCTGCTGCAGCCGCCGGCGGCCAGCGGCTGCGCCGACGTCTCGGGCGCGCGGGCGATCGAGATCGCCTACGCCGGCATGGAGATCGAGCTGTGAGCGCTGCGCCGCCGCATGCGGCTGCCGGCGCGACGGAGCCGAAGGCGTGAAGGCGCTGCTCGACGTCGCGATCCGGCGCGGTGGCGGCGGCACGGTCGCCACCAGCGGCACGCGCACGCTCGCGCAGGGCCTGTTCTGGGCCTGGGTGCTGCACGCGGCGCTGGCGCTGTTCGTCGGCTGGCAGGTCGCGCGCGCCGGCGGCTGGGCGCTGCTCGTCGAGCGCGACCCGAGCCGCATCAGCCTGCTGATCGTCGCGCTCGCGCTGGCCGTGACCGCGTGGTGCGGACGGCGCGCGTGGCGCCTGGCCCGCGAGGCCGCGCCCGACGGCGAATGGGCGCGCCTGTGGCGGCTCGAGGGCGGCGGCGCCGACCCGCAGGCCGCGCAGCGCCTGGCCGAGCGCAGCCACGGCCCGCACGAGACGGCGTGGTGGTTCGCCGCCTCGGCGATCAAGCTCGGCCTGCTCGGCACCGTCGTCGGCTTCATCGTGACGGCGTCGCGGCTGGCCGCGAGCCAGGTCTTCGAGCTCGCCGAGGTGCAGCTGCTGCTCAAGCAGATGACCGAGGGGATGGCGATCGCGCTGTACACGACGCTCGTGGGCCTCGTCGCCAACCTCTGGCTCGGGCTGCAGCTGCTGCTGCTCGACCGTCTGGCCGACCGCGTTGCGGCGTCGATCGCCGGCGGGGAGCTGGGCTGAGGCGGCGATGGCCTACCTGCGCCGGCGCCGCCACGACGACCTCGACCCGTTCAGCGACCTGCTGTTCAACACGCTGCTGGTCTTCGTGCTGCTGTTCGCGGTGGCGCTGGTGGCGATGAATCCGAAGGCGCGCACCGGCGTGATCGACGCCAAGGCCGAGTTCATCGTCACCGTGACCTGGCCCGACATGGACCCCAACGACATCGACACCTGGGTCCAGGACCCGGCCGGCAACCTGGTGTGGTTCCGCGCGCGCGAAGGCGGCATGATGCACCTGGACCGCGACGACCGCGGGATGACCAACGACACGATCGTGATCGACGGCCGCCAGATCGTGAACCCGCTGAACCAGGAGGTGGTGACGATCCGCGGCTTCGCGCCCGGCGAGTACACCGTCAACGTGCACTACTACGAGAGCCGCAACGGCCAGCCGGTGACGGTCAACGTCTCGGTCGTCAAGGTCAACCCGCGCGCGAGCGTCGTCTTCTACGGCAGCGTCGACCTCGCGCGCAAGGGCGACGAGGCCACCGCGGTGCGCTTCACCGTCGACCGCGACGGCGAGGTGCGCGATGTCAACACGCTGCCGAAGTCGATCGTGGAGCGTTCGTGAGCGGTACCGACGTCCTGCTGTGGCTCTACGTCGCCGCGGTTTTCGCGGCGGCGCTCGCGCTGCTGTTCTCGCGCTGGCCCGGGTGGGCGCGCGCAGCCGTCGTCGCGGGCGCGGTCGGGCTGTGGTTCGCCGCGTCGGCCACGCTCGGCGACGTGTGGGGGCGCCCGAGCCGCGAGGCGCTGCCCGAGCGCTTCGTGCTGCTCGCCGCCGTCATCGAGGAGCCCGGCAAGACGACGCCGGGCGCGCTGTACGTCTGGGTCCACGAGCTCGTCGACGGCAAGCCCGCCCCCGAGCCGCGCGCCTTCCGGCTGCCTTACAGCAAGGACCTGCACGCGCTGCTCAACGACGCGCTGAAGAAGGTCCGCCAGGGCATCAGCCAGCTCGGCACTGCCGAACCGCGGCGCGGCGTGCAGGGCCTGTCGTGGCTGCGGCCCGGCAGCGAGGCGCAGGAGATCAGGATCCGCGACCTGCCGGTGCCGCAGCTGCCCGAGAAATGACGGCAACGATCGCGCACCCGTCCTGGCGTCTGGCCGCGCTCGCGCTGGCCGCGGCCGCGCTGGCCGGCTGCCGTGCACCGGCGGGCGAGGCCCTGTTCCCGCTCGACCCCGGCCACGAGTGGACGTACCGCGTGACGAGCGAGCGCGACGACTCGGCCGCCGTCGAGCACGAGACACTGCGGCTGCGCACGCTCGGCCGCGAGGCGCTCGACGACGGCCCGGCCTGGCGGCGGCGCAGCGACGACGGCGTCGACTACTGGCTGCGCGCCGACGACAGCGGCATCTACCGCGTCGCGAGCAAGAGCGACCTCGACGCCGAGCCGCGGCCCGACGCGCAGCGCCGCTATGTGCTGAAGGCACCGTACCGCGTCGGCACGCAGTGGCAGGCGCCGACGACGACGTACCTGCTGCGACGGCGCGCCGACTTCCCGCCCGAGCTGCGCCACGTCGTGCCGCCGGTGGCGATGCACTACCAGATCGAGGCCACCGACGAGGCGGTGGAGACGCCCGCCGGCCGCTTCGTGCGCTGCCTGCGCGTGCGCGGCGTCGCCAGCGTGCACGTGTTCGCCGACTCGGTGGCCGGCTGGCGCGACCTGCCGCTGGTGACCACCGAGTGGTACTGCCCCGGCCCCGGCCTCGTGCGCCTGAAGCGCGAGGAGCCGGCGCGCTACGCGTTCGTCCACGGCGGCACGCTGACGATGGAGCTCGTGGCCTGGCAGTAGCCCGCACCCCACGGCAGCGGGGGCGTCGCGCCGCATGCGGACCCGCGGCTCACGGCGCAGGCGCGCAAGAAAAAGGGGCTGCGTCGCCGCAGCCCCTGCCGGTGCGAGGTGGACCGGCTCAGGTCCTCACTTCATCAGCTTGAAGACCCACACCATGCCGCCCTGCTCGAGGTAGTTGACCTTCTTGGCCACGTCGCCACCCCACAGCGGCACCGCGCCGCCCCAGCCGGAGACGACGGCGATGTACTGCTCGCCCTTGTCTTCCCACGTCACCGGCGGCGCGACGACGCCCGAGCCGGTCTGGTACTGCCACAGCACCTTGCCGGTCTTGGCATCCGCAGCCTTCAGGTAGCCCTCGGGCGTGCCCCAGAACACGAGGTCGCCGCCGGTGGCCAGCACGCCGCCCCACAGCGGGGCCTCGTTCTTGACCTCCCAGACGATCTTGCCGGTCTTCGGGTCGATCGCACGCAGCGCGCCGATGTAGTCGTCGTTGATCGTCTTGATCGTGAAGCCGGCGCCGAGGTAGGCCGCCCCCTTCTTGTAGGTGATCGGCTCGTTCCAGATCTCCATGCCCCACTCGTTGGACGGCACGTAGAACAGCTTCGTGTCGGGGCTGTACGCCATCGGCATCTGGTTCTTGCCGCCGAGGAAGCTCGGCGCGGCGAACACGACGCTGCCCTTCTTGCCGTCGGCGCTCGCGGTCGGGTCGCCGGGGCGGTTCTCGGGCACGTAGTTCGGGCGCCCGGTCTTGAGGTCGATGCCGGTGGCCCAGGTGACCTTCTTGACGAACGGGAACGCGTTGACGAGCTCGCCGGTGCGCGCATCGTTGACGTAGAAGAAGCCGTTGCGGTCGGCCTTGGCGCCGAGGATGCGGTTGCCGTCGTCGAACGTCACGAACTCGTTGACACCGTCGAAGTCCCAGCCGTCGTTGGGCGTGTTCTGGTAGTGCCACTTGATCTGGCCGGTCTTGACGTCGATGGCCACCGTCGAGCACGAGTACAGGTTGTCGCCCTTGCGCAGGTGGCTGTTCCACGGTGCGGGGTTGCCGGTGCCGAAGTACGCCAGGCCGGTGCGCGGGTCGTAGGTGCCGCCGAGCCAGGTCGCGGCGCCGCCCGTCTTCCACAGGTCGCCCGGCCAGGTCTTGCCGGGGGTGCCCGAGACGCCGTTCTCGATCGCCTTGCCGTCCTTGTCGTAGCGGTAGCCCATGTGGCCTTCGACGACCGGGCGCACCCACACCTTCTCGCCCGTCTTCGGGTTGCGCGCCTCGACGCGGCCGACGACGCCGAACTCGCCGCCCGAGACGCCCGTCAGCAGCAGCCCGTCGGCGATCAGCGGCGCGGCGGTGTAGCTGTAACCGGCGCTGTAGTCGTCGATCTTCTCCTTCCAGACGACGTCGCCGGTCTTGCGGTCGAGTGCGACGAGCTGCGCATCGAGCGTGCCGAAGATCACGAGGTTGTCGTACAGCGCCGCGCCGCGGTTGATGACGTCGCAGCACGGCATGATGCCTTCGGGCAGCCGGTGCTCGTACTTCCACAGCCGCTTGCCGGTCTTGACGTCGAGCGCGTAGATGCGCGAGTACGACGCGGTGACGTACATCACGCCGTCGTGGATCAGCGGCTGCGACTGCTGGCCGCGCTGCTTCTCGCCGCCGAACGAGTACGACCACATCGGCACCAGGCGCGCGACGTTGCTGCTGTTGATCGTCTTCAGCGGCGAGTAGCGCTGGCCCTGGGTGCCGATGCCCCAGCTCAGCACGTCGCTCGTCGTCTTCGCGTCGTCGCGGATCATCTGATCCGTGACCGTCGCATGGGCCGCCAGCGAGGCCATCGCGGCACCCACCAGCAGGGTCGTCAGCTTCATTCGCATCGATCTCTCCTCCAGGTCACACCAATCAGCGTCGGCGCCACCATCGCCACCGAACGTGCTGCTCACGGCAATCCGCGTGCCAGCGCCGCCAGCCACGTCGAACGCCCCGGACTTGCGGGGTTACCCGCAAGGCGGTGTTCCACCGTTGCACAGCGCAGCGACGTGAACACCGCTCAGCGCGACGCCCCGCCCTGCAACACCGCGCGCTCGTGGCCGGGGTACAGGTGGGTGACGTTGCGCAAGTATTCGGTGCCGAACGCGGCCCAGCCGCGGAACTCGGCCGGCACCGGCGCAGCGAGCACGTCGGTGAGGTCGTCGCCCGCCGCCGCCGCGCGCGCCAGGTGCTGGTCGAGCCAGGTCAGGTAGCGCCGCGTCTGCTCGATGCCCAGCGCGTCGTCGCGCACCGGGCCGTGGCTCGGCACCAGCATGCGCCAGCGCTGTGCGGGCAGCGCGGCCAGACTCGCGAGCCAGCGGTCGATGCGCGCGTGCGGCGTCGTCGGGATGCGGTCGACGAACACGAGACCGCCGACGAATGCCACGCCGCTCGCACGGTCGACGAGCACGAGGTCGCTGTCGGTGTGGCCGGCCAGTTCGATCAGCTCGAACTCGCGTGCACCGACGCGCCACGTGCCGGCAGCCACCGACGCGTTGGGCAGCAGCACCTCGGTGCCCTTCATCCAGTCGCCGCAGAGGCGGTACAGGTTGTCCTCGTAGGCCTTGCCCTCGCGCGCCATCCCCTCGCGGGTGGCCGCCGTCGCGCGCCGCGGCACGTCGGCGAACGCCTGGTTGCCCAGGAAGTAGTCGGGGTGCAGGTTGAGGTGGATCACCTCGACCACCGGCTCGGTCGTCGTGCGTGCGATCAGCGCGCGCAGCTGCTCGCCGTAGCGGCGGCTCGGGCCCGTGTTGACGACGACGACGCCGGCGCCGGTGACGATGAACCCGGTGTTGATGATGTTGCAGCCGTTGGCGCGCGAGAAGTCGTCGTTGTCGCCTTCGACGACGTAGACGCCGGGGGCGAGCGCGCGCGCCTGCAGCCGGTAGTCGAGCGTCTTCTCGTCGGCGCGCGGCCCGCCGGCCAGGGCCGACGCGGCCGCCAGCAGCAGGCCCAGCACCAGTGCCGAAATCGTCGTCCGCGTCATGGCGACGGCACGCGCGACTGGATCCGATTGCCGCCGTTGTCGCTGCCGACGACGCGCACGCCGCCCTTGGGCGGCACCGGGAAGTCGAATGAGAACACCGGGTTCTCGCTGACCGGCTCGAAAGTGGCCAGCCGTGCGAGCTCGCGGTCGTCGCCGTCGCGCACCGACAGCCGGTTGACGTAGAACGCCGGGATGCCGCCGACGAGGCCGGTGTCCATCGGGTGCATCACCTGCAGCCGCAGCCGCGCCGCGGCGTCGCCCACCGGGCTCGACGCGAACATGCGCGCGTGCACCTGGCCGAGCGTGCGTACCCAGCTGCCGTCGTTGCGCGTGACGCCCGACACCGTGCAGCCGCCGCCGCTCGAATCGACCCAGGTGCCGCCGACGTGCCACACGCCGTCCTTCGTGCGCACCGCGGCGCGCACCGGCGACGCCTGTTCGAGCTTGAAGCGAAACGAGATCGCCGGCAGCGCCTGCAGCGGCCAGTAGTCGAGCACCTTGCGGATCGGGTTGCGGTCGACGACGACGGTGATCTGCTCGACGTCGCGCAGGTCGGTGCGCACGCTGATCGGCACGTTCATCGGGTCCTCGGCGAACTTCGGCCCGCTCACCTTGACCCGGTCGTCGAACTGCACGCGGGCGTCCTTGCCGAGGAACTCGCGGCGCATGTCGGGCCATGGATGCGACTTGAACGGGTCGCCCTCGAACGGGTCGGGCGCCGCGAGCGCAGGCGCCAGCAGCGGCAGCGCGCCGGTCGCACCGAAGCCGGCCAGCCGGCGCAGCCATCGGCGGCGGTCTTCGAGGTTCGGGCGTGAGGGGTTCATGCCGCAGGGGTCGTGGTCGGCACGACAATCGAACGTGGCGAGCTGCCGATTTCAGGGCCTGCGCCACGGCCGGCCAAGCCCGTGGATACCCGGCGCGGCTGCGCCAACTTGGATCAATTCCGTGTCCGAACGCCACGCCCGCCCGCAAACCCCCGTTCAGCAACCACTGCCGGTGTCCGGCGCGCCGACGGCCCCGCGGCACGCGGCGTGGCGTGCCGCGCTGCTCGCCGGCGCGCTGCTGACCGCAGCGCTGCTCGCCCGCCCGGCGGCCGCCGACACCGACGTGCCGTTCGTCGTAACGCCCGACAACGTCACGCTGGCGATGCTCGAACTCGCCGGCGTGCGCCGCGGCGACCACGTGATCGACCTCGGCTCGGGCGACGGGCGCATCGTGATCCTCGCCGCGCGCCGCTTCGGCGCCACCGGCCTGGGCGTCGAGATCGTCGACGACCTCGTGCAGCGCAGCCGCCGCAGCGCGGTGCTCGCCGGCGTCGCCGACCGCGTCGAGTTCCGCACCGAGGACCTGTTCACGACCGACCTGTCGCGTGCGACGGTGGTCACGATGTACCTGCTGCCCGAGGTCAACCTGCAGCTGCGCCCGCGGCTGCTCGCGCTCGCGCCGGGCACGCGCATCGTCTCGCACGACTACGACCTCGGCGACTGGCGCCCCGACCGCAGCGTCGTCGACGCCCCCGACAAGCCCGTCGGGCGCGACAGGCGCAGCACGCTGCACCTGTGGGTCGTGCCGGCGCGCGTCGCGGGCCGCTGGTGCGGGCGCGGCGCGGCGGCCGGGCGCACGCTGGTGCTGCTGCAGCAGCACCAGCACGTCGACGCGCGGCTCGACGACCGCGGGCTAGCCGGCCGCGTCGACGGCACCCACCTCGCGCTGGCGGCGCGCGACGAGGGCGCGCTGTGGGTGCGTGCCGCCAGCGCCGCGGCTGCGGCGGCGCCGGCCAGCACGCTGACGGTGGAGGTCGCCTCGGGACGCTGGGCCCCGCTGGCCGGCGCGCGCTTCGAGCGCTGCGCGGGCGGCTGAACGCTCAGGCCGGCAAGGCCGGTGCGCGCCGCACGCGCTGCACCGCCGAGACGACGAGCAGCACGACGGCCCCGACGACGACGCCGACCAGCGCATCGAACAGCGTCGGCAGCAGCGCCGCCAGCCACGACAGCGCCGCACCCGGCGCCAGCGCGGCGAGCGAAGCCACCGCGTGATGCAGCGCCGGCACGCCGTGCACGACGATGCCGCCGCCGACGAGGAACATCGCGACGGTGCCGGCCACCGACAGCGCCTTCATCAGCCACGGTGCCGCGCGCAGGATGCCGCGGCCGAGCGCCCGCCGCGCGGCGGCGCGCTCGCCCTCGAGGCGGCTGAGGTACAGCCCGAGGTCGTCGAGCTTGACGACGCCGGCGACGAAGCCGTAGACGCCCACCGTCATCAGCAGCGCGACGGCCACCAGCACCGCGACCTGCGTCGCGAACGGCGACGCGGCCACCGCCCCCAGCGTGATCGCGATGATCTCGGCCGACAGCACGAGGTCGGTGCGCACGGCGCCGCGGATCTTGTCGCGCTCGAGCTGCACGAGGTCGACCTGCGGGTCGGCCAGCGCCTGCAGGCGCTCGGCCCGCAGCCCGGCGTCGGCCGCGTCCGCCGCGTCGGGGCCGCGCCACGCGTGCCACAGCTTCTCGGCCCCCTCGTAGCACAGGAACGCGCCACCGACCATCAGCAGCGGCGTCACGGCCCACGGCGCGAGCGCGCTGATGGCCAGTGCCGCCGGCACGAGGATGGCCTTGTTGACGAGCGAGCCGCGCGCCACCGCCTACACCACCGGCAACTCCCGGTCGGCGCGCACGCCGCTGACCTGCTGCGCGTTGAGCGCCAGGTCGTCGCCGAGCACGCCGGCGGTCTTCTTCGTCGCGACCTTGGTCATCGTCGCGACGTCGTCGAGCACGCTGGCGACGTCGTCGAGCAAGGCGAGCAGGCTGGCGGCAGGCATCGGGCGCTCGGGGGTGGCGGCAGCGATTGTCGTCGCCCGCTGGCCGCGGCACGGCCGGCGTCCTATGCTCGCGCGATGGACCCTGCTGCCGTCCCCGACGCCCGCCGCCACAGCCCCGCGGCCGAGCGCAACCGCGAGCCGATCCTCGCGGTGCTGCGGCGCGTGCTGCCGCCGCGCGGCGTCGCGCTCGAGATCGCCAGCGGCACCGGCCAGCACGCGGCGCACTTCGCCGCCGCGCTGCCGGGCTGGACCTGGCAGCCGAGCGACCCGTCGCCCGACGCGCTGGCGTCGATCGCCGCGTGGTGCGCCGGCCTGCCCCACGTGCGGCCGCCGCTGCGCCTGGACGTGCACGACGCCGAGTGGCGCGGCGTGCCGCCGCGCGTCGACGCCCTCTACGTCGCGAACCTGCTGCACATCGCACCGTGGAGCGCCTGCGCGGCGCTGATGGCCGGTGCCGCGCACCACCTGGCGCCGCAGGGCCGCCTGATCGTCTACGGGCCGTTCGTCGAGCGCGACGTGCCCACGGCGCCGAGCAACCTCGCGTTCGATGCCGACCTGCGCCAGCGCGACCCGGCGTGGGGGCTGCGCGCGCTCGACGACGTCGACGCGCAGGCGCGCCGCGCGGGCTTGCGCCGCCGCGAGCGCGTCGCGATGCCGGCGAACAACCTGCTGCTCGTCTACGAACCCGACACCGGAGAGACGCGATGACGACGCTGACCAAGCTCGCGCTCGGCCTGATGGGCCAGCTGCGCCCGAGGCCGGCTGCCGGCGACGCCGCCGCGCAGATCCGCCTGCCGCGCCCGCAGCGCCACGGCGGCATGCCGCTGATGGCCGCGCTCGCGCACCGCCGCTCGTCGCGCGAGTTCGCCGCCACGCCGCTGCCGCCGCAGGTGCTCGCCGACCTGCTGTGGGCTGCCGATGGCGTCAACCGGCCCGCGAGCGGCGGGCGCACCGCACCGTCGGCGCTCGACGCGCAGGAGATCGACGTCTACGTCGCGCTGCCGCAGGGCGCGTACCGCTACGACGCGGCCGCGAACACGCTCGAACTCGTCGCCGGCGCCGACCTGCGCCGCGTCACCGGCTACCAGGACTTCGTCGACGACGCGCCGCTGGACCTGGTCTACGTCGCCGACCACCGCCGCCAGCGCATGGTGCCGGCCGAGCAGCGCGGCCTGTACGCGGCCGCCGCGGCGGGCGCGATCGCGCAGAACGTGTACCTGTTCGCCGCCAGCGCCGGGCTGGCCACCGTGATCCGCGCGTGGATCGACCGCGGCGCAATCGCCGACGCGCTCGGCCTCGACCCCGACCAGCAGGTGCTGCTGTCGCAGACCCTCGGGTGGCCGAAGCGCTGAGCCGCACCGGCCGCCGGGTGGGGGTCGGCCCGATGGACGATGCGGCGCCACGCCCCTACCCTGCCCGGCATGCAGACCGCCCCGTCTTCGCCACCGACCCCGCCGCAGGCGGCGCCCGAACGCGCCCCGACCGAGGTGCCGGCCCCGCCGCCGCCATCGCCGTCGGCGTTCTCGATCGCGCTGAACCGGCTGCCGCTGTCGGCGCCGGTGCGCTGGCTTGCGCTGGGCACGCGCGACTTCGCGCGCGCGCCGTTCATCGGCCTGTTCTACGGCGCGTGCTTCATGGTGATGGGCTGGGCGCTGCTGCGCGTGTTCGAGCACGCGCCGGCATACACGCTGGCGCTGTCGGCCGGCTTCCTGCTGATGGGTCCGTTCCTGTGCCTCGGGCTGTACCAGACCAGCCTGCGGCTCGAGCGCGGCGAGAAGCCCGACTTCGGCGACTCGCTGCTCGCGTGGCAGACGCGCACCGGCACGCTGGCGATCTTCGGCTTCGTGCTGCTCGTGCTCGAGATGCTGTGGGGGCGCGCCGCGCTCGTCGTGTTCGCGGTCAGCTTCGACGGCATGCCCGACTTCAAGGGCTCGATCCGCGCGCTGCTCGATCCCGAGAACGTGCAGTTCATCGTCGCCTACCTCGCGGTCGGCGGCGTCTTCGCCGGGCTGATCTTCGCGGTGAGCGTCGTCGCGATGCCGATGATCCTGCACCGCCAGACCGACGCGATCACCGCGGGCCTGACCAGCCTGCGGCTCGTGCTGACGCAGCCGCTGGTGATGATCCTCTGGGGTGCCGTGATCACCGTGCTCGTCGTGCTCGCGATGCTGCCGTGGTTCGTCGGACTGGTCGTGGTCGGTCCCGTCATCGGACACGCCAGCTGGCACGCCTACCGCGCAGCCGTGGCCGATCCGCCGCCGGCGTGACGCACGCCGTGCGGCCGGTGGCCGGGGCGCGCTCTCAATCCACCAGCAGGCCGTGGCGGCGCGCATAGCGCAACAGCTCGACCGCGCTGGACACGCCGAGCTTGGCCCGGATCGCACTCTGGTGATTGGCCACCGTCTTCGGGCTCAGGTGCAGCCGCTGCGCAATCTCGGGCAGCGGACAGCCGTCGAGCAGCAGGCGCAGCACGTCCAGTTCGCGCGCGCCCAGTCGCAGGTGCGGTGCGCCATCGCACGGCACGCCGGCTGCATCTGGCGCGACGTCGGGTGACAGCGCCTGCTGCCCGCGCGCCACGCGCCGCAGCGCGTCGACCAGCAGCGCCGGTTCGCTCGACTTCGTGACGTAGCCCGCCGCGCCCGCCGCCAGCGCCTGGTGCACCAGCGCCGGCGCGTCGTGCATCGAGAACACGAGCACGTGCAGCGCCGGCCAGCGCAGCGTCGTGCGCCGCAGCAGGTCCAGCCCGCTGCGCCCGGGCATCGCCAGGTCGAGCACGAGCACGTCGAGCGCCCCGTCGAGGGCATACAGGCCGGCGTAGGTGGCGTCGGCGTCGGCGAACTCGGCCACGATGGTCATGTCGGACTCGAGTTCGATCAGGCGGCGGTAGCCGGCGCGCACGATGGCGTGGTCGTCGGCCAGTGCGATGCGCAGCATCAGGCGCCTCCTGCCACGCGGCCGCCGGGCCACGCGTCGAACGCGAAGCGCGCACTCAGCCGCAACCCGGGGCGGCCCTGCCCTGCGCGATGCAGCGGCTCGCACTCCAGCCGCGCTCCGAGCGCCCACACGCGCTCGTGCAGGCCGGCGAGTCCGCTGCCGCGGCGCCAGGCGGCATCGAGGTCGTCGATGCCCACGCCGTCGTCTTCGACACGCCATTGAAGGGTCTGCGGCCGCTTCGCGTCACCGTGCAGCTGCAGCTCCACGTGCGCGCGCGTGGCCTGCGCATGCCGCGCGACGTTCGTCAGCGCTTCCTGCGTGATGCGGTAGACCGTCAGCGCCAGCGGCCCCGGCAGCGCGACGTCGGCCGCCGCGTCGCCGTGGCCGACGTGCACCGTCACGCGCAAGCCCTGGCGCACGCCGTGCCAGCCCGCCGCCAGCGCCTCGATGCGCTCGCCCAGACGCCGCAGCGTCGGCGCCGCGCCGTCGCCGCCGAGCGGATTCAGCCGCGAGAGCAGGTCGCGGACCTCGCGCTGCAGACATTCGCCATGCGCGGCGATGCCGGCGAGCACGGTGCGCACCTCGTCGCCGAAGCAGCCCCCGCGCTCGTCGAGGCGGCGCGCCAGCCAGGCGACGTCGGCGCGCAGCGCCGTCAGTCGCTGGCCGAGTTCGTCGTGCAGTTCGCGCGCGATGCGCTGGCGCTCTTCTTCCTGCACGCCGAGCAGCTGTTGCGTCAGTAGCCGCTGGCGCTGCTGCGCCGCGTCGAGCGCCTGCGCGAGGTGGCGCAGCGTCGCCGCGACGGCCTCGAGCTCGGTCACCGGCATCGGCGGCAGGTGGCGCAAAGCGTCGCGGTCGTGCGATTCGGCGCGCACGATGGCGCGACGCATTGCGTCGAGCGGCGCCAGCGCGCGCCGCGCGCTCCACGCCATCGCCGCCAGCGCACCGGCGGCCAGCAGCAACATCATGAGCAGCGACTCGATGGTGCTGGCCAGGGCTTCGGCGCGCTCGCTGTCCGGCGCCGGCTGCAGCGTGACGCGCCACGCCGGCGCCGACGGCCGCGGCAGATCCCACTGCACGGCAGGCGTGCGCGCATCGGCCGCGGTCGGCCCGACGGCATCGCTGGCGTACACGGTGCGCCCCTGCGCGTCGTGCACGACGAGCCGCAGGTGACGCAGGCGCTGCGCCGCCTCGAGCGCATGCAGCTGCGCGAGCACGTCGTCGTCGCTGCGCGTGTGGGCCGTCGACAGTGTCGCGGCCAGCTGCGCCAGCACCATCGCACCGCCCAGCTCGTCGCCGACGTCGCGCTCGGTGCGCGCCCACGCGAGCACGAGCGCGAGCACGACGACGATGACGACGATGAGCGCCGAGCGCCGGGCGATCAGCCGCGTGAGCGACACGGTGGGCGCCACGGCCGCGGCGTCGGCGCGGGCCTGAGCGCCAAGCACGGTGGCAAGGGGTGTCGAGCGTTGCATCGTGAGCGCATTGTCGGTCGCGCACCCGCGGCGACGCCGCGAGAGCACGCCGCCGGCGATCGGGAGCTTTTCCCGGGCTCGCGGGCACGGCCGCTGCAATGCCGTTGCGGGCGCGTCCGCGCCCCAACGACATCGACGACGAGGAGACCATGACCGCTCGACTGCTTTGCATCGCGCGCCGCCGGCACGCGTTCACCCCCCTGCGACCCGCTGCGCTCGCGGCAGCGTGCATCGCCGCACTGATGCCGGCGGCGCTGCACGCCCAGACGCCGGCCGCCACCGTGGAAATCATCGGCACCGCGCCGCTGCCCGGCCAGGGCATCGACCGCAACTGGCTGCCCTACGGCACGCAGGTCCTGCGCCGTGCCGAGATCGACGGCGCCGGCAGCGACAACCTGATCGACCTGTTCGACCGCCGGCTGCCCGGTGTGCAGCGCAACGACATCCAGGGCAGCCCCTACCAGGGCGACCTCACTTACCGCGGCTTCCGCGCCTCGGGGCTGCTGGGCGCCGCGCAGGGGCTGTCGGTGTATCTCGACGGCGTGCGCATCAACGAGGCTTTCGGCGACATCGTGCAATGGGACCTCGTGCCCGAGTACGCGCTCGACAGCGTCGCCCTCGTGCCCGGCGCCAACCCGGCATTCGGCCTGAACACCCTCGGCGGCGCGATCTCGCTGACGACGCTCGACGGCCGCCGGGCGGCCGGCACGCGCGCCGATCTGACGCTGGGCAGCTTCGGCCGCCGACGCGTCGACGCGTCCCACGGAAGCGCGGGCGACGACGGCTGGCACCACTACGTCGCCGGCACGGCGTTCGCCGAGGACGGCTGGCGCGACCATTCCGCCGGCCGCATCGGCCTGGTCTTTGCCAAGGTCGGGCACAGCCAGGGCGACACCGACTGGTCGCTCGGACTGCTGGCCGGCCGCAGCCGCCTGATCGGCAACGGCCTCGTGCCCGCCTACACGCTCGACGACGACGGCGGCGACATCGACACCGAGCCCGATCTGTACGCCGCGCGGCGCAGTGCGATCTACACGCACCCCGACCTGACGCGCAACGAGCTGCTGCAGCTGGCGTTCAACGCCCGCCACGCGATCGATGCCGCCACCGAGCTCGAGCTGCTGGCCTACGTGCGCTCGAGCCGCCGCCGCACCGTCAACGGCGACGCCGCCGACGACGGCGATGCCGAGGCGTCGCTGAACAGCTCGCACACGACGCAGCTCACGGGCGGCGTCGCGGCCAGCGTGTCACGCAGCGTCGGCAGCCACCAGCTGCAGTTGGGCGCGTCGCTCGACGCCGGACGCACGCGCTACGCACAGACCGAACAGGAAGGCGAGTTCACCGCCTCGCGCGGCGTCGTCGGCGATCCCGACGAGCCGCCCGAACTCAGCGCGAAGGTGCGCGGCCGGTCGCTGGCCTTCGGCCTGTGGGCGATGGACACCTGGCGGCTCGCGCCGGCCACCGCGCTGACGGCCTCGGCGCGCTACAACCACGCGCGTGTCAGCAACACGCTGACCACCGTCGACGACGACACCGGCCTGCTGGAAGAAAAGCCGCGGGAGCGCTTCACGTACCGCAGCCTGAACCCGGCGCTGGGCCTGGCGCACCAGCCGACGCCGTCGCTGACGCTGTTCGGCAACGTGGCGCGCAACACGCGCGTGCCCACCGTGATCGAACTCGGCTGCGCCGACCCCGACGAGCCGTGCCGCCTGCCGGCCGGGCTGCAGAGCGACCCGTACCTGAAGCAGGTGAAATCGACCACCGTCGAAGTCGGCGCGCGCTGGCGCGTGACGGACGCACAGCGAATCGCGCTGTCGCTGTACCGCACCGACAACCGCGACGACATCCTGTTCACCAGCGTCAGCGCGACCAGCCAGCTCGGCTACTTCCGCAACTTCGACAAGACGCGGCACCAGGGGCTCGACGTGCAGTGGGACGGCCGCCTCGGCGCCGTGCGCGCGTGGGCCGCCTACAGCCTGCTCGAGGCCACTTACCAGGCCGACGGCACGCTGCGCATCGGCGAGCGCAACGTCGAGGTCAGCCCGGGCATGCTCATGGCCGGGCTGCCGCGGCACACCGTCAAGATGGGGCTGGACTGGCAGGTCGCACCGGCGTGGACGCTCGGTGCCGATGCCAGCTGGCGCTCGCGGCGCATCGTGCAGGGCAACGAAGACGGTCTCGTCGAGGACGGCGGCGACGCCTTCGATGCGAGCCTGCCCGGCTATGCCCTCGTCAATCTGCGCGCCGCGTGGAAACCGCGCAAAGACATCGAGCTGGGACTGCGCATCGACAACGTCTTCGACCGGCGCTACGAGACCTATGGCGCCCTGGCCGAAACCGTGTTCGACGCCAGCGGCGCCTACACCGGTGTCGAGCGCGACGCCGTCTTCGTCGCACCCGGCGCCCCCCGCGCGTATTACGTGACGCTGCGCGTGCGCTTCTGAGCTCAGGAGCGGCAGGCGGCAGCGCGCGGCTGCCCCAAGAACCTCAGGGCAGTAGCACGCTGCTGCCGCACGAACCTCAGGGCAGCAGCACGCTGCTGCCCGTGGTGCGCCGCGCCTCGAGATCGCGGTGCGCGAGCGCGACGTCGGCCAGCGGGTAGCGCTGGTCGATGCGGATCTTGACCTGCCCCGACAGCACGACGGCGAACAGGTCGTCGGCCATCGCCTGCGTGCTCTCGCGCGTGGCGATGTGCGTGAACAGCGTCTGCCGCGTGACGTACAGCGAACCCTTGGCCGCCAGCGTCGCCACCTGCAGCGGCGGCACCGGCCCCGACGACTGGCCGAAGCTGGCCAGCAGGCCGAACGGCGCCAGGCAGTCGAGCGAGCGCTCGAACGTGTCCTTGCCGACCGAGTCGTAGACGACCTTGACGCCGCGCCCGCCGGTGATCTCGCGCACGCGCGCGACGAAGTCCTCCTTGTTGTAGTTGATCGCGTGCGCCGCACCGTGCTCGAGCGCGAGCTGGCACTTGGCGTCGCTGCCGGCGGTGGCGATCAGCTGCAGCCCCAGCGCCCGTGCCCACTGGCACGCGATCAGGCCCACCCCGCCGGCGGCGGCGTGGAACACGATGGGGTCGCCCGGCTGCAGGCCGCCTTGCGGCAGCGTCTTCTTCAGCAGGTACTGCACCGTCAGGCCCTTGAGCATCATCGCCGCGCCGGTCTCGAAGTCGATCCCGTCGGGCAGCTTGACGACGCACTTGGCCGGCATCACGCGCCGCTCGCTGTAGGCGCCGGGCGGCATGCTCGCGTAGGCGGCGCGGTCGCCCGGCTTCAGGTGCGTGACGCCGTCACCGACCGCCTCGACGACGCCGGCGCCTTCCATGCCGAGCGCCAGCGGCAGCGGATTCGGATAGCGGCCGGTGCGCTGGTACACGTCGATGAAGTTCAGCCCGCAGGCGTGGTGGCGGATGCGGATCTCGCCCGGACCGGGGTCGCCGACGGCGACGTCGACGAGCCGCATCTCGTCGGGCCCGCCGAACTGCTCGATCATCACGGTCTTGCTCAAGGTCTCGGCCATCGCTCGCTCCGGTGGAAGGGGGTCGGGTGCACGGCCACGCCGCGCGGCGGCGCAGGTTAGCGCATCCGCCGTGGCCGCGTGGCGCAGCGGGCGTGGCGGCGCAGCACCCACGCGTACAGGCCCGCGTTGACGAGCGCCAGCGCGCCGGCCAGCACCCACTGGGCCTCGCGCGTGAGCCCGGCCGGGTAGACGATGGCGCCGAGGTAATGCTCGACGAAGCTGCCGGCGTAGCCCGCCTCGCCAGCCGCGCGCCGCAGCGCGACTTCGAGCGGCGTCAGCGGGCACAGGCCGCCGCTGGCCTCGATCCACAGCCCCCAGGCCAGCGCCGGCAGGTGCGCCCATGCGAGCCGCGGCCAGCGCGCGACGGCCAGCGCGCCCGCGACGACCCACGCGATGAACAGCGCGTGCAGCACGAGCACGGCGTCGGCGAGAATGGCTGCGATCATGAATCGATGTTCCCACGCGCGATGCGGCGCGTGACCTCCGCGCCCAACCTCGCCGTGGCCACGCTGTGGGCCGACGTGCTCGCGCAGGCCGGCATCGCGGCGACGGTGCAGCGCCAGTGGACGAGCAGCATCGCCGGCGAGATCCCGCCCGACCAGGCCTGGCCCGAGGTCTGGGTCGCCGACGACGCGCAGCTCGACGCCGCGCGCGAGCTGCTGCGCGCGCTCGAACGCGCCCCGCAGCGCGACTGGGTGTGCCGCGAATGCGGCGAGCGCGTCGAGGGCGCGTTCGAGCAGTGCTGGCACTGCGGCGCGTCGATGCCGCGCTGACCCCCCCGTTCTCCGGACGCCGCGCATGCGCCTGTCGCCCCGCCTCGTCGTGCTGCTGACGCTGCCGCCACTGCTGTGGGCGGCCAACGCGATCGTCGGCCGGCTGATGGTCGGCCAGGTGCCGCCGGTCACGCTCAACGCGCTGCGCTGGATCCTCGTCGCGGTGCTGCTGCTGCCGCTGGGCTGGCGCGCGCTGGCCACCGCCGGCGCGCGCCGCGCCGTGATGGCGCGCTGGCGCGAGCTGGCCTTGCTCGGTCTGCTCGGCATGGGCTGCTTCAACACGCTGCAGTACACCGCGCTGACGACGTCGACGCCGCTGAACGTGACGCTGATCGCCGCCAGCACGCCGGTGTGGATGCTCGCGGTCGGCGCGCTCGCCTACCACGAGCCGGTCACGCGCCGCGCACTGGCCGGTGCGCTGCTGTCGCTGGCCGGCGTGGCGGCCGTGCTGTCGCGCGGCGAGCCGGCGCGGCTGGTACAGGTGCAGTTCGTGGCCGGCGACCTGTGGATGCTGCTGGCCGTCTTCACGTGGGCGTTGTACACGTGGCGCCTCGCGCGTCCCGGGCCGCTGATGCGCGCCGACGCGCGCCCGGCGTGGAACTGGGTCGAGTTCCTGCTCGTGCAGACGCTGTTCGGCGTCGCGTGGAGCGCCGCGTTCGCCGCCGGCGAGCTCGCGTGGGCCGACCCGGCGCCGATCGCGTGGACGTGGCCGGTGGTGCTCGCGGTGGTCTACGTTGCGGTCGGCCCGTCGATCATCGCCTATTACTGCTGGGGCCGCGGCGTCGCGCACGTCGGCCCCGCGGTGGCCGCGTTCTTCGGCAACCTGTCGCCGCTGTTCGCGGCACTGATGCAAGCCGCGCTGCTGCGCGAGCCGCCGCGCGCGTACCACGCGCTGGCGTTCGCGCTGATCGTCGGCGGCATCGTCGTCTCCACGCGCCGCCCGGCCGCCGTGGCGGCCCAACCCCGATGAGCAGTGCCACCGACCGCGACGACGACCTCGCCGACTTCGCCGCCGCGCTGATCGGCAGCCGCTTCTCGGTCGCGCCCAAGCGCCTCGCCCCTCCCGGCCCCGACGCCGAGCAGCTGCGCCGCATGGTCGAGGCTGCCGCGACCGCCCCCGACCACCGCGAGCTGCGGCCGTGGCGGCTGCTGCGCATCGCGCCCGCGCAGCGCGACGCGCTGGCCGACCTGTTCGAAGCCGCGCTGCTCGAACGCGACGCCGCGGCCGGCGCCGCCGAACGCGCCGACGCGCGCGCAAAGGCGCACCGTGCGCCCGAGCTGCTGCTGGCCGTCGCGCGGCTCGCGCCCGCGCACGACGACGTGACCGAGCCCGAGCGCTACGTCACGCTCGGCGCCGCGCTGATGGCGTTGCTGCTGTCGGCGCACGCGATGGGCTTCGGCGCGATGCTGACCTCGGGGCGCGCGCTGCGCAGCGCGCGCTTCGCGCGCGGCCTCGGGCTCGCCGACGACGAACGGCCGGTGTGCTTCGTCTCGATCGGCACCCCCACCGAAGTGCGCCGCCACGCGCGCGCGCCGGCGAGCGAGTGGCTCGCCGACTGGCAGCCGCCATCGGGCTGACCGCGCGCCGGCCGCGGACGACGTGCGTCAGCGCTCGAGCACGCGCGCCGCGGCGGCCACCACCGCGTCGGTCAGCTGCTGCAGCCGCGGTGACGCGAGCCGCGGGTGCTGCCAGTGCAGCGGCACGTGCAAGTCGTGGCCGGCGCGCAGTGCGACGAGCTCCCCGCACTCGAGCCGCGGCCGCACGAGCACCGCCGGATGCAGCCCCCAGCCCAGGCCTGCCACGCACGCGTCGACGAAAGCGTGCGTCGATGGCAGCCAGTGGCGCGGCGGCGCCACCGGCGCGCCGAGCTGCAGGCTCTCGATCCACTGGTCCTGCAGCCGGTCCTTGGGGTTGAAGGTCAGGCACGGCGCGCGCGCGAGCGCCGCGGCGTCGATGCCGTCGGCGAAGTGCGCCGCGACGAAACCCGGGCTCGCGCAGGCCACGTAGCGCAGGCGCCCGAGCGCGACGCTGCGGCAGCCCTGCACCGGCGCGGCCAGCGTCGTCACCGCGGCCAGCACGTCGCCGCGCTTGAGGCGCTCGGCGGTGTGCGCCTCGTCGTCGAGGCTGACGTCGAGCAGCGCGTCGCCGCCGGCACAGAACGCCGCCATCGCCGGCACGAACCACGTCGCGAGGCTGTCGGCGTTGACGGCCACGCGCAGCGTCGGCGTACCGGCGCCGGCCTCGGCGAGCACCGGCAGCGCGGCGCGCAGGTCGGCCTCGAGCAGCGCGACCTGCTCGACGTGGCGCAGCAGCTGCAGTCCGACCGCGGTCGCGCTGCACGGCGCGCCGCGCACGACGAGCACCTGCCCGATGCGCTGCTCGAGCAGCCTGACGCGCTGCGACACCGCCGACGGCGTCAGGTGCAGCGCCTGCGCCGCGCGCTCGAAGCTGCCTTCGCGCACGACGGCGGCCAGCGCTTCGAGCAGGGTGTAGTCGAGCATTGGCTTCAGCGGCGCTTCAGCGGGTGCAGCAAGTCTAAGTGGCGGTCGTGGCGCGCCGCGGGCATGCTGCGCGCCGATGTCCGCCGCCACCTCCGCCTGGGCCGCCGCGTCGCAGGGCTTCGCGCTCGGCGGCTCGCTGATCGTCGCCATCGGCGCGCAGAACGCCTTCGTGCTGCGCCAGGGGCTGCGGCGCGAGCACGTCGCCGCGATCGTCGTCTTCTGCATCTTCGCCGACGCGCTGCTGATGCTCGCCGGCATCGCGGGGCTGGCCAGCGTGCTCGGCCACCGGCCCGGGCTGGCGCGCGCGCTCACGGTCGGCGGGGCGGCGTTCCTCGCGGTCTACGGGCTGCGCGCGCTGTGGCGCGCGCTTCGCCCGCAGGCGCTGCGCGTGGCCGACGACGGCCGCGGCGTGACGCTGGCCGCCGCGCTCGCGCAGTGCGCCGCGTTCACGCTGCTGAACCCGCACGTCTACCTCGACACCGTGCTGCTGGTGGGCAGCGTCGGCGCGCGGCTCGGCGAACTGCGCGGGTGGTTCGCTGCCGGCGCCGTGCTCGCGAGCACGCTCTGGTTCACGGCGCTCGGCTTCGGCGCGCGGCTGCTGGCGCCGCTGTTCGCGCGGCCGCGCGCGTGGCAGGCGCTCGACGTGCTGATCGGCGTCGTGATGCTGGCACTCGCCGCGATGCTGCTGGCGGGCTCCTGAGGACCGCCGGCGGCTTCGCGCGGGCTCGGGTCAGTCGATCCGCACGACGATGCGCCCGCGCACCTGCCCGTTCATCAGCCGCTGCGCCGCGTCAACGACGTCGGCCAGGCCGATCTCCTGCGTCATCGACTCGAGCAGCGCCGCATCGAGGTCGCGCGCCAGCCGCTGCCAGGCCTCGCGCCGGCGCGGCATCGGCGCCATCACGCTGTCGATGCCGGCCAGCGTGACGCCGCGCAGGATGAACGGCGCGACCGTGCCCGGCAGGTCCATGCCCTGCGCGAGGCCGCACGCGGCGACGACGCCGCCGTAGCGCGTCTGCGCGAGCGCGTTGACCAGCGTGTGCGAGCCCACCGCGTCGACGACGGCGGCCCAGCGCTCCTTCTGCAGCGGCTTGCCCGGCGCGGCGAGCTCGGCGCGGTCGATCACCGTCGCGGCACCAAGGCGGCGCAGGTAGTCGGCCTCGGCCGTCTTGCCGGTGGCCGCGGTCACGCGGTAGCCGAGCCTGGACAGCAGCGCGACGGCGACGCTGCCGACGCCGCCGGTGGCGCCGGTGACGAGCACGTCGCCGTCGCCGGGCTGCACGCCGTGGCGCTCGAGCGCGAGCACGCACAGCATCGCGGTGTAGCCGGCGGTGCCGATCGCCATCGCCTGCCGCGGCGTGAACGCGGCCGGCAGCGGCACGAGCCAGTCGCCCTTCAGGCGCGCGCGCTGCGCGAGGCACCCCCAGTGCGTCTCGCCGACGCCCCAGCCGTTGAGCACCACGCGGTCGCCGGGCTTCCAGTCGGGGTGTGTGCTCTCGAGCACGGTGCCCGCGCCGTCGATGCCGGGCACCATCGGCCACTGGCGCACGACGGGCGCCCGGTTCGTGATCGCGAGCCCGTCCTTGTAGTTCAGCGTCGAGTACTCGACGCCGAGCAGCACGTCGCCGGCGGGCAGTCGCGCGTCGTCGAGTTCGGTCAGCGCCGCGGTGACGCCGGCGTCGGTCTTGTCGAGCAGCAGGGCCTTGAACATCGGTGTCCTCCGGCGTGTCGCGGGGCTTTCGGAAGTGCGCGCAAGTCGCTGATTCTTCGCCACATTGCGGTGGCTAGAACGCACGGGTGCTGGTATTCTGCCGCGATGGCGACGTGGCAGGCGGCTCTCGTGTCGGGCATTGCACTGGTGCTCGCCGGCTGCGCGTCCGCGCCGCGGCCGCCGGCGGCGGTGCCGGCCGCAGGCAGCACCGTCGCCGACGCGGCCGCGGCGCACCCGGGCCTGCCCGAGGTCGTGCTGGCGGCGATGAGCTTTCTCGACCGCCCCTACGTGCGCGCCGGCAACGGGGAGACCGGCTTCGACTGCAGCGGCTTCACACGCCACGTGTTCGACATCGCCGCCGGCGTGCAGCTGCCGCGCCGCGCGCACGAGCAGGCGCACGCGAGCGGGCTCGTCGGCGTGCCGCGCGATGCCCTGCGCCCCGGCGACCTGGTGTTCTTCAACACGCTGCAGCGCCCGTTCTCGCACGTGGGCGTCTACATCGGCGAGCACCGCTTCATCCATGCGCCGCGCGTCGGCGCGCAGGTGCGCATCGAGGACATGCGCGTGGACTACTGGGCGCGCCGCTTCGACGGCGCCCGCCGCGCCGTGCTCGGCGGCGCCGAGCGACTCGTGCGCGCCGAGCCGGCGCTCGCCCCTGCCGCCGACAGGCCCTGAGGCGCACCGCCGCGCCGGCGCCGGGCCGCAACGGCACAATCTGCCGCATGGCCGAACGCACGATCCCGATCGCCGACCAGCGCCACGCCGCCGCGGTGCCCGCGATTCCCGCCGTGCTGCAGCCGCCGAGCGGGCTGCTCGCCGACCGCCTGGGCCGGCCGCTGCGCGACCTGCGCATCTCGGTGACCGACCGCTGCAACTTCCGCTGCAGCTATTGCATGCCCAAGGAGATCTTCGACGGCAGCTACCCGTTCCTGCCGCACGCGTCGCTGCTCAGTTTCGAGGAGATCACGCGGCTGGCGCGCATCTTCGTCGCGCACGGCGTGCGCAAGATCCGGCTGACCGGCGGCGAGCCGCTGCTGCGCAAGAACCTCGAGACGCTGGTCGCGATGCTCGCCGAGCTGCGCACGCCCGACGGCGAACCGCTGGACCTGACGCTGACGACCAACGCGACGCTGCTGGCCAAGAAGGCGCGCGCACTCAAGGACGCCGGGCTGCAGCGCGTGACGGTGAGCCTCGACGCGCTCGACGACGCGGTGTTCCGCGCGATGAACGACGTCGACTTCCCGGTGGCCGGCGTGCTCGACGGCATCTACGCGGCGATGCGCGCCGGGCTCGGGCCGGTCAAGGTCAACATGGTCGTCAAGCGCGGCACCAACGACGGCGAGATCGTGCCGATGGCGCGCTTCTTCCGCGACCACTACGACGGGCGCGTTGTGCTGCGCTTCATCGAGTTCATGGACGTCGGCAACACCAACGGCTGGCGCATGGACCACGTGCTGCCGTCGGCGCAGGTGCTGGAGCGCATCGACCGCGTGTTCCCGCTCGAGCCAGTCGAGCCCAACTACACCGGCGAGACCGCCGAGCGCTGGCGCTACCGCGACGGCCGCGGCGAGATCGGCCTGATCAGCAGCGTCACGCAGGCCTTCTGCCGCGACTGCAACCGCGCGCGGCTGTCGACCGAGGGCAAGCTGTACCTGTGCCTGTTCGCCACGCGCGGGCACGACCTGCGTGCGCTGCTGCGCAGCGGCGCGAGCGACGCGCAGATCGCCGGCGCGGTCGGCCTGATCTGGGCCGACCGCGACGACCGCTACTCGGAGCTGCGCAGCGCGGGCCAGGCGCCGCTGGCCAGCGGCGAGCGCAAGGTCGAGATGCACTACATCGGGGGCTGAGCATGTCGGTGTGGGACACGTGGCTCACGCGGCGCGTGCGCTGGCGCCTGCTGGCCTTCACGGCGGCGAGCTTCGCGCTGCCGTGGACGCTGGGCGAGTTCGCGAAGACGTTCTACCAGGCCGGGCTGCACGGCGACCCGGTGCGCAGCCAGCTGCTGATCGACTACATCGTGATCGGCGCGATCGTGTTTTCGCTGACGATGGTCGTCACCTACGCACTCGGCGCGTGGATCCACGGCGTCATGCGTGGCCCGCGCCACGACGGCGACCGCTTCCCCGACGCCAGCGGCGAGGCGCTGCGCGATGACTGAGCCGGCGATCGACCGCGCCGACGTCACCGGCCTGATCCTCGCCGGCGGCCGCGGCAGCCGCATGGGCGGCGTCGACAAGGGGCTGCAGAACCACCGCGGCATGCCGCTGGCGCTGCACGCGCTGTGGCGGCTGCAGCCGCAGGTCGGCCACATCATGATCAACGCCAACCGCAACCTCGGCGCCTACGAGTCGTTCGGCGTGCCGGTGTGGCCCGACGCGCTGCCCGACTTCGCCGGACCGCTGGCGGGCTTCCTCGCCGGGCTCGAGCACTGCGAGACGCCGTGGCTCGTCACGGTGCCGTGCGACACGCCCGACTTCCCCGCCGACCTCGTCGCGCGGCTGGGCGCCGCCGCGCTGCAGGCCGACGCCGAGATCGCGATGCCCACCGTGCGCGAGGACGACGGGCGCTGGCGCACGCAGCCGGTGTTCTGCCTGCTGCGCACGGCGCTGCTCGACAGCCTCGTGCGCTTCACGCACGACGGCGGGCGCAAGATCGACGCCTGGACCGCGCAGCACCGCACCGTCGAAGTGCCGTTCGACGACGCCCGCGCCTTCTTCAACGCCAACACGCTGGCCGATCTGCGCCAGCTGCAGACCCGCTGATCCGACGATGAGTGCCACGCCGAGCCTCGAACAGATCGCCTCCTGCGTCGCCGGCTACGACCCGAACGCGCTGCCGGTGGCGCAGGCGCAGGAATTCATCGCGCGGCTCGTGCCGCGCGTCGAGGCCGTCGAGAGCGTCGCGATCCGCAGCGCGCTCGGGCGCGTGCTCGCGCGCGACGTCGTCTCGCCGATCGACGTGCCGGCGCACGACAACGCGGCGATGGACGGCTACGCGCTGCGCGGCGCCGACCTCGCCGCCGACGGCGCGACGACGCTCGTCGTCGCTGGTACCGGTCTGGCCGGCGCGCAGTTCCAAGGTCCGGTGCCGCCCGGTCACTGCGTGCGCATCATGACCGGCGCCGTGATGCCCACCGGCCTGGACACCGTCGTGCCGCAGGAGTTCGCAACGCTCGACGGCGACCGCGTCACGATCCCCGCCGGCGTCGTGCGCCCCGGCGACAACCGGCGGCTCAAGGGCGAGGACCTCGCGCGCGGCGAGGTGGCACTCGCCGCCGGGCGGCGGCTGACGCCGGCCGACCTCGGCCTGCTCGCGTCGCTCGGCCGCGCCGAGGTGCCGGTGTGGCGGCGGCTGCGCGTGGCGTTCTTCTCGACCGGCGACGAGCTGCGCTCGATCGGCGAGCCGCTCGACGAAGGCTGCGTCTACGACAGCAACCGCTACACGATCTGGGGCATGCTGCAGCGCCTGGGCGTCGACGTGATCGACATGGGCGTCGTGCGCGACGAGCCGGCCGCGCTGGAAGCGGCATTCCGCGCCGCGGCGGCGAGCGCCGACGCGGTGATCACGTCGGGCGGCGTCAGCGTCGGCGAGGCCGACCACACCAAGCGCATCATGAAGCAGCTCGGCGACGTGCTGTTCTGGAAGATCGCGATGCGCCCCGGCCGGCCGCTGGCGATCGGCCGCATCGCCGACGGCACGAAGGAGGCGATCCTGTTCGGCCTGCCGGGCAACCCGGTGGCGGTGATGGTGACCTTCTACGCCTTCGTGCGCGACGCGCTGCTGCAGATGATGGGCGCGGCGCCGCAGCCGCTGCCGATGCTGCGCGCCGCGTCGACGAGCGCGCTGCGCAAGAAGCCCGGGCGCACCGAGTACCAGCGCGGCATCGTCACGCGTGGCGCCGACGGCGGCTGGCAGGTCGCGATCACCGGCAGCCAGGGCAGCGGCATCCTGCGCAGCATGAGTGCGGCCAACGGGCTCGTCGTGCTGCACCACGCGCAGGGCGACGTCGCGGCGGGCGAGTTCGTCGACGTCATTCCGTTCGACGGGCTGGTCTGAGCCGCCGGCCGCGGCGCGCCCCCTCGACGCCGCGCCGCGACCTACACGCCGTTGCGACCGGTAACGGCTCGATGCGGCACATCCCCCTAGGATGACGAGACGGACGGCGGGCTGCCCCGACCTCCGCAGCGATGCGCGGCACGCCGCCGCGCGAGCCGATCCATCGAACGTTGGGAGGGCGATCCGTGTCGCTCGTGTTGATCACCGCCAGCGCCCGCCGCGCCTCACGCGTGCGCACGTTGTCGGCCGCCCGCGTCGCGGCGTGCGGCGTCGTCGCGGCCGTGGTGCTGCTCGGCACCGGTGCCACGCTCGGCTACCAGGTCGCGCGGTTCGAGCCGGCGGCGGCGCCCGCCGACGCGCAGCCGCACCCGTTCGCGCTCGAGCAGATCGGCGCCCTGTCGGCGCGGCTGTTTCGCCTCGAGAGCCAGGCCGCGCAGCTGGTGCAGCGGCTGGGCGAAGCCGCCGAGGCACCGACGCGCGTCAGGGAGCGCCGCGTGGCCGAGGAGCGCGCGCCGTCGTCGACGGCCGCCGCGACGCCGGCGAAGCCGGCTGCCGCAGCGACATCCGGCGAGACCGTACCGCCGCCCGGGCGCGGCGGCCCGCTGCTCGCCCCGCGCCCGAGCCCGGCACTCGACGTGCTCGACGCGCAGCTCGGGCAACTCGAGGACCGCATCGACCGCATGCTCGACGCCGTCGCGCAGCGCCAGTCGGACCTGATGCGGCTGCCGACCCTGATCCCGCTGCCCGAGGGCGAGCTCGTCTCGCCATTCGGCAACCGCTCCGACCCGATCACGTCGCGCCACGCGTTCCACGCCGGCGTCGACTTCGCGGCGCCGCACGGCACGCCGATCGTCGCGGCCGCCGGCGGCGTCGTCGACGTGGCCGGCTGGCACCCGGACTTCGGCTGGACGGTCGAGATCGAGCACGGCAACGGGCTGCGCACGCGCTATGCGCACGCGTCGAAGCTGCTCGTGCGGCGCGGCGACATCGTCACGCCGGGCGAGCGCATCGCGCTCGTCGGCTCGAGCGGGCGCTCGACGGGCCCGCACCTGCACTTCGAGGTGCTGCGCGCCGGCGTCGCGGTCGACCCGCGCCGCTATCTCGCGCAGCGCTGAGACCGCGCGATGCTGGGCCTGCGCCGGCTGCCACGGGACCTGACGCGCTCGCCGCTCGTCGTCGCCGCACCGACGCGACGCGGCGGCGCATGGGCCGCGCTGGCGGCCGCGGCGTTGCTGGGGTTCGGCGCCGCGCTGGCGCTGCCACACGTCGTGCCCGCCGCCGACGGCATCGACCCGGCCGTGCACTGGCAGCACCTGGCCGAACAGCACCGCCTCGCGCTCGACCTCGCGCGTGCGCGCGCGCAGGAGCTCGAGCGCCAGATCGACGCGCTGAACCAGCGCGTCGGCGAATGCCGCGACGAGCTGACGTTCTTCCGCCAGGCGCGCGAAGGCAGGCGCTGAGGAGCCCACGATGTTCGGCAAGCCGCGACCGAAACCGGCGATCAAACTCACGCAGCTGTCCAGCCTCGTCGCCGCCGGCGTCGAAGTCGACGGCGACGTCGTCTTCACCGGCGGGCTGCGCATCGACGGGCACGTGCGCGGACAGGTCTGCGGGCGCAGCCAGGGCGGCGAGGCGCCGGCGCTGCTCGTGCTGTCGGACACCGGTCACGTCGAGGGCCGCGTGCGCTGCGGCCACGCGCTGATCAACGGCCGCGTCAGTGGCGACCTCGACGTCGAGCACTACGTCGAGCTGCAGGCCGGCGCGCGCGTCACCGGCACGGTGCGCTACCGCCAGCTGCAGATCGACGTCGGCGCCGTCGTCGAGGGTCAGCTGGTGCACCTCGGCGCCGCCGACGCGGCGGGCGCGGGCAACGTCGTCGAGCTGGTCCCCGACGCGCAAGCCGGCGGCGAGCGCCGCTGACGCGGCGGGCGCCGCATCAGGCCTTCGCGGCCTCGGTGCCGGCCTCGGGCGTCGTGATCTCGCCCGGGATGCGCCTGCGCGCGAGCAGCGTGTAGACGGTGGGCACGACGAAGACCGTCAGCAGCGTGCCCACCGTCATGCCGCCGACGATGACCCAGCCGATCTGCTGCCGGCTCTCGGCGCCGGCGCCGGTGGCCAGCGCCAGCGGCACGGCACCGAGCACCATCGCGCCGGTGGTCATCAGGATCGGGCGCAGGCGCAGCGTCGCCGCCTCGACGGTGGCGCTCATCACGTCGTGGCCCGCGCGGCGCAGCTGGTTGGCGAACTCGACGATCAGGATGCCGTGCTTGGTGATCAGGCCGATCAGCGTGATCAGCCCGATCTGCGAATAGACGTTGAGCGTGCCGCCGCTCCACTGCAGCGCCGCCAGCGCACCGACGATCGACAGCGGCACCGACAGCACGATGATGAACGGGTCGATGAAGCTCTCGAACTGCGCGGCGAGCACGAGGTAGATGAACAGCAGCGCGAGCACGAACACGATGCCCAGCGCCCCCGACGACGCGCGGAACTCGCGGCTGACGCCGTTGAGCTCGGTCTGGTAGCCCGGCGGCAGCACCTGGCGCGCCGTCTCGTCCATGAACTGCAGCGCCTGCCCGAGCGAGTAGCCCGGCGCGAGGTTGGCGGTGATCGTCACCGAGCGGCGCTGGTTGAAGTGGTTCAGCTCGCGCGGGCTGACCGACTCGCGCACCTTCACGAGCGCGGCCAGCGGCACCATCTCGCCGCTGCGCGCGCGCACGAACAGGCGGTCGATGTCCTGCGGCGTCGCGCGGCCGCTGGCCGCGGTCTGGACGACGACGTCGTACTGGTCGGCGCCGCGCTTGTAGCGCGTGACGTTGCGCCCGCCGAGCATCGTCTCGACGGTGCGCGCGACCGCGTCGACGCTGACGCCGAGGTCGGCCGCACGCTCGCGGTCGACCTCGAGGAACAGCTCGGGTTTGTTCAGCCGCAGGTCGATGTCGGGCTGCTGGATGCCGGGGTTCTTCGCCATCTCGGCGAGCATGCGCTGCGCGACGCGCGCGAGGTTCTCGTAGCTGTCGCTGGTCAGGATGACGTACTCGAGCGGACGCGAGCGGAAGCCCTGCCCGAGGCTCGGCGGCGTGACCGGGAACGCCGTCACGCCGGGCAGCTGCATGAACTGCGGCAGCAGCTCGCGCGCGATGTCGGTCGTCTTGCGCGCGCGCTCGTCCCAGTCGACGGTGCGCATCACGACGAAGCCCTGCGAGACCTGCGGGTTGCCGGCGATCGCGAACACGCGGTCGAACTCGGGCACGCCGGCGGCGATGCCCTCGATGGCCTCGAGGTAGCGCGAGGTGTACTCCAGCGTCGCGCCGTCGGGCGCGCTGACGATCGACAGCAAGACGCCGCGGTCCTCGATCGGCGACAGTTCGCTCTTCGCGTTGACGAACAGCCACCAGCTGCCCGCGCCGGCGGCCACCATCACGAGCAGCACGGCCCAGCGCTGGCGCAGCGCGACGCGCAGCACGCGCGCGTAGCCGCGGCCCAGCGCGGCCAGTCCGCGCTCGATGCCGCGATTGAACCAGCCGGGGTTCGGGTCGTGGCGCAGCAGCTTGCTGCACATCATCGGCGACAGCGTCAGCGCGACGAAGCCCGACACCAGCACCGCGCCGGCCAGCGTCAGGGCGAACTCGGTGAACAGCCGCCCGGTGCGCCCCGGCGTGAACGCCAGCGGCGCGTAGACGGCCGCCAGCGTCAGCGTCATCGCGACGATCGCGAAGCTGATCTCGCGCGCGCCCTTGAGCGCCGCCTGGAACGGCGCCATGCCCTCTTCGATGTGGCGGTAGATGTTCTCGAGCACGACGATCGCATCGTCGACGACGAGCCCGATCGCCAGCACGAGCGCGAGCAGCGTCAGCGTGTTGATCGTGAAGCCGGCGGCGGCCATGATCGCGAAGGCGCCGATCAGGCTGACCGGGATCGTCACCAGCGGAATGATCGACGCGCGCACCGTGCGCAGGAACAGGAACACGACGAGCGCGACGAGCACGACGGCCTCGGCGATCGTCGTGTAGACGCTGCGCACGCTGCGGTCGATGAACACCGACAGGTCGTTGGCGAGCACGACGTCGACGCTGGGCGGCAGCTCCTCGCGCAGCCGCGGGATCATCTCGCGCACGCCGGCCGCGACCTCGAGCGGGTTGGCCGTCGCGTTGCGGATCACGCCGGTCGACACCGACGTGACGCCGTTCAGCCGCGTGCTGCTGCGCTCGCTGGCGGGCGCCTCCTCGATGCGCGCGACGTCGCGCAGCCGCACGATGAAGCCGTTGGCGTTGCGCAGCACCACGTCGCCGAACTGTGCCGGCGTCGCGAGCTCGGTGCGCGACGTCACGCTGAACTCGCGCTGCGTGCTCTCGATGCGCCCCGCGGGCACCTCGAGGTTCTGCCGGCGCAGTGCGTCCTCGACGTCCTGCACCGTCAGCTGGTAGGCCGCGAGCGCCTCGGGGTCGAGCCACACGCGCATCGCCGGCACGCGCTCGCCGTACAGGCGCACGTCGGCCACGCCCGGCACCGTCTGCAGCCGCGGCTTGACGATGCGGTTGACGAGGTCGGTGATCTCGAGCGCCGACATCGTCTGGCTCGGGAACGCGAGCCAGATCGTCGGCGTCGCGTCGGCTTCGACCTTCGAGATCACCGGCTCGTCGGCGGCGTCGGGCAGGCGGCCGCGCACCCGCGCGACCTTGTCGCGCACCTCGGCGGCGGCGGCGTCGGGGTCGCGGTCGAGCTTGAAGCGCACCGTGATCTGGCTGTTCTCGGCGCGCGAGATCGAGGTCACGATGTCGACACCCTCGATGCCGGCGATCGAATCCTCGAGCGGCTTGGTCACCGTCGACTCGATGACCTCCGACGACGCGCCGACCAGCCGCGTGCTGACGGTGACCACCGGCTCGTCGATGCGCGGGTACTCGCGCACCGTCAGGCGCTCGAACGAGACCAGCCCGATCAGCACGAGCAGCAGCGACATCACGGTGGCGAGCACCGGGCGGCGGATCGACGTTTCGGAGATGCGCATCGCCGTGCCCTCAGCCGGCGCCGCCGTTGGGGCGGCCCGCCGGTGCGCTGCCGGCCGCCGCCGGTGGGCGCGGTGCGCCACCGCCGACCTGCACGATGCGCACCGGCACCGACGCCTCGCGCGCGATGCGCGCATGCCCGGCGGTGACGACGAGGTCGCCGTCGGCCACGCCCTGCAGCAGCTCGACCTTGCCCGGCAGGCGCACACCGATGCGTGCCTCGATGCGCTGCGACACCTTGCCGTTCGGCCCGTCGACGACCTTGAACACGAACTGCCGATCGCCCTGCGGCACGAGCGCCTCCTCGGGCACGACGACGGCGCCGTCGCGGCTCGCGAACACGGTGCGCGTGCGCGCGAACATGCCCGACTTCAGCGTGCCGGCGGCGTTGTCGAGCCGCGCGCGCACGAGCAGCGACCGCCCGCCGGCGTCGACCTGCGCGTCGAGCGCCTCGATGCGCGCACGCAGCGTCTGCCCCGGCTGCGCGTCGAGCACGACTTCCACCGGCTGGCCGATGCGCACACGCGGGATGAAGCGCTCGGGCAGGCGGTAGTCGACCCACAGCGACGACGTGTCCTCGATCGCGACGAGGTCGGTGCCGTCCCGGACGTAGTCGCCGACGCTGACGCTGCGGATGCCGGCCTGGCCCGAGAACGGCGCGACAATGCGCATGCGCTCGAGCTGCGCGCGCGACAGCGCCACCTGCGCCTCGGCGACGTCGAGCGCGGCCTGGCTCTGGTCGACTGCGCTCTGGCTGACGAAGCCCTGCGCGAGCAGCTCGCGGTTGCGCTGCAGGTTGGTGCGCGCGATCGCCGCCTGTGCCTGCGCCTGCTGCAGCTGCGCGGCCTGCAGCCGGTCGTCGAGCTGCACGAGCAGCTGCCCCTGGCGCACGCGCTGGCCGTCGGCGAAGCCGAGCGCGACGACGCGCCCGCTGACCTCGGGGCGCAGCATCACCGCCTGCCGCGCGCGCAGCGAGCCGACGGCCGACGCCTCGTCGTCGATGCGCATCGCCGTCGCGCGACCGACCTCGACGACGGCCGGCCCGCCGGGACCGCCGGGCCCACCGCCGGCACCGGGCCGCGGCGCGCCGGCGGGCCCCGCCGCACCGGGCGGCCCCGAAGTCACCGCACCGGGCGGCCCCGACGCCGCCGTGCTCGGCCCGGCCGCGGGGCCGCGGTGCTGGAACCACCATGCCGCGGCACCGGCCAGCGCGATGCCGACCACGGCCACCGAAACGTACAGCGCTTTCACTTCGAAGCGTCCTTCCACGACGTCGCGGAGAAACGACCGCGACGCAAAGCGGACAACTGTAGCGGCGATGCGTAAAGCGCGTGTTGCTGGCGGTCAGCGGGCGGCGGCGGCCGCCGCCGCGGCACCCCGGTTGGCCAGCGCGTCGGCGCGCTCGTTGCCCTCGTGGCCGGCGTGGCCCTTGACCCAGCGCCAGTGCACGTCGTGCTGCTGGCGCAGTGCATCAAGCCGCTGCCACAGCTCGACGTTCTTCACCGGCTTGCCGTCGGCGGTGCGCCAGCCGCGCTTCTTCCACGCCGGCATCCACTCCGTCATGCCCTTCTTGACGTATTCGCTGTCGGTGTGCACGGTGACGCGGCAGCGGCGCTTGAGCGCCGCGAGCGCCTCGATGACCGCGGTCAGCTCCATGCGGTTGTTCGTCGTCATCGCCTCGCCGCCGAAGAGCTCCTTCTCGTGCGAGCCCCAGCGGATCCACGCGCCCCAGCCTCCCGGTCCCGGGTTGCCCTTGCATGCGCCGTCGGTATAGATCGTCACCGTGTCGTCGCTCATCGTCCCACCTCGTCGCTCACCGCCTCGGCGCGCGTGCGCTGCGGCGTCGGGTGCCGGTTGGCGACGACGGCCGGCGCCGCCGCGACGCGCCGGCGCGCGTCCTTGGCCAGACCGACGAGACGCATGCCGCGCACCCGCTTGACCGCGATGAGCGAGTAGACGGCGCCGAACACCGGCCACCAGCGGTCGCCGGTGCGGTCCATCCAGCCGTCGCCCTGCAACCAGCGCGGCGACGCGACGGGCCACGCGTAGCAGCCGAAACGCCCGCCCTCCATCTCGAAGCTCAGCAACCGCAGCCAGTCGCGCAGCCGCCAGTAGCCGATGAACTCGCCGCTGCGCGGCAGGAAGGTGTCGCCGCGACCGCGCACGCGCCGCAGCCACTGGCCCGCACGCTGGCGCAGACCCCACAGGCTCGCGCCGTTGAAGCCGAACACGACGAGGCGCCCCTCGGGCACCAGCACGCGCTCGACTTCGCGCAGCGTGTGGTGCGGGTCGCGCGCGAACTCGAGCGTGTGCGGCAGCACGACGAGGTCGATGCTGTGCGACGGAAACGGCAGCGCGTCGAAGTCGCACTGCAGCGCGACGGCAGCCCCTGGCACGCCCTGCGCGTCGTCGGACGGCGCCGGCAGCCGATGGTCGGCCGCACACCAGCGGTGCGGCATGCGGTTGCAGCGCAGCGCGTCGAGCTGGCACAGGCCCAGCTGCAGCGCGTGGAAGCCGAACAGGTCGGCGACGACCTGGTCGACGCGCGACTGCTCCCACGCGAGCAGGTAGCGCCCGGGCGGCGTGCGCAGCCAGGCGGCCAGCTCGTCGCCGCCGTGCGCGACAGGGCTCAACGCAGGCACGAAGGCGTGGTGCATGCCGGGCGACGCGCCGTCAGTCGCGGCGTGTTCGCGAGGGAGCGGTTTCTATAATCCATCGATGCCTCTCGAGCTGACCCCGCTGCCGGCGTTCGAAGACAACTACCTCTGGTTGCTCGTGCGCGGCCACGACGCGGTGGTCGTCGATCCGGGCGATGCCATCCCGGTACGGCGTGCGCTCGAAGACCGCGGCCTCAGGCTGGCGGGTATTCTAGTGACGCACCACCACGGCGATCATGTCGGCGGCGTCGACGCGCTGCGCGCGCAGCTGCACGGCCCCGTGTGGGCGCCGGCGCGCGAGCGCATCGACGGTCCCGTCGTCGGCGTGAGTGACGGCGACGTCGTCTCGGTGCTCGGCATCGAGCTGCGCGTGATCGACGTGCCCGGCCACACCGCCGGCCATGTGGCCTATTACTGGCCCGGCGACGCGACGCAGGCGCCGCTGCTGTTCTGCGGCGACACGCTGTTCTCGGCCGGCTGCGGCCGCCTGTTCGAGGGCACGGCCGCGCAGATGCACGCCTCGCTGTCCAGGCTTGCGGCGCTGCCGGGGCCCACGCGCGTGTGCTGCGCGCACGAGTACACGCTGTCGAACCTGCGCTTCGCGCAGGCCGTCGAGCCCGACAATGCCGACATCGCGCACCACCGCGAGCGCTGCGAGGCGCTGCGGCGCGAAGGCCGCCCGACGTTGCCATCGACGATCGCGCTCGAGCGGCGCATCAACCCGTTCCTGCGCTGCGACGAGCCCGCCGTCGTGCGGGCCGCGCGCGCGCACGACGGCACGCTCGCCGCCGACGCGGATGCCGCCGAGGTCCTCGCCGTGCTGCGCGAATGGAAGAACCGATTCCGATGACCGACCCCTTCCGACTGCTGGCCGCACTGGCCGCCGCCCTCGCCTTGACCGCCTGCTCGACGCTGCTGCCAGAGCCGGTGCCCGTGGCCATCTCTGCGCCGGCGACGTCGCCCGCCAGTGCGCCGGTGCCCCCCGCCGCGCCCGCGGCCGCACCACCGCCCGTGACGTCTGCGGCGGCCGCGGTTGCGGCCGACAAGGCCGCCGAGGCGATCGACCCGCTGCGCCCCGACCGGCCGGTCGTCCTCGACGCGCCCGGCGCACGCGCCGACCTGTGGCAGCGCGTGCGCAACGGCTTCGCGGTGCCCGACCTCGACGACGAGCTCGTTGCCCGGCACGAGCGCTGGTACGCGAGCCGTCCCGACTACGTGCAGCGCATGACCGAGCGCGGTGGCCGCTACCTGTTCCACATCGTCGAGGAAGTCGACCGCCGCGGACTGCCGATGGAGCTCGCGCTGCTGCCCTTCATCGAGAGCGCGTTCAACCCTCAGGCGCTGTCGTCGGCGCGCGCATCGGGCATCTGGCAGTTCATGCCCGCGACCGGGCGCGACTTCGACCTGCGGCAGAACCTGTTCCGTGACGACCGGCGCGACGTGCTCGCCTCCACGCGCGCCGCGCTCGACTACCTGACGCGGCTGTTCAACATGTTCGGCGACTGGCACCTCGCGCTGGCCGCCTACAACTGGGGCGAGGGCAACGTGCAGCGCGCGATCCGGCGCAACGAGGCGGCCGGGCTGCCGACCGACTACCTCAGCCTGCGCATGCCCGCCGAGACGCGCAACTACGTGCCCAAGCTGCAGGCGGTCAAGAACATCGTCGCCAACCCGGCTGCGTTCGGGCTGGCGCTGCAGCCGCTCGAGAACCACCCGTTCTTCCTCGCGGTGCCGATCGAGCGCGACATCGACGTCGCGCTCGTCGTCGAGCTGGCCGGCATCACCGCCGAGGAGTTCCACCAGCTCAACCCGCAGCTGAACAAGCCGGTGATCCTCGCCGCCGGCACGCCGCAGGTGCTGCTGCCCTACGACAACGCCGGCGCGTTCGTGCGCCGCCTCGCCGCGCACCGCGGCCCGCTGGCGAGCTGGACGGCATGGACCGTGCCGCGCACCGTGCGTCCGGCCGAGGCCGCCAAGCTCGCCGGTGTCAGCGAGGCGCAGCTGGTGCAGATCAACCGCATCCCGGCGGGCATGCTCGTCAAGGCCGGCTCGACGCTGCTCGTGCCGCGCAGCGCGCAGCGCACGGCCGACGTGCCGGCGCAGGTCGCCGACAACGCCGTCATTGCGCTGACGCCCGAACGCCCGCCGCTGCGGCGCGTCGTCTACCGTGCGCGCGCGAACGACACCGTCGCCAGCGTCGCGCGCCGCTTCGGCCAGAGCGCCGCCAACGTCGCGCGCTGGAACGACGTCTCGACGAAGGCACGCTTCGCGCCCGGCGCGGCGGTCGTCGTCTACGTCCCGCAGACCACGACCGCGCGGGCACCGCGCAGCAGGGCCGCCAGCGCCGGCTCGACGCGCAGCGCCGCGAAGACCACGCCGCCGCCGCGCGCCGCGAAGGCACCGGCGCGGCGCCCGGCGCGCTGAAGCCGCGCGCCGGGAGCGCGTTCAGTCACCGACGATCGCGTAAGTCTTCGTCAGCGGCTCCAGCACCTCGAACGAGCCGCGGAAGCCGGCCGGGATCACGATCGCCTCGCCCGGCCCGGCCTCCTCGAACGAGCCGTCGTCGGCGTGCACGCGGCAGCGCCCGGCCAGCACCGTGAACAGCTCGCGCTCGCCCGCGCCCATCTCGATGCGCCAGTGGCCGGGCTCGCAGCGCCACACGCCGACGTAGAGCCGCCCCGTCACGGCTTCGTCGACGAGGTTCCAGGTCTCGCGCTTCGGGTTGCCGCGCAGCAGCCGCTCGGGCTTCGGGTGATCGACCTCGGGCGTGCCGGGCATCGTGGCGTGCAGCTTGATCAGGCGGGTCATCTCGGTGTCCTTCAGCGTCGCTCGACGAGCGCGTGCGCGATCGTCGACAGGTCCACGTATTCGAGTTCGCTGCCGGCGGGCACGCCACGCGCGAGCCGCGTGACCTTCAGCCCGCGCTCGCGCAGCGCCTGTGCCAGCAGGTGCGCCGTGGCCTCGCCCTCGGCGGTGAAGCTGGTCGCGAGGATCACCTCCTCGACGACGCCGTCGCCGGCGCGCTCGAGCAGCTCGGCCACGCCGATGTCGCGCGCGCCGACGCCGTCGAGCGGGCTCAGCCGCCCGAGCAGCACGAAGTACAGCCCGTGGTAGCTGCCGGTGCGCTCGAGCGCCGCCTGGTCGGCTGGCGACTCGACCACGCACAGCAGCCGCGCGTCGCGCTGCGCGTCGCGGCAGGTCTCGCACACCGGCTGCTCGCTGAACGTGTGGCAGCGCTGGCAGTGGCCGACCTTGTCGACGGCGTCGCGCAGCGCCTGCGCCAGCCGCAGCGCGCCGTCGCGGTCGTGCTGCAGCAGGTGGAACGCCATGCGCTGCGCCGACTTGACGCCCACACCCGGCAGCCGCCGCAGCGCCTCGACGAGCGCGTTCAGGCTCGACTCGGCCACCGTCGCTCCCGGCGGGGTGTCACGGGGATCTCGCAGGCGTCGCGCACGGCACCGCCGCCTCCGGCCAGCCGCAGGCCGCTTCTGGCAGGCGCCATCAGAACGGGAACTTCATCCCCGGCGGCAGCGGCAGCCCGGCCGTGAGCTTGCCCATCTTCTCCTGCGTCACTTCCTCGGCGCGGCGCACGCCGTCGTTGAACGCGGCGGCCACCAGGTCCTCGAGCATGTCCTTGTCGTCGGCGAGCAGGCTGGGGTCGATCACGACGCGCTTGACGTCGTGCTTGCACGTCATCACGACCTTCACGAGCCCGGCGCCGGACTGGCCCTCGACCTCGATCGATGCCAGCTCCTCCTGCGCGCGCCGCAGGTTGTCCTGCATCGCCTGCGCCTGCTTCATCAGGCCGGCCAGCTGGTTCTTCATCATCGTCGGGCTCCTCGAACGGTCAATGGGTCTGATGGGGCTTGATCGACCCCGGCACGATGCGCGCGGTCGGGAACTGCGACATCAGCTGCTGCACGACGGGGTCGTTGTGAATGATCTGCTCGGCCTCGCGCTGGCGGCGCTCGCGCTCGGCCGCGTCGCGCAGCGCCGGCGAGTCGGCGGGCGCGCCGGCCTCGACCTCGAGGCGCAGCGCGTGGCCCAGGTGCTCGGCGAGCGCCGCCTGCAGCTTGTCGCGAGGCGGCGCCGTGCGCAGCGACTCGCGCGCGACGCGCAGGCGCCACACCGGCGGCGTCGCGCGCTCGTCGACGGCGACGAGCTCGGACTGCAGCGCGAGCTCGCGCGCGAGCGCGCCGATGGCTTGCCTGCGGTCGAGCTCGGCGACGACGGCGGCCCAGCGCTCGCCGAGCGCCGTCGGCACGAGCGTGGCCGGCGCAGCGGCCGAGGCGACGGCCGCTGCGGCGGTCGGCACACTCGGCCGCGATGGCGGCGGCGCCGGCGCCGCGGCGCGCGCGGCGTCCAGATCGCCGTCGTCCCACGGCGGCGGGCCGTCGTCGGGCGACGTCGCCGGCGATGGCTGCGGTGCCGCATCGCGCCGTGCAGACGCCGGCGGCGCGGCGCCGCGCGACGCGGCAGCCGCCGGCGGCGGGGCCAGCGTCGCGCGTGCCGCCGACGCCGCACGCAGCGGCGCGGCCGCCGGACGGCCCCCGTCGGGCGTGGCGGCCGCGCGCGGCGCACCCCCGGCCGGGGCGAACGCGAACAGCCGCAGCAGCGTCATCGTCAGCCCGGCGTACTCGTCGGGCGCCAGCGCGAGCTCGTTGCGGCCGTGGATCGAGAGGCTGTAGAGCAGCTGCGTCTCGTCGGGCGGCAGCACGGCGGCCAGTGTGCGCGCCGCGGCGGTGTCGGGGTCGCTCGCATCGAGCGCGTCGGGCACCGCCTGCACGACGGCCATCTGCTGCAGCAGCATCGCCATCTGCTCGAGCGTCGCCGACGCCGACAGGCCGTGCTCACGCAGCGCGTCGACCTCGGCGAGCACCGCCGCGCCGTCGCGGCGCGCGAGCGCCTCGACGAGCCGCTCGGCGTGGCCGCGGTCGACGCTGCCGAGCATCGCGCGCACGTTGGCCTCGGTCACGGTGCCGCCGCCGTAGGCGATCGCCTGGTCGGTGAGCGAAAGCGCGTCGCGCATCGAGCCGCGCGCCGCGCGCGCGAGCAGCCGCAGCGCCGCCGGCTCGGCCGCGACGTGCTCGGCGTCGAGCACGCGCGCGAGATGCTCGTGCACGACCTCGGGCGCGATCGGCCGCAGGTTGAACTGCAGGCAGCGCGACAGCACCGTCGGCAGCATCTTCTCGGGGTCGGTCGTCGCGAGCACGAACTTGAGGTACTCGGGCGGCTCCTCGAGCGTCTTCAGCAGCGCGTTGAACGACTCCTTCGTCAGCTGGTGCGCCTCGTCGATCATGAAGACCTTGAAGCGCCCGACGCTGGGCTTGTAGGCCGCGCGTTCGAGCAGGTCGCGGATCTCGTCGATGCCGCGGTTGCTCGCCGCGTCGAGCTCGACGTAGTCCATGTAGCGGTCGGCGTCGATCTCGGTGCACGCCTGGCACACGCCGCACGGGTGCGCCGTGATGCCGCCGCTGCCGTCGGGGCCGGTGCAGTTCAGGCTCTTCGCGAGGATGCGCGACACCGTGGTCTTGCCGATGCCGCGCGTGCCGGTGAACAGGTACGCGTGGTGCAGACGCTGGCGCTCGAGCGCGTTCGTCAGCGCGCGCACCACCGCCTCCTGCCCCACCATCTGCTCGAACGAGCGCGGCCGGTACTTGCGCGCGAGGACCACGTAGGACATGCGGGTCATTCTACGGGTCGCCCCCTGCCCGAGGCGGCGCAGCCACCGCTGCGGCGACGCCGATAATGCCCGCCATGTCCAGCGCCCCCGCCACCCCCCTGACCTACCACCAGGCCGGCGTCGACTACGACGTGATCGACCCGCTGAAGGTGGCCGCGCAGCGCGCCGCTGCCGCCACCGCGGCGAACCTCGCGCCGCACGGCATGGCCGAGGTCGCCGCGTCGCGCGGCGAGTCGGCCTTCGTCGTCGACGCCGGCCCGTTCTACCTCGCGAGCATCGTCGAGTGCCTGGGCAGCAAGGCGCTGGTGGCCGACGAGATGGCGCGGCTGACGGGCCGCTCGTACTACGACGGCATCGCGCAGGACACGATCGCGATGGCCGTCAACGACCTGATCACGGTCGGCGCGACGCCGCTCGTCGTGCAGGCCTACTGGGCCGCCGGCGGCAGCGAGTGGTTCGGCGACGCGCAGCGCGCGCAGGCGCTCGTCGACGGCTGGAAGCACGCGTGCGACACCTGCGGCGTCGCGTGGGGCGGCGGCGAGACGCCGGCGCTCGCGGGCATCGTCGAGTCGGGCCGCATCGACCTCGCCGCGTCGTGTACCGGCATCGTGCAGCCGAAGTCGCGCCTGAGCCTGGGCGAGCGGCTCGCGCCGGGCGACGCCATCGTGCTGCTGGCCTCCAGCGGCATCCACGCCAACGGCCTGACGCTGGCGCGCAAGCTCGTCGAAAGGCTGCCGCAGGGCTACCTGACGCCGGTCACGTCGACGCTGAACTACGGCGAGGCGCTGCTCGCGCCGACGGTGCTGTACGCGCCGGTCACCGAGGCGCTCGCGAAGGCCGGCGTCGCGGTGCACTACGCGGCCAACGTCACCGGCCACGGCTGGCGCAAGCTGATGCGCCACCCGGCCGCGCTGACCTACCGCCTGCACACCGTGCCCGACGTGCCGCCGGTGCTGCGCTTCGTGCAGCAGCACGCGCAGCTCGACGACCGCGAGGCCTACGGCACGTTCAACATGGGCGCCGGCTTCGCGCTGTACGTCGCCGCCGGCGACGCGGCGCGCGTCGTCGAGGTGTCGCGCGCGCTGGGCATCGAGGCCTGGGTCGCCGGTACCGTCGAGGCCGGCCCGAGGCAGGTGCTGATCGAACCGCTGGGCGTGCGCTTCGGCGCCGACGAGCTGCAGCTGCGCTGAACGCGCGCAGACGCCGCCAGTCAGCGCGCTGTGGCCTGCATGCGCGCCAGCTCGCGCCGCTTCATCGCGAGGTACTCGTCGCGCTCGAGCTCCTTGAGCTGGCGCGGATGGCGCTCGACCAGCGCCCACCAGGTCTGCAGCCGTGCCTCGGGCTGCTGTGCCGGCGGCAGCGTACTCGTCGCGAGCAGCGCCTCGATCGCGTAGTGGTAGCGCAGCGCGTTGCGCTCGACGATGCCGCGCAGCCCGCCGACGTACACCGGCCGGCCGTCGCTGCGCCGGCCGACGACGGTGAACCCGACCTTGTCGCGGCCGATCGTCGCGAGGTAGGTCGACATCGCGACGCGCGCCAGCGCGCCGTGGCGGTAGGCGTAGGTCATGTGCACGAAGCTCGTGCGCTCGTCGAGCGGCGTCGCCTCGAAGTCGATGCGTTAGTCGCACGTGCCCAGCGGGCCGCTGGGCACGTGCAGCTGCACGCGCAGATAGTCAGTCGGCGTGGCTGTCGGCGACAGCGAAGCGGAAGTCGACGCGGTAGGCGTCGACCGGCGGCTGGTCGACCTTGCGACCGATCGATACCGTCACGCGCGCGTCGTGCGGCGCGTCGCTGCTGCGGCAGCCCTTGACGTTCTGGTGCAGCATCAGCGCGTCGCACCACGCCGCAGGCTGCACCAGCAGCTCGCGCAGCGGCACGAACGGGTGGGCGACGACGGCCGACACCTCGCCGCGCGACGCGCCGTCGGTGTGCCACGACTCCAGCACCAGCGGACGCGGGAACACGCTGCGCGCCAGCGCCTCGCCGAGCGCCGCGTGCCGCGAGCGCAGCGCCGCCGCGTCCTGCGCGACGCACGCCGGACTCAGCGCCATCGCGATCCCCCCGAGCACCGCAGCCCATCGGGCGCGCATCGTCGTCATCGTCGTGCCTGCTGCCGTCGGCGTCGCGCGCCAATCTACGCCAGATCGGGGCCGCTGCGCCGCTCGCGAGGCCGGCGCAGCCCGGGCAGCGGCTCGGCGCCGACCCGTCACCTACAATCGCTGCCGACGGGCCTCCTCGCATGGAAGCGCGGCCAACCGGGTCAGGTGGGGAACCAAGCAGCCCTAACCGTTGCGACCAGTGCCGAGGGCAAGGCTCGTCACCCTCCCTCACCCTTCCCGTTCGGCTGCCGGCGCGCGGCGTGCGCGCGCGCGTTCAGCCGCCCGCCTGCCGGAACGCCATCACCGCCTGGTTGCGCAGCGTGCGCAGCAGGCTGAGTTCCTTCTCGCCGAGCGCGATCCCGCCGGCGGTGGCCTGATCGGCGTAGATCAGGCCGAACGGCGCGTTCTTCAGCGTCAGCGGCAGCAGCAGGAAGCTCGGCGCGCCGACGCGCTCGCGGAACCACGGCGGCAGCCGCGACGCGATGTTCGCGACGTTCGCGTCGGCGATCAGCGTGTCGACGCCCTTCAGACACACCGCGGTGAACAGGTCCGCCGCCGCGCCGGGCGCGAGCTGCAGCGGCACGCGCAGCGCGGCGCTGACGGCGTCGGCGCCGTCGCCGAGGCCGAAGCGGCCGACCAGCGTGTTCGTCTTCGCGTCGCGCAGCGCGAACACGACGCGCCGCGCGCGCAGCGCGCGCAGCATCGTCTCGAGCACCATGCGCAGCACTTCGTTGAGGCGGAACCCGTCGGACACCATGTGGTTCGTGATGTCCTGGATGCCCGCGGCGAGCACGTCGGCCGCCGGTTCACCGAGGTCCAGGTCCAGCGCGGCGGGCGCCGCCGCGGCGGCGGCCGCCTGCAGCTGCAGCGGCGACAGCGAGTCCTCGGCCGCAGCCGCCGGCGGCGCGAGCAGGCGCTGCGCGCGGTCGGTGGGGCCAACGCGGATCGCCATCGCATCGACCAGCGACGCCAGTCGCTGCTGCGCCTGCTCGGCCGCGCGCTTGAGCTCGCCCGCCTTGAAGCCGAGCACGCGCGCGTAGCGCTGCTCGATGTCGCCGATCTTCGCGTCGGCGTCGTCGCTGTACAGCAGCGCGTCGGCGACTTCGTTGGCGGCCTGGCCGAGCCAGCGCATGCGCTCGGGACCGCGCTCGGCGGCACGCGCGGGCGTGTCGGCCCCGGCGCGGCGCATCGACTGGCGCAGCGTCTCGGGCAGGCCCCAGCTCTTGGCCACGCCCAGCCCCAGGTCCTCGAAGCTGATGCCCAGCACGCGCACCGCGGCGCTGTCCTGGTCGGGCGGCGCGGCGGCCTCGAGCGTGCCCGCGGGCGGTCGCATCAGCGCGCGGATCTGCTGCGCCTCCTCGCGCAGGTAGAACTCGGTCAGCAGCCGCCCGAGGTTCTGGAACATCGCACTGAGGAAGGCCTCTTCGCCGTCGCGCACCGCGGGCACGAGCTCGCCGGCGAGCGTGCCGGCCATCAGCGCGCGCAGGAACTCCTCCTTCAGCTGCTGCGCGTGGCCCTTGTCGTGCATGTGCTCGAGCAGCACCAGCGCCAGCGCCATGTTGCGCACGCCGGCGAAGCCCACCAGCGCCACCGCGCGCGACACCGTCGTCACCGGCCCGGCGGTGAAGAAGTGCGCCGAGTTGACCATGCGCAGCAGCTTGTTCGTCAGCGCGACGTCCTGCAGGATCTCGCTCGCGAGGTTGTTCAGGTTCTCGTTCTCCGAGCGCGTCAGCCGCTGGATGCGCGCGACTGCATCCGACAGCGCCGGGAAGTCGCTTTTCAGGCGCATGCGGCGCAGCAGGAACTCGAGCGTGCCGCTGGCCTCGGGGTCGACGACGGCCTCGACCTTGGGCTGCAGCCACTGCGCGAGCGCCTGGTGCATCTCGCCGACGTCGGCGAAGCGCTGCGCCGCATCGCGCGCGATCGCGCGGCGCACGATGGCGCGCAGCGCGTCGTCGGGCGGATCGCCCAGGTGCTCGGGCAGCTCGAGCTGTTCCAGCGCGACGCGCTCGATCGCGCGCATCGGGTCGCGCTCGCGCAGCAGCGGCGTGCCCGACAGCATCTCGGCGAGCACGACGCCGGCGCCGAACACGTCCATCGCCGGCGTCGGCGGCTTGCCGCGCGCGGCCTCGGGCGACATGTAGCCCGGCGTGCCGAAGATGCGCCGATCGTGCGGGTCGGCGATGCGCGCGGCGATGCCGAAGTCCATCACGCGTGCGCGCCCGTCGGCGTCGAGCAGGATGTTCGACGGCTTGAGGTCGCGGTGCACGATGCCGCGCGCGTGCGCGGCGCGCAGCGCGTCGAGCACGCCGAGCATCATCGTCACCGCCTCGCGCGGCGCGATCGCACCGCCGCTGCGCAGCCGCTGCGACAGCGTCGGCCCGGCGACGTACTCGAACACGAGATAGCTCTGGCCGTCGTGCTCGTCGGCCTCGAACACCGGCACGATGTGCGGGTGCGTCAGCTGGCTGACCGCGCGCGCCTCGTGCAGCCACTGGCTCACGGCACCGGCGTCGGCGTCGGGGGCGAGCAGCTTGAGCGCAACCTCACGCTCGAGCCGCGTGTCGCGCCCGAGCCAGACCGACGCCTGCGCGCCCTCGCCGAGCTTGCGCTCGAGCACGAAGCGCCCGAGCACGGTGCGCCCGGGCGACCGTGCCGCCGGCAGCACGGCGCTCATGTCGAGGCCCCGGTGGCCGCCGACCAGGTGGCGGCGCCGTCGTCGTCGCTGCGCGCGTCGTCGTCGAGGTCGTCGTCGACATCGCTGTCGTACTGCGACGCCTGCAGCGCGGCCTGCAGGTCGCGCAGGTTCAGGCCCAGCACGCGCGCGTAGCGCTGCGCGACGCGCTCGAGCGCGGCGTGCTGCTCGCGCGCCGGCAGCGCGAGCGCGTCGATCGCCTCGTGCGCGGCGCTCGCGACGGCGCGCAGCACGTCGTCGTCGTGGTCGGGCTGGCGCACCGGCACCGTCGGCGGCAGGCGCCGCATCATGTGCAGCACCGCGTCGTCCATGCCCCAGTGGCGCGCGACGGCGGCCGCGAGCCCCTCGATGTCGCAGCCCAGCACCGCGTAGGCGGCCTGCTGTTCGTTCATGCCGGGCTCGCCGCGTTCTTCCGGCGACGCGGGCGGCAGCGGCTGCATCAGGCGGCGGATCTGCACGGCCTCGTCGGGGAAGTGGTACTGCACGACGAGCCGCCCCAGGTTCTGCAGCATCGTCACGAGGAACACGACCTCGGCGTCGTAGCCGGCCGGCCGCAGCGCCTGCGCGAGCCGCCCGGCGCGGCGCGTGCGCTCGATCAGTGCCGCGAGCTCGCGCGCGCCGGGCTCCGAAAGCGGTCCGGGCCACGCGCGCAGGCCGTTGGCGGCGCGGCGCACGCCCTCGAGGCCGACCATCGCGATCGCGCGGCGCACCGTCAGCACCGGGCCGTTGCCCGAGACCTGCGTGCCGCGCACCTGCGCGGTGTTGACGACGCGCAGCAGCTCGAACGACAGCGCGAGGTCGCGCAGCACGATCTGCGCGAGCTCGGCGGTGTGCTCGCGGTCGAGCAGCGCCAGGCGCGCCGCGCGCGCGGCACCGCCGGGCGTGGCCGGCAGCGCGCCGATCTGGCGCACGCGCTCGACGAGCAGCGCGTGCGCGCCGCCGGCCTGCGCGGTCTCGGCCTCGATCCAGCCGCGCAGCGCGCGCGCCAGCGTGCGCGCGTTGAGGTAGCGCTGGCGCGGCTGGCGGTCGGTCGCGCGGTTGACGATCGCGCGCAGCGGCTCGGGCACCGGGCGCGGGATCGAGAACGGCAGCCGCACGATGTCGCGCCCGTGCGGCGGCAGCCGCTCGATCACCGCAGCGACGTCGGGCTCGTCGAGCGCCGGGCGGCCGGCCAGCAGGTGGTGCAGCAGCACGCCGACGGCGAGCACGTCGCGCTGCGCGGCGTCGCGCCGTGCGCGCAGCTCGCCGGTGTCGACCGACAGCGCGCGCGCCGGTGCGCCGTCGGCCTGCGGCCCCGCGGGCGTCGCCGCAGGGGCCACTTCGAGACCGAGCAGCTTGACCGTGCCCGACTCGCCGAGCACCAGCATGTGCAGTTGCAGGTCGCCGTGCGCGACGCCGGCCTCGTGCGCGAACGCGAGCCCGTCGAGCGCACCGGCGATCCAGCCCGCGATGTCGAGCGTCGCCTCGGGCTCGGCGCCGAGCCGCTCGGCCAGCGTCTGGCCGGCGCGGCGGTCGTAGGCGGCATAGGGCCACTGCTCGTGCTCGCCGACCTCGGTCGCCGGCACGAGGTGCGGGTGGTCCAGCCGCGCCGCACGGCGTGCGGCCTGCAGCCACGCGGCGAGGTCGGCGGGCAGCAGCGCCTGGCGCGGCAGCGCGAGCATCGTCTCGATGCCGTTGAGCGGGTCGAACGCGAGCCACAGCATCGAGCGCGCGCTGCGGCCGAGCAGGCGGCGGATTTCGAAGCGCCCGAAGCGGCGCAGCGGCGCCGACGCGGCTCGCGCGGCAGCAGGCGGGGCAGGGTCGGAAACGGCCATCGCAGGCGACAGGGTGACGCGCCCGATTGGACCCGCCGCGCTCGCCCGCCGAAGCGGCGAACAGCCGTGCGAACCCCACCCTGTTCGGTGCCGGCGCGCGGGCGGCCGCGGCTCAGATCTCGAGCACCTCGCCGCGGCCGGTGATGAACGCGGCGCGCACGCGCTCGCCGGGCTGCAGCGCCTGCACCGCGGCGCGGTAGCGCGCGAGCTGCGCGCGCAAGACCTCGACCTCGGCCGGCGCGTGCGCGAGCTTGTAGTCGAGCACCCACCACTCGGGCGCACCGTCGCCCTCGAGGCACACCAGGCGGTCGATGCGCGCGACGCCTTCGGCGTCGGCCACGGTCACTTCGTTGCCGGCCCAGCGCAGCCCGGGGGCGAAGAAGCGCGCCGCCTGCGCGCTGCCGAGCACGGCCTGCGCGCGCTCGCGCACCTCGTGCACCAAGGCCGGCGGCAACCCGAAGGCGCGCGCTGCCGCCTTGGCGGCAGCGCCGACGTCGAGGCCGGCTGCACCGGGCGCGGTGGCCCACTCGAGCAGCCGGTGCACCGCCTGGCCCAGCCGCGCCGCGACGTCGTCGGCGGCCGCGGGTGGCGGCTCGGGCGCCGGGGCGAGCACGGGCCGCGGCCGCAGCGAGACCTCGATGTCGCGCGCGGCCGCGGCCGCCGGCGCCGGCGCCGCGGCCAGCTCCAGCGGTGCCGCGAGCCCCTGCAGGCGCTGCCACCAGCTGCGCGGCGTGCCGCGGTGCGGTTCGGTGGCGCTGACGACGAGGCGCTCCTGCGCGCGCGTCAGCGCGACGTACAGCATGTTGAGCTCCTCGCGCTCGCGCTGTGCCTGCTCGGCCGCGAGCAGCTCGCGCAGCGACGGCGGGCAGCGCGCCTCGCTGGCGACGAAGGCGACGCGCCGCGGGTGCGCGACGTCGACGGGCCAGTCGACGAGCAGCGTCGCGGTGGGCGTGCGCTGCGCCTCGGGGTCGCCGTCGACGAGCACGACGACGCGCGCCTCGAGCCCCTTGGCGCCGTGCACCGTCAGCAGCTGCACCGCGTCGGGCTGCGCCTCGGCGGCGACCTTCAGCGCGCGCCGGCGCAGCGCGCGCACGAAGCGGTACGGCGTCGCGTAGCGGCCGCCGTCGAGCTCGAGCGCGAGCGCGAGCAGCGCGCGCACCGCCTGCCGCGCCGCCGGCCAGCGCTCGGCGCCGACGCGCGCGGCCAGCCGCGGCCACAGCTCGCCGTCGGTGACGATGCGCTCGAGCAGGTCGTGCGGCGGCAGCACCGCGGCGGCGTCGGCCCACGCCGCGAGCAGCGCGCGCGCGCGCGCGAGCGCCGGCGTCGGCGCGCTCAGCGCCATCAGCGCGTCCCACCACGTGCACGGCGCGGCGTCGCGCGCGGCTTGCGCGACGATCGCGAGCTCGTCGTCGCCGGCATCGAACAACGGGCTCTTGAGCGCATGCGCGAGCGACAGGTCGTGGCCCGGCGACGCGAGCACGTCCAGCACGGCGACCAAGTCGCGCGCCTCGGGCTGGTCCGCGAGCGCCGACTCCTCGGGCGCGGCGAACGGCACGTGCAGCGCCTGCAGCGCCGCCGCGGTGCGGCGCAGCGCATCGCGCTTGCGCGCGAGCACCTGGATCTCGCCGGGCGCGACGTCGCCGGCGACGAGCGCCTGCACCGCGAGCGCGACCTGGCGCGCCTCGCGCTCGCGCCGGTGCTCCTCGGCGTCGCGCCGCGGCACGTGCAGCGACGGCCGCCACGCGGTGGCCTCGGCGCGCGGCGGCGCGCCGCGGCCCGCCGGCGCCGCATCGTCGCGCGCGATGCGCTCGAGGCGGTGCAGCGCCACCGCCGCGGGGTCGCCGGCCACGTGCGTCGTGTGTTCGCGAAAGCCCGCGTACTCGCCGTCGTCGCGCGCCCGCGTGAACACGGCGTTGACGACGGCGAGCACCGCCGGGTGGTTGCGTCGCGTGTGGTCGCAGGCGAGCACGTCGCCGCCGAGCGCGTCGACGACGAAGTCGCGCGCGGCGGCGAACACGCGCGGCTCGGCGCGGCGGAAGCGGTAGATGCTCTGCTTCGGGTCGCCGACGATGAACACCGCGGGCGGTGCAGCACCGCCGCCGGCGCCGGCGTAGCCCTCGAGCCACGAACGCAGTGCGTGCCACTGCAGCGGCGAGGTGTCCTGGAACTCGTCGATCAGCAGGTGGCGCACGCGCGCGTCGAGCCGCTGCTGCACCCAGCCCGACAGCACCGGGTCGGCGAGCAGCCGCCGCGCGACCAGCTCGAGGTCGGCCATGTCGACCAGCCCCTGACGGCGCTTGAGCGCCGCGTACTCGGCCAGCAGCACGCGCGTCAGGCGCGCCATCGCCTTGTGCTCGACGTGCGCGTCGTGCTGCGCGACGGCCTGCGCGAGCGCCTCGAGGTCGTCGATCGCCGTGCGCAGCGCTGCACCGTCGCCGAGCTGCTTGCGCGGCTCGCCCTTGTCGGTGAAGAGGGCCCGGCGCAGGCCGTCGTACGTGGCCAGCGCATCGGGCTGCGCGAGCGCCCGTTCGATCGCCGCGGCGGCGTCGCGCGGCTTGGCCTTGCCCAGTGCTGCGAGCTCGCGCGCGAGCGCGAGCCAGCGCTCGCGCTCGGCCGGCGCCTGCAGCATCTGCGCCGGGTGGACGAGGCCGGCGAAGCGCGGCCACAGGGCGCCGGCCGGCGGCACCGCGTCGTCGAGCGTGCCGGCCTCGTCGGCGAGCTCGATCTCGATGCGCCGCTGCCATGCCGCTTCGAGCCAGTCGCGCACGGCGCCGCGGCCGCGGCGCGCGACGAGGTCGCGGTAGTCGTGGTGCAGCGCCGCGTCGGCGACCACGCGGGCGTGGAAACGCGCGAACAGCTCGCCGCGCAGGTCGTCGACCTCCTCGACGAGCGCCATCTGCGGCGCGAGGCCGAGCTCGCGCAGCAGGTCCAGCGGTGCGGCACGCAGCAGCTGCGCGAACCAGGCGTGGAAGGTGCGCACGTCGACGTCGCGCCCGCCGTCGAGCACGCGGTCGAGCAGCGTCGCGGCCTGCGGTGCCGCGGCGCGCGCCGCCGCCGGCGCCATGCCGCGCTCGACGAGCATCTGCACGCGCACGTCGTCGCCGGCGTCGGCGAGCTCGCGCAGCACGCCGTGCAGCCGCTCGCGCATCTCGCCGGCGGCCTTGCGCGTGAACGTGATCGCGAGGATCGCGTACGGTGGCGTGCCGTCGAGCAGCGCGCGCACGATGCGCGCGACCAGCATCCAGGTCTTGCCGGCGCCGGCGCAGGCCTCGACGACGACGCTGCGCCGCGGGTCGCAGGCCACGGCGTAGAACGTCTCGCGCGTGGCCGGCGCGCCGTTGCAGTGGTACGACGGTGCGGTCATGCAGCGCCCGCCGCGGCGCCGTCGTCGGCGCTCCAGTGGTCGCGCCGGCACAGCCCGCGCGCCTCGCAGTGCGTGCACACCGCGCCCTCGCCGAGCGCCGGCAAGCCGGCGCCGGCGGCGATCTCGCGCAGGTCGGCGGCCAGGCCGTCGATGAACCCTTGCGCCGTGGCGGCGACGTCGGGGTGCACGATCTCGACGGGCGCCTCGCGGTCGTCGAGCGCGAGGTACATCGCGTGCACCGCGCGCCCGGGCGGGCGCTCGCCGAGCAGCGCGGCATAGGTCGCGAGCTGCGTGTCCTCGAGCGGCTCGCGCACGGCGGTGCGCAGTGCGGCGGGCGAGCCCGTCTTGTAGTCGATCAGCGCGACGGCGCCGCCGGGCCCGTCGTCGATGCGGTCGATGCGCCCGCCCAGGCGCAGCGGCAGCCGCTCGTCGGCCGCGCGCTCGCGCTCGACCTCGCCGGCCTGCCAACGCCAGCCCTCGGCGTCGCGCCGGTGCAACCACTGCACATAGCGCGACGCGATCGCGTCGAATGCGGCGCGGTACGGCAGCAGCCGCGCGGCGTCGAGACCGAGCTCGTCGCCGGCGGCGTCGGCGGCCGACGCGAGCGCCGCGAGGTCGGTCGCGGTGTCGCGCGGTGCGCCGCGCTGCTGGTGGAACCGCAGCAAGACGGCGTGCAGCCAGGTGCCGTAGTCGCGCTTGTCGACTTCGGCATCGAGCTCGTCGGCCTCGCGCAGGCCCAGCCCGACGCGGGCGTGGAAGCGGTACGGGCAGTCGCGCAGCGCCTGCACCGCCGTCGCACTCAACCGCGACGGCAGCGGCCCCGGCCAGCGCGGCGCCGGGCGTGCCGGCGGCTGCGGCCGCACCGTCCTGTGCGTCAACCGCGGCGGCTGCTCCGGCGGCGCGGCGGTGCCAGCGTGCCGGCGCGCGCGCCACGCACGCTCGACGAGCGGGCTGGGCCCCAGCGGCTCGCCGGCGTCGCTGCGCCGGCGCAGCAGCACGACGCGCGGTGCGCGCAGCAGCTGCGCGAATGCGACGGCCTCGCGCTCGCGCCGCTGCGCGGCGGTCTCGAGGCCGAGTTCGGCCGCGACGGCATCGCTCCACAGCGCGTCGGGCGCGACCGCAGCGCCGAGCCGCGAGCCGTCGCAGCCGGGGCAGACGGCGGCGCCGAACGGCCGCCACAGCGCGCGCGCCAGCGGCGTGATGACGACGTGCGGCTGCGCCGGCGCGGGCGGGCGGAACGTCGCGGCGTCGAGCGCCGCATCGACCCACGCGACGAAGCCGGCGCGGTCGAGCCGCGTCTCGCGGGCCACCGTGCGCCACGCGGCATCGGTGTCGTCGTCGCCGAGCCGCAGCGTCGCGGCGACTTGCTGCGCCGCGGGGTCGGCCGCCGGCGCGCCGAGCACGGTGGCCAGCGCGCGCAGCCAGTCGTGAAGCGGCTGGCGCCCGGGCGTCGACAGCGGCGCGAGCCGATGGCGCTGCGCGGCCCAGGCCGCGGCGAGGCCGGCGTCGAGCGTGCGGCCGCTGCGCCATGCCGACTCGATCGCCGTGACGGTGGCCACCGGCAGCGCCGCGTCGGCCTTCAGCGCATCGAGCCACGCGTCGGCATCGGCGTCGGGTGCGGCCGCGCGCAGCAGCGCCATCACGCGCGCGGCGGCGCGCGTCGTCGACAGCCGCCAGCCGGTCTCGTCGTGCACGCGCAGGCCCGGCACGCGCTCGAGCATCGCGTGCACGCGGCGCACGAGCGCGCGGTCGAGCGCGACGAGCAGCACCGGCGTGGCGCCGTCCTGCACCGCCTGCAGCACTTCGGCGGCGGCCACCTCGGCCTCGTCCTCGAAGCCGTCGCACACCAGCCGCCGAGGCGGCGGCAGCGGCGCCGCGCGCGCGAAGCCGCTGGCGGCGTCGGCGGCCAGGCGCACGTCGACGACGGGGACGCCGGCGTGTGCGGCCAGCGACGACACCAGCGCATCGGCGCCGACGCCGGCCACCGTGACCCACGCCGCAGGACGCGCGGCCCACAGGCGGTCGGTGGGCTGCACGTCGTCGAGCGCGGCCCACTCGACGGCCACGCGCGCGAGCAGGCGCTCGGTGCGCCCCGGCCCCTCGATCGGCGCGAGCAGCGCGCGTGCGCGCTGCCACCACGCCTGGCGCTGGCCGGGCGGCTGCGCCGCCACGGCGTGCATCAGCGCGTGCGCGGCATCGACGACGGCGTCGACGGCGTGGTCGAAGCCGCGCGGGTCGCGCCGCGCCCAGGCGGCGCTGCCGTCGCGTGCGCGCAGCAGCGCCGCGGCGACGAGGCGGTCGACCACGCGGTCGCCACTGGGCGCCTCGGGGACCCGCACCGGTGGCGGCCCGAGGGCGTCGGCCAGCGTGTGCGTCGTCTCGACGCGCGGCTGCCAGCCGCCCAGCGCGGCGAATGCGCCGCGCGCGACGGGCAGCAGCTCGGCGAAAGGCAGCAGCACGACGGCATCGGCGGGCGGCACCGCCGCGTCGTCGAGCGCGCGGCGCATGCGCCGCGCCCACGCGCGCCAGGCTTCGGCGTCGACGACGCCGTCGAGGAGATCGATCGCAGGCAAGGCAGGCGGGCCACGGACACGCCGCACGGCGGCCACGGGGCACGGGGCTTTATGTCAGAATCATTGTGCCTTGGCGCACCTGAGCGGCTGCCCGTGGCGGCGCCTGCCAACCGGGCGCGAGCTGCGGCACCGACGTGCGAAGTGCCTGCGAGGACCGACGATGAGCAGTGACCTGATCACCCACGTATCCGACGCGTCGTTCGAAGCCGACGTGCTGAAGTCCGACCGCCCGGTGCTGGTCGACTATTGGGCCGAGTGGTGCGGCCCGTGCAAGATGATCGCGCCGATCCTCGACGAGGTCTCGAAGGACTACGACGGCCGGCTGCGCGTCGCGAAGATGAACGTCGACGAGAACCGCGAGGTGCCGGCCAAGTTCGGCATCCGCGGCATCCCGACGCTGATGCTGTTCAAGAACGGCCAGCTCGCGGCGACCAAGGTCGGTGCGATGTCGAAGGCGCAGTTGACCGCCTTCATCGACGGCCACCTATAATTCTTCGATCGTCGGCGGCCGCTGCCCGAGGCAGCGCGCGGCCGGCGACGCCACGCTTCAGATCCCACGCACCGGTATCAGCGGCCGGACGCTGCGGGACTCGACGAAGCACCTCATCCTCAACGCCTTGCCGACGGCCTTGCGGGCCGGCCGTGGCCCCGACGGGCCGCGGCGGGGTCGGCCTGCGAATGGCCCGCCCTCTTCCCCACGAAGGGAATGCCTCCATGCATCTGTCCGAACTGAAGACCATGCACGTGTCGAAGCTCATCGAGATGGGCGAGGCACTGGAGATCGAGAACGTCGCGCGCCTGCGCAAGCAGGAGCTGATGTTCGCGATCATGAAGAAGCGCGCGAAGGCGGGCGAGCAGGTCTTCGGCGACGGCGTGCTCGAGGTGCTGCCCGACGGCTTCGGCTTCCTGCGCTCGATCGACACCAGCTACATGGCGTCGACCGACGACATCTACCTGTCGCCCTCGCAGATCCGCCGCTTCAACCTGCACACCGGCGACATGATCGAAGGCGAGGTGCGGGTGCCGAAGGACGGCGAGCGCTACTTCGCGCTCGTCAAGGTCGACCGCGTCAACGGCCTGACCCCGGAGGAGAACAAGCACAAGATCATGTTCGAGAACTTGACGCCGCTGTTCCCGAAGGAACAGTTCAAGCTCGAACGCGACAACCTCAAGACCGACGAGAACATCACCAGCCGCATCATCGACCTGATCGCGCCGATCGGCAAAGGCCAGCGCGCGCTGCTCGTCGCGCAGCCCAAGACGGGCAAGACGATGATGATGCAGCACATCGCGCACGCGCTGATGGCGAACTACCCGCAGGTGCACCTGATCGTGCTGCTCGTCGACGAGCGGCCCGAGGAAGTCACCGAGATGCAGCGCACCGTGCGCGGCGAAGTCATCAGCTCGACCTTCGACGAGCCGGCGGCGCGTCACGTGCAGGTCGCCGAGATGGTGATCGAGCGCGCCAAGCGGCTCGTCGAGCTGAAAAAGGACGTCGTGATCCTGCTCGACTCGATCACGCGCCTGGCACGCGCCTACAACAACGTGCTGCCGTCGTCGGGCAAGGTGCTCACCGGCGGCGTCGACGCCAACGCGCTGCAGCGCCCGAAGCGCTTCTTCGGCGCGGCGCGTAACGTCGAGGAAGGCGGTAGCCTGACGATCATCGGCACTGCGCTGATCGACACCGGCAGCCGCATGGACGAGGTGATCTACGAGGAGTTCAAGGGCACCGGCAACTGCGAGATCCACCTCGACCGCCGCATGGCCGAGAAGCGCGTCTACCCGTCGATCCTGATCAACAAGTCGGGCACGCGCCGCGAGGAGCTGCTGCTCAAGCCCGAGATCCTGCAGAAGACGTGGATCCTGCGCAAGCTCCTGTACAACATGGACGAGATCGAGGCGATGGAGTTCGTGCTCGACAAGATGAAGCAGAGCAAGAGCAACCTCGACTTCTTCGACATGATGCGAAGGGGTGGGTGAGGCTCCTATAATTCGCGGTTTTCCGCACGCGGCAAGTGCGTCGAATGGGTCGACGTGGCTGTCGCACACGACGCGACGAGGCTACCGATGAAAGAAGGCATCCACCCGAACTACCGCGAGGTCTGCTTCCTCGACCTGTCCAACGGCTTCAAGTTCGTCACGCGCTCGTGCGCGCCGACGAAGGAGACGATCACGATGGACGACGGGCGCGAGCTGCCGCTGATCAAGCTCGAGACGACGAGCGAGTCGCATCCGTTCTACACCGGCACGCAGAAGAGCGTCGATAACCTCGGCGGGCGGGTCGAGAAGTTCCGCAACAAGTTCGCGCACCTCAAGAAGTGAGACGCGCCCGGCGCGTGGCGCGCGACGACGGGGCAGCCACGGCTGCCCCTTGTTCTTTGGGCGCCGTCTGGCCGCAGGCCATGCGCGGCGGCATCATCACCTGGTGAACCGGAACCCGACCCCGGCACTCGTCACGCAGCGCGCCGCGCAGCGGCTGCCGCGCGCGGCGCTGCTGCTGTTCTGCGCTGCCTACGTGCTGCCGGGCGTGTTCGGACGCGACCCGTGGCGGGTGGCCGACATCACGGCGTTCGGCTACATGGCGGCGATGGCCGAGGGCCGCACGTCGTGGCTGGCGCCCACCGTCGGCCAGCTGCCGCTCGAACAGGCACTGCTGCCGCACTGGCTCGGCGCCGCGAGCATCGTGCTGCTGTCGCCGCTGCTCGGCGCCGAGCTGGCCGCGCGCGTGCCGTTCGCGCTGCTGCTGGCGCTGACGCTGGTGCTGGTGTGGTATGCGACCTTCCACCTCGCGCGCACCGAGGCCGCACAGCCCGTCGCGTTCGCGTTCGGCGGCGAGGCCGACACCGTCGCGTATGCACGCGCGATGGCCGATGGCGCCGTGCTGGCGCTGATCGCCACCCTCGGGCTGCTGCAGCTCGGCCACGAGACGACGCCCGCGCTGGTGCAGCTGGCCGGCGTCGCGCTGTTCCAGTGGGCGATGGCCTCGGCGCCGTTTCGGCGGCAGCGCGCGCGCGCGGCCGCGCTGGTCGCGCTGCCGCTGGTGGCCGCGAGCGGCGCGCCTGGCCTCGCGCTGCTGCTCGGTGCCATCGGCGTCGTGCTGTCGCGACTGTCGGCGTACGAGCAGGTGCGCCGCCTCGTGCCCTGGGCGCTCGCGGCGACCGTGGCCGCCGTCGCGACGGCCTCGTTGGCCAAGACCTGGCAGTTCGGCTGGCGCCTGCGCGCCGAGCCTGACCAGTGGCTCGGCATCGTGCGGCTGTGGCTGTGGTTTCTGTGGCCGGCGTCGCTGCTCGCGCTGTGGACGGTGTGGCGCTGGCGACACCACCTGTTCAATCGCCACATCGCCGTGCCGCTGACCGTCACCGCGGCGGCTCTGGCCGTCAGCACCGGGCTCGGCGGCGCCGACGAGGTGCTGATGCTGGGGCTGCCCGGCCTGGCGGTGCTCGCGGCGTTCGCGCTGCCCACGCTCAAGCGCGGCGCGGCAGCCGCCATCGACTGGTTCTCGGTGTTCTTCTTCTCGGCGTGCGCGATCGCGGTGTGGGGCATCTACACGTCGCTGCACGTGGGCGTGCCCGGCGCACCGGCGCGCAACGTCGCGCGGCTGGCCAGCGGCTACGAACCGAGCTTCTCGGCGGTCGCGCTCGTCGTCGCGTTGGCCGGCACTGCGGCGTGGGTGTGGCTGGTGCGCTGGCGCACCGCGCGGCACCGCGCCGCGCTGTGGAAGAGCCTCGTGCTGCCCGCCGGCGGCGTGGCGCTGACGTGGCTGCTCGTGATGACGCTGCTGCTGCCGGTGCTCGACTACGTGCGCAGCGACCGCGAATGGATCGCGCGCATCGCACCGTACGTGCCGCCGGGAGCGTGCATCGCCGCGCCCGACGTCGGCCGCGCGGCGATCGTGGCGCTGGAGCATCACGGCCGCTGGCGCGTGGACGGCCGCCCCGATGCGGCCGACGCCAGCGGCTGCGACGTGCTGCTGCGCCGCGAGCGCCAGCGCACGCACGTGCGTGCCGGCCCCGGCTGGACCGAGGTCGCGCGCGTGCAGCGTCCCGACGAGCGGCGCGACGCGACGCGCATCTACCGCCGCGACACCGCGCCGGCCGGCGGCGGCTGAGCGCGGTCAGCGCGACGCGTCGGCGACGGCGGCCGCGTCGTGCCGCACGCGCACCCGCGCGGCCGGCACGACGATGCGAAAGCGCGAGCCCTTGCCCCGCTCGCTTTCGATGTCGAGCTCGCCGCCGTGGCGTTGCACGACGTGCTTGACGATCGACAGGCCGAGCCCGGTGCCGCCGGTATCGCGCGAGCGGCTGCCGTCGACGCGGTAGAAGCGCTCGGTCAGCCTCGGAATGTGCTCGCGGTCGATGCCCACGCCGTTGTCAACGACGTCGATCTCCCCCACACCGTCGGCGCGCACGCGCCAGTGCACGTCGATCTGGCCGCCGTCGGGCGTGTAGCGCACCGCGTTCGTCACCAGGTTGCCGACCGCGCTGAGCAGCTCGGTCGCACTGCCGGCGATCTCGCCGCCCGGCGGCACGTGGAACACGAGCCGGTGGCGACCGGCCGACAGCGCCTCGCCGTCGGCGCGCACCTGCACCATCAGCGCGTCGACGCTCACCCACTGGTCGGCCGGCGGCCGCGGACTGCCCTCGAGCTGCGCCAGGGTCAGCAGGTCGGTCAGCAGCGTCTGCATGCGCGTGGTCTGCTGCTCCATCAGCTTGAGCACGCGCTGGCGCTCGACCTCGGTCAGCGGCAGCGTGGCCATCGTCTCGACGAACCCGGCGAGCACCGTCAGCGGCGTGCGCATCTCGTGCGACACGTTGGCGACGAAGTCGCGCCGCATCGCATCGCTGCGCTCGCGCTCGGTGATGTCCTGCGACAGCACGAGCTTCATCCCGTCGCCGTAGCGGCGCACCAGCACCGACAGCGTCTGCCGCCCCAGCGGCCCGGGCACGACCACCGGGTGCTCGAACTGGCCCTGTTGCAGGTGGGCGACGAACGCCGGCGTGCGCACCAGGTGCGTCACATGCTGGCCGCGGTCGCGCGCCGGGTCGAGGCCGAAGTGGTCGGCTGCGACGGCATTGCACCACTCGATCTGGTCGTCGGCGTCGAGCAGCAGCACCCCGTTGGGCGAGGCCTCGATCGCCTGCAGGAACTGCTGCAGGCGGCCGCGTTCGTGCTCGATCGAGGTCTCGCGCGTGCGCATCGCGCGCTCGACGCGGTACGCGAGCTCGCCCCAGAAGCCGCCCGCGCCGGGGGCGTGCGCGGCCTGCGCGCCGCGCAGCCAGTCGAGCAGCCGCCGCGCGCGCAGCGCATCGAGCGTCGTGGCCAGCGACACCCCGGTCGCGCCGCCGAGCGCCATGCCGAGCGTGCACGCGTCGAACCAGCCGCCCACCCAGGCGCCGATCGTGGTGCCGGCCAGCATCGCCAGCAGCGCAGCGACGATGCGCGGCAGCAGCCAGGGCACCGCTCAGCCCCTCAGGCGGCGATGCTGCCCACCTGCTGCGTGAAGCGGTAGCCGGCGCCGCGTACCGTCTCGATCAGTCCGGCGCACTGCACCGGCTGCAGCGCCTCGCGCAGGCGCTTGACGTGCACGTCGACGGTGCGTTCCTCGATGAACACGTGGTCGCCCCACACCCGGTCGAGCAGTTGCGCGCGGCTGTGCACGCGCTCGGGGTGCGTCATGAAGAAGTGCAGCAGACGGAACTCGGTCGGCCCGACCTTAACCTCGCGCACGCCGTCGGCACCGGTTTTCGTGACGCGGCGGGTGGCCGGGTCGAGGCGCAAGCCCGCGATCTCGACCGCGGTGTCGAGCGCCTCGGGCGCCTTGCGCCGCAGCACCGCGCGGATGCGCGCCAGCAGCTCCTTCGTCGAGAACGGCTTCGTCAGGTAGTCGTCGGCACCGGCGTCGAGACCGCTGATCTTGTCGGCTTCTTCGCTGCGCGCCGTCAGCATGATGATCGGAAGGTCGCGTGTGCGCGCGCTCGTGCGCCACTGCTTGGCCAGCGCGAGCCCCGACTGCCCCGGCAGCATCCAGTCGAGCAGCACGAGGTCGGGCAGCACGGCGTCGACCGCGGCCTGTGCCTGGTCGGCCGTCGTCGCGATCGTCACCTCGTAGCCCGCATGCCGAAGGTTGATCGAGATCAGCTCGGCAATCGCCGCCTCGTCTTCGACGACCAGCACACGGCTCATCACTCCTCCCCTGCCCGCGCTCAGCGCACAGCCTTCTCGACGTCGGGCACCGTCACGTGGCGCACGTCGGTGCCCTTGACGACGTAGATCACCGCCTCGGCGAGGTTCTTCGCGTGGTCGCCGACGCGCTCGATCGCCTTCGCGACGAAGACCAAGTCGATGCTCGAGGAGATCATCCGCGGGTCTTCCATCATGTAGGTGATCAGCTTGCGCAGCAGGCCGTCGAACTCCTGGTCGAGCTGGTCGTCGCGCTTCAGCACGTCGAGCGCTTCCTCGGCGTCGAGGCGTGCGAAAGCGTCCAGCGCCTTGTGCAGCTGCGAACACGCGAGATCGGCCGTGAACTGGATGTCGGCCACCGGCAGCCGCAGCCGGCTCGACACCCCGGTGTTGATCAGCCGCTGGACCGTGCGCGCGATCCGCGCCGCCTCGTCGCCGACGCGCTCGAGGTTCGCGCTCGCCTTCGAAACCGCGAACAGAAGCCGCAGGTCGATCGCGGCCGGCTGGCGCATCGCGACGATCTGCTGCATCTCGGCGTCGATCTCGACTTCCATGTGGTTCAGCCGGTCCTCCTGCTGCAGTACCTGCGTGGCCATCTCGCCGCTGAAGTTCGCCAGCGCGTAGACGGCCTGAGCCACCTGGGATTCGGCCAGGCCGCCCATCTCCAGCAGACGGCTCGAGACGTCGCGAAGCTCGATGTCGAACTGCTTCGTCGTGTGGGTGTCGATCATGCTCGTGCTCTCCGCCCGGTCAGCCGAAGCGGCCGGTGATGTAGTCCTCGGTTTCCTTCCTCGCCGGCTTCATGAACAGCTGGCGCGTCGGAGCGTATTCGATCAGCTTGCCGAGGTACATGTAGGCGGTGTAGTCGGACACGCGCGCGGCCTGCTGCATGTTGTGCGTAACGATGACGATCGTGAACTTGTTCTTCAGCTCGAACAGCAGCTCCTCGACCTTGGCGGTCGAGATCGGGTCGAGCGCCGAGCACGGCTCGTCGAGCAGCAGCACCTCCGGCTCGAGCGCGATCGCGCGCGCGATCACGAGCCGCTGCTGCTGCCCGCCCGACAGGCTCAGGCCACTGGCATCAAGGCGGTCCTTCACTTCGTCCCAAAGCGCCGCGCCGCGCAACGAGCGCTCGACCACCTCGTCGAGCTGGGCGCGGTTCGACACGCCGAGCAGCCGCAGGCCGTAGGCCACGTTCTCGTAGATCGACTTCGGGAAAGGGTTCGGCTTCTGGAACACCATGCCGACGCGACGCCGCAGCTGCGCGACGTTGACACTGCGGTCGTAAATGTTGCGCCCGTCAATCAGGATCTGGCCTTCGACGCGGCAACTGTCGACGAGGTCGTTCATGCGGTTGAAGCAGCGCAGCAGGGTCGACTTGCCGCAGCCGCTCGGGCCGATGAAGGCGACGACCTGGCGGCGCGGAATGTCCAGCGTGACACCATGTAGCGCCTGCACGCTGCCGTAGAAGAGGTTGAGGTTGCGCACCGACACCGCGGCCTCGTGGTCGGACACCGGCCGCGCCGGCGCGTTCGTCTCGGGTACGGCGGTCGAGATCGTCATGCGCGGCGTGGCGGCTTCGGACATGGCATTCATGAAGGGATCTCCGTTGGGCGGATGATGGCGAGGTCGGCGTCGCTCAGACGTTATCGAGCCCGCGGTACTTCTCGCGCAGACGGTTGCGCAGTGCGATGGCGGTGAGGTTGAGCACCATGATCACGATCACGAGCAGCAGCGCAGTGGCATAGACCAGCGGGCGCGCGGCCTCGACGTTCGGGCTCTGGAACCCGACGTCGTAGATGTGGAAGCCCAGGTGCATGAACTTGCGCTCGAGGTGCAGGTACGGGAAGTACTGGTCCAGCGGCAGCGCCGGTGCCAGCTTGACGACCCCGACCAGCATCAGCGGGGCCACCTCGCCGGCGGCGCGCGCCACCGCAAGGATCAGTCCCGTCATCATCGCCGGGGTGGCCATCGGCAGCACCGTGCGCCAAAGTGTCTCGGCCTTCGTCGCACCAAGAGCCAGGCTACCTTCGCGCACCGAGCGCGGCACGCGTGCCAGGCCCTCCTCGGTGGCGACGATGACCACCGGAAGCGTCAGGATCGCCAACGTCAGCGAGGCCCACAGGATGCCCGGGCTGCCGAAGGTCGGCGCCGGCAGCGCCTCGGGAAAGAACAGCTGGTCGATATTGCCGCCCAGAAAATACACGAAGAACCCGAGGCCGAACACGCCGTAGACGATCGACGGTACGCCCGCGAGGTTGTTGACCGAGATGCGGATCGTGCGGATCAGCGGCCCCTGCTTCGCGTACTCGCGCATGTAGATCGCGGCCATGACACCGAACGGCGTGACGATGACCGACATGATCAGCACCATCATCACCGTGCCGAAGATCGCCGGGAAGATGCCGCCCTCGGTGTTGGCCTCGCGCGGGTCGTCGGTGACGAACTCGACGAGCTTGTGGAAGTAGTGGCGGATCTTCTGTCCGACGTTCATCTCGTTGGCACGATAGACGTCGGCCACGATCGCGAGCTTGATCTCGACTTCCTTGCCATCCTGCACTTCGGCGACGACGGTGTCGCGCGCGATGTCTGCGCGCAGCTGCTGCAAATCAGCCTGCAGCGCGGCGAAGCGCTCGTCGAGCACCTTCTTGCGTTCTTCCAAGCTCGCTTCGCGCTCGGCGTTCAACTGCCCGCGCAGCTCGAGGCGCCGACGCTCGAGGCGAAGCTGCTCGAGCCGGTAGTTGACGTCGCCGATGTCGTGCTTCTCGATCGCGAGGATGCGCCTGAACAGGCCGTTGGCGCGCTCGAAGCGCTCGAGCAGCACCGGCCAGGCCGCGTCGCCGGTGGCGACCACGTTGCCGTTCTCTTTCACCGCGCGGAGGTGGCCGTAGAAGTTGCCCCATTCACGGCGCTCGATCGTCAGCAGGTCGTTCGGGTACGTGAACTCCCCGAGCAGCGGCACTGGCAGCCAGCGGAAATCGACGCCGGTGAGATCGCGGTTGCCGAACTTGACGAGCACGCGGTCGACGAACGCGGCATCGGTACCGAGCTTGAAGCCAGCTTCCTCGAGACGGCGTACCGCGACTTCCTCGCGGTCACGAATCTCGCCGATGATGCGTACCTTCGAGCCGTCTTTCTCGACGAAAGTCGTCTCCACGACCGGGCTGGGCCAGAAGTGGCCGAGGCCGCGCAGGGCGGTCATCGCCAGCACGCCGGCGACCATCACCACGCACAACGCCACCGCGCCGGCGGTCAGCCAGATCCACGGCGATCCGCTCTTGATCCAATCACGCATGATGGTGCTCTCCCGAGGCCCTCAGACCGTCTGGTACTTCTCGCGCAAACGCTGGCGGACGATCTCGGCCGCGGTGTTGACGACGAAGGTGAACACGAACAGCACGAGCGCCGACAGGAACAGCAGACGGTAGTGCGTCTCGCCGACGCCGGCCTCGGGCATCTCGACACCGATGTTGGCCGACAGCGTACGGAAGCCCGTGAACAGGCTGAAGTTCATCACCGCCGTGTTGCCCGTGGCCATCAGCACGATCATCGTCTCGCCCACCGCGCGGCCGAGGCCGATCATGACCGCCGAAAAGATGCCGGGGCTTGCCGTGGGCATCACGACGCCCATCAGCGTCTGCCACGGGGTCGCGCCGAGCGCCAGCGAGCCGGAGGTCAGGCTCTTGGGCACGCTGAAGATCGCGTCTTCGGCGATCGAGAAGATCGTCGGCGTCACCGCGAAGCCCATCGCGATGCCCACGACCAGCGAGTTGCGCTGCTCGAAGTCGATGCCGGCGACGTTGCTGAGCCAGTTCGGCATGTCGCCGCCGAAGAACGCCGCCTCCACCGGGTGGCCGAGCTGCATGAACAGCCACAGCAGCACCATGATGAAGGGGATCAGGATCGCCGCTTCCCACCCCGCTCCGATGCGCTGCTTGAAGCCCTCGGGCAGCAGGTGCCATGCGTAGGCGGCGATCACGAACGACAGCGGCATCAGCAGCAGCGCCATCAGCACGCCGGCCAGGTTGTTTTCGACGAACGGCGCAAGCCACAGTCCGGCGAGGAAGCCCAGGATCACGGTGGGCAGTGCCTCCATCACCTCGATCGTCGGCTTGACGATCTGCCGCATGCGCGGCGCCATGAAGTAGGCAGTGAAGATGGCACCGAGGATGGCCAGCGGCACCGCCACCGCCATCGCGTACGTGGCGGCCTTGATGGTGCCGAAGGTCAGAGGCGCGAGGCTGAACTTCGGCTCGAAGTCGGAGTGCCCCGCCGACGACTGCCACACGTAGTCCGGGTGCTCGTAGCTCTCGTACCACACCTTTTGCCACAGGGCTTCGAACGACACTTCAGGGAAGTCGTTGTGCACCGCCGCCACGTGCAAGCGGCCTTTGGCGTCCTGGGCCAGGTAGCCGTTGCCTCGGTGCGGGATGCCGACCGACACCAGGGGCTGGTCCGACAGCTTTTCGACGAACAGAAGCCGCCTCGACGTCGCGAAGTAGCTGCCGAAATTTCCGGCCTGGTCGCCGACGACGAAAGCCTTGCGGAAAAACTCCGGTGCGATCGAGACGATCGGCGCTGGCATCGGCGTGAACTCACGGATCTTCCTGAGGTCGAAATCGGCGCCGTCGCGGCGCACGAGGAACCATTGCGAGAGACTGCCTTTGTCGGTGCCGAACACCAGCGAGTAGCCCCCGCTGAGGATCGTCATCGCGGTGACGCGCTCGCCGGCCGGCGCGACCTCGACCGTCTCGACACGGCGCGGCGCGCTCTTGTTGGAAATGTCGAAGCGCGTCAGCGAGCGGTCGCCGTGCAGCACGTAGAGTTCGCGCTGTTTCCACTCGACGATCATGTCGCGAATGTCGGCGGGCACCGGCGAGATTTCGGCGTTCTGCACCTCGCTCTTGGTTTCGCCAGTCATCAGGTTCGTCGTCACACTGACGGACGAGACCAGCAGCCGGCCGTCGACCGTGCGCGCGACGATGGTCGTGCCGTCTTCGTTGTGCTCGAACGCCAGCCGGTCGATGGCAGCGCCCCGCTCGTCGACGACGAGCGGCTGATCGCCGAGGGGATACTCGATGTCCGGCGTGATCAGACGCTTGCCGCCGGGAAACGTCACGTTGTAAACGTGTTTGGCGAGCACCACACGGCCATTCGACAAGCCGTAGGCAAAGGTGTAGCCGCGACGCTCGCCCGCCGCCATCGACGTGATCTGCACACCGTCCCCGACCGCAAGACGCTTGCGTGCAATCTCACCGCCGTCGCCGAAACGGAAGAACACCGCCTCGCCGGCCGAGTCGAAGCGCACACCGATTTCGCGCTGCTCTTCGCTTACCAGTAGTCCTGTCGTCGTGTCGGCTGCGCCAGGCAGGGCGTAGGTCGCGCGAGCCTCGATATCCGGCGGCACGAAAATCGGCACGACGACGCTGGCCAGGTAGAAGAAGATGGCCGTGATCGCGACGATGACGCCGATGCCGCCCGCGGACATCGTGCTTTTGAACAGCCGGTCGAGCAGCAGCCGGCGCCCCATGGCGCGGTCGACGCTCTCGCGAACGGTGCCGGTGACGGGGGCACTGGTGCTCATCGGTATCCCTCGGTGCAAACGAAACCGCGGGCCCGTGCCGTGTCGGCAACGGGCCGGCGGTGCGCGCGAAGCCCTGCTTTACTTCTTGTCTTTGCGCAGCGCGGCAAAGCGGTCGATCGTGACCTGCGGGCGGCCTTTCTTGAAGCCGGCGCTATCGACGACCCACACCAGCGTGGCACCGCCAGGGCCGGCACCGATGTCCGTGAAGCTGTACGGCACCTCCCCGGAGCCGATGAATTCTTTCATGACCTTCAGGTCACTGAACACGTAGTACCGGCCGTTCTTGAACACCTCGCCATAGAAATCGTCGGCCGGGGGCAGCTTCGCGTCGAAGACCTGCTCGGCCACGCTCGGCTTGCCGGACTTGACGTCGTCGTTGGTGATGCCGAACACGAGCGTCGAACCCATCGGGCTCCCCCCGATGCGCGTGCGCGTCAGGGCGACCTCCTTGTGCTCGAGAAACTGGAAATAGTTGGCCACGTCCCCGAAGGCATACATGCGTCCGTCCTCGGGCAGCACGACGAAGTAGTACTTGGCGGCCGTCATCGCGGCAGGGGCAACAGCGGCCGGCGCAGGCGCAGGCGCAGGCGCCGGCTTGGGTGCCGGTGCCGGAGGCTGGGTTCCGGCGCACGCAGCCAGCACGAACGCGACGGCCACGGGAGCGACCGAACGCAGGCGAATCGACGTAGTCATGAATGGAATGCTCCGCAAGTGTATGGGGTGACTGGTGACGCCACCGAGCCCACGATGGCCGTCGTCAGGCTCGGCGGCGTGCCGCTGGCGCCTCACGCCGGTAGGCGCATCGGCAGCGTCACTTGGACAGCATCTCCTCGGCACGCGCGGCCACCGTAGCCGGCAGCGGCACGAAACCGTCCTTGACGACGACCTGCTGGCCGACTTGCGAGTGCACCATCTTGAAGAACTCGCGCTCGAGCGGCGGCAACGGCTGGCCCGGCTTCTTGTTGACGTAGACGTACAGCACCCGCGCGAGCGGGTACGTGCCGTCGATGGCGTGGACTGCGTCGGCCTCGACGAAAGGCTCACCCTTCTTCTTCGACAGCGGCAGCGCGCGCACACCCGAGGTCTTGTAGCCGATACCCGAGTAGCCGATCGCGTTGAGCTGTGTCGTCACGCTCTGCACGACCGAGGCCGAACCCGGCTGCTCGGCGACGTTGCGCTTGAAGTCGCCCTTGCACAGCGCAACGTCCTTGAAGTAACCGTAGGTGCCCGACACCGAATTGCGGCTGTACATCGCGATGTCGCGGTTGGCCCACTCACCCGTCATGCCGACCTGGCCCCATTTCGTGATGTCGGTCGGGTAGCCACACTTGCGGCCGACCGAGAAGATGGCGTCGACTTCCTCGATGCTCAGGCCACGGATCGGGTTGTCTTTGTTGACGTAGACCGCCAGCGCGTCGATCGCCACCGGCACGGCGGTCGGCTTGTAGCCGTGCTTCTTCTCGAAGCCCTCGATCTCCTTGGCGTTCATCAGGCGGCTCATCGGCCCGAAGTTGGAGGCGCCCTCGGTCAGCGCCGGCGGCGCGGTCGACGAGCCGGCACCCTGGATCTGGATGTTGACGTTCGGATATAGGCGCTTGAATTCCTCGGCCCAAAGCGTCATCAGGTTGTTCAGCGTGTCCGAGCCGACACTCGTGAAGTTGCCGGACACGCCGGCAGCCTTCTGGTAGACGGGCAGCTTGGGGTCGACCTGGACGGCTTGCGCGAGAGCGCCTTGCGACAGAAACGCAAGGCCGGCAATGCCGAGGGCAGCGACGATTTTCTTCAGGGTCATGGCATCCACTCCGTGATGGAAAGGGCAGAAGTACTCGCAGCACGAGACGGAGGAATGCTAGGTGCCGTCTGTGACGGCTCTGTGACATCTCGTCGTCATGTTGTCATGCGACGAGACGGGGAGTCAGCCGCTGCGCGTCCCAACGCAGCGACGACGTGCGTGGTCAATATCGCTATGTGACATCTTGATGACAACGAAGTCATCAAGATGCCCGCCAGCCGGGCCTCGATGACACTGCTCGACGAACGGGATCGGCCAGCATGCACCGCAGTGGTGTGCCGTGGAGCAGTCGAGAACCCGCTGAAACCGGCCTCCCGCCACCACAAGACGCTCGTCAAGCCGAGCGGAACCGCTCTCGGCGATGTCCCAAAGTCTGTTGAACGCGTGAGCTGAGGTGGCGGCTCCTTCGACCCGCATGCGAGAGCATGCGGGTTGCCTCGCAAGCAACCGAAGGAGCCACCGAGATGAAGTCTCACACGAAGTCGTCGTTGCGGGCCGTGCCCGCTGCGCAGGTTCAGATCTCGCTGCCCGTGCAGGGCGTGCTGCGCGATGTCCGCCACGCCTTCCTGGGCCTGTGCATCGACGCCGGCCAGAAG
>NZ_QOAZ01000070.1 GCF_003574675.1 Azohydromonas sediminis
CGGCCTATTGGATTCGTTGCTGGGAGTTCGCGCCATCGGCATTCACCCCGCAAAGCCAGTGTTCATGCGGGTTGCGGGGGTTTTGCAGGGCCGACTAAGTCGCCGGGTTCTGACTACCCGCAACGATGGCGACATCCACTTCACCTGGACCAACGGCGGGTGCACCGTCTACTGACCCCTCGGTTGCGGGGCCAACGGTCGTCAAGAGAGCGTCTTGCGACGTACTAGGTTTCCAGAGCGGGTGCCTTCAGCGCCATTGAAGGGGCCATCTCGTGGATGCCAGCTGCTTTGGCGGCGAACGACCGCCCGGGCTGCGCAATCGCCTCAAGCACCGAACGCCCTCTCGCTGAGCATGGGCTGCCTGCTGCTGATCGGTCAGTCAGTTCAGCGCCAATGGCCGCCGCCTTCTCGCCGCCCTGTCTATATCTCGGCACCTGACTTCCCGTGACTGGGCAGCGCGAGAAGGAACTCAGCCAGCCCTCGGGAGCACGCGCAGGCCGGCGACAGGCGCATCGGCTGCCCGGATGAATCGTCGATGCGCGTCAAGAGCCCGACACAGTAGCGAACGCCCTTCGCGCGCCCCGCGCGTGCACGACCGGCCCAAGCGCCTTCACAAGGATCTCGAGTTTCATCGTTGCGGAAGTCGGCCTGTCGCTTGAAGTCGTGCGCCCCGTCGCGCAGTCCGCTGAGTGGGACTCGAACGTCTGCGACGGAAGGCCCAGCGCTCGGACCAGCCGCGGGGTGAGCACGAGACCTGCTCCGTCATCCGCCGGTTGCGCTCCCTGCACCGTCGACAGGCGCTTCAAGGCAAGCCCGGCCTCAAGCCGCAGCGCACGAGGTGCATAGCACTCGGGGCACAGCCGCGTCGTCTTGCCTCCGATCCGCCTCAATCTGCCCGCCCGCCCGCAGTCGGCACACGACGCGGCGATGCGCGCCTCGGTTCTCCTGAGCACTCCGAGAACGGGCCTGTCAGCCCCGACATGAAGGAAGCCGATCCCGTCGCCGCGGACGATAGGGGGCGACACGACGATCTCGCTCCGCTGCCTGCAGTCCATCGCTCGCAGCCGCTTCATGCAGCACAGGTAGGTGGCTCTCCACCCCGGCGGCAGCTGTCCTGCAAACTCGATGCATTCACGAATGCTCCGAGCGAAGGCGGTTGCCCCACGATCCGACGTCTGTCCTTCCTTGTAGCCGCTGGCTTGACTCATCCTGGCTTCTCCGTCAGTTGCTGCTGATGAACCCCACCGCCCGCCTCCGGGGTTCGCGAAGGTCCGGCAGGTCCGCAAGTTGCACGCGCCGCCGACCTTGGCATGCCGCCTTGGCGTGGGCGATCTCGAGGGCCTGACGCATTTGGCGCGGACTCATGCTCGCGAGCCTCGCGACGACGCCCTCGTCGAGCCGCTCATCGAATGCGATGGCCCACTCAGACTCCCTGCGAAGACCCTCGTGAACGCTTTGGATGACGGCCCAAAGCTGTTCACGCGTCGGCTCCTTGACGCGAACATGCTGAAACCGGGATCGCAATGCCGGCTCGACAGCATCGGCGTCATTGCAGGTTGCAATCCAGAGCAAATGCGACGCATCGATCGGCAGCCGCAGCGCCTCGTCGATGAACTCCTTCGCCGAGTGCCGCTCGAGCAAGGCGTAGAGGCAGCCCAGGCCGCTGTCTGCTCGTGAAGGAAGCTTGTCCAGTTCGTCCAGGAGCACCATGGGCGACATGCAGGGCTGATCGAGTGCGTCCCAGACCACGCCGGGTTTGGCTGATGCGTAGCTCGCGTCGAGGCCCGCGAGCGAGAAATCGGCCGAAAGCGTCGACACGCTGAGCGGGATCAGCGGCACACCGAGTGCGGCGCAAAGTTGCCTCGCGAAGACGGTCTTGCCGATACCGGGCGGTCCGTCGAGGAGGAGCGGGGGCAATCGCAAGACCGGCTCCACTGCAAGGCGGCACAGGGACAGATGCATCCTGACCAGCTCGGTGACTTCGGCGAAGTTCGGAAATCGCCGATCGAGATCGGCAAGCACTTCCGGGGCGGGCACCGTGGCAACCACCCGCTGCGAGCCGAGTTGCCTGGCGCGGGTCAGGCGCTGCAAGGTCATTTCTCTGGCTTCGCCGGTCAGCCGTGACGCCCATTCGATCTGCTCGTCGAGCCTATCCTCGTCAAACAGGCGCCTTTGCGGTGTCGCCTTCTGAGGTGGCAGAACCGGGGCGGGCATGACTGAAGCGGAGAACTGCTCGATCCACCGGAGCTGCCGGGCAAGATCGGGGTCCGCACGACGCGGCGATGCCTGCCCCCGGGCGTTCTCCGAGCAGCTGGAGATGTGTCTTGTGCTCATCTGCGACTCCACGCTGAGTGGCGAAACTCCGGTCACTTCATGCGCTGGAGCTTCAGGTAGAAGAACTCGCGGATTTTCCAGATGTGCGGAGGATGACCCTTTGATCCAGGGTGGACGTTGAACCTTCCTTCGTCGTAGGCCATGAGCGCAATCTCCGCCTCCGGAGCCTTTCTCTCGAGAAAGGGCAGAAGGGACTTGAGCACACGAACAGCGTGCTGATCGCAAATGTTCAGCACATACGCGTCGCGGTTCATGCTCAAGGTTCGCCGCACCTTGTAGAGGCGCGGTCGGACGCCGACCGCTTCAGCAAAGCGCGTCAACGATCCGGCGTGGTTCTGGTTGAGCGTGAGGACGAGTCGGTACGTGGGCTTCGTGCGGTCCTTGAGCTGCGTCTTTGCGATCGTGATGCATGCTTCCCCGTCCGCGAACCCGGCAGCCCACGACAGCTCGAGAAGCCGCCTGATGTCCGGGGTGATCGCGGGGTTGAATCCGGGCTCGGCGAGCTGCGTGCCGAGAACTCGGTTCTTCGTCCTGCCTCCCGGGCTGAAACGGCGGGCAGGCGGAGCGAAGGGGTATCGGGTATGGGCAAGGCTGGCGGCAAACATGATGGCTGTCCCTTTCTGGCTTGAGGTTTGATGCTTGAGCGTCATATAACGCAAACGCACTGTAGAACGCATATATGCAATTCAACAAGCTGACGGGCGGTGCATCTATCGTTCGTTGCATGCACGCAACAGCGGTGCGAACGCATAATCGGTCTGCGCGGCAGCTGGCCGCGCATCAGGAGACGCCAGTGATTCGCTTCCGCCTTACCGAGCTGCTCTCAGAAAAGGCCTTTCGCGAAGGCAGAAGAATCGAGTGGCAGGACGTCGCACAAGCCACAGGAATACACAAGGCGACCCTTTCGCGCATGCTGAACATTCGGGGATACAACGCCAGCATCTCGAGCGTCGACAGTCTGTGCAGGTTCTTTGGTTGCCAGGTCGGCGATCTGCTTGTCTATGTCCTGAATCCGTGACCCTTGCGTTCGAACCCTCGTACTGGATGCCAAATTGCTGATTCCGATGCCGAATTCGCCTCTGGAATTCGACCTGCCAGCGCCAGGCAATGCCATTAGCCGACTGAAGAGCGCTAATTGGTCGGCCCTGCAAAACCCCCGCAACCCGCATGAACACTGGCTTTGCGGGGTGAATTCCGATGGCGCGAACTCCCAGCAACGAATCCAATAGGCCGCAGTTTCTGGGAGTTCTG
>NZ_QOAZ01000071.1 GCF_003574675.1 Azohydromonas sediminis
CCGCGCTGCTGTCGGATCTGGTCGAGCGCGGGCTGGATGCCCAGCGCATGCGGCTGTGGGTGATCGACGGCGGCAAGGCGCTGCGCCGGGCCATCACCCAGACCTTCGGTGCCAGCGCGCTCGTCCAGCGCTGTCAGGAGCACAAGCGGCGCAACGTGCTGGAGCACCTGCCCAGGGAGCTGCACGCCAGCGTCAAGCGGGCCTTGAAGGACGCCTGGTCGGCCTCGGACGCCGATCTGGCGCGCAAGCAGCTCGGCCGTCTGGCATCATCGCTGCAGGCCAGGCACCCGGGTGCGGCCGCCAGCCTGCGCGAGGGCCTGCAGGAGACGCTGACCGTGCAGGCACTGGGCATCACCGCGGCGCTGTGGCGCACGCTGCGCACGACCAACCCCATCGAGAACCTGAACGGCTCGGTGGCGCACTACTGCCGCAACGTCGAGCGCTGGGGCGACGGCCAGATGGTGCTGCGCTGGGTGGCCAGCGCGCTCAGCGACGCGGCCACGCGAATGCGCAAGCTGCGCGGCTGTGGCCAGATGCGCACCCTCCTCAAGGCCCTGGATGCCCGTCGTCCGGCAAGCGACGACGGCACCGTCCTCGAGGCCGCGTAGCATGTTCACCGAGGGGCCGTCACCGGTCACGGTTCAACAGCGAACGGGACAACGCCCATTCCCGGCGCCGTGAACATTCCGTCCGCGAGCGTCTTCGAGCCGGCGAGCCTCGCCAAGCTGCCGCTCGGCCGCCGCATCGTGGTGGCCGATTACAACGGCCAGACCGCCGTGGCGACCAGCTACCTGCTGTCGATCCTCGGTTACAACGCGCGCGGCTTGCAGTTCGGCATGATGGGCTGGAGCAAGGACGACAAGCTGATCGCGCCTTTCAAACGCTTCCCGGCCGATCAGAAGGACTATCCGATCGAGGTCGGCAAGTAGCCGTCGTGGCACCTTCCCGCCCTGCGCCGACGGCGCTGCCACGCCGTCGGCCGCAACGGCCGCGTACCGCCGCCTGCCCGGCGGACACCTGACGTCGCCATAGCTGCAGGACACGGCGCAGTCGAAGCAGGCAGGGCCGCATCGCGGCCCTGCAGTCCTTCACCGGCCGTTGCCGATCAGAGTTTGGGCATCCCCTTCAGATAACCGATCGGCGCCTCGAACTTGTTCACCAGGGGCTCGATCTGGCTCTTCAGCGTCGGGTCGATGTTGCGGCTGAAGTCGCCGATGTGCTGCGCATTACCCAGGATGTAGGTATGCCCATGCAGTTCGTAGACCTTCAGGCCCGTGGACTCGGCGCCGGCCGGCAGGGACATGATGCGCGAGAGCTTCTTCGTGTCGACGTTGTACGCCCACAGGAAGTTGTTGATGTGCAGCGTGGAGCTGTCCTCGCCGATGAACAGCGTGCGCATCTTCTCGTCGAAGTAGAGGTTGTCGGGGTTGGCGATCTTGTCCTCGTTGGCGGTGTTGCCGGCCGCATCCTTGGGGATGTCCTCACCGAGCAGGCCTTCGGGGACCCACATGCTCACGCCGACGTAGTCGCTCTTGATCGGGTTGCCGTCGGTGTCCTTCTGCTTCTTGCCCATGGCCATGGCGTAGGTGGCGCCGGCGCGGACCTTGCCCAGCCGGATGTGATCGCCCGCAGTACCCGTGCCCTTGCCGGTCTCCATGCCGTTGGCGATGTCGGTGATGGCGAGGTAGGCAACGTTGTCGCGTGCGTTGAAGGCCAGACCCTCGAGCTTGTTGAATTCGGTGGTCGCGCCCCTGTAGCCGGCATAGCGCAGCGTCTCGAGCGCAGCGGCGGCCAGCTCGATGTCCTTGGCGTTGAAGCCGCGGCTGGCGGTCTTCAGGCGCAGGTACTCGGGCGTGGTCTTGCCGGCGGCGACGGCGATGTAGCTGGGGTCACCGGGGTTGGTGTCGCTCACCTCGAAGAGGTCGCTGAACTGGATGCCGGCATCGACGAGCGCCTTCACGCTGTCATTGTCGGTGCGGCCGAGCTTGACCCATTGCACCTCGAACCGGCCGCCGTCGGTGGCGTTGTCGGGGCTCAGCTGCACCAGCTTCGCCGCGTAGAGCGTGCCTTTCGACAGGTCGCGCGGCTTGTCGGCGACGAACATGGTGAGCGGCTTGTTGTCGCCGTCATGGCCGAAGATCACGGTGCGCTGGTCAGGGAAGACGTAACCCATCTCGAAGGTGCCGCGGCCCATGGCGAAGTGCTTGACCACCTCGGTCTTGCCGCCTTTCTTGATCTTCACCTCCGGCGTGATGCCGCGGTAATAGGGGTTCGCGAGCTGGGTGTTGTTGAAATAGAGCTTGGTGAAACCGGTCATCGAGTCGTGCATGCCGGTCGGGTCGATGGCGCGGCTCGCCTCCACGGCGCGGGCATCGATCGAGTAGTTCTCCTCGGAACCGAGGTGCGTGTTCCACGGCGTGTGCGTGCCGTTGCACAGCCAGCCCACGCCCTGCCAGGCCGAAAAGTCGATGGGCTTCTGGTCGACGGCGGTGAGCTGACCGGTGTGCTTATCCTGCTCGATGCGGGTCAGGATCATCGAGGTCGGTGTGTTCCAGCGCCAGTTGTCGGGCGTGCCGTTGGCCTGGGTGAAGGCGCTGTCGGGCGAACTAAACGTCGTCTTGCCGTTGGACAGCAGCCAGTCGTATTCGAAGTGCGTGACGAGGTAAAGCTCGTCGCCGACCTTGATCAGGCTGTTGGCATCGGGCGTTTCCGAAACCAGCACCTTGCTCGGGTCGACGGGGTCTGGAATCGGCACGCCGTTGGCGTCATAGAGCGTGCCGGCCGGATACGGGTTGCTGCCGACGGTGTCGGTGTTCTTGAACAGCGTCACGTACTCGAGCGGCTGCTCGACGACCTTGCCGTTCGGGTAGGTGACCTTGACGCGCGCGCTGGTCAGGAACGCGGCGCGCTCGGCGGCTGTGGACGGCGCCGGCATGCCGATGAATTCGACCGTGGGCTGGCCCTTGTGCTTGCCCTCGTTTGCGTGATGGGCGTCGGCCTGGACGCCCAGGCTCGCGGCACCGAAAGCGGCAGCGACGGCCATCGCGAGCGGCCGCCGGGACAAAGTGATGGAACGCATCTTGAATATCCTCGGTGTGGGTTGTCGACGACACTGAAGGTGCAGCCGTTCGAAGGCCGCCCCTTTGCAAAGTCTTGCGGCTTCATTTAACAAGTAGATGACACCGAAGTGAAACCTCGGACGAGCACGGCGTCGGGCGATGTCCCAAAGTCTGTTGAACGCGTGAGCTGAGGTGGCGGCTCCTTCGACCCGCATGCGAGAGCATGCGGGTTGCCTCGCAAGCAACCGAAGGAGCCACCGAGATGAAGTCTCACACGAAGTCGTCGTTGCGGGCCGTGCCCGCTGCGCAGGTTCAGATCTCGCTGCCCGTGCAGGGCGTGCTGCGCGATGTCCGCCACGCCTTCCTGGGCCTGTGCATCGACGCCGGCCAGAAG
>NZ_QOAZ01000072.1 GCF_003574675.1 Azohydromonas sediminis
CACCCGCGCCGCTGGTCGGGCGTCACGCGCAACTGGACGCCCATCGCTGCGGTGACTCTGAACCCTGAACGCGACGCCGTCGTCAAGACACGCTCAGGGTGCGTCGATACGCAGCCACTGGCTGCATGAACGAGGCGACAACTACCTTGACGCGCGCCGCCCGTGTCGACCTGAGCCGACCACGAACCAGTCAAGACCGAATAAGGCGTGCCACTGACGAAGAACCCGGTGAAGGTGCCATCGAGCTTCAGGATCGACGCCTGAGCGGTCGCGCTCGCCATGAGCATGCCGCACCAGGCCAGGAAACCGAACGCTGTACGAAGATCCATTACGTCGCTCCTCACGAACGCTGTTTCAGCGAGGTGGGTCGCGCGCAGCAAGAGGTATTCCAGTCGGCCAACAAACCGACGGATCAAGCACTTATGCCGTTTTAAGGAGTCACGACTGCGAGTCGTGTAAAGATGGCCGACAGTGAAAGCCAAGGTCGGCTTCGACAACCCGCACTTCGTCGCCGCGGGCCTGCGCTGACCGCGGCCGCGGCAGCAAGGCGCCGGTACGTGGGCCCCTATCGGCGCGGCCGTTAGACTGCACCGCATCGCTTGCCCGCGCCGACCGCCGATGCGCCCTGCCCACCTCGCCCAGGTCCTCGACCGCGAGTTCCTCGCCACCGCCGAGGGCCAGCACACGCCGGTGATGCTGTGGGGGCCGCCCGGTGTGGGCAAGTCGCAGCTGGTCGCGCAGCTCGCGCAGCGCCACGGCGTGCCGATGGTTGACGTGCGGTTGTCGCAGATGGAGCCCTCCGACCTGCGCGGCATCCCGTTTCGCGTCGGCGACCTCGTGCAGTGGGCCACGCCGGCGATGCTGCCCGACGCGCAGCGGCACGGGCCGCGCGGCGTGCTGTTCCTCGACGAGATCACGAGCGCGGCGCCGGCGGTGTCGGCCGCGGCGTACCAGCTGATCCTCGACCGGCGCCTGGGCGAATACGCGATTCCCGCGGGCTGGGCGATCTTCGCCGCCGGCAACCGCCAGGGCGACCGCGGCGTGACCTACGCGATGCCGGCGCCGCTGGCCAACCGCTTCGCGCACTTCGAGGTCGAGGTCGACCTCGACGACTGGGTGCAGTGGGCGTGGCGTGCCGGCATCGACGAGCGGCTGATCGGCTTCCTGCGCTTCAAGCCCGAGCTGCTGTTCGACTTTGACCCCGCGCGCACGCTGGCCGGCGAGATGGCGTTCCCGAGCCCGCGCTCGTGGGAGTTCGCGCACCGCGCGCTGCGCAAGTTCGCCGACCAGCCCGCGCTGCTGCAGGGCGCGCTCGCCGGCTGCGTCGGGCAGGCGGCCGGCGTCGAGTGCGCCGCGTACTTGGCCACGCTCGACCGCCTGCCGGATCTGGACGCGATCGTCGAGGGCCGCGATGCCGCGGTGCCCGCCGAGATCGACCTGCAGTACGCGGTGGCCGCTGCGCTGGTGGGCCGCGCGCTGCGCGCGAAGGGCACGGCAGACGCCGCACGCACCTGGGGGCACATCCTCGACTACGCCGAGCGGCTGCCCACGCGCGAGATGGGCGTGATGCTGGTGGCCGACCTGCACCGCAGCCTGGGCACCGCGCTCTTCGCCGTGCCGGCGTTCAAGCGCTGGGCCGAGCGTGCGGCCGACGTGCTGCTCTATGACTGAGCCGGCCGACGACGCCGCGCGCCGGCTCGCGGCCGCGCGCACGCGGCTGATCCTCGACTACCCGTTCCTCGGGGCGCTGGCGCTGCGCCTGCCGCTCAAGCCCGCCGGGCGCTGGTGCGCGACGACCGCCACCGACGCGCGGGCGCTGTACTACAACCCGCAGTGGATCGCGGCGCTCAAGCCCGCCGAGCTGCAGTTCGCGCTCGCGCACGAGGCGCTGCACTGCGCGCTCGGTCACTTCGCGCGCCGCGGCCACCGCGTGCAGCGGCGCTGGGATCTGGCGTGCGACTTCGCGATCAACCCGCTGCTGCTCGACGAGGGCCTCGCGCCGCCGCCGGGCGCGCAGGTGCTGCCGCTGTACCGAGGCCTGAGCGCCGAGGAGATCTACCCCTGCCTCGACGACCGTCTCGACAGCGACACGCTCGACGAGCACGCATGGGACGGCGACGACGGCGGCCAGGGCGGCACGGGCGACGGCGCGCCGCGCGACGACGCCGGCGGAGGCGGCCGCGCACAGGGGCGGCCCACGGGCGCCGGCGGCGACGATAACGACGCGCGCCCGCCGCCGCTGTCGCCCAACGAGCGCGAGCACCTGCACCGCCAGTGGCAGCGCCACCTCGCCGCCGCGGCGCAGCGCGCGCGCGAGGCGGGCAAGCTCGCCGGCGCACTCGCGCGTCTTGTCGACGAGGGGCTCGCGCCACGCGTGTCGTGGCGCGCCGCGCTCGCGCAGTACCTCGCGCAGACCGCACGCGACGACTACGCGTGGTCGCGCCCGTCGCGCCGCGAGGGCGACGCGCTGCTGCCGAGCCTGCGCAGCGCCTCCGGCGACCTCGTCGTCGCGATCGACACGTCGGGCTCGATCGGCGCGGCCGACCTCGCGCAGTTCGTCGCCGAACTCAACGCGCTGAAGGGCACGCTCGCCGTGCGCACGACGCTGCTCGCCTGCGACAGCGCGCTCGCCGCCGGCGCGCCGTGGGTCGCCGAGCCTTGGGAGCCGCTCGCGCTGCCGGCGCTTTCGGGCGGCGGCGGCACCGACTTCCGCCCGGTGTTCGACTGGGTCGCGCAGCAGGGGCTGCGCCCCGACGCGCTCGTCTACTTCACCGACGCCGAGGGCACTTTCCCGGCGCGAGCACCCGACTACCCGGTGCTGTGGCTCGTCAAGGGCCGCGCGCCGGTGCCGTGGGGGCGGCGCGTGCCGCTGGCCTGAGAGCCTGTGAAGATTTGGGATAACCCCGACAGCTGCGGGCGAGTTTGGCCGTTGAAGTGGCATGAGCACCGAGACGACTGAAGCGACGCCGAGCGAAGGGCAAGACCTCTTCGGCTGCAAGCCTGTGGC
>NZ_QOAZ01000073.1 GCF_003574675.1 Azohydromonas sediminis
CGGCCTATTGGATTCGTTGCTGGGAGTTCGCGCCATCGGCATTCACCCCGCAAAGCCAGTGTTCATGCGGGTTGCGGGGGTTTTGCAGGGCCGACGAAGTAGCTGCCGCGGCGCAGCTTGGGTATCCTGAGCTCGATGCTGCCGGCGCGCGTATCCCAGGTGCGCTCGCGGTAGCCGTTGCGGCTGTTCAGCCGCGCGCCAGGGGCCTTCTCGTCGTAGCCAGCGCCGCAGCGACCCTCGACGTCGATCTCCATCAGGCGCTGGGCCATGAACTGCACCATCTGGTGCAGCAGGTCGACGTCGGCGCCCTTCTCGGCGAGTTCGGCCAGTGACATAGTGGGGGTGGTCATCGTGGAATCTCCTTCGGATAGGTTGGTGGGTCGCACCTCGACCTAATCCGGGACCACGATGGCCACCCCAGCCGGGGCGGCCGCCGCCGCGCGGCAAGCTGCTTCGGGCTACGCCCTACGCACCTTGTCGCGCCTTGTGGAGTTACAACACTTCCTGGGCCGCCAGCCTGCTTTCGGTCCAGCGAACCAAATGCGGGGATTCGTCCAAGATGGATGCGTACTGTGCCATTGAGCCATGGCGCCCCTGCGGATCTAACTCCAGATATCGGCGGTACTTGCGCTCTCGGTCCGCACGGCGTGCCCAGCCCATGTGTTGGATTCTTATGTTGCTGCAACCCATCTCAAAGAACTCAACGCTGCGTGGAAATCGGCCGCAATGCTGCGCGCTTTCTTTCCATTCGTAATTCAACAGGGGTGAATATCGGAACATGAAGCCCCACAATCGCCTGTGCGCGTTCCACAGTGCATCATCTCGATAGTGGTAGTCATCCCACATGTCGAATAGGGAGAAGCCGATGTAGCGGTACTGCGTTTGGTGTGCCCAGTCGCGAATCGCAGCCCCGCAACCATCCTCCAATATTTCGTCGGCATCCAGGTTGAGAATCCAATCCGGGCAGGTTTCGACAGTTTCTTTCCATTGGATCTTGCGTAGGGCGACTTCATTGTGGAAGTGACTATTTGGAAGGCGGACAATTTTTGTCTGGATGCCGTGTAGACAGCGGGTGACGATGTCGACGGTATCATCTTCGCTAGCATCATCAATAATGACGGCACGATCGATAAACTCCCGGTGCCGCATCAAGGCTTTCTCAAGGTAGCGACCCGATTCGTTTCGGACGACCATCGAGAGCGTTATGCTTGGGTGGCGCCAGTGATCGACGCTAGACCAGTTCACATATCTGGGTACGCGGTCGAGGAGGCTCTGCCGATACAAATGCAGCGGGGCGTAGGTGCTGTCGGCCCAAAGTTCAACGCCTAGCGCCCTGGCGCGGACGCAGAAGTGGCGGTCTTCGCCCCAGTAGGTCAAGTTGTCGATCTCTGCGAAGCGCACCCCTTTCTCAAGGGCAGTCCGCTTAATCAGGGTGCATGCGCCCAATCCGCCGACCCTTGTGAGACTTGGCTGGTGTAAGCCACGGATGAACGCAAGGATGCGTCGATCCGATTCGTCAGGGCTAATCTTTTCGTCGCGCCGACGCCAAGCTAACTCGTATTGACCCTGTGTCCACACCTGCGGCATGAGTATCTGTCCGGGCTGCCATGACGTCCAGAACACTTCGCTGATGATCTCTTTGTCGCATGCAACCAGATGCTGCAGCGTGAAAGGGTTCAGTACAAGATCCGAATCAACTAGAAATAGATAATCGAAACCGCTCTCCAGTGCGCATTCAATAAGGAAATCCTTGAATGCTGCGACTCTCCAAATAAGATCTTCACGCCAGTGATGTGTTATGTCATTTCGTATATAGGCAACTGTTGGGCGCTGCGGAGCGGGGGTCACAACGGACTCCTCGCCAAAAGCAAAGGATTGCAGCATTCGACTGGAATCTGCATTGTCGTTGTCATCGATGAAGGCGCAGCTAATTTGAAGTCCGTTAATGTCCAGCCGCCGAATTGAATCTAGGAACTCCTTCAGTATGGCGGGGTGTTGTCGAACCGGCGCAGCGATCAGGATGCGTGGGTAGCTCATGGGAAGGGTGTTTTCGGAAAGGGCGCTGGGGCGCGGCGATTGGTGCTTCGTCGTTTGTCTGCCTCGTGGCTGTCATGCCTTGCTTTCGTCTATCGAGGCCGCGCGTGAAGGCTTCGAGCAGGCGCGAATCAGTGCTGGCATATCTCCGATTCGATCTCGTCAGGCGCTAGAAGAAGCGGTGGAAAAGGCTGGTGGATCGCGCCGATCTCTGCGGCCAATGGGCCGCCGCGATCACTCTACGAGTCGACCCGAGACGCTCGTATCACTCCCAGGTCCCAGACGGAACACACGTAGTCGGACCTGCGAAATTCACATCAACGCCGGTTGTGGGCGACGACGGACGCCGGCGACGTCGCGCGAGGGCGGCCAGAGCTTGCCGACGTGCGCAGATGCCCCGGCGGCGGATTCCACGGCAAGCCGGCCGTACAGCATCAGAACGTTCAGGACCAAGAAAAGGCCGCGCAGCCCCAGGCGCGCGATCGCGCGCAGCAGCCAGCGGATGTTGAAGCCGGCTGCGCACAGCACCGCGTGCAGCGCGTCGCCGTCGCTGCCCTTGAGCCAGCAGCGGTTCATGCCGTGGTCGCTCTTGGTGTGGCCGATCGCCGGCTCGATGGCCTGACGGCGCCTGAGCCAGCCGCGCTGCTGCGCCGTGAGAGTCTTGCTCTTGCCGCGGTGGATGACCTGGACCGACACCGCGTCGTCGACACCGCGATAGCCCA
>NZ_QOAZ01000074.1 GCF_003574675.1 Azohydromonas sediminis
AACTGCGGCCTATTGGATTCGTTGCTGGGAGTTCGCGCCATCGGCATTCACCCCGCAAAGCCAGTGTTCATGCGGGTTGCGGGGGTTTTGCAGGGGCGACGAAGTATTCCTTCAGCCGCCCCTGGCTGCGCGCGGCGGCCAGCTGCAGCATCAGGTCGGCCGCGGTGATGAAGCGCACCTTGTGGCCGGCGCTGACCGCGCGGTGGGCGATGGCCAGCGCCAGGTGCGTCTTGCCCACGCCGCTGGGGCCGAGCAGCACGACGTTGTCGGCGCGCTCGACGAAGGCCAGGTGGGCGAGTTCCAGGATCTGCGCCTTCGGCGCGCCGGCAGCTTCCTTCCAGTCGAACTGCTCGAGCGTCTTGACCGCCGGCATCGTCGCCAGCTTCATCAGCGTGGCGACCTTGCGCTCGTGTCGTGCACGCACCTCGGCGTCCAGGACGCGCTCGAGGAAGTCGGCGAAGCTCGCCTGCTGCTGGGCCGCGTGCTGCGCGATGGCGGGCCACTCGGCGTGTAGCCGGGCGAACTTCATCTGCGCGCACAGCGCCTCGATGCGCTGGTGCTGCAGGTTCATGGCCTCACCTCCAGCAGCGCGTCATAGACGGCCAGCGGGTGCTGCAGGCTCTCTACCGGCATGGCAACCTTCGCCGCGATCTTCGGCGGCGCCTTGAGCGCCGGCGCCGGCAGCATCACGGCGCGCTCTTCGGCCAGGCGCACCGCCGGCACGGCGCCGGTGGTGCCGTGCACGCGCTCGTTGGCCACCTCGTCGAGCCAGCGCCGCACGTGCAGGTTGGCAAGCTCCGCCGTCAGCGCCAGCCCGCTGGCCTTCAGGCTGGCCGCCAGCGGCACCAGGAAGCTGCCCTTCAGATACCCGTTGAAGCGCTCGACCTTGCCCTTGGTCTTGGCTCGGTACGGCCGGCACAGGCGCGGCGTGAAGCCGCACTCGTCGGCCAGCCGCAGCAGCTCGTCGTTCCACCGGTGCAGGCCGGGCCCATACGCGTCGCGCTCGATGACCACGCTCTTGGCGTTGTCCATCAACACCTCGGCGGGCACGCCGCCGAAGTAGTCGAACGCCTCGCGCAACGCCGCGCACAGCGTCGCCGCGTCCTCGGCGGTGGTGAACTTCACGAAGGTGGCGCGGCTGTAGCCGAGGGTGGCCACCAGCGCCAGCAGCGGGTCGCGCCCGCGCCGCACGACGGTGAAGTCGGCCTGCATCTGCCGCCCCGGCGGCGTCTCGAAGCGAACCACCGGCTCGGGCTCGGCCTTCTTCATGGGTGCGAGGAATGCCTTGAGCTGGCTGATGCCGCCCGTGTAGCCACGCTCGGTGATCTCGCGCAGCAGCACGGTGGCCGGGATCCAGCGCGGGCGCGCATGCTCGATGCGCTCCAGCAGGTACGCCCGGTAGGGGTCCAGCTTGCACGGCCGCGGCGCCCTGGGGCCGTAGCGCCTCGCATCCTCGTCACGCAGGTACCGCCGCACGGTGTTGCGCGAGCAGCCCAGCTGCCGCGCGATCTGCCGCACCCCTTCGCCCCTGCGAGCCATCACTCGTATCTCCACTGCTTGCTCCTGGGTCAACATCGACGGCCAAAAAGCCGTCAGCTTCGCCCAGGTGGGTCAGATTTACTTCGGCGCAGTGGGTCAGTTTTGCATCGGCGGTGACACGGAGAACGCCGAGCTCAAGCGGCTGCTGGCCGAGGTGCACCTGGACATCCGCGCGCTCATGGGCGTCCTCGGCGTCAAGCCTTCACAGCGACTTGGCGCGCAATCGCCAGAAGGTGCGCCGCCCGTCGGCCGCCGAGTGCGTCCCGCGGCAGGTGGCGCGCGCCGTTAACGAGGTCGGGAGCGTGGATTGCCGCAGCGACAGTCGGGCCAACGGCCGCCGCCTGAAGTGCCTGACCGTGGCCGACCACTTCAGCCACCAGTGCGCGGACATCACGGTGCACTACGGCATCTCGGGCGAGTACGTCACGCGGCTGCTGTAGCGCGTCGTGGTCTTCTGCGGCCAGCCGGCGGCCGTGCGCACCGACGAGGGGGAGTAGTCAACGAGCCGGGCCTTCATCGCCTGGGGGGCAATCAGGCATCACGTCCGGCTCCTGCTCATCGAGCCGGGCAAGTCCGTGCAGAGTGGCTACATCGAAAGCCTCAGCGGCAAGTTCCGCTCCGAGTGTCTGAACGAACACTGGTTCCAGACCCTGCAGCAGGCCCGCGAGACCATCGTCCACTGGTGGCGCGACGATGGCCGGGCCAAGCCGCACAGCGGCCTAGGGCAGATTCCGCCTTCGCGTGCTTCCCCTGGCAGCAGGGTCAAGAAAATGAGAAAGGCCCGCAGCAGCGGGCCCTCGAACGTCAATACCGGACTCGGGGCGAAAAGTGGGTGCCTCAGAGCCTGAGAGGCAATTGATCGCCGCAGACGCCCGTCGGGTTGGCGTCAGGGCCAGAGGAACGAACGTCACGCGGCGCTGCTGCGCGGGTGATGTCGCT
>NZ_QOAZ01000075.1 GCF_003574675.1 Azohydromonas sediminis
TCGGCGGCGGCGGCGCTTTGCTCGACGAGGGCGGCGTTTTGCTGCGTCATGCGGTCGAGGTCGGCGACGGCGGCGTTGACCTGACCGAGGCCCGAGCTCTGTTCGCGCGCGGCGGCGCTGATCTCGCCGATGATGTCGCTGACGCGCTGCACCGAAGCGACGATCTCGTTCATCGTCGCGCCGGCGTCGGCGACGAGCTTGGAGCCGGTCTCGACCTTGTCGACGCTGGTGCCAATCAGCGCCTTGATCTCCTTGGCGGCTTCGGCGCTGCGCTGCGCGAGGCTGCGCACCTCGCCGGCGACGACGGCGAAGCCGCGGCCCTGCTCGCCGGCGCGGGCGGCTTCGACGGCGGCGTTGAGCGCGAGGATGTTGGTCTGGAACGCGATGCCGTCGATGACGCCGATGATGTCGGCGATCTTCTTGGAGCTGGCGTTGATTTCGTCCATCGTCGAGACGACCTGTCCGACGACTTCGCCGCCGCGGCGCGCGACCTGTGCGGCCGACGACGCGAGCTGGTTGGCCTGCGCGGCGGCGTCGGCGCTGTGGGCGACGGTGCCGGTGAGCTGCTCCATCGAGGAGGCGGCCTGCTGCAGGTTGGAGGCGGTCTGCTCGGTGCGCGCGCTCAGGTCGGCGTTGCCGCCGGCGATCTCGGTCGACGCGGTGCCGATCGAGTCGGCGGCCTGACGCACCTGCGCGATCGACTGCTCGACGTGACGCAGCGCGCCGAGCAGCTTGGCCGTCACCGGATCGTGGCTGTGCATGCGCGTGACCTCGAAACTCACGCTGCCGTCGGCGGCAACCATCTTTTCGGCCACCGTCGCCAGCGTCTCGGCGGTGCGGAAGTCGGCGCGCGCGCGCGCCGCGAGCATCAGCAGGACCGCCGACTCGGCGATCACGTACAGCGCGTGCTCGATGACGATCATCAGGCTCGGCTCGGTGAAGCACATCGGCCCCCAGCCCCACTGCTGGAAGTAGTTGAACGTCAGGTGGTGCACCGCGATCGTGCCGGCACCGACCAGGATCGGCAGTGCGCGCCGGTAGACGATCATCACCGCGAGGAACGCGAAGACGGCGAAGTGCGCCTCGGCGTGGCCGCGCGCGGCGTGGATCAGCAGCGCGACCATCGCCATGCCGGCGAACGGCAGCACGACCTGGCTGTCGGTGCCGCTGCGCGAACGCATCGCGACGAAGCCGCCGAGTGCCAGCAGCGCCAGCCCGACGACGGCGACGAGGCCCAGGCCGCCATTGACCGCGGCGTACGCGAAGGCGCCGACCCACACGGCGGCGATGGCGATCAGCACGATACGGTCGTCGTGCGTGAAGAGGGCAGTGGTTTTGTTCTCCATCGGACTTCCTCGGTGAACGCAGTGGGCGGCAGACTCAGAAGGTCTGCCAGTCGTCGTCGGTGTCGGCCGTGGCGGCCACTGGCACGGGCTTGGCCGCTGGCGTGTCGGCCGGCGGGGCGGTGCGCTTGGCGTCGCTCGATGCGGTCGTCTTCGGTGCCGGCGCCGCCGGCTTGAGGGCAGGCGCCGCCGGCGTGATGGCCGGTGCGGTCTTGGGTTCGGACGCGGGCTGTCGGGTGGCGACGGCGGGCGCTTTCATCACCGCGGGTGCGGCCGTCGGCGCGACGGCCGGCACCGCGGTCGCCCCGAGCTTGAACGTGGCCACCACGTCGGCCAGGCGCTTGGCCTGCTCCTTCAGGCTCTCGGCGGCGGCGGCGCTTTGCTCGACGAGGGCGGCGTTTTGCTGCGTCATGCGGTCGAGGTCGGCGACGGCGGCGTTGACCTGACCGAGGCCCGAGCTCTGTTCGCGCGCGGCGGCGCTGATCTCGCCGATGATGTCGCTGACGCGCTGCACCGAAGCGACGATCTCGTTCATCGTCGCGCCGGCGTCGGCGACGAGCTTGGAGCCGGTCTCGACCTTGTCGACGCTGGTGCCAATCAGCGCCTTGATCTCCTTGGCGGCTTCGGCGCTGCGCTGCGCGAGGCTGCGCACCTCGCCGGCGACGACGGCGAAGCCGCGGCCCTGCTCGCCGGCGCGGGCGGCTTCGACGGCGGCGTTGAGCGCGAGGATGTTGGTCTGGAACGCGATGCCGTCGATGACGCCGATGATGTCGGCGATCTTCTTGGAGCTGGCGTTGATTTCGTCCATCGTCGAGACGACCTGTCCGACGACTTCGCCGCCGCGGCGCGCGACCTGTGCGGCCGACGAGGCGAGCTGGTTGGCCTGCGCGGCGGCGTCGGCGCTGTGGGCGACGGTGCCGGTGAGCTGCTCCATCGAGGAGGCGGCCTGCTGCAGGTTGGAGGCGGTCTGCTCGGTGCGCGCGCTCAGGTCGGCGTTGCCGCCGGCGATCTCGGTGCTCGCGGTGCGGATGCTGTCGCT
>NZ_QOAZ01000076.1 GCF_003574675.1 Azohydromonas sediminis
GGGGTGCTGTATCCCTACTACTGAGGTGCCACATGCGCCACGCACTCAAGCACTACATGGGCCTTTACCGGCTCCTGCGCATCAATAACACGCCGCTGGGAGCCTTGCGGGCTCTGCTGCGTAAACCATCGTTCTAACCATGACCACCAACATTCCCAACCTTGCAGGCGTTGCGACTTCCAATCTGGTCGAACAGATCGGTACTGGCAAGTTCTCCGCCAGCTACATCAACTGGTCGCGCACCATGGCGCTCCTGCGCGAGCATGCCCCAGGCTGGCAACCAGAGCTGGTGACGGCGCCTGACGGCTACGTGCTGCACCAAGCGCCAGTAGGCGCGTATCTGCTGATCCGGTTCCGCAATGGCGATGTGACCACTCCACCTGTTCCGCAGGCCGTGATGGACACACGTAATGCTGCGATCCCAATCGAGCGCATCACCGCCCGCGACATCACAGACACGCACCGCCGTGGGGTCTGTATGGCCGCAGCATTCACGTTCGGCCTTGCCTATGAGCTGTGGGCAAAACTGCCGCTGGAGTCTGGCTATGCAGACGCCCCGCCACCACCACCCCCTCCGACCAAGGTAAGCCCGGTGCCAGACATCGAACTACCACCCCAAGAGCATGCGCACGTTGCAGCCGTTGTGGACAGCATCGTGGCTGCGTGGCAGGAGGGCAGCGAGATGGAGGCCATAGCCGCGTACTACGAGCTGACCGACAACGACCACAAGGTGGCCGCTTGGAAGATGCTGGCGCCGCACAGCAAGCTGCGCGCCCTGCTGAAAGCAAACCAACCAACAGCGCAAGCCGCTTAACCAACTCCTGCCGCGCTGGGCGGCGGGCAATTTGAAAGGGCCATCATGGCACGCAAGTACGAAGTAACCGCAGTCACCGGCAAGTACACCGACAGCACTGGGGCGGAGAAGAGCCGCTATCAAACGCTGGGCTCTGTGATCGAAGCAAAGAACGGGCTGATGCTTAAGCTGGAGGCGGTGCCTATCGGCTGGGATGGCTGGGCCTACCTGAATGACCCAAAGCCGCGAGATGGTCAGCAGGCGCAGCAACAACGACCGCAGCAGCGACAAGCGCCGCAGGGCGACGATGACGACATGAGCTCGATCCCCTTCTGACCTCCCCCACCCCACACACAGGCCCGCAATAGCGGGTCTTTCTGTTTCTGGAGCCACAAATTGATTGCAGCCCTATACGTAGAAACTGACGGCGCTTACTTTGGACTGCCTGGCGTTGATCCGTGGGATGAAAAGCGGGACGCCAGGAAATACGCCGGGCCGCATCCGGTTGTCGCGCATCCGCCATGCCAGCGATGGGGGAGGTTCTGGCACGGCAGCACGCGCAAGCCACACCAGTTCAAGCTGGGTGATGACGGAGGCTGTTTCGATGCGGCTTTTAAGTCGCTACGCCGCTTCGGTGGCGTGCTTGAGCATCCAGCCGACTCACATGCATGGTCAGCCTTTAGCCTGAACAAGCCGCCGCGCTCTGGCGGATGGGTCTATGCGGGGCAAGGCTTCTGGACCTGCTGTGTCTACCAAGGCCACTACGGGCACCTGTCTGGCAAGCCGACTTGGCTTCTGGCCTGTGGGATGCAGCGGGACGATTTGCCTGAGCTGCGCTGGGGCAAGACCGAGCAGCGACTCCACCCGCGCGCCCTGGAACTGCACGGCTACGAGAAAGCCAGGCGCATCGGAATGATGGCAATGGTCGGCGGCAAGGACAAGACCCGCATTCGCAACGCCACCCCGGACGAGTTCAGAGATGTCCTGATCTCCATTGCGTCAAGCGCATGCACGACCCAATTCACAGAGGATTCCCCATGACCGATAAAACAGACAGCAAGGAGCGCGCTGGTCGCTTCACCAAGAAGCCAGTGACCATTGACGCATGGCTGATTGACTTCGGAAACAAGCCGCTTCCCGATTGGGTAAATGAAGCCTTCCGCACCGCAGCAATCGACTGGTGCCCCGCTGGAGAAGGGCTGTACATCAACACCCTTGAGGGGCACATGCTTGGCACCAATGGAAGCTGGCTGATTAAGGGCGTGCAGGGCGAACTGTACGCATGCAAGCCTGACATATTCGCCGCCACCTACGAGCGCGCCTCCCTCGCCGTAAGTGCGGGGAGTGGCCCGCTGATGGGTGAGCAGCAGGAAATGCCCGACCTGTCAGCA
>NZ_QOAZ01000077.1 GCF_003574675.1 Azohydromonas sediminis
CACGCGGTGCTGTGCGCAGCCGGCTTCAACATCCGCTGGCTGCTGCGCGCGATCGCGCGCCTGGGGCTGCGCGGCCTTTTCTTGGTCCTGAACGTGCTGACGCTGTACGGCCGGCTCGCTGTGCAAGCCGCCGCCGGGGCATCTGGGCACGTCGGCAAGCTCTGGCCGCCCTCGCGCGGCGTCGCCGGCGACCATCGTCGTCGCCCGCAACTGGCGTTGACGTGAATTTTGCAGGTCCGACTACTTCAACCGCGCCGTGCTCGGCCCGAAGCTGCTGGTGGTCGACGAGATCGGCTACCTGCCCTTCGGACGCGAGGAGGCGAACCTGTTCTTCAACGTCGTGGCCAAGCGCTACGAGCGCGGCTCGATGGTGCTGACCAGCAACCTGCCGTTCACGCAGTGGGCCAGCGCCTTCGCCGACGACCAGACGCTGACCGCGGCGATGCTCGACCGGCTGCTGCACCACGCGCACATCGTGCAGATCAGCGGCGAGAGCTACCGCCTCAAGGACAAGCGCAAGGCCGGGCAGACAACCAGGAGGACCACGCCGGCAGCATGACCGGCGCCGCGCACTGCTCGCCCGCTTCGGGCTACGCCCTGCGCGTCCGAGCAGCGCGATCCATCGTGCCTGGGTGGGTCAGATTTACTTCGGCGACAACCCGGCAAAGTGGGTCAGATTTACTTCGGCGTTGACATCTCCGCCTCTAGCACACGCGGGCGCTGCGCGTCGGACGCCTCCACGCGGTCGAACTTCGGGCGCCACTTGTTGAGCGTCGCGTCACTGAAGCCGCCCGTTGCGGCAGATCTCGGGCACCCGCAATGCCGGCCTCGGCTTGCCTGCGGAGCCCGATGATCGGTTCCTTGCTGAACTCGCTCTGCCTGCCGATGTCCATCGGTCTCTTGCCGGCTGGCCAGCGGACAGCAATTCCCACTCCTTGCTCCTTAGTGCGGCCGGGAGGGAGCCGGCCACCCCAGGGAGGCCCGTCGGCAGAATTTACACTCGACTTCCGCGAGCAACGCCAGCGCCCCTGGAAAGAAGCTAACCCTTTGATTTATCGAGTCTTCTTAATGCTGGCACAGGATCTGCTCAATTGAGGGCGTATCGGGGATCGGCCGCCCGTCTGTCGGCCTCAAGGAGAGCGCGATGAGCACGTTCAAAGCAGTATTTGCGGGGGTATCCCTCGCCGTGGCCGCACTTGCACCGGCAAGTGCGGCCGTCGTTCAGGGCATTCCGGTCACCGACGCCATCATCGAGGTGGATTCGGGGTCGTTCCGGCAGGATCTCAACCTGAACACCGGGCAGCTGACTGGGTTCGGGCTCGTTTCTAGCTTCAACAACAACGCAATCCTCATCCCGGCGGGACGAGAGCTGACCTACAGCTTCAGCGGCTTCTTTCTCGACGAGCCGAACAGTTCGATCAACCGCCTGATCTTCACGGGCGGCACCGTGACGCTCTACTCGGACGGTACGCCGAACTTCAACATCAACAATGCCGCCACGGCGACGGACAGCGAGTTTCCAACGCCGTTCCTGACGCTGGCGGGGTCGTTCTTCATCGACATCGTGAACACGACCGTCGGTGGCACCTTGTCCGCGAATCTGCTCTCAGGCTTCACCGCACTCGACGTCACCGGCGGCGAAGCGGCACCGTACTTCGACACGAACGCACTTGCGGTTGTGGTCTCCCTTGGCCTGCCGCCTGTCTTGGGCATGGTCGACGTGACGGGCTCGACGAGTGTCGTCAACTACTTCCTCAACGGATCGGTGACCCCAACAGCAGCAAGCGCGTTTGCCAATTCGGTGCTGTTTGCGGCGATTGGCGCTGGCGTGGGTCCGGAGGACCCTAGCGTGAACGTGCTCGACTTCTTCAAGAAGACGATGAAGTTGACGTCGATCGAAGGCACGGGCTCCGCTGACTTCAACGTGAAGGTCATTCCGGAGCCGGGGACGCTCGCTCTGCTCGGGTTCGGTGCCTTGGCGCTCGGGCTTGCCCGTCGGCGCAAGGGCGGGACGGCTGAGTAAGCCTCCGGGCACCGTCCCGGCGTCACAGAGAGCCCTGCAGAGATGCAGGGCTCTTTTCTTTTGGCTCTGTTGAATTTCAAGTGGGTTGCGGGGCATGAGGGTTGAGCGCGCGGAAGTCGAGCTTGCCGGCGATCAGGAAGATGACGGTCCTGATCGT
>NZ_QOAZ01000078.1 GCF_003574675.1 Azohydromonas sediminis
CGACCACCCATGGCGGCTGCAACCCCAGCGCGCTGGTGAACAGCGCTTCGACCCCGACGCTCATCGAATCAACTCCCCCGGCGAAGCCCGCCCCGTGGACATGTGGACAGGCCGGCAAGCGGCCTGTCCACATACCCACCGGGCTCGACGACCAAGGGTCATTGTGAATGTTGGGTTCCACACGAAACGACATGGAGCCCCTAGATCACGTTGGGCGGCTTAATCCGTTCCACCACACCAATACGCTTTGCCATTCACAATTTCAGCACGGGAGACTTTTTATGAGCATTCTTACTGAACAACCATTGCACGTGACTATACAAGATTTGACACCTGTCTTTATCGCCTATGTGTCTTGCCAACTACAACAAGCGACTGGTAGTTACAACGAACAAATTCGGGACGGTTTTCAACATATAAAAGACTGGGCTCGACAGTGCGGCTACGACCCTTCAGCCCTAAAAGTAATTGGTATCCCACGCACCAACGGCGCTCAACTAGTCGGTTATGAGTGCGCATTAGAACTTCCTGAAGCCATTTTCCAAGGCACAGAAGATATCCAAACACAACAACTACCAGGTGGGCGTTATGCAATCCTATGGAAGGTCTGAAGAACCGACCGAGCGACTATGCACAGGCCGCATCCCGACGTGTCGAAGCGCTTACAGACCGATTTCCGGCCTGCCTGTAGCGATTGCGCGGCCGATTCATGCGCCACGCCGATGCATTTGGCCCCTGCGGGGGCGGTCCAGACGCACTCATGCCGCAGCCGCCTGCAATTTGCGTCGCGCCATCCACAGGTTCGACAGCATGAACAGTGTCGTGACCTGCGCCGCGTTCTTGGCCAGCCCGCGGTAGCGCGCCTTGCAGTAGCCGAACTGCCGCTTGATCACCCGAAACGGATGCTCGACCTTGGCGCGGATGCTGGCCTTGATCCGCTCGGCCTTGTCCCTCAACGCATCCAGCGGCTTGCTCGGGTCCAGCGCTTTGCGATGGCCCGGCGTCATCGCCACGGCCCAGCGGATGCGTTTGCGCCGGCTCCACTTGGCAATGCCGCGGTAGCCCGAGTCGGCGAAGACATGCTTCTCCTTGCCGTGCAACAACTGATCGACGACACGCAGGTCGTGAACGTTGGCAGCCGTGCAGACCTGGTGATGAACCAGCCCCGAGTCGGCATCCACGGCGATGTGCGCCTTCATGCCGAAGTACCAGTTGTTGCCCTTCTTGGTCTGGTGCATCTCGGGGTCACGCGTGCCGGTGCTGTTCTTCGTCGAGCTGGGCGCGGCAATCAGCGTGGCGTCGACCACCGAGCCCGTCTTGAGCATCAGCCCCTTGGCACCGAGCGTGGCATTGACGGCGGCGAACATCTGCGCAGCCAGGCCATGCTTCTCCAGCAGGTGCCGAAAGCGCAGGATCGTGCTCTCGTCGGGCAGCCGCACCAGGCCGTCGGGCAATTGCGCGAACTCACGGTACATCGGCACGTCGAACAGTGCCTCTTCCATCGCTGGGTCCGACAGACCGAACCACTGCTGCAGGAAGTGGATGCGCAGCATGGTTTCGATGGCAAACGGCGGACGCCCGGTCTTCGCGCGCGGGCTGTGCGGCTGGATCAAAGCGACCAGCTCAGCCCACGGCACCACGCGCTCCATCTCCTCGAGGAACTCGCGCCTGTGCGTCTTCTTCGTGCTCAGGTCCAGACCCAGGGAGGATTGCTTCATCGCGCAGCACCGCATGTTGGATGCCTCAACTCATGCAAGATGCGCGCCGCAGGGTGAGGTTTTGCAGACCATCCCTATCACTTGAGAAGGACTCTAACACGATAGGAGAGACTATTGGACGTTTCTTTGCGGAGTATATGCCACAACATCAACTGATTGTAGACCCGCAACGTCCCAGTTATGAAGTCTACTACGAGCATACTATGGACTTTTGTGTTCCGATTTTGTAGACAATCATAGATGGGAGCAGACTATGTTTAAATACGTTGTCCCCAAATTCCCTGCCGCCAATGTAAAGGCTTCGGTCGAATTTTATAAGAGCAAATTGGGCTTTGTGGAACTTTTCGGCTCCATGTCGTTTCGTGTGGAACGCGACGCCGTCATTTCGGCATCGCCGGCACGAATGGGCTGGCCGGCAGGTGCCTGAGCTTGGACAGGCGC
>NZ_QOAZ01000079.1 GCF_003574675.1 Azohydromonas sediminis
GTGTCTCCGTGCGCCGGTCAAAACCGGCGAGATGTAGTGAATGAAAGAGTCATACGTTGAAGGCTTAGCCAGCTACGGCGGCCCCGAGTCATGCGCTGTGACCCGCAAGGGAGCAGCTGAAGCGTTGACAGGGGTACGCGCGGGCCGGGTATCGAGCCGCGTAATACATGCCCCGCGGCGAGAGCTGCGGGTGGTCCGGGGTGCCGAGCCCGTGGAGACATGGCGAAGGCAATATCGGTGCAGCCGCAATGGCGAGGCTGCACCGGACCCCGCGCGGTCAGAGACCCCGCGCACGCGCGGAAACATCTCGCACGGGAACCGGGAGATCCCGCGTCTTGCTGCGGCTGCTCGGGAGAGCCTTGCTGCAGCGCGCATCGTGAAGCCCAAGGGCATACGACGATGAGCCACGGGCGCGGGAAGTCGGATCGCGGCGTAGTACCGAAGAAGCTGCCGAACAAGGCTGCTGGGGAAGTTCCTGCGGCGGCGGAGGCGGTGGAGGGAAGGCTGCGAGCCAAGGGAAATGCTGTCCAGCTGCGCATGTCCCGCAGATCGACGCGGGTGTATGACGTGAACACCGCACTGGATGGCATACGACAGACGGCACGAGGCCGTCGCGATGCGAAGTTCACTGGACTGCTGCATCACATCTACGCCATCGAACGCCTGCGGGCGGCGTACCACGCGCTGCGGCGCGATGCCGCACCGGGAGTCGATGGGCAGACCTGGCAGGGGTACGGCATGAATCTGGAAGCCAACCTTCTGGACCTGTCGGACCGGCTGGCCCGAGGGGGCTACCGCCCCCAGCCTGTGAGGCGAACGTACATCGACAAGGCCGACGGGAGTAAGCGCCCCTTGGGCGTGCCCGCGCTGGAGGACAAGATCGTCCAGCGCGCATCGGCCGAAGTCCTTGGTGCGATCTACGAGCAGGACTTCAATGGCTTCAGCTACGGGTTCAGGCCCGGCCGAAGCGCGCACGACGCGCTGGACGCCGTGGCCGTGGGTGTGACGGCGAGGAAGGTGAACTGGATACTCGATGCGGACATCGCCAAGTTCTTCGACACCATCGATCAAGCTTGGCTGATCAAGTTCGTCGAGCATCGCGTGGCCGATGCCCGCGTGATCCGGCTGCTCAAGAAGTGGCTGCACGCGGGCGTGCTGGAAGAAGGACAGATCACGCGCAGTGAGCTGGGGACGGTGCAGGGCGGGAGCATCAGCCCGCTGCTGGCCAACATCTACCTGCACTACGCATTCGATCTGTGGGTCGAGCAATGGCGGGGACGCCATGCCCGGGGCGACGTGATCGTCGTGCGCTATGCCGACGACTGGATCGCCGGGTTCCAGCACCGCGGGGAGGCGCACGCCTTCAAGCGGGCAGTCCAACAGCGGCTGGAACAGTTCGGGCTGAAGCTGCACACCGAGAAGACGCGGCTGATCGAGTTCGGACGCTTCGCGCGCCAGAACCGACGCCGCCGGGGCCAAGGCAAACCCGAGACCTTCGACTTCCTGGGCTTCACGCACTGCTGCGGCAAGAGCAGGAGGGGCCACTTCATGGTCTTGAGGTTGACCAGTGCCACGCGGCTGCGCGCCAAGCTGCATGCCGTCAAGGACGAGCTGCGAAAGCGCATGCACCGGCCGATTGCCGAGCAGGGCCAGTACCTGCGCGCGGTGGTCGCCGGACACAGCCGCTACTTCGCCGTGCCCTGCAACGGGGCGCGGGTACAGGTCTTCCGCTTCCAAGTCGCCCGGCTGTGGCACCGCACGCTGTGCCGCCGCAGCCAAGGCAAACACCTGAGCTGGAAGCGCATGTACCGCATCGTCGATCACTGGTTGCCCCGACCACGCATCTGCCATCCCTACCCGAACCAACGTCTGATCGTCACCACCCAAGGCAAGAGCCGTGTGCGGTAGCTCCGCATGCACGGATCTGTGGAGGGGGTGCTGGGTGACTGGCATTCCTACTCCGACTC
>NZ_QOAZ01000008.1 GCF_003574675.1 Azohydromonas sediminis
TCGCGCCGATCGCGATGGAAGAGGGCCTGCGCTTCGCGATCCGCGAGGGCGGGCGCACCGTGGGCGCCGGCGTCGTCTCGAAGATCATCGAGTGACCGCATGACGGCGGGTGGCGGTCCGCACGGACTGCCGCCGTCCAGGCCCGGCGCTCACGGTCGTGAAGCCGGGCGTCATCGCTCTTTACAAGGAACCGTCATGCAGAAGCAGAAGATCCGTATCCGCCTCAAGGCATTCGACTACAAGCTGATCGACCAGTCCGCGCTCGAGATCGTCGACACCGCCAAGCGCACCGGGGCCATCGTGCGCGGTCCCGTGCCGCTGCCGACGCGTCAGCAGCGCTTCGACATCCTGCGCTCGCCGCACGTCAACAAGACCAGCCGTGACCAGTTTGAGATCCGCACGCACCAGCGCCTGATGGACATCGTCGACCCGACCGACAAGACCGTCGACGCGCTGATGAAGCTCGACCTGCCCGCGGGCGTCGACGTCGAGATCAAGCTGCAGTGAGTCCCGTGGGCACCCGACGGTGCCCACCTCGAATCGAGCCTGCTATACTCGCGGACTTTTCCGTCGGGCCTGAAGGGGCCCGCGGAATTCCAGTCAGCCCGGCCAATCGATGTCGGGTGTCGTGAAACAAGGCCCCAAGGCGCCAGCCGGCGGGGCTGGAGAAGAGCCATGAGTCTGAGCCATCGACTCGGATTGCTGGGTCGCAAGGTGGGCATGATGCGCATCTTCACGGACGACGGCGACGCCGTCCCGGTGACGGTGCTCGACGTGTCTGGCAACCGTGTCGCCCAGATCAAGACCGAAGCCACCGACGGCTACAACGCCATCCAAGTCGCGTTCGGCGCGCGCAAGGCCTCGCGCCTGACCAAGCCCGAGGCGGGTCACCTCGCCAAGGCCGGTGTCGAGCCGGCGCGGGTCCTCAAGGAGTTCCGCGTCACGGCCGACGTCGTCACGCAGTACCAGCCGGGTGCGACGCTGCCGGTGAGCCTGTTCTCTGCCGGCCAGAAGGTCGACGTCCAGGGGACTTCCATCGGCAAGGGTTTTGCCGGCACGATCAAGCGTCACAACTTCGGGTCGCAACGTGCGTCGCACGGCAACAGCCGGTCGCACAATGTCCCGGGCTCGATCTCGATGGCGCAGGACCCGGGCCGTGTGTTCCCGGGCAAGCGCATGTCGGGGCACATGGGCGCCGAGACGGTGACGACGCAGAACCTCGACATCGTGCGCGTCGACGAGGCGCGCTCGCTGCTGCTCGTGCGCGGCGCGGTGCCGGGGGCGAAGAACGGCCACGTCGTCGTGCGCCCGGCCGTCAAGGCCAAGATGCAGAAAGGGGCCCAGTGATGCAACTCGAGCTCCTGAACGAACAGGGCCAGGCCACGGCCAAGGTCGACGCGCCGGACACGGTGTTCGCGCGTGACTACAACGAGGCGCTGGTGCACCAGATCGTCGTCGCATACCAGGCCAACGCGCGGCAGGGCACGCGCGCGCAGAAGGATCGCGGCCAGGTCAAGCACTCGACGAAGAAGCCGTTCCGCCAGAAGGGCACCGGCCGGGCGCGTGCGGGCATGACCTCGTCGCCGCTGTGGCGCGGCGGTGGGCGCATCTTCCCGAACACGCCGAACGAGAACTTCGCGCACAAGGTCAACAAGAAGATGTACCGCGCCGGCATGGCGGCCATCCTGTCGCAGCTCGCGCGCGACGGTCGCCTGGCGGTGGTCGACTCGATTTCGGTCGAGGCCCCGAAGACCAAGCTGCTGGCGCAGAAGTTCAAGGCGATGGGCCTCGACTCGGTGATGGTGATCGCCGACCAGGTCGACGAGAACCTGTTCCTCGCGTCGCGCAACCTCGCCAACGCGCTCGTCGTCGAGCCGCGCTACGTCGACCCGCTGTCGCTGGTGTTCTATAAGAAGGTGCTGGTGACCAAGGGCGCGATCGACCAGCTCAAGGAGATGTTCGCATGAGCGCGACGACGAAGTTCGACGCCTCGCGCCTGGCGCAGGTGCTCGTCGCCCCGATCGTGTCCGAGAAGGCCACGCGCGTCGGCGAGAAGAGTAACCAGGTGCTGTTCAAGGTCCTGCGCAACGCCACCAAGCCCGAGATCAAGGCGGCCGTGGAGGCGATGTTCAAGGTCGAGGTCGAGTCGGTACAGACGGTCAACCAGAAGGGCAAGACCAAGCGCTTCGGCCGCAGCATCGGCCGGCGCGACCACGTCAAGAAGGCGTATGTCTGCCTGAAGGAAGGCCAGGAGCTCAACTTCTCCGGGGAGGCCGCGTAATGGCTGTCATCAAGGTCAAGCCCACGTCGCCCGGCCGCCGTGCCGTCGTGAAGGTGGTGCACAAGCACCTGCACAAGGGTGCCCCGGAGGCGTCGCTGCTCGAGCCGCAGAAGCAGAAGGCCGGCCGCAACAACAATGGCCACATCACGATGCGCCACAAGGGTGGCGGGCACAAGCACCACTACCGCGTGATCGACTTCCGCCGCAACAAGGACGGGATCCCGGCCAAGGTCGAGCGCATCGAGTACGACCCGAACCGCACCGCGCACATCGCGCTGCTGTGCTACGCCGACGGCGAGCGCCGCTACATCATCGCGCCGCGCGGCCTCGAGGCGGGCGCGACGGTGATCAGCGGCGCCGAGGCGCCGATCAAGGCCGGCAACGCGCTGCCGATCCGCAACATCCCGGTCGGCTCGACGATCCACTGCGTCGAGTTGCTGCCCGGCAAGGGTGCGCAGATCGCGCGTTCGGCGGGCACGTCGGTGACGCTGATGGCGCGTGAAGGCACCTACGCCCAGCTGCGCCTGCGCTCGGGCGAGGTGCGTCGCGTGCACATCGACTGCCGCGCGACGATCGGCGAGGTCAGCAACGAAGAGCACAACCTGCGTCAGCTCGGCAAGGCCGGTGCCACGCGCTGGCGCGGCATCCGTCCGACGGTGCGCGGCGTCGCGATGAACCCGATCGACCACCCGCACGGTGGCGGCGAAGGCCGCACCGGCGAGGCGCAGGCACCCGTGTCGCCGTGGAACACGCCGACCAAGGGCTACCGCACGCGCAGCAACAAGCGCACGCAGACGTTCATCGTCTCGCGCCGCAAGAAGTGAGGCCGTAGAACATGGCACGTTCACTGAAGAAGGGTCCGTTCGTGGACCACCACCTGATGGCCAAGGTCGAGAAGGCCGCCGCCACCAAGGACAAGAAGCCGATCAAGACCTGGTCGCGGCGCAGCACGATCCTGCCCGAGTTCATCGGCCTGACGATCGCCGTGCACAACGGGCGCCAGCACGTGCCGGTGTACGTGTCCGACCAGATGGTCGGACACAAGCTCGGCGAGTTCGCGCTCACGCGGACCTTCAAGGGCCACCCGGCCGACAAGAAGGCGAAGAAGTAAGGGGCGACGACGATGGAAACCCGAGCAATCGTTCGCGGCGCGCGCCTGTCGGCCGACAAGGGCCGGCTGGTGGCCGACATGATCCGCGGCAAGAAGGTCGACCAGGCGATCCACATCCTGAACTTCACGCCGAAGAAGGCCGCTGTGATCATCAAGAAGGCGCTCGAGTCGGCGATCGCCAACGCCGAGCACAACGACGGTGCCGACATCGACGAGCTGAAGGTGACCTCGATCCACGTCGAGCAGGGCACGACGCTCAAGCGCTTCGCAGCGCGCGCCAAGGGCCGCGGCAACCGCATCAGCAAGCCGACTTGCCACATCTTCGTCACGGTGGGCAACTGAGGGCCGAAGGAAGATCATGGGACAGAAAATCCATCCGACCGGCTTCCGCCTGCCCGTCACGCGGGCGTGGACGTCGCGCTGGTACGCGAACAGCCGCAACTTCGCCGGTATGCTGGCCGAAGACCTGGCGGTGCGTGATTACCTCAAGACCAAGCTGAAGAACGCGGCCGTCTCGCGCGTGCTGATCGAGCGCCCCGCCAAGAACGCGCGCATCACGATCTTCTCGGCGCGGCCGGGCGTCGTGATCGGCAAGAAAGGCGAGGACATCGAGAACCTGAAGGCCGAGCTGACCAAGCGCCTGGGCGTGCCGGTCGCGGTCAACATCGAAGAGATCCGCAAGCCCGAGATCGATGCGCAGCTGATCGCCGACAGCATCACGCAGCAGCTCGAGAAGCGCATCATGTTCCGCCGCGCGATGAAGCGAGCGATGCAGAACGCGATGCGCCTGGGCGCGCAGGGCATCAAGATCATGTCGTCGGGCCGTCTGAACGGCATCGAGATCGCGCGCTGCGAGTGGTACCGCGAAGGCCGCGTGCCGCTGCACACGCTCAAGGCCGACATCGACTACGGCTTCTCCGAAGCCAAGACCTCGTACGGCGTCATCGGCGTCAAGGTGTGGGTCTACCGCGGCGACAACCTCGGTCGCGGCGAGGCGCCCGGCGCCGCCAAGCCCGAGGCGGCCGAGGAGGACCGTCGCGCACGCCGCCCGGCGCGACCGGGTGCTGCGCCCGCGGGCCGGGCCCGTCCGGCCGGCGAGCGCGGCGCGCCGCGTGCCGCGGGTGCCCCGAGCGACGGCAGCGACAAGCCGGCCGGCGCCGGCGAGGCGCCGAAGCCCACCGTCAAGCGCGTGCGCAAGGTGGCGGCCCCGGCCGCGCCTGGCAGCACCAAAGGAGAGTAACCATGCTGCAACCCGCCCGCCGCAAGTTCCGCAAGGAGCAGAAGGGCCGCAACACGGGGATCGCGACGCGCGGCACCAACGTGTCGTTCGGCGAGTTCGGTCTCAAGGCCACCGAGCGCGGCCGCATCACCGCCCGCCAGATCGAGGCGGCGCGGCGCGCCATTTCGCGTCACATCAAGCGCGGTGGCCGCATCTTCATCCGCATCTTCCCGGACAAGCCGATCTCGCAGAAGCCGGCCGAAGTCCGCATGGGCAACGGCAAGGGCAACCCGGAGTACTGGGTGGCCGAGATCCAGCCGGGCAAGGTGCTCTACGAGATCAACGGCGTGCCCGAGGCGCTCGCGCGCGAGGCGTTCACGCTGGCGGCCGCCAAGCTGCCGCTGCGCTGCACGTTCGTCGCGCGCCAGGTCGGCGCGTGAGAGGGGGATGTCGATGAAAGCATCTGAACTGCGCGCCAAGGACGTCGCCGCGCTCGAGAAGGAAGTGACCGACCTGCTGAAGGCACACTTCAACCTGCGCATGCAGAAGGCGACGCAACAGCTGAGCAACACCGCGATGCTCGGGCGCACGCGCCGCGACATCGCGCGCGCCAAGACGATCCTGGCCGAGAAGAAGAGGGCTGCGAACAAGGAGGCCGCGAAATGAACACCCCCGCCACGTCCGCTGCGCCGGCCAAGCCGAAGGTGGTGCGCACCTTCGTCGGCAAGGTCGTCAGCGACAAGCGCGCCAAGACCGTGACCGTGCTCGTCGAGCGTCGCGTGATGCACGAGCTGTACGGCAAGATCGTCGTGCGCTCGAACAAGTACCACGCGCACGACGAGAACGGCCAGGCCAAGCTGGGCGACACTGTGGAGATCACCGAGAGCCGGCCGATCTCCAAGACCAAGTCGTGGGTCGTCACGCGCCTGGTCGAGAAGGCGCGCGAGGTCTGACCCGCGCGAGCGCGGCCGTCATGTCCTTCGTGCAGCGGGGCCTTCGGGCCCCGCGCGCACGTCAGGCATGCACTTGCCGCGAAACTGGGGATCCCTCAACCCCCCCCCTGCCAACCCCACTTGCGAGGAGTGCCACGATGCTGAAAGTCGGAGACAAGCTGCCCGCCGGCACGCTGTACGAGTACATCGAAGTCGAAGGCAACGGCTGCTCGGTCGGCCCCAACCCGTTCGACATCGGCCAGGCCACCGCGGGCAAGACGATCGTGATCTTCGGCCTGCCGGGCGCCTACACGCCGACCTGCTCGGCGCAGCACCTGCCCGGCTACGTCGCCCGCGCCGACGAACTGAAGGCGGCCGGCGTCGACGAGATCTGGTGCGTGTCGGTCAACGACGCCTTCGTGATGGGCGCTTGGGGCCGCGACCAGAAGGCGGGCGGCAAGGTGCGCATGATGGCCGACGGCAACGCCGACTTCGCGAAGGCGACTGGCCTGACGCTGGACCTGACGGCGCGCGGGCTGGGGCTGCGCTCGCAGCGCTACTCGATGCTCGTCGTCGATGGCGTCGTCAAGACGCTGAACGTCGAGGCGCCGGGCAAGTTCGAGGTCAGCGACGCCGACACGATGCTCGCGCAGGTGCGCCAGCTCAAGAAGGGTTGAAACCCGCGGGCGCGCGCCGCCCGACGAGGGCCGCTTGACGGCGGCTCTCGCCTTCGACCATAATACGTAGCTTCGCCATTTAGGGCCGCCTTCGACAGGCGGGTCGGGATGGCGAGCCACCGCCCCACACGCCGGGCGCCGCGCGAGCGGCTCCGGTCCACGGGCCCAAGACTGACCGCGCCGGCCGCCCCTCGGGGTTGGCGGTGGCGTTCAAGTTGGGGAACAACATGATCCAAATGCAATCGCGACTCGATGTCGCCGACAATACGGGCGCAAAGTCCGTCATGTGCATCAAGGTGCTCGGCGGCTCCAAGCGTCGTTACGCCGGCATCGGCGACATCATCAAGGTCAGCATCAAGGAAGCTGCGCCGCGTGGCCGCGTCAAGAAGGGCGAGGTCTACAACGCGGTCGTCGTGCGCACCGCCAAGGGCGTGCGCCGTCAGGACGGGTCGCTCGTCAAGTTCGACGGCAACGCGGCCGTGCTGCTCAATGCGAAGCTCGAGCCGATCGGCACGCGCATCTTCGGGCCGGTCACGCGCGAGCTGCGCTCCGAGCGCTTCATGAAGATCGTGTCGCTGGCCCCCGAAGTGCTGTGACGCGAGCGAGCGAGGACCGATCATGAACAAGATCCGCAAGGGTGACCAGGTCGTCGTGCTGGCCGGTCGCGACAAGGGCAAGCGCGGCACGGTGACGCGGCGCGTCGACGACGAGTACATCGTCGTCGAGGGCGTCAACATCGTGAAGAAGCACGTCAAGCCCAACCCGCTGAAGGGCACGACGGGCGGCATCGTCGACAAGACGATGCCGATCCACCAGTCGAATGTCGCGATCTGGAACCCCGTGGCCGGCAAGGCCGACCGCGTGGGCATCAAGCTGCTGGCCGACGGCAAGAAGGTGCGCGTCTACAAGTCCAGCGGCGAAGAGATCAAGGCATAAGGCGAGAGGACGACATGGCTTCGAAGCAGAACGCTGCGGCCGCTCCCGCCGTGCAGGCCCGCCTGCAGGCGCAGTACCGCGACAAGATCGTGCCCGAACTGATGAAGAAGTTCGGCTACAAGTCGGTGATGCAGGTGCCGCGCCTGACCAAGATCACGCTGAACATGGGTGTCAGCGAGGCGGTGGCCGACAAGAAGGTGATGGAGCACGCCGTCGGCGACCTCACGAAGATCGCCGGTCAGAAGCCGGTGGTGACGAAGTCGCGCAAGGCCATCGCCGGCTTCAAGATCCGCGAGAACGTGCCCATCGGCTGCATGGTCACGCTGCGCGGTGCGCGCATGTACGAATTCCTCGACCGCCTGGTCACGATCGCGCTGCCGCGCGTGCGCGACTTCCGCGGTGTGTCGGCTCGCGCCTTCGACGGTCGCGGCAACTACAACATCGGCGTCAAGGAACAGATCATCTTCCCCGAGATCGAGTACGACAAGATCGACGCGATCCGCGGGTTGAACATCAGCATCACGACGACGGCCAAGACCGACGACGAGTGCAAGGCGCTGCTCGCGGCGTTCAAGTTTCCGTTCAAGAACTGAGGTGGCCCGTGGCTAAAGTCTCCCTCATCCAGCGCGAACACAAGCGCGAGAAGCTGGTCGCCAAGTACGCCAAGAAGTACGCCGAGCTCAAGGCCATCGTCGACGACGCGAAGCGCTCCGACGAGGAGCGTTACGCCGCACGTCTGGAGCTGCAAAAGCTGCCGCGCAACGCCAACCCGACGCGGCTGCGCAACCGCTGCGCGCTGACCGGCCGTCCGCGCGGCACGTTCAAGAAGTTCGGGCTGTCGCGCAGCAAGATCCGCGAACTGGCCTTCAAGGGCGACATCCCCGGTGTCGTCAAGGCCAGCTGGTAAGTCGGCCCGAGCAGGAGATCCCCGATGAGCATGAGTGATCCCATCGCCGACATGCTGACGCGCATCCGCAATGCGCAAAGCGTCGAGAAGGCCAGCGTGACGATGCCGTCGTCGAAGCTGAAGGTCGCGATCGCCCAGGTCCTAAAGGACGAGGGTTACATCGACGGCTTCACCGTCAAGGGTGACCCGGCCAAGCCGCAGCTCGAGATCGCGCTGAAGTACTACGCCGGGCGTCCGGTGATCGAGCGCATCGAGCGCGTCAGCCGTCCTGGCCTGCGCGTCTACAAGGGCCGCCACGACATCCCGCAGGTCATGAACGGGCTGGGCGTGGCGATCGTCACGACGCCGCGCGGCGTGATGACCGACCGCAAGGCGCGCGCTGCCGGTGTCGGCGGCGAAGTGCTGTGCTACGTCGCCTGATCGAGCCAAGGAGTCACGAGCGATGTCTCGCGTAGGAAAGATGCCGGTGGCCGTCCCGCAGGGCGTGGACGTGCAGATCACCGCCGACCAGATCAGTGTCAAGGGTGCGCAGGGCACGCTGACGCGTCCGCTGCATACCCTCGTCACGGTGCGCAAGGAAGGCGCTGCGCTGCAGGTCGAGCCCGCCAACGACAGCGCCGAGGCCAACGCGATGAGCGGCACGATGCGCGCGCTGCTGGCCAACATGGTTGGCGGCGTGACCAAGGGCTTCGAGCGCAAGCTGACGCTGGTCGGGGTGGGCTTCCGCGCGCAGGCGCAGGGCCAGAAGCTGAACCTGCAGGTGGGTTTCTCGCACCCGGTGGTGGTGGACATGCCTGCTGGCGTGAAGGTCGAGACGCCGACGCCGACCGAGATCGTCATCAAGGGTGCCGACCGCCAGGCTGTTGGCCAGATCGCCGCCGAGGTGCGTGCCATTCGTCCGCCCGAGCCGTACAAGGGCAAGGGCATCCGCTACGCCGACGAGCGCGTGGTGCTGAAAGAGACGAAGAAGAAGTAAGGAGCGACGAGATGCTGAACAAGAAGGAACAGCGCCTGCGCCGCGCGCGTCAGACCCGCGTGCGCATCGCCCTGCAGCGCGCTGCGCGCCTGACGGTCTTCCGCTCGAACCTGCACATCTACGCCAGCGTCATCTCCGGCGATGGCTCGCGCGTGCTGGCCAGCGCCTCGACTGTCGAGAAGGAAGTGCGCGAGCAGCTCGGCGCGCGCGGCAAGGGTGGCAACACCGCCGCGGCGACGCTGGTGGGCAAGCGCATTGCCGAGAAGGCCCGGGCCGCAGGGATCGAGAAGGTCGCGTTCGACCGCTCGGGCTTTGCGTACCACGGCCGTGTGAAGGCGCTCGCCGAGGCCGCGCGCGAAGCCGGCCTGCAGTTCTGAGCGCGCACAAGGAAAGCAAGACATGGCTAAGTTCACTCCCCGCGCCCAGGCCGAAGGCAACGACGACGGCCTGAAAGAGAAGATGATCGCGGTCAACCGCGTCACCAAGGTCGTCAAGGGTGGTCGCACGCTGAGTTTCGCGGCGCTGACCGTCGTCGGCGACGGCGATGGCCGCATCGGCATGGGCAAGGGCAAGGCGAAGGAAGTGCCGGTGGCGGTGCAGAAGGCGATGGAGGCCGCGCGCCGCAACATGTTCAAAGTCAGCCTGAAGAACGGCACGATCCAGCACAACGTGACCGGCGAGCACGGCGCGTCGAAGGTGCTGCTGGCGCCGGCCAAGCCGGGTGACGGCATCATCGCGGGCGGCCCGATGCGCGCGATCTTCGAGGTGATGGGCGTCACCGACATCGTCTCGAAGAGCCACGGCTCGCGCAACCCGTACAACATGGTGCGCGCGACGCTCGACGCGCTCAAGCGCTCGACGACGCCGGCCGAGGTCGCTGCCAAGCGCGGCAAGACGGTCGAAGAGCTGCTCGGCTGAGCGGCACGCGGAGAACCCACATGTCGGACAAGAAGACGCTCAAGGTCAAGCTCGTGCGCAGCCCGATCGGCACCAAGGCCGATCACCGCGCGACCGTGCGCGGCCTGGGCCTGCGCAAGCTCCACAGCGAGCGCGAGCTCGAGGACACGCCCGCCGTGCGCGGGATGATCAACAAGGTTTCGTACCTGGTGAAGGTGCTGTGATGCAACTGAACACCCTCAAGCCGGCGGCGGGCAGCAAGCACGCCAAGCGGCGCGTCGGTCGTGGCATCGGCTCGGGGCTGGGCAAGACGGCGGGCCGCGGTCACAAGGGCCAGAAGAGCCGTGCCGGCGGCTTCCACAAGGTGGGTTTCGAGGGCGGCCAGATGCCGCTGCAGCGCCGCCTGCCCAAGCGCGGCTTCAAGTCGGCGCTGGCCAAGTACAACGCCGAGGTGACGCTGGGCGACCTCGAGCGCCTCGGCGCCGACGAGGTCGATCTGCTGACGCTGAAGAAGGCCGGGCTGGTCGGCGAGATCGCGACGACGGTCAAGGTCATCAAGTCGGGCGAGCTCACGCGCAAGGTCGTGCTCAAGGGCATCGGCGCGACGGCGGGCGCGCGTGCGGCGATCGAGGCCGCGGGCGGCTCGGCGCCGGTGCTGGCGAAGGTCGAGCGGCCGCGCAAGCTGCCCAAGAAGGCCGACCGCGCCTGAGGCGCGCTGCGCGAAGGACTTCTGACTCGTGGCGACTTCGGCGCAAACCCTCGCGAAGAGCGGCAAGTTCGGCGACCTGCGCCGGCGGCTGGTGTTCCTGCTGCTGGCGCTGGTCGTCTACCGCATCGGTGCGCACATTCCGGTGCCGGGGATCGACCCGGACCAGCTGCGCCAGCTCTTCCAGGGCCAGCAAGGCGGCATCCTGAGCCTGTTCAACATGTTCTCGGGCGGCGCGCTGTCGCGCTTCACCGTGTTCGCGCTGGGCATCATGCCGTACATCTCGGCGTCGATCATCATCCAGCTGATGACGCACGTCGTGCCCGCGCTCGAGCAGCTGCGCAAGGAAGGCGAGGCCGGGCGGCGCAAGATCACGCAGTACACGCGCTACGGCACCGTCGCGCTGGCGCTGTTCCAGTCGCTGGGCATCGCGCTGGCGCTGGAGGGCTCGCCGGGCCTGGTGATCAATCCGGGCTTCGGGTTCCGCATGACGGCAGTCGTCAGCCTGGTGGCGGGCACGATGTTCCTGATGTGGCTCGGCGAACAGATCACCGAGCGCGGGCTGGGCAACGGCATCTCGCTGATCATCTTCGCCGGCATCGTCGCCGGTCTGCCGAGCGCGATCGGCGGGCTGTTCGAGCTGGTGCGCACCGGTTCGATGAGCATCATCGCGTCGCTGTTCATCATCGCGATCGTCATCGCCGTCACGTTCGTCGTCGTCTTCGTCGAGCGCGGGCAGCGCAAGATCCTCGTCAACTACGCCAAGCGCCAGGTCGGCAACAAGGTCTACGGCGGCCAGTCGTCGCACCTGCCGCTCAAGCTCAACATGGCCGGCGTGATCCCGCCGATCTTCGCGTCGTCGATCATCCTGCTGCCGGCGACGGTGGTCGGCTGGTTCGCCACCGGCGAAGGGCTGCGCTGGCTGAAGGACCTGTCGGCGGCGCTGTCGCCGGGGCAGCCGATCTACGTGCTGCTGTACGCGGCGATGATCGTGTTCTTCTGCTTCTTCTACACCGCGCTCGTGTTCAACAGCCGCGAGACGGCCGACAACCTGAAGAAAAGCGGTGCGTTCATCCCCGGCATCCGTCCCGGCGACCAGACCGCGAAGTACATCGACAAGATCCTGTCGCGCCTGACGCTGGTCGGTGCCGCCTACATCACGCTCGTGTGCCTGCTGCCCGAGTTCCTGGTCCTGCGCTACAACGTGCCGTTCTACTTCGGCGGCACGTCGCTGCTGATCATCGTCGTCGTGACGATGGACTTCTGGGCGCAGGTGCAGAGCTATGTGATGAGCCAGCAGTACGAGTCGCTGCTGAAGAAGGCGAACTTCAAGACGAGCTGAGGCAACGGGCATTCGCATTCCATGGCCAAGGACGACGTCATCCAGATGCAGGGCGAGATCCTCGAGAACCTGCCCAACGCCACGTTCCGCGTCAAGCTGGAGAACGGGCACGTCGTGCTCGGCCACATCTCGGGAAAGATGCGCATGCACTACATCCGCATCCTGCCCGGCGACAAGGTCACGGTCGAGCTCACGCCGTACGACCTGAGCCGCGCGCGCATCGTGTTCCGCGCGAAGTGAACTGACTGAGCATCGAGGTCAAGGAGAAGACCATGAAAGTCGCCGCATCGGTGAAGAAGATGTGCCGCAACTGCAAGATCATCCGCCGCCACGGCGTCGTGCGCGTGATTTGCACCGACCCGCGCCACAAGCAGCGGCAGGGCTGAGGCCGGACACGCGAAGGTCCCTGCGGATCTTCGCGTGCCCGCCGAACGCCCGGGCGCCTGCAGGCGCCCGGGCAGGGACCAGGTAACGAAGGACAGTCAACATGGCACGCATCGCCGGCATCAACATCCCGCCGCACAAGCATGCGGAGATCGGCCTGACCGCGATCTACGGCATCGGCCGCACGACGGCGCAGAAGATCTGCGACGCGGTCGGCATCCCGTACTCGAAGAAGGTCAAGGACCTGAACGACGCGGAGCTCGAGAAGATCCGCGAGGAGATCGGGCGCCTGACGATCGAGGGCGACCTGCGCCGCGAGATGTCGATCAACATCAAGCGGCTGATGGACCTCGGCTGCTACCGTGGCATGCGCCACCGCCGTGGCCTGCCGGTGCGCGGTCAGCGCACGAAGACGAACGCGCGCACCCGCAAGGGCCCGCGCAAGTCGGGCGCGCTGGTCAAGAAGTGACCGAGCGCCGCCACCGCGATTGAAGGAACGTCCCCATGGCCAAAGCACCCGTCAACACCGCCGCGCAGCGCGTGCGCAAGAAGGTCCGCAAGAACATCGCGGACGGCATCGCCCACGTGCACGCGTCGTTCAACAACACGATCATCACGATCACCGACCGCCAGGGCGGCGCCATCGCGTGGGCGTCCAGCGGTGGTCAGGGGTTCAAGGGGTCGCGCAAGAGCACGCCGTTCGCCGCGCAGGTCGCGGCCGAGACGGCCGGCCGTGCGGCGCAGGAGCAGGGCATCAAGAACCTGGACGTGCGCATCAAGGGCCCGGGCCCGGGGCGCGAGTCGTCGGTGCGTGCGCTCGCGTCGCTGGGCATCCGCATCACGTCGATTTCCGACGTGACGCCGATCCCGCACAACGGCTGCCGCCCGCAGAAGCGCCGCCGCATCTGAACCCGCAACGCTTTTCCGCCGGCTGCCGCCTTCGGGCGGCGTCGGCGTTTTGACCGACGCCGCGAGGCGACACCGAAGACCACCGTCCGAGCGCCCACAACAACATCCGCCGGACTCGCGCGAAGGCCCGCTTTCGCGTCAGCTTGAACTGAGAAGGACTGAACGTGGCACGTTACCTCGGCCCCAAGGCCAAGCTCTCGCGTCGCGAGGGCACCGACCTCTTCCTGAAGAGCGCTCGCCGCCCGATCGGCGACAAGGCGAAGTTCGACAGCAAGCCCGGCCAGCACGGCCGCACCAGCGGCTCGCGCACGTCCGACTACGGCGTGCAGCTGCGCGAGAAGCAGAAGGTCAAGCGCATGTACGGCGTGCTCGAGCGCCAGTTCCGGCGCTACTTCGCCGAGGCCGAGCGCCGCAAGGGCAACACCGGCTCGAACCTGCTGTCGCTGCTCGAGTCGCGGCTGGACAACGTCGTCTATCGCATGGGCTTCGGCTCGACGCGCGCCGAGGCGCGCCAGCTCGTCTCGCACCGCGCGATCACCGTCAACGGCCAGGTCGTCAACATCCCGTCGTTCCTGGTCAAGCCGGGTGACGTCGTCGCGGTGCGCGAACAGGCGAAGAAGCAACTGCGCATCCAGGACGCGCTCAAGCTCGCCGAGTCGGTGGGCCTGCCCGAATGGGTCAGCGTCGACAGCGCGAAGATGGAGGGCACGTTCAAGAAGGTGCCCGACCGCGACCAGTTTGGCGCCGAGATCAACGAGTCGCTGATCGTCGAGCTGTATTCGCGCTGACGCGTGCAGATCCGCGGTGCCGGGCCCAGTGCCCGGCGCCGCCAGCGGACAGGCGGCGCTTGCCGGGTCGCCGCCCGTCGTCATTTCCCCGGCGCGGTCCATCAGCCTTATCGGTGTAACGAGCCGAGGGTATTGAGAGGAACACGATTCGATGCAAACCAATCTGCTGAAGCCCAAAGCCATCCACGTCGAGCCGCTGCCCGGCGCCGGTCACCGCGCCAAGGTGACGCTCGAGCCGTTCGAGCGCGGCTACGGCCACACGCTGGGCAACGCGCTGCGCCGCGTGCTGCTGTCGTCGATGGTGGGCTACGCGCCGACCGAAGTGACGATCGCGGGTGTGCTGCACGAGTACTCGACGATCGACGGCGTGCAGGAAGACGTCGTGCACATCATGCTCAACCTCAAGGGCGTGGTGTTCAAGCTGCACAACCGCGAGGAGGTCACGCTCGTGCTGCGCAAGGAGGGCGAGGGCCCCGTCACGGCGGGTGACATCCAGTGCCCGCACGACGTCGAGATCGTGAACCCCGAGCACGTCATCGCGCACCTGGCGCAGGGCGGCAAGCTCGACATGCAGATCAAGGTCGAGAAGGGTCGCGGCTACGTGCCGGGCAACCTGCGCCGCTACGGCGACGAGCCGACCAAGTCGATCGGCCGCATCGTGCTCGACGCGTCGTTCTCGCCGGTCAAGCGTGTGAGCTATTCGGTCGAGAACGCCCGCGTCGAGCAGCGCACCGACCTCGACAAGCTCGTGATGGAGATCGAGACCAACGGCGCGATCAGCCCCGAGGAAGCGATCCGCGCGTCGGCCAAGATCCTGGTCGAGCAGATCGCGGTGTTCGCGCAGATCGACGTCGGTGCCGAGGAAGGCCTGTTCCAGCCGCAGCAGCGCCAGGCGGCCAGCTTCGACCCGATCCTGCTGCGCCCGGTCGACGAGCTCGAGCTGACCGTGCGCTCGGCGAACTGTCTGAAGGCCGAGAACATCTACTACATCGGCGACCTGATCCAGCGCACCGAGACCGAGCTGCTGAAGACGCCGAACCTGGGCCGCAAGTCGCTCAACGAGATCAAGGAAGTGCTCGCCTCGCGCGGCCTGACGCTCGGGTCTCGTCTCGAGAACTGGCCGCCGCAGGGCCTCGACAAGCGATAGGCCCGGGCCCGCAACTCGCGTGCAACCCCCGGTACCTGATCCGGCCGGGGTTCAATAAGGAAAGGAAAGCACCATGCGTCACCGTCACGGACTCCGCAAGCTCAACCGCACGAGCGAGCATCGCCTCGCGATGCTGCGCAACATGTGCGTCTCGCTGCTGCGCCACGAGGCGATCAAGACCACGCTGCCGAAGGCCAAGGAGCTGCGCCGCGTCGTCGAGCCGCTGATCACGCTGGGCAAGCAGCCCACGCTGGCCAACCGGCGCCTCGCGTTCGCGCGCCTGCGCGACCGCGACGTCGTCACCAAGCTGTTCGCCGAGCTCGGCCCGCGCTACCAGACGCGCCCGGGCGGCTACACGCGCATCCTGAAGATGGGCTTCCGTGTCGGCGACAACGCGCCGATGGCCTATGTCGAGCTCGTCGACCGGCCGCAGCCTAAGACCGAAGAGGCGGCCGCCGAGAGCGCGCAGTGACAGCGGCGCGTTTGTCGCTATAATTCGAATTTCAATCGCGGGGTGGAGCAGTCTGGTAGCTCGTTGGGCTCATAACCCAAAGGTCGCAAGTTCAAATCTTGCCCCCGCAACCAGTTTCGCTCGCAGGCCCCTCACGGGGCCTGCGTCGTTTGCGGCGTTGTCTTCCCGCCGCCGCGCGCGACCTAGAATCTCGCGCTTCCGCCCTGCCGGGCATCCCCATCCATCGAGGACCGTGACGTGTTGATCTCCACCGCGTATGCCCAAGCCGCGCCCGCCGCGACCAGCGGGGCCGAGTCGAGCCTGCTGAGCCTGCTGCCGCTCGTGCTGATGTTCGTGGTGCTCTACTTCATCATGATCCGCCCGCAGATGAAGCGCCAGAAGGAGCACAAGGCGATGGTCGAGGCGCTGGCCAAGGGCGACGAGATCGTCACCGCCGGTGGCTTGGCCGGGCGCATCAGCAAGCTCGGCGACAGCTACATCGGCGTCGAGATCGCCGACGGCGTCGAGGTGCAGGTGCAGCGCAACGCGGTGGCGCAGGTGCTGCCCAAGGGCACGCTGAAGTGACGCCCGCGGCGCCGGCGCGGCCCCGCGGCGGGCCGCCCGCGCCCGAGACGGCGCCCCCGCGGCTGCCGGAGGACCCCGCATGAACCGTTACCCTTGGTGGAAGTACGCGATCCTCGCGGTCGCGCTGGTGGTCGGCCTGCTCTACACGCTGCCGAACTTCTTCGGCGAGGCGCCGGCCGTGCAGGTGTCGAGCGGCAAGGTCACCGTGCGTGTCGACGCGCAGCTGGCCACGCGCGTGCGCGACGCCCTCGCGGCGGCCGGCCTCACGCCCGATGGCGTGCAGTTCGACGGCAACTCGGTGCGCGCGCGCTTTGCCAACACCGACGAGCAGATCCGCGCGCGCGACGTCATCGCGCAGGCGCTCAACCCCGACCCGGCCGACCCGTCGTACATCGTCGCGCTGAACCTGGTGAGCCGCTCGCCGGCCTGGCTCGCGTCGATCCGCGCGCTGCCGATGTATCTCGGGCTGGACCTGCGCGGTGGCGTGCACTTCCTGATGCAGGTCGACATGCAGGCGGCGCTGACGCGGCGCGCCGAGACGCTCGCCAGCGACGCGCGCACGCTGCTGCGCGAGCGCGACGTGCGCCACGCCGGCGTCACGCGCGAGGGCCAGGCCGTCGAGGTGCGGTTCCGCGACGCGGCCACGCGCGCCGCTGCGCTGGCCGTGCTGCGCGAACGCCTGCCCGAAGTCAACTGGGTCGAGGCGGGCGAGGGCGAGGCGCTGCGCCTCGTCGGCACGCTGCGCCCCGAGGCCGCGCGCGCGTTGCAGGAGCAGGCGCTCAAGCAGAACATCACGACGCTGAACAACCGCGTCAACGAGCTCGGCGTGGCCGAGCCGGTGATCCAGCAGCAGGGGCTCGACCGCATCGTCGTCCAGCTGCCCGGCGTGCAGGACACGGCCAAGGCCAAGGACATCATCGGCCGCACCGCGACGCTCGAGGTGCGCCTCGTCGACGACAGCGCCGAGGCCGCGGCCGCGGCGGTCGGGCAGGGACCGGTGCCTTTCGGCACCGAGCGCTACGTCGAGCGCGGCGGCGCGCCGCTGATCGTCAAGCGGCAGGTCATCCTCACCGGCGAGAACCTCACCGACGCGCAGCCCGGCTTCGACAGCCAGACGCACGAGCCGGCGGTGCACCTGACGCTCGACGCCAAGGGCGCGCGCATCTTCCGCGACGTCACGCGCGAGAACGTCGGCAAGCGCATGGCGATCCTGCTGTTCGAGAAGGGCAAGGGCGAGGTCGTCACCGCGCCGGTGATCCGCAGCGAGATCGCCGGCGGGCGCGTGCAGATCAGCGGGCGCATGACGACGCAGGAGGCGGCCGACGTCGCGCTGCTGCTGCGCGCCGGCTCGCTGGCCGCGCCGATGGAGATCATCGAGGAGCGCACGATCGGCCCGAGCCTGGGCGCCGAGAACATCGCGCAGGGCTTCAACAGCGTGCTGTGGGGCTTCGTCGCGATCGCGGTGTTCATGTGCACGTACTACGCGCTGTTCGGCGTGTTCAGCACGCTGGCGCTGGCGTTCAACCTGCTGCTGCTGGTGGCGGCGCTGTCGATGCTGCAGGCCACCCTGACGCTGCCGGGCATCGCGGCAATCGCGCTGACGCTGGGCATGGCCATCGACGCCAACGTGCTGATCAACGAGCGCGTACGCGAGGAACTGCGCGGCGGCGCGCCACCGCAGCTGGCGATCCACAACGGCTACGAGCGCGCGTGGGGAACGATCCTCGACTCGAACGTCACGACGCTGATCGCCGGCGTCGCGCTGCTGGCGTTCGGTTCGGGCCCGGTGCGCGGGTTCGCCGTCGTGCACTGCCTGGGCATCCTGACCTCGATGTTCTCGGCCGTCGTGTTCTCGCGCGGGCTCGTGAACCTGTGGTACGGCCGGCAGAAGAAGCTCAAGTCGGTGTCGATCGGGCAGGTCTGGCGGCCCGACGCCGACGGCACGCCGGCGCGCGGCGCCTGAGACGGCGAGGAACGACGATGGAATTCTTCCGTATCCGGCGCGACATCCCGTTCATGCGCCACGCGCTGGCGCTCAACGTCGTCTCGCTCGTCACGTTCCTGCTCGCGGTGTTCTTTCTCGCGACGCGCGGCTTGAACCTGTCGATCGAGTTCACCGGCGGCAGCGTGCTCGAGGTCGAGTATGCGCAGGCGGCCGATATCGAGCGCACGCGCGGCATCGTCGAGGCGATGGGCTTCGGCGAGGTGCAGGTGCAGAAGTTCGGCACCTCGCGCGACGTGCTGATCCGACTGCCGATCCGCGGCGAGCGCCAGCAGGACGCGGTGGCCGCGCAGACCTTCGCCGAGATCTGCCGCGCCGAGCAGGGCGTGGTGACCACTGCGCAGTACACGACGCCGCAGGGCGAGCAGGTCAGCCGACCGTCGTGCAAGCGGCCCGACGGCAGCGAGCCGGTGCGGCTGATGCGCACCGAGTTCGTCGGCCCGTCGGTGGGCGCCGAGCTCGCGCGCGACGGCGCGATCGCGCTCGCGTTCACGATCGTCGGCATCATGATCTACCTCGCGATCCGCTTCGAGTGGAAGTTCGCGGTCGCCGGCATCGTCGCGAACCTGCACGACGTGGTCATCATCCTCGGCTTCTTCGCCTTCTTCCAGTGGGAGTTCTCGCTGGCGGTGCTGGCCGCGGTGCTGGCCGTGCTCGGCTACTCGGTCAACGAGTCGGTCGTCATCTTCGACCGCATCCGCGAGACGTTCCGCAAGATGCGCAAGATGACGACGCCCGAGGTCATCGACCACGCGATCTCGCGCACCTGGAGCCGCACGATCATCACGCACGGCTCGACGCAGATGATGGTGCTGTCGATGCTGATCTTCGGGGGGCCGACGCTGCACTACTTCTCGCTCGCGCTGACGATCGGCATCCTGTTCGGCATCTACTCGTCGATCTTCGTCGCCTCGGGCATCGCGATGTGGCTCGGCGTCAAGCGCGAGGATCTGCTCAAGGCCTCCCCGGCCAAGGAAGGCGACCCGAACGATCCGAACGCCGGGGCGGTGGTGTAGAGTCCGGCAACATTTGGCCGTACCGCCTTCGATGGCCAACGTCGATCCGTCCAGCCTGGCCGCGCAGGCCCGGCGCCTGTACACCGAGCAGCTGGTCAAGGGATTGCCCGGGCTGGTCAACGGCATCGTCGAGGCGGCCAACGTGCTGCGCGACAAGCCGGCCGAGTCGGCGGTCGCGTTCCGCCGCCGCGAGATGGCGCTCGAGCTGCACCGCGGTGCGGCCAGCTGGCACCAGGCGATGGTCGGCGCGCTGCGCAACGCGCTGCTGTACGGGGCCTCGGGCACGCGCGCGGCGAGCCTGCCGGCCGCTGGGCAGCGCGAGCCGCTGTCGCTCGTCGACGACGACACGATCGAGCGCGAGATCCTCGGCTCGCGGCTCGCGCTGGCGATGATGGACCGCGCGTCGTGGGAGTTTGCCGACGTGCGCGCGCGCATGGCGTCGCTCGAGGGGCGCGAGGAACTCGAAGCGCACGACATGCTGCGCGCCCACGTGCTCGCGCGCATCGTCGTCGACGCGTGGAGCCGCTGCGGCCTGCAGCTGTCGAGCTGGCGCGAGCTGCAGTCGTCGCTGCACGAGGCCTTCGCCGATCTGGTCGAACTCGCCTATCACGAGGTCAACCGCGCGCTGGCCGCGCAGGGCGTGCTGCCCGAAGTCGACCTGCGGCCGATGATCCGGCGCCAGCAGGAGTCGGCCGCGACGACCGACACCGGCTACTCGTCGATCACCGGCGCGCACGGCGCGCCGCCAGCGGCGTTTGCTGGTGGCTGGGGTGGAGGCGGTGGCGGCAGCGCCGGCAGGGGCCGCACCGGCGGATCTGGCGGGTCGGGCGGGCACACCGGGGGCAGCGCGTCGGGCGGCGGCATCGGCGACGAGACGCGGCTGATGACGCGCGCACCCGCGATGCACCAGGGGCCCGAGCAGGCGCAGGCCGTGCTGAGCCGGCTGACGCGCCTCGTCAGCCGCCACCTGCCGGGCTTCACGGCCACGCGGCCGGTCGGTGCGGCAGCGTCGCCGAACCTGCGGCAGGCGATGGCGGTGGCCGAGCAGAGCATCCGCGCCAAGCTCGAGGCGGCCACGGTGCAGGGGGGGGCGGTCACGGCGCCGGCGCTGCTCGAGCCGCTGCAGCAGCACAAGCAGGCGCTGAAGAAGGCGGCGGCCACGCCGGTCGAGCGCGCGACGATCGAGATCGTCGCGCTGCTGTTCCAGAGCATCCTGACCGAGGAGCGGTTGCCGCCGTCGGTGCGGGTGTGGTTCGCGCGGCTGCAGATGCCGGTGCTGCGGGTGGCGGTCAGCGAACCCGACTTCTTCGCGACGATCGACCACCCGGCGCGCCGGCTGATCGACCGCATGGGCGCGTGCGTGATGGGCTTCGACAGCACGGTGCTCGCCGCCGGTGACGCGCTCGAGCAGGAGATCAAGCGCATCGTGCAGGTCGTCGAGGCGTACCCCGACACCGGCCGGCGCGTGTTCCAGACCGTGCTGATCGAGTTCGAGAAGTTCCTCGAGCGCTACTTCAAGGACACCCACGCGGTCAGCCGCAAGGGCGTGTCGCTCGCGCAGCAGGTCGAGCAGCGCGAGGAGAAGGCGATCCAGTACACGATCGAGCTGCGCCGGATGCTCGAGAACGTGCCGGTGCAGGAGGGCGTGCGCCAGTTCCTGTTCCAGGTCTGGGCCGACGTGCTCGCGATGACGGCGCTGAAGACCGGTGCCCACAGCGAACAGACGAAGACGATGAAGCGCGCCGCGGCCGACCTGATCTGGTCGGCCGGCGCCAAGGTCACGCGTGACGAGCGCGCCGAGGTGATCCGGCGGCTGCCGCCGTTGCTCAAGACGCTGCGCGACGGCATGGCGTTTGCCGGCTACACGCCGCAGCGCCAGGACGAGCGCATCGCCGAGCTGAACAACGCGCTCGCCGCAGCCTTCACCGCGAAGGCTGCGGCGATCCCGACCGCGCGGCTGGACGAACTGAAGGAGCGGCTCGAGGGCCTGGAGGAGATGCTGCCCGAGGCGGCGAACCTGCAGATCGACGAGTCGCTCGTGCTCGACCTGTCGGGCTACGAGAGCAGCGAGCTCGAAGTCGTCACCGCCGGCGGCTCGATGCCCACCGCGGCGATGATGGCGTGGGCGCTCGAGCTGCAGGTCGGCAGCTGGTTCATGCTCGACTACCGCGGCCGCGTCGAGCCGGTGCAGCTGGCCTGGCGCGGCCTGCGCGGCCGGCTGTCGCTGTTCGTCTCGCAAAGCGGGCGCTGCGTGCTGTTCCAGCGCCAGCCGCTGGCCGCGTTCCTGCAGGCCGGGCTGCTGCAGCCGGCGCAGGACGAGTCGCTGACGGTGCGCGCGACGCGCACCGCGCTGGCCAAGCTCGACGTCGATCCGGCGCGGCTGCTGAACTGATCCGCCCGCAAGGGCTTGCGGCGTTGTCCTGGCGGGTGGCCGATGCCCGCGCACCGGTCAGGTCGGCCGGGTGGTGTCTGCCGGCCGACGCGCGATGGCCCGCGGACCGCGCGTCAGTGAATCAGGCGCTCGTCGACGTCGACGAGCAGCTCGTCGAGGATCAGCGCGTCGGGCTCTTCGCCGAGGCTCCAGAAGACCATCAGCACGATGATCTTCAGGTCTTCGAGGTCGAGCGGGCCGGAGCCGATCGCCGCGGCGCGGTCGATCACCATCTCGCGCATCGGCGGCGGCAGCACGCCGGCGGCCTCGAGGAAACTGATGAATCCGATCGCTTCGGCGCCGAGGCGTTCCTGCTCTGCCGGCGAGTAGACGCGCAGCGCGCGCTCACTTTGCTCGCCGGTGTACGACTCGGCGGCCTGCGCCAGCCCGTCGAGCCAAGTCAGCGCCTCCTGGATCTCGTCCGACTCGAAGCCGACGGCCGTCAGCTTGCGCGCGAGTTGGTCGTGGCTCGGGCACGCGTCGGGGCGCCAGTAGTTCTCGTAGAGATAGACCAGCACGTCGAACATCGGCCCACTATACCCGACGGGTCCTTGGGGTGCGCAGGCATCGTCGCGGCCGCGGCGCCGTCGCGGGAATTCGTCGCCACCGGCCGCACGCCGCGTCGGTGCGCGGGGCTCAGGCGCGTTCGCGCCGCTGATACATCCCACCGGGCAGCCGCTGCACGTGCCCTTCTAGTTCGAGCTCGAGCAGGCGGGCCGCCAGGTCGGCCGCCGGCCAGCCGGTGCGCGCGGCCAGCGCGTCGAGCGTGGCCGGGTCGTGGCCGAGGGCGTCGAGCACGGGGTCGCGCGGCGCCGGCGCCGGTGTGGCGGCCGGCACGCCGCGCGCGCTGCCGAACTCGCCGAGCACGTCGTCGGCCGTCTCGACGAGCTTGGCGCCCTGCTTGATCAGCGCGTGGCAGCCGCGCGACTGCGGCGAGTGGATCGAGCCCGGGATCGCGAACACCTCGCGCCCGGCCTCGGCGGCCAGCCGTGCCGTGATCAGCGAGCCCGATTCGAGCGCCGCTTCGACGACCAGGGTGCCGCGTGCGAGCCCGGCGATGAGGCGGTTGCGCTGCGGGAAGTGGCCCGCCAGCGGTGGCGTGCCGAGCGGGAACTCGCTGACCAGCGCGCCGTCGCGCGCGATGCGGTGCGCCAGTTCGCGGTGGCGTGCCGGGTAGACGCGGTCGATGCCGGTGCCCATCACCGCGACCGTGCCGCCGCCGCCCTCGAGCGCGCCCTCGTGCGCCGCGCCGTCGATGCCCAGTGCGAGCCCCGAGACGACGGTCCAGCCGGCGCGGGCGAAGTGCGCGGCGAACGCGCGTGCGTTGTCGCGCCCTTGCGCCGTCGGGTTGCGGCTGCCGACGATGGCCAGTGCGTCGCGCGCGGCGAGCAGTTCAACGCGGCCGTGCACGAACAGCAGCAGCGGCGGGTCGGCCGTGTGCAGCAGTGCGGGCGGGTACAGCGCGTCGCCGAGCGTGACGATGCGTCGCGTCCCGTCGCCGGCCAGCCATGCGGCGGTGGCGTCGCACTGCGCCTGCCACGACTCGGGCGGGGTGGCCAAGGCCTCGGCCAGCGAGGGCGGGACGACGGCACGGCGGGCGGTGGCCGAGGCGGCGAACACCGCCTGCGGCGAGCCGAACGCGGCGAGCAGGCGCCGGGCGGCGTCGCGGCCGACGCCCGGGCTCAGCAGCAGGCGCAGCCAGGCGGCGAGCTCGTCGTCGACGCCGGCCATGCCCGCGCGGCCGCCCTCAGGGCTGCGTGAAGCGGTCGCCGGGGCGCACCGGGTCGAGCACGTTCAGGATCAGCGCGTACGAAACGCGGTCGAACACGCGGAACACGAACAGCAGGCCGTGGCGCTCGTCGGGCAGCTTGATCAGCGGGCGTTGCGGGTCGGTGCGGTCGGGCACGCGCGTGCCGTCGCGCCACAGTGCGAGCACGTGGCCGCGCTCGAGGCCGTCGGCGCGCCCGCGGTTGAGCGCGACGATCTGGTTCTGTCCGGCGGTCAGCGCGTCGCCGTAGATCGAGACGATGCGCCCGTCGATCGGGCGGGCCGGCGAATGCGGCGCATAGCTCGCGAAGTCGCGCTCGGCCACCGGGGCCAGCCGGTCGCCGATGCCCACCTCCTGCCGCACGCTGGTGACGCGGAACGTGGCCGGCACGATCTCGTCCTTGCCGTCGGCGCGCGCCTGCACGCGGCCCGGGCGCACGTACTCCGCGGTGCCGACGAAGCGCGCCTCGTAGCCCAGCACTTCGCGCGTCTGCGGGTCGACGAGCGGGCGCGCCTCGCGGAAGACGCGCCAGTCGCGCAGGTCGGCGATGTCGCCGCGCACGTAGGCCGTGTCGCCGCGCGACATCATCACGCGGCCTTCCTGCGCCGCGACGACGCGCGGCGCGCTGGCGAGCTCGTCGCTGTTGAACACGACGGCCTCGTTGAGGAACGGTGCGATCAGGTGCAGCGGGATCGATGCGATGGCGCCGTCGCCGAGCGGCTCCGAGCGCACGCGCGGCGACAGCTTTTCGACGCCGCCGTCACCGACCGGCTGCGCGACGGTCAGCCGCGCGCGCCCGTTGGCCTTCTCGAGCACCAGGATCTGCCCGGGGTAGATCAGGTGCGGGTTGCGGATCTGCTCGAGGTTCATGCCCCACAGTTCCGGCCAGCGCCACGGGCTCGTGAGGAACAGCTTCGAGATGTCCCACAGCGTGTCGCCACGCTTGACGGTGTAGCTGTCGGGCGCGTTCGGCGCGAGTTCCGACAGCGGCACGCCGGCCTGCGCGACCTGCTCGGCCGTCGCCCGCCACTGCGGCAGCACCGGGAAGTTCGTCGCGAGGGCCGGGACGGCCCATCCGGCCAGGCAAAGGCCGGTGACGGTCAGCGCAGTGCGGCGGCGCGCGCTCACGCGTGCAGGCGGGCGGTGCATCATGAACAGACTCTCCACGGGGGGTCCCAACGTGTTGTGCGGCGCCGGCGGCACACGCCGTCGCGTGTCGCGAGGTTATCCAAGCATGCACCGCCCGGCGCGGACCCGATCGGCGAAAATGCTCATGATTTCCCGAAGATTCTGCCCCTAACGTCTTGATACGGCAACGAAGCAACGGCCCACTCGCGCGGCGTCGCGAGCAGGCCGTGCGGGGTACCTCGCCATGGCCCGACTGACGATCCTGCGCTACCCCGACCCGCGGCTGCACAAGGTGGCCCGGCCCGTCGAGGCCGTCGACGCGCGCATCCGCCAGCTCGTCGACGACATGCTCGAGACGATGTACGCCAACGACGGCGTCGGGCTCGCGGCCACCCAGGTCGACGTGCACGAGCGCGTGATCGTGATGGACACCTCGCCGACGCACGACCAGCCACGCGTGCTGATCAACCCCGAGATCGTCTGGCGCAGCGACGAGACCGCCACCGCCGAGGAGGGCTGCCTGTCGGTGCCGACGATCTTCGACCGCGTCGAACGCCCCGCGCGCGTGCGCGTGCGCGCGCTCGACCGCGATGGCCAGCCGTACGAGTTCGACGCCGACGGGCTGACGGCGGTGTGCGTGCAGCACGAGATGGACCACCTGCTCGGCAAGGTCTTCGTCGAGTACCTGAGCCCGTTCAAGCGCGAGCGCATCCGCAGCAAGCTGATCAAGCGCGCGCGCGACGAGCAGCGCGTCTGAACCTGCGCGTCGCCGTGCCTGAGGCGTCCTCGCTGCGCGTTGCCTTCGCCGGCACGCCCGAGTTCGCCCGCGTCGCGCTGGCCGCCATCACCGCGGCGGGCCACACGGTGCCGCTGGTGCTCACGCAGCCCGACCGGCCGGCCGGCCGCGGGATGAAGCTGCAGGCCTCGCCGGTCAAGCAGCTCGCGCAGGCGCTGGGCGTGGCCGTCGCCCAGCCGCGCAGCCTGCGGCTCGACGGCCGCTTCGCCGACGACGCCGCCGCGGCGCGCACCGCGCTCGAGGCCGCCGCACCCGACGTGCTCGTCGTCGCCGCGTACGGGCTGATCCTGCCGCGCTGGGTGCTCGAGCTGCCGCGTGTGGGCTGCCTGAACATCCACGCGTCGCTGCTGCCGCGCTGGCGCGGCGCGGCGCCGATCCAGCGCGCGATCGAGGCCGGCGACGCGGTGACCGGCGTCACGATCATGCAGATGGACGAGGGCCTGGACACCGGCGCGATGTGTCTGGCCGAGGCGGTGCCGATCGGCGCCGACGACACGACGGCGACGCTGCACGAGCGGCTGGCTGTGCTCGGTGCGCGCCTCGTCGTCGAGGCGCTGCGCCGCGCGGCGGCGGGCACGCTGGCGTGCACGCCGCAGCCGGCCAACGGCGTGACCTACGCCCACAAGATCGACAAGGCCGAGGCGCGCATCGACTGGACGGCCGACGCCGCCGCGATCGAGCGCCGCGCGCGCGCGTTCGACCCGGCGCCGGGGTTGCACTTCGACGCCGGCGGCGAAGCCGTCAAGCTGTGGCGCGCCGCGGTGCGCGGCGACGCGCCCGCGGCGCCGCCAGGCACCGTGCTCGCCGCCGGCGGCGGGCGGCTGACGGTGGCCTGCGGGCGCGGCGCGCTCGACCTGCTGGAGCTGCAGCGCCCGGGCGGGCGCCGCGTCGGCGCGGCGGCGTTCCTGCAGTCGCACCCGCTCGCGGTCGGCGCCACGCTCGGCCCGGGGCGCTGAGCGCCGCACGTCGTCGCTCTCGGCTCAAGTCGCAGCGCACGGCGGCCGATATGCCGCTCGTGTCCGCGTCGATCCGCCTGCCCCTCGCCCCGCTGCTGCTCGCCGCGACGTCGCTGCTGGCCGGCTGCGACCTCGGTGCGCTGGGCATCGACACGCCCGCGAAGGTGGCCGAGCGGCGCGATGCCGAGGGACGCGCGATCGGCGCCGCCTGCCGTCATGCAGGGCGCGCGATCGAGGACTGCTACGCGCTGAACCGCCGCGCCGACAAGGCCGCCATCTTCGCCGGCTGGCGCGAAATGAACGACTACATGCGCGAGAACCAGATCGAGGCCGTCGCGCCTCAGCTCACGGCACCGGGCACGGCCGCCGGTGACGGCGCCGAGCGCGCCGAACGCGGCAAGCGCGAGCCGTCTTGACCGCCCCGCGGCGCGGCACCGCGGCCGCCCCGGCAGCGTCATGCGCTGCCACCGACAATGCGGCCGATGAGCCCGAGTACCGTTGCCCTGCCGGTGCCGACCTGGCGCCACCCCGAGTTCCGCCGCGGCGCGCGCGAGATGACCGGCATCGCGCTGGGCATCGCCGCGTGGGGCATGGTCACCGGTGTCGCGATGGTCAAGAGCGGGCTGGGCGTGCCGCTGTCGGTGCTGATGTCGCTCGTCGTCTACGCCGGCAGCGCGCAGCTCGCGTCGCTGCCGCTGATCGCGTCGGGCGCGCCGATCTGGGTCGTGTGGACCACCGCGCTGTGCGTCAACCTGCGCTTCGTGATCTTCAGCGCGCAGTGGCGGCCGTACTTCGCGCACCTGCCGCTGTCGATGCGGCTGCGCGTGGGCTACTTCACCGCCGACCTGAACTACGTGCTGTTCATGCGCCGCTTCCCCGAGCCCAAGCCGGCGCCGGAGCAGCTGCCGTACTTCTGGGGCGGCGTCGCGACGAACTGGACGTCGTGGCAGTCGGCGTCGCTGGCCGGCATCTTCCTCGCCGACCTCGTGCCGACGCACTGGGGACTCGGCTTCGCCGGCGTCATCGCGCTGCTGGGTGTGAGCTACTCGCTGCTCCACGACCGCGCGAGCTGGGTCGCCGCCGGCGTCGCGTCGTGCGCCGCCGTCGCGGCGTACGCGCTGCCGCTGCGGCTGAACATCGTCGTCGCGATCGCCGCGGCGGTCGCGATCGCGCTGCTGATCGACCACGCCCCCGGGCGCCGCAGGGTGCGGCGATGAGCGCTCCCGCATGGCCGTTGCAAAGCGAGCGCGTTCCTCCCGCGCAGAGGGGGTTCCGCCATGACCGGAGGAGAGCGCTGGCATGAACGGGTGGGAGGTGGCGCTGACGATCGTCGGGCTCGGCGTGATCACCGTCGTCACGCGCGCGTTCTTCTTTCTGCCGCGGCGCGAGGTGCCGATGCCGGGCTGGCTGCGCGAGGGCCTGCGCTACGCGCCGCTCGCGGCGCTGGCGGCGGTCGTCGCGCCCGAGGTCGTGATGACGCAGGGCCGGCTGATCGACACCTGGCGCGACGCGCGGCTGTTCGCCGTCGCCGCCGCGACGGCGTACTACTTCTGGCGGCGCGACATCCTCGGCACCATCGTCAGCGGCACCGCGGTGATGCTCGTGCTGCGACTCGGCCTGGGCTGGTAGCGAGCGACCACAATCGCGGTTCCGGCGCAGCGATGGCCTTCATACAATGAGGGGTATCGACGCCGCCCGCCCTGCACCCCCCCCACGGAGACCCGCCCATGAACGTCCTTCGTTTCGCCGATCTCGTCGCGCAAGGCCAGGTGGCCGGCAAGCGCGTGTTCATCCGCGCCGACCTCAACGTGCCGCAGGACGACAGCGGCCGCATCACCGAGGACACGCGCATCCGCGCGTCGGTGCCGTGCATCGAGATGGCGCTCAAGGCCGGCGCCGCGGTGATGGTCACGAGCCACCTCGGCCGCCCGACCGAGGGCGTGTTCAAGCCCGAGGACTCGCTGGCGCCGGTGGCCAAGCGCCTGGGCGAACTGCTCGGCCGCGACGTGCCGCTGGTCGCGAACTGGGTCGACGGCGTCGACGTCAAGCCCGGCCAGGTCGTGCTGCTCGAGAACTGCCGCCTCAACAAGGGCGAGAAGAAGAACGACGAGACACTGGCGCGCAAGATGGCCGCGCTGTGCGACATCTTCGTGCACGACGCGTTCGGCACCGCGCACCGTGCCGAGGCGAGCACCTACGGCATCGCGCAGTTCGCGCCGGTGGCCTGCGCCGGGCCGCTGCTGGCCGCCGAGATCGACGCCATCACGAAGGCGCTCGCGCAGCCCAAGCGCCCGCTGCTGGCGATCGTGGCCGGCAGCAAGGTCAGCACCAAGCTGACGATCCTGCAGAGCCTCGCGAAGAACGTCGACGGTCTGATCGTCGGCGGCGGCATCGCCAACACGTTCATGCTCGCCGCCGGATTGCCGATCGGCAAGAGCCTGGCCGAGCCCGACCTCGTCGGCGAGGCGAAGGCGGTGATCGACGCGATGGCCGCGCGCGGCGCCGAGGTGCCGATTCCCGTCGACGTCGTCGTCGCGAAGGAGTTCAAGGCCGACGCGCCGGCCACCGTGAAGGCGGCGGGCGACGTCGCCGCCGACGACATGATCCTCGACATCGGCCCGAAGACGGCCGCGATGCTCGCCGACAAGCTCAAGGCCGCCGGCACCATCGTCTGGAACGGGCCGGTGGGCGTGTTCGAGTTCGACGCCTTCGCCAAGGGCACCGAGACGGTCGCGCGCGCGATCGCTGCGAGTCCCGCGTTCAGCATCGCGGGCGGCGGCGACACGCTCGCGGCGATCGCGAAGTACGGCATCGAGAAGGACATCGGCTACATCTCGACGGGCGGCGGCGCCTTCCTCGAGGTGCTCGAGGGCAAGACGCTGCCGGCGTTCGAGATCCTCGCCAAGCGCGCGGCCGGTTGATTCAGTGTTGACGCCGGCGGCGCAATCGCCGCCGGCGCACCGCGGTACGCTGCGGGTCGTCGAACGACGCACGAGGAGACGACCCATGCCCCCTTCGAAGACGGCCGACCTGTCGCCGGCCGAACAGGCGCTGTGCGACGCCGCGCTCGAGTACCACCGCGCACCCACCCGCGGCAAGGTCGCCGTCACGCCGACCAAGCCGCTGTCGAACCAGCGCGACCTGTCGCTCGCGTACTCGCCGGGCGTGGCCTACGCGTGCCTGGCGATCGCCGACGACCCGGCGGCCGCGGCCGAGTACACGTCGCGCGCGAACCTGGTCGGCGTCGTCACCAACGGCACCGCGGTGCTCGGCCTCGGCGACATCGGGCCGCTGGCGGGCAAGCCGGTGATGGAAGGCAAGGGCTGCCTGTTCAAGAAGTTCGCCGGCATCGACGTCTTCGACATCGAGCTCGCCGAGAAGGACCCCGACAAGCTCGTCGACATCATCGCCGCGCTCGAGCCGACGCTGGGTGGCGTGAACCTCGAGGACATCAAGGCGCCCGAGTGCTTCTACATCGAGAAGAAGCTGCGCGAGCGCATGAAGATCCCGGTGTTCCACGACGACCAGCACGGCACCGCGATCATCTCCAGCGCCGCGCTGCTCAACGGGCTGGAGCTGACCGGCAGGAGCATCGGCGCGATCAAGGTCGCGGTCTCGGGCGCCGGCGCGGCGGCGATCGCGTGCCTGGACACGATGGTCGCGCTCGGCGTCAAGCGCGAGCACGTCTTCGTCGTCGACAGCAAGGGCGTGATCCAGTCGGAGCGCGACGACGTAAAGGCCGGCCGCCTCGACGAGAGCAAGCAGCGCTACTGCCAGGTCACCGCCGCGCGCACGCTGGCCGACGTGGTGCGCGACGCCGACGTGTTCCTCGGCTGCTCGACAGCCGGCGTGCTGACGCCCGAGATGGTCGCGACGATGGCGCCGAAGCCGATCATCCTCGCGCTCGCGAACCCCGAGCCCGAGATCCGGCCCGAGCTCGCGAAGCAGGCGCGCCCCGACTGCATCGTCGCCACCGGCCGCTCGGACTACCCGAACCAGGTCAACAACGTCCTGTGCTTCCCGTACATCTTCCGCGGCGCGCTCGACTGCGGCGCGACGAAGATCACCGAGGCGATGAAGCTGGCCTGCGTGCGCGAGATCGCCGCGCTGGCCAAGGCCGAGACGAGCGACGAGGTCGCCGCCGCGTACGCCGGGCAGGAGCTGAGCTTCGGGCCGGACTACCTGATCCCGAAGCCGTTCGACTCGCGGCTGATCCTGCGCATCGCGCCGGCGGTCGCGCAGGCGGCGGTCGAGTCGGGGGTCGCGACGCGGCCGATCGCCGACCTCGACGCGTACCGCCAGTCGCTCACCCGCTTCGTCTACCAGACCGGCATGGTGATGCGCCCGGTCTTCGCCGCCGCGAAGGCGCAGCGCGCCAAGGGCACGGCGCGCGTCGTCTACGCCGACGGCGAGGACGAGCGCGTGCTGCGTGCGGTGCAGGTCGTGTGCGACGAGGGCCTTGCACAGCCGATCCTCGTCGGCCGGCGCGCGGTGGTGGCGATGCGTCTCGAGCGCGCGGGCCTGCGGCTGAAGCCCGGTGTCGACTTCGAGCTGACCGACCCCGAGGACGACCCGCGCTACCGCGAGTACTGGGAGCTGTACCACGCGCTGATGAAGCGCGACGGCGTCACGCCCGACATCGCGAAGGCCGCGGTGCGGCGCTCGAACACGCTGATCAGCGCGCTGATGCTGCGCCGCGGCGAGGCCGACGCGATGCTCACCGGGCTCGTCGGGCGCTTCGATGCGCACCTCGAGCACGTGCGCGACGTCATCGGCCTGCAGCCGCAGGCGCGCACGTTCGCGACGATGAACGCGCTGCTGCTCGAGGGGCGCACGCTGTTCATCGCTGACACCTTCGTCAACGACGAGCCCGACGCCGAGCAGCTCGCCGAGATCGCGCGCATGGCCGCCGACGAGGTGCGCCGCTTCGGGCTGCCGCCGAAGGTGGCGTTCGTGTCGCACTCGTGTTTCGGCTCGTCCAAGCGCGCGTCGGCGCGGCGCATGCGCGCCGCGGCCGAGCGCTTCAAGGCGCTCGCGCCCGGCGTCGAGTGCGACGGCGAGATGCACGGCGACGCCGCGCTCGATGCGGCGATCCGCCGCCGCTTCATCGCCGACTCGTCGCTCGTCGGCGAGGCCAACCTGCTCGTGCTGCCCAACCTCGACGCGGCCAACATCCTGTTCAACGTGCTGAAGACCACCGGCGGCCAGGGTGTGACGATCGGGCCGATCCTGCTCGGTGCGGCGCGGCCGGCGCACATCCTGACGCCGTCGGCGACGATGCGCCGCGTCGTCAACATGACGGCGCTCGTCGTCGCCGACGTGGCCGGCGCGCGCTGAGGCCGGCGCGTCACCCCCTCGCGATAATCGCCGCGCTTCCTGGAGCCCTTGCATGCCCCGTCAGACCAAGATCGTCGCCACCATCGGACCGGCGACGTCGTCGCCCGAGATGCTCGAGCGGCTGATCCGCGCCGGCGTCGACGTGGTGCGGCTGAACTTCTCGCACGGCAGCGCGGCCGACCACGTCGAGCGCGCGCACGCGGTGCGCGAAGCGGCGCAGCGCGTGGGCAAGGAGGTCGCGATCATGGCCGACCTGCAGGGGCCCAAGATCCGCGTCGGCAAGTTCGAGGGTGGGCAGACCGTGCTCGAGCCGGGGCAGTCCTTCGTGCTCGATGCCGGCTACACGGGGCTGGGCAACCACGAGCGCGTGGGCCTCGACTACAAGGAGCTGCCGCGCGACGTGCGCCCCGGCGACACGCTGCTGCTCAACGACGGCCTGCTCGTGCTCGACGTCACCGCGGTGCGCGGCGAGCAAGTGCACACCGTCGTCAAGGTCGGCGGGGTGCTCGCCAACAACAAGGGCATCAACAAGCAGGGCGGCGGCCTGACCGCACCGGCGCTGACCTCGAAGGACATGGACGACATCAAGACCGCGATGTCGTTCCAGTGCGAGTACCTCGCGGTGAGCTTCCCGAAGAGCGCCACCGACATGGAGATGGCGCGCCAGCTCGCCAACGTCGCCGGCGAGCCGTGGCGCCACAAGCCGGGGCTGATTGCCAAGATCGAGCGCAGCGAGGCGATCCCGCAGCTCGAGGCGATCCTCAAGGCCAGCGACGGCATCATGGTCGCGCGCGGCGACCTCGCCGTCGAGGTCGGCAACGCCGCGGTGCCGGCGCTGCAAAAGCGCATGATCAAGCTCGCGCGTGCGCACGACCGCGTCGTGATCACCGCGACGCAGATGATGGAGAGCATGATCGTCAACCCGGTGCCCACGCGCGCCGAGGTCAGCGACGTCGCCAACGCGGTGCACGACGGGACGGATGCCGTGATGCTCAGCGCCGAGACCGCCACCGGCAAGTACCCGGTCGAGACCGTCGAGACGATGGCCTCGATCTGCGAGGCCGCCGAGCGCGCCGAGGAGTACCGGCTCGTCGAGGCCGATTTCGCTGCGCGCCGCTACGGGCGCATCGATCAGAGCATCGCGATGGGGGCCCTTTTCACCGCGTACCAGCTCGGCTGCAAGGCGATCGTCGCGCTGACCGAGAGCGGCTCGACGGCGCTGTGGATGAGCCGCCACCGCATCGACGTGCCGATCTACGGCGTCACGACGCAGCGCGCGACGCTGCGTCGCATGGCGCTGTACCGCAACGTGCGCCCGATCCTGATGGCGGTGCACACCGACCGCGACGAGGCGCTGCGCGACGCCGAGGCGCTGCTCGTCGAGCGCGGCGTGCTCAAGCCCGGCGACACCTACGCGATCACCTGCGGCGAGCCGATGGGCTACCCCGGCGGCACCAACATGCTCAAGGTCTGCCGCGTCGGCTGACGCGGCACGGCAGCCGATGACGGCGCGGATGCCGCTGCGCCGCCCGCGCGTTTGCCCCGGGGCGGCGGTGTGGGCGGCGATGCGATGATCCCTCCAGGGGCATCGTCCCTCGCGTGGCGTCCGATGGCGACGGCCGGCGCGGCCGCGACGAGCGCCACCGTGCCCTGGAGCCAGCCTTGACCGCCGCCGAGCCCTCCCGCCGCCTGTCGCTCGCCGACTTCGCGTCGTCGCCGCTGCCCGTCGTCGAGGTCGACCTCGACGCGGGCCGCCTCGTTGGCAGCAACGCTGCGGCCGCCTCGCAGTACGGCGTCGCTGCCGACGCGCTGCAGGGGCGGCCGCTCGACGAGCTGTCGCCGCCCGACGCCCCGCGCGCGGCCGCGTTCGCCGAGCGTGCGCTCGCTGCGGCCGGTGCCTTCGGCTGGCGCCAGCGGCGGGCAGACGGCACCGCGTGGGACGCCGAGTTCTGCGTGATCCGGCTCGACGCCGGCCCGCCGCGGCGAGCGCTGTGTGCGCTGCACGCCGTCGACCCCGAGCGCGAGGCTTCGCAGCGCCGGCGCATCGAGCGCCAGCTCGAGCTGACGCAGTTCGCGATCGACCACAGCCCCGACGCGGCGTTCTGGATCGACGGCCAGGGCCGCGTCGCGCGCTGCAACGAACAGGCCTGCCGCAGCCTCGGGCTGCGCACCGAGGAGCTCGTCGGGCGCGAGGTCTGGAGCTTCGACCCCGACTTCACGCCGGCACAGTGGGCGCCGCTGCTGCAGCGCCTGCAGCGCGAAGGTGCCGTCGTCTTCGAAACGCGCCACCGCCGCGCCGACGGCAGCGTGTTCTCGGTCGAGATCACCGCCAGCCACATCCCGGTCGACGGGCAGTCTTACGGCTTCTGCTTCGCTCGCGACATCAGCGAGCGCAAGCGCGCCGAAGGCGCGCTGCGCGAGGCCAACGAGGCACTCGAGCAGCGCGTGCGCGAACGCACCGCCGAGCTCGAGCGGCAGAGCCGCCGGACCGAGCTGATCCTCGCGAACACGAACGACGGCTTCTTCGCGGCCGACCCGGCGGGGCGCCTGCGCGACGCCAATGCCGCGTTCGCGCGGCTGCTCGGCTACACGCGCGACGAGCTGCTGCAGCTCTCGATTCCCGACATCGAGGCCGACGAGAGTCTCGACGACGTCGCCGCGCACATCGAGCGCGTGCGCCGCGAGGGCTTCGACCGCTTCGACACCCGCCACCGGCGCAAGGACGGCAGCGTGGTGCCGGTCGAGGTCAGCGTCAGCGAGGTGCAGCTCGCCGGCGAGCCGCTGCTGTTCGCGTTCGTGCGCGACATCACGCAGCGTCTGGCGCAGACGCGCCAGCTGCAGGCGGCCAAGGAGGAGGCCGAACGCGCGAACCTCGCCAAGAGCGAGTTCCTGTCGCGCATGAGCCACGAGCTGCGCACGCCGCTGAACGCGATCCTCGGCTTCGGGCAGCTGCTCGGCCTGAGCGCGACCGCCGAGCAAGCGGCGCACGTGCGCGAGATCGTCGCCGCGGGGCGCCACCTGCTGACGCTGATCGACGAGGTGCTCGACCTCGCGCGCGTCGAATCGGGCCAGCTGAGCGTGAGCCCTGACGCGGTGGCGCTGCTGCCGCTGCTGCACGAGTGCCTGAAGCTCGTGCGTCCGCAGGCCGACGCGCGCGGCGTGCAGCTGCTCGAGCCGCCGGGCCAGTGCCACGTGCACGTGCGCGCCGACCGCACACGGCTCAAGCAGGTGCTGCTGAACCTGCTGTCGAATGCGGTCAAGTACAACCGGCCGCTCGGCTCGGTCAGCGTCGCGTGCGTCGCCGAGCCCGGGCACGTGAGCATCCGTGTCAGCGACACCGGCGCCGGGCTGACCGCCGAGCAGTGTGCGCGCCTGTTCGTGCCGTTCGAGCGCCTCGACGCCGAGGCGCGCCAGATCCAGGGCACCGGCATCGGTCTGGCGCTGACCAAGCGTCTCGTCGAGCTGATGGACGGCACCGTCGGTGTCGAGAGCAGGCCCGGTGTCGGCAGCACGTTCTGGGTGCGGCTCGCGCTGGCGGCGCCGCCGGTCGGCGATGCGCCGGCCGAGTCGCCGCCGCCGGTGGCGACCGCGGCCGACGGCGCCGCGCCGCGCGAGGTGCTGTGCATCGAGGACAACCCGGCCAACCTGCGTCTGATCGAGGGCATCTTCGCGACGCGCAGCGACATCCGGCTGCTGACGGCGATCGCCCCCGGCCTCGGGCTCGAGCTCGCGCGCGTGCACCGCCCGGCGCTGATCCTGCTCGACATCGGCTTGCCCGACATGGACGGCTTCGCGGTGCTCGAGTGCCTGCGCCGCAGCGAGGCCACGCGCAGCATCCCCGTCGTCGCGGTGTCGGCCAACGCGATGCCGCGCGACGTCGAGCGCGCGAAGGCCGCCGGCTTCGACGCCTACCTGACCAAGCCGCTCGACATCGCGCAGCTGCTGCGCGTCGTCGACGAGATGCTGGGGCGCGCCGCACGCTGAGCGGCGTCGCGGTGCCCGCCGACGCGGGCGTTCAGCGCGTCTGTGCGAGCCACGCGCGCATCTCGGCGACGTGCTCGCCGACGGCGGCCAGCGCCTCGCGCAGGCGCGCCTCGGTGCAGCCGAACTCGCGGCACCAGTACGCCAGTTCGACGGGGTCCATCGGGTTGATGCGGCCCGGGTCCAGCGGCTCGAAGGGGGCTTGGTCGGTGTCCATCGCGGCGTCTCCTGTCGGCACGGGCATCGTAGGCCGCCGGCGCGCACCGTTGCTCACGGCGGCGCGACGCAGTCTTGCGCGAGGTCAAGACGCGGCCGCGGCCCGTGCCTAGACTGCCCGCATCGCAGCGCCCAACGGATGCCGACGGGCCGCTGCAGCGCAGGAGCCGAATCATGTTCAAACGCATCTTGGTGCCGGTCGACGGCAGCGACCTGTCGAGCCGCGCGATGGACGCCAGCCTCGCGCTGGCCAAGCCGCTGGGGGCCGTCGTCGTCGGCTTCGTCGCCGAGCCGACGCCGCCGCTGCCGGCGGTGGGCCGCGCGCCGGCCATCGTCGAGCACGAGACCGAGCTGCACGACCGGCGCACCGAGGCGCACGCCAAGCAGGTGCTCGCGCGCTTCGAGGAGCGCGCGCGCGCCGCCGGCGTCGCGTTCGAGGGGCATTACGAGCAGGCGCCGCTGGTCGACCAGGCCATCGTCGACGCGGCACAGGCGCGCGGCTGCGACCTGATCGTGATGGTCACGCACGGGCGCGGCGCGTTCGGCGAGTTCCTGTTTGGCTCGCACACCAAGGCGGTGCTCGCGCGCTCGACGCTGCCGCTGCTCGTGCTGCACTGACGGCAGCCGGCGATGGCGCGCTGGCTCGCGATGGAGTGCGTGGCGCCGGGGCGGCCGCTGCAGGCCGTCTGGCGCGAGGCGCTGCCGCGCCCCGGGCCGGGCCAGGTGCGCATCCGCGTGGCCGCCTGCGGCGTGTGCCGCACCGACTTGCACCTCGTCGACGGCGACCTCGCGCACCCGGGGCGCCCCGTCGTGCCGGGGCACGAGGTCGTCGGCCGTGTCGCCGAGCTCGGCGAGGGCGTCAGCGGTCTGGCCGTCGGCGACCGCGTCGGCGTGCCGTGGCTCGGCTGGACCTGCGGCAGCTGCGAGCACTGCCGCGCCGGGCGCGAGAACCTGTGCCCGCACGCCAAGTTCACCGGCTGGCAGCTCGACGGCGGCTATGCGGGGCAGGTCGTTGCCGACGCGCGCTACGTGTTCAGGCTGCCGGCGCGCTACCGCGACGACGAAGCCGCGCCGCTGCTGTGCGCCGGGCTGATCGGCTACCGTGCCTACGCGATGGCCGGCGACGCGCCGCGGCTGGGCCTCTACGGCTTCGGTGCCGCGGCGCACCTGATCGCGCAGGTGGCCGTCGCACAGCAGCGCGAGGTCTACGCGTTCACGCGCCCCGGCGACACGGCCGCGCAGCAGCTCGCGCGCGACCTCGGCGCGGTGTGGGCTGGCTCGTCGGACGATGCGCTGCCGACGCTGCTCGACGCGGCGATCCTGTTTGCGCCGGTCGGCGCGCTGGTGCCGGTGGCGCTGCGCGCGGTGCGCGCGGGCGGCACGGTGGTGTGCGCCGGCATCCACATGAGCGACATCCCGTCGTTCCCGTACGCGATCCTGTGGGGCGAGAGGCGCCTGCTCTCGGTGGCCCACCTGACGCGCGCCGACGGCGACGCCTTCATGAAGCTCGCCGACGAGATCGCGCTGCGCGTGCACACCGTGCCGTACGCGCTCGAAGACGCGAACCGCGCGCTCGACGACCTGCGCGCCGGGCGCTTCGCCGGCGCGGCGGTGCTGCACCCGCCGCCCGCGTGAGCGGCGCGCGTCGCACCCGCGCTGCGACGGCGCACCACGATGTCGCCCGAGGCCTATGCCGCGCTGCGCCACCTGCACGTCACGCTGGTGGGCGCCAGCGGCGCGCTGTTCGCGCTGCGTGCGCTCGCGGTGCTCGGCGGCGCGCGCTGGCCGCTGAGCATGTGGCTGCGCATCGCCAGCGTCGCGCTCGACACCTTGCTGTTCGCCGCCGGCGTGACGCTGTGGGTGCGGCTCGGGCTGAACCCGCTGCGCGACCACTGGCTGGGCGTCAAGCTGGTGCTGCTGGCGGTCTACGTCGTGCTCGGCGCATGGGCGTTGCGCCGCGCGCCGACGCGCCGCGCGAAGGCCGGCTGCCTCGTCGCCGCGCTGGCCGTCTTTGGCTTCATGGTCACGGTGGCGGTCACGCGCCATCCCCTGGGGCTGCTGCGGCCTTGACCGGCGTCAGCGTCGGCCGGCACGCCACAGCCGGGGCACTTCCCGCGCGCTGCGCCGCGGCGTAGACTTCCCGACCCCTGTATGGATCACCAGTATCGCAACGCGTCTGCCGATGGGGTGGACGCAGCCCGGAGCACACCCACGATGTCCAACACCGAATCGAGGCCCGCCGCGCGCAGCGCCACGCCCGCCACGCTGCCGGGCCAGCCGATCAGCACCGAGGTGCTGATCGAGAAGTACGCCAAGGACGGTGAACGCACCGTCGACGACGTGCGCGCCCGCGTCGCGCGTGCGCTCGCCGCCGCCGAGCCGCCCGAGCAGCGCGCGAAGTGGGAGCAGCGCTTCCTGCACGCGCAGCAGCGCGGCTTCATCCCGGCCGGGCGCATCGCGTCGGCCGCCGGCACCGACCTGACGGCCACGCTGATCAACTGCTTCGTGCAGCCGGTGGGCGATTCGATCGCGCACGTCGAGGACGGCCACCCCGGCATCTACACCGCGCTGACCGAGGCGGCCGAGACGATGCGCCGCGGCGGCGGCGTCGGCTACGACTTCTCGCGCATCCGCCCGAAGGGCGCGTGGGTCGGCAGCACGCGCAGCGCGGCGTCGGGGCCGGTCAGCTACATGCGCGTGTTCGACCGCAGCTGCGAGACGGTCGAGAGCGCCGGCAGCCGCCGCGGTGCGCAGATGGGCGTGCTGCGCTGCGACCACCCCGACATCGAGGCCTTCATCCACGCGAAGGACGACGGCGACCTGAAGAACTTCAACCTCTCGGTCGGCGTGACGGACGCATTCATGCACGCGGTGCTCGCCGACGGCGAGGTCGAGCTCGTCCACCGTGCCGAGCCCGGCCCGGCGCAGAAGGCCGAAGGCGCGCACCAGCGCGCCGACGGCCTGTGGGTCTACCGCAAGGTGCGCGCGCGCGAGCTGTGGGACCAGATCATGCGCTCGACCTACGACCACGCCGAGCCCGGCGTGCTGTTCCTCGACCGCATCAACGCCGACAACAACCTCGGCTACTGCGAGACGATCGCCGCGACCAACCCGTGCGCCGAGCAGCCGCTGCCGCCTTACGGCTGCTGCTGCCTCGGCTCGATCGACCTGACGCACTTCGTGCGCGACCCGTTCGAGCCGGGCGCGCGCTTCGACGAGGCCGGCTTCGGCGAGGTGGTGCGCGTGGCGGTGCGCATGCTCGACAACGTGCTCGACGTCACCGTGTGGCCGCTGCCGCAGCAGCGCGCCGAGGCGCAGGCCAAGCGCCGCGTCGGGCTGGGCTTCACGGGCCTCGGCGACGCGCTCGTGATGCTCGGGCTGCGCTACGACAGCGAGGACGCGCGTGCGATGGCGCGGCGCATCGCCGAGGTGATGCGCGACACCGCCTACGCCGCGTCGGTCGACCTCGCCGTCGAGCGCGGCGCGTTCCCGCTGTTCAACGCCGACCTGTACCTGTCGGGCGGGCGCTTCGCGTCGCGGCTGCCGGCGGCGCTGAAGGAGCGCATCCGCGCGCACGGCATCCGCAACTCGCACCTGCTGTCGATCGCGCCCACCGGCACGATCAGCCTCGCGTTCGCCGACAACGCGAGCAACGGCATCGAGCCCGCGTTCAGCTGGACCTACACGCGCAAGAAGCGCGAACCCGACGGCAGCTTCAAGGAGTACAGCGTCGAGGACCACGCGTGGCGGCTGTACCGGCACCTGAAGGGTGCCGACGCCCCGCTGACCGACGCCTTCGTCACCGCGCTCGAGATGAGCGCGAAGGACCACGCGGCGATGGTCGCCGCGGTGGCGCCGTTCATCGACACGTCGATCAGCAAGACCGTCAACGTGCCGGCCGACTACCCCTACGCCGACTTCCAGGACCTGTACCTGCAGGCCTGGCAGTCGGGGCTCAAGGGGCTGGCCACCTACCGCCCCAACGCCGTGCTCGGCGCCGTGCTCAGCGTCGACAGTGCCCCGAAGCCCGCGCCGCTCGCGGCCGAGGGCGCCGACGCGCGGCTGCGCGTCGAGCGGCTGCCCGCGCCGGTGCTGGCCTCGCTGCGCTGGCCCGGGCGGCCCGAGCTGCCCGGCGGCAACCCGGCGTGGAGCTTCATGATCCGCCACCCGCACGGCGAGTTCAGCCTGTTCGTCGGCGAACTGCCCGCCGCGCCGGGCCCCGACGGCGGGCTGTTCGGCAAGACGGTGCCGTTCGAGGTGTGGGTCAACGGCGCCGAGCAGCCGCGCGGCCTCGCGGCGATGGCCAAGACGCTGTCGATGGACATGCGCGCCAACGACGCGCAGTGGCTCAGGCTCAAGCTCGACGCGCTGGCCACCGTCGCCGAGGAGCGCGCCTTCGAGATGCCGTTCCCGCCGCACGGCGAGAAGCGGCTGTTCCCGGGCGTCGTCGCCGCCACTGCGGCCGTGATCCGCTGGCGCTGCGAGCAGCTCGGCGCGCTCGCCGAAGGTGGGCCGACGCCCGTACTCGACGCGATGTTCAGCCGCGACGAGCCGCGCACCGGCGCCGACGGCACGCTCGCGTGGGCCGTGGACATCGACAACCCCGCCACCGGCGAGGCGTTCACCGTGACGCTCAAGGAGGTGAGCCTGCCCGGCCCCGACGGCACGCGCGTCAGCCGCCCGTGCGCGATCGGCTTCTCGGGCAACTACCCGCGCGCGCTCGACGGGCTGGCGCGGCTGCTGAGCCTGGACATGCGCGTGATCGACCCGGCGTGGATCGGCATGAAGCTGAGGAAGCTGCTCAACGTCGGCGAGCCGCTCGGCCACTTCCTCGCGCCGGTGCCCGGCGAGCGCCGCCAGCAGGTGTGGCCGAGCACGGTGGCCTACCTTGCGCGGCTCGTGATCCACCGCTACGCGATGCTCGGCGTGCTCGACGAACAGGGCTTTCCGTTGCGCGAGATGGGCGTGCTCGAACGCCCGACGGCGAAGGCCACCGGCGCCGACGTCGTCCCGATGGCCGGCCGCCCGTGCCCCGAGTGCGGCAACGCGACGCTGATCCACAAGGACGGCTGCGATTTCTGCACCGCCTGCGGCTACGTCGGGCAGTGTGGCTGAGCGCAGCGGGCCCTCGCCCGGTCCACGCCCGCGCAGGCGGGCGTGGAGCCGCCGGGCTCGGCCTGCGCGGGCTCGGACGGCGCGAAGGGGTCGACCGTCCGCGGCCGTGGCCACCGTCGCGGGCGCGAGCCCGTGGCCGCGCGGCAGTGGCAGACTGCGTGTCGAGCCCACGCCGAGGATCCCCGTCATGATGAAAGCCCACCACGACCGCATCGCCATCGTCACCGGCGCCGGCAGCGGCATCGGCGCGGCCACCGCCGCCGCGCTGATCGCCGACGGTTGGCGTGTCGTCTACGCCGGCCGCCGTCTCGAGGCGTTGCAGGCCGCGATCGCCGCCGCCGGCGACCCGTGGGACGACATCGCCGAGCGCACGCTCGCCGTGCCCACCGACGTCACGCGCCCCGACTCGGTCGCCGCGCTGTTCGACGCCACGGTGCGGCGCTTCGGGCGGCTCGACCTGCTGTTCAACAACGCCGGCATCTTCCCGCGCAGTGCGTCGCTCGAAGAGTTGCCGCTCGAGCAGTGGCAGGCTGCGGTCGACACCAACCTGACCGGCGCGTTCCTGTGCACGCAGCACGCCTTCCGCGTGATGAAGGCGCAGACGCCGCGCGGCGGGCGCATCATCAACAACGGCTCGATCTCGGCGCACGCGCCGCGCCCCGGCTCGGTGGCCTACACCGCGACGAAGCACGCGATCACCGGGCTGACGAAGACGGCCGCGCTCGACGGCCGCGCCTACGACATCGCGGTCGGGCAGATCGACATCGGCAACGCCGCCACCGAGATGACGGTGGCGATGCAGCAGGGTGTGCGCCAGGCCGACGGATCGCTCAAGCCCGAGGCCGTGATGGAGGTGCAGCACGCCGCCGACGCCGTCGTGCACATGGCGCGGCTGCCGCTCGAGGCCAACGTGCTGTTCATGACGGTGATGGCCACCAAGATGCCGTTCGTCGGCAGGGGCTGAATGGCGCGCGGCGGGTTTGCGCCACGGCACTTGTGGAACCCGGGCACCGACGCTAAGGTCGCAGCATCGGATTCACACAAGGAGGACTGCATGACCGCCCTGACCGACGCCCAGCGCGACAAGATCGTCGCCGACCTGAAGCACGCGATCCACGACGCCGAGGAGCTGCTGAAGATGACCGCCGGCGAAGCCGGCAGCGAGGCCGCCGAGCTGCGCGATCGCATGCGCCTGCGCCTGCTGCAGGCCAAGGACAGCCTGCACCGCCTGCAGGAATCGGCGATCGAGCGCGCGAAGGCCGCAGGCCACAAGGCCGACGACTACGTGCACGACCACCCGTGGCAGTCGATCGGCGTCGCCGCCGGCCTCGGCCTGCTGCTCGGTGTGCTGATCGGCCGCCGCTGAACCCGCGCGCGTGACGATGGGCGACGCGAGCGCGCCACCGCCGGGGCTGTTCACGTCGCTGCGGCGGCTGCTCGGCAGCGCGGCCGAGCTCGCCGAGGTGCGGCTGGCGCTGTTCGCGACCGAGCTGCAGCAGGAGAAGCTGCGCGCGCTCGACGCGCTCGCGCTGCTGGCCGTCGCGCTGCTGGCTGCGGGCGTCGCGCTGGTGCTCTTGTCGCTGTTCGTCGTGATGCTGTTGGCCGAGCCGTACCGCGTTGCGGCGCTGGGCGTCGTCGTGCTCGTCTACGCGGCCGCCGCAGGGCTGCTGTGGCACGCGGCGCGCGCCCGCTTGGCCGAAGGTACGCCCTTCGAGGCCACGCGGGCCGAGCTGCGGCGCGACCGCGAGGCGCTGGCCGGACGCGAGACCCCTGGTGCCGGCGCGTGATGCTGTTCGCCCGCGAGCAGCTCGAGTTGCAGCAGCGGCGCGAGCGGCTGCGCCTGCGCAGTACCGAGCTGCGCGCGACGCTGGCCGAGCGCGCGCGCGCGCTCGAGCCGCCGCTGGCGCTGGCCGACCAAGTGCGCAGCGGCGTCGCGTGGCTGCGCGCGCACCCCGAGTGGCCGCTGGGCGCACTCGCCGTGCTCGTCGTGCTGCACCCGCGCCGCGCGCTGCGCTGGGGCGCGCGCGCGTGGTGGGGCTGGCGCCTGTGGCGGCACGCGCAGCGCCTGCTGCGCGCCGCCGTCGAGCCGCGCTGAGCGCGTGAAGCGCTACCAGGACCTCGTCGCCGACGCGCTGGCGCGCGTGCGCGAATGCATGCCGTGGGACCTGCATGCGCGGCTGGCGGGCGACGCGCCGCCGCTCGTGCTCGACGTGCGCGAGCCGGCCGAGTTCGATGCGCTGCACATCGCCGGTGCGCTCAACGTGCCGCGCGGCGTGCTCGAGCAGGCCTGCGAGTGGGACTTCGACACCACGGTGCCGGCGCTGGCCGGCGGGCGCGCGCGCGACATCGTCGTCGTGTGCCGCTCGGGCCACCGCTCGGTGCTCGCCGCCGACGTGATGCAGGCGATGGGCTTCGGCCACGTCGTGTCGCTGAAAACCGGCGTGCGCGGCTGGAACGACGCCGAGCTGCCGCTCGTCGACGCCGCCGGACGACCGGTGGATCCCGATGTGGCCGAGGCGCTGCTGTCGCCGCCGCTGCGCGCCGAGCAGCGGCGCCCGGTGAGGTAGCCTGCGCGCGCCAGCGTGCCGGCTACGATGCGGCGATGAACGCACCGCCGTCCGCCCCGCAGCTCGATCCACACCCCTTCGATGCCGCGACCGCGCTCGAACCCCTTGCCGAGGGCCGCTGGCGCGGCCACACGTCGCCCGCGTACGCCAACATGGTCGGCCCGTTCGGCGGCGTCACCGCGGCGACGCTGCTCGGTGCCGCGTCGCGCGACGCGCGGCGGCAGGGCGAGCCGCTCGCGCTGACCGTCAACTACGCGGGGCCGATCGCCGACGGTGCGTTCGAGGTGATTGCCGAGCCGGTGCGCACGAACCGCTCGACGCAGCACTGGCTCGTGCAGCTGCGCCAGGGCGACGCAGTGGCCGCCACCGCCACCGTGGTGTTCGCGACGCGGCGCGAGACCTGGTCGGCCGTCGAGGCGGGGTTCCCCGCGGCGCCGCCGCCGGCGTCGCTCGCGCGCATGGCGCCGCTCGAGCGGGCGCGCTGGACCTCGGCGTACGAGATGCGCTTCGTCAAGGGGGCGCTCGAGTTCGAACGCCCCGCCGCCGACCCCGACGCCGAGAGCCTGCTGTGGGTGCGCGACGCGCCGCCGCGCCCGCTCGACTTCCTGTCGCTGGCCGCGCTCGCCGACGTGTTCTTCCCGCGCATCTTCGTGCGCCGCCCGACATGGGTGCCGATCGGCACCGTGTCGATGACGGTGTACTTCCACGCCGACGCCGCGACGCTGGCGGCGATCGGCGACGCGCACCTGCTGGCGCACGCGAGCGCGCACCGCTTCCGCAACGGCTACTTCGACCAGGCGGCGCAGCTGTGGGGTGCCGATGGCGAGCTGCTGGCGGTCAGCCACCAGATCGTCTACTACCGCGAGTGAGCGTCGCGTTCGTCAGCGCGCCGCGGGCAGCTCGAGCGGCTCGCCGCCGGCCAGTGCCGACAGGCAGCGCAGGCACAGACAGCCGCTGAAGCGCACGCGCAGCTGCATCAGCAGCGCGTCGTCGAGCTGCAGCGTCGTGCACGCGCACGGCGCGTCGTCGTGCACGCCGCAGTGGAACGGCGCGCCGCAGCGCGGGCAGGTGTCGCTGGGGGCGTCGGGCGTCGTCACGCGGGGGTGAACAGGCCGCGGTGCGCGTCGCGCAGCACGTTCTTCTGCACCTTGCCCATCTGGTTGCGCGGCAGCTCGGGCACGACGACGACGCGCTTGGGCACCTTGTAGCCGGCGATCTTCGTCTTCAGCGTCGCGACGATGCCGTCGGGGTCGAGCGCGGCGCCGGGCCGCGGCACGACGACGGCGACGACGCCCTCGCCGAAGTCGGGGTGCGGCACGCCGATCACGGCGCTCTCGGCGACGCCGGGCAGCTCGTTGATCAGCGCCTCGACCTCGGCCGGATAGACGTTGTAGCCGCCGGTGATCACGAGGTCCTTGCTGCGCCCGACGATCGTCACGTAGCCGTCGGCGTCGATCTTGCCGACGTCGCCGGTCTTGAACCACAGGTCGTCGGTGAAGTCGTCGGCCGTCTTCTCGGGCATGCGCCAGTAGCCCTTGAACACGTTCGGGCCCTTGACCTCGATGTGGCCGACCTCGCCGGTGGGCACCGGCCGGCCCTTGTCGTCGCGGATGCGCAGCTGCACGCCCGGCAGCGGGAAGCCCACCGTGCCGCCGCGGCGCGCCGACTCGGGGCGGTACGGGTTCGACGTCAGCATCACCGTCTCGCTCATGCCGTAGCGCTCGAGGATCGTGTGCCCGGTGCGCTCGCGCCACGCGTTGAAGGTCTCGATCAGCAGCGGCGCCGAGCCGCTGACGAACAGCCGCATGTGCGCGCACTGTTCGCGCGTGAGCGCGCTCTCGCCGAGCATGCGCACGTACAGCGTCGGCACGCCCATGAACACGGTCGCGTCGGGCAGGCGCGCGACGACGGCCTTCGGGTCGAAGCGGCCGAACCAGATCATCGGGCTGCCGTTGAGCAGCGCGCCGTGGATCGCGACGAACAGGCCGTGCACGTGGAAGATCGGCAGCGCGTGGATCAGCACGTCGCCCGGCTGCCATCCCCAGTAGTCTTTCAGCACGCGCGCGTTGCTGCGCAGGTTCTCGTGCGTCAGCATCGCGCCCTTGCTGCGCCCGGTGGTGCCGCTGGTGTAGATGATCACCGCGAGGTCGTCGGCTTGTGCGACGGCCGGCTCGTGCGTGTCGGGCTGCGACGCGGCGCGGTCGAGCAGCGTGCCGCTGCGGTCGTCGTCGAGCGTGTAGACGTGCTTGACGCCGGCGTTGAACGCGATGCGGCTGACCCAGCCGAAGTTGCGCTTCGCGCAGACCACGACGGCCGGCTCGGCGTTGCCGACGAAGTACTCGATCTCGCCGGCCTGGTACGCGGTGTTCAGCGGCAAGTAGACGTGGCCGGCGCGCAGCACCGCGAGGTACAGCATCATCGCCTCGACGCTCTTGTCGACCTGCGCGGCGATGCGGCTGCCCGGCGGCAGCCCGAGCGACGCGAGCAGGTTGGCGAGCATCGCGGTGCCGCGCTCGAGGTCGCGCCACGTGTAGTACAGCGGCTGCGGCGTGTCGGCCGTCTCGACGGCGATGGCGTCGAGGTCGGCGGGGAACGCGGCGCGCAGCGTGCCGAACAGGTTGTCGTTCTTCATTTCAGACATCTATCGTGTCGATGCGGCACTTGCATGGCATGTCGCAGCACACTCAAGCGGCCGCCGCGGATCCGGCTTCGCCGGTCCGCCGGCGGGCCTTGCAGGCCGCGCCGGGCCTTGCACTCCGGCCGCTCGCCACGCACGAAAGGTCCGCCGGACCTTTCGTGTCGGGGCTCGCCCCCCTCGAGGGGGCGGCCGAAGGCCGTAGGGGGTGGTCCATCAGAACTTGGGTTCGCGCTTTTCGAGGAACGCGGCGATCCCCTCGCGGTGCTCGCGGCTGTCGGCGAAGGCGAAGAAGCGGTCGCGCAGCTCGGCGTTCGTGCCCCCTTGCGCGATCTGGCGCAGCACCTGCTTGTTCAGCGCGAGCGCCTGCGGCGACAGTGCCGCGACGCGCTCGGCGAGCCGCCGCGCCTGGGCGAGCACCGCGTCGTCGTCGACGACGTGCTGCACGACGCCGCGCCGCTGCGCCTCGGCCGCGTCGAGCAGGCGCGCCTCGAGCAGCAGCTCGCGCACCAGCGGCAGCCCGAGCCGCTCGGCAAGGATCTCGGCCTCGCGCGGTGCGACCGGAAAGCCCAGCCGCGCGACCGGAATGCCGAAGCGCGCGCCGCGGCCGGCCACGCGCAGGTCGCAGCACGCGGCGATCTCGAGCCCGCCGCCGACGCACGGCCCCTCGATCGCGGCGACCAGCGGCACGTCGACGTCGAGCATCGCGCGCAGCGCCGGCGCCACCAGGCTGTCGTGGTAGCTGCGCAGCGACTCCTCGTCGAAACGGAAGCGCGGAAACTCCTCGATGTCGGCACCGGCGACGAAGGCGCCGTCCGCACCGTGCACGACGACGACGCGCGGCGCCGGCGCCTGCGCCTTCAGCGCCTCGAAGACGCTGCGCAGCTCGCTCCACATCGCCACCGACAGCGCGTTGAGTTTTCCGGGGTGCGCGATCTCGACGCGCGCGATGCCCTGCGCGTCGGCGGCGTGGTAGCGGATCTGGCCGGTCATCGCTGGCATTCCAAGGTCGACCGCGGTGTGCTCCGGGTGCGGCGCTGCGCGTTCATGTGCAGGCCGCGGGTCCAAGCGGCCGCCGTGGATCCGGCTTCGCCGGTCCGCTGGCGGCGCCCCCTCGAGGGGGAGGCGCCGAAGGCGCTACGGGGGTGGTTCATCAATCGAGCTTTGCGCCCGAGGACTTGACGACCTCGGCCCAGCGCTTGACCTCGCTGGCGACGAAGGCGCCGAAGGCGTCGCCCCACAGGTTCGGCGTCTCGGTGCCGAGCTGGGTCCACTGCGCGCGCAGCTCGTCGGACTCGAGCGCCTTGCGCATCTCGGCCTGCATGCGCTCGATCGCCTCGCGCGGCGTGCCCTTCGGCGCCCAGATGCCGTACCAGGTCGCGACCTTGTAGGTCGGCACGCCGCCTTCGGCCGCGGTCGGCAGGTCCGGGAAGCCCGGCGCGCGCTTGTCGGCGGCCACGGCGATGGCCCGGATGCGCCCGGCCTTGATGTGCGCCGCGCTCGAACCGAGGCCGTCGAACATCATGTCGACCTGGCCGGCGACGAGGTCCTGCAGCGCCGGGCCGGCGCCGCGGTACGGGATGTGCGTGATGAAGGTCTTCGTCTGCAGCTTGAACAGCTCGCCGGCCAGGTGGTGCGAGGTGCCGTTGCCTGCCGACGCGTAGTTCAGCTTGCCCGGGTTCTTGCGGATGAACTCGAGCAGCTGCGGCAGCGTCGTCGCCGCGACCTTCTGCGGGTTCACGACGATGACCTGCGGCACGCTCGAGACCAGGCCGACGGGCACGAAGTCGGTCAGGATGTCGTAGTCGAGCTTCGGGTACATGCTCGGCGCGATCGCGTGGTGCACCGCGCCCATGAAGAACGTGTAGCCGTCGGGCGCGGCCTTGGCCGCCACCGACGCGCCGAGCGTGCCGCCGGCGCCGCCCTTGTTGTCGATCACGAACTGGCGGCCGGTGTTCTTCGTGATGGCGGCGAACAGCGGGCGCGCGAAGGCGTCGGTGCCGCCGCCGGGCGGGAACGGCACGACGATCGTCACCGGCTTGGTCGGCCAGCCCTGCGCGAACGCGGCGGGGGCCGCGGCGACGGCGCCGAGCGCCGCGGCGGCGAGCAGCTGGCGGCGGGACAGGGCGAGGCGGTGGCGGGTCATGGCGTCTCCTTCGTTCGGGGTCGGGGGTGTGATCAGACGAGCGATGCGACGGCGCTCGCCGCGGCGATGCGCCCGCGCGTGAACGCCTCGTGGCGGGCCTCGACGCGGTCGAGGTCGTACAGGTAGTTGACCATCATCGCGAACGACTGCTTCGCACCGCGCCGCGACAGGTCGGCGAGCGGGTTCAGGCGTTCGAGCCGCGCGCCGTTGTCGAGGTGGAAGCGCGCCACCGGGTCGCCCTGCGGCGTCGGCGTGCGGTGCAGCAGGTAGACCGCGGTCAGCCGCTTCAGCGCGTCGGTCGCGTCGGCGTCGAGCGCACGCAGCGCCGCGGCCGTCTGCAGCCGCGACCAGTCGCCGCCGCACGCGCGTTCGAGCGTGCGCCGCGCCTGCCGCGCGCGCTCGGCCGCGGCGGGCGCGAGGCGCGGCAGCGCGGCGAAGTCGTCGCCGCTGGCGATCCACGCCGCGAGCCCCGGGATCGGCGATAGCGTGCAGAACGTGCGCAGCTGCGGCAGCTCGCGCTGCAGCGCCTCGGCGACGCGCTTGATCAGGAAGTTGCCGAGCGAGACGCCGCGCAGCCCCGGCTCGCAGTTGCTGATCGAGTAGAACGCGGCGACCTTGAAGCGCGACGGCTCGAGCGGCGTCGTCACCGTCTTGTCGATCAGCGGCGCGATCGCTGCCGGCATCTCGGCCAGCAGCGCGACTTCGACGAAGATCAGCGGCTCGTCGGGCAGCCGCGGGTGGAAGAACGCGAAGCAGCGGCGGTCGGGCAGCAGGCGGCGGCGCAGGTCGTCCCAGCCGTCGATCTCGTGCACCGCCTCGTGCTCGATCAGCCGCTCGAGCAGGCGCGCCGGCGAGTTCCAGTCGACGCGGCGCAGCTCGAGGAAGCCGGGGTTGAACCAGCTCGACAGCAGGTGCAGCAGGTCGGCCTCGACGGCGGCGAGCGACGGGTCCTTCGGCAGCCGCGCGAGCAGCGCGCGGCGCATCCGCACGATGGCTGCGGTGCCGCCGGGGGCGCGGTTCAGGCGCCGCAGCAGCTCCTGCCGCGGCGGCTCCGCCGCCTGCGTCAGGCGCTGCAGGGTCGCCGGGCCCGGGTCGGCGGCGTAGGCCTGCGCCGCGGCGAGCACCGCCTGCGGGTCGGGGTTGTAGTCGCGCGCGAGGTGCGCGAAGAACGCCGCCTGGCCGGCGTCGTCGAGCGTGGCGTGGCGCTGCAAGATCTCGCGCGCGAGCGCGACGCTGTTGCCCTCGCCGCGCTCCGACAGCAGGCGCCGGCAGTCGTCGCGCAGCCGGCGCACGTTGTGCTCGGTGCTCAGGCGGCGGGCGGCGTTCTTCAGCTCGTCGAACATCGGGGGCGGCCGGAGGTCGTGCCGGGGCGGTGCGCAGGCGCGGTCGTGCAAAGCGGCGATTGTGTCGCCAGCGCGCGTGCGCTGCGCGCGCGGACAAACACCGAGGGGGCCGCTACAGTCGGGTCCATCGTTCCACCGCGTCGTCGCCGATGCCGATTCCGTTCGCCTACGCCGCCATCGCACTGAAGACGCTGCACGTGCTCGCCGTCGTGCTGTGGGTCGGCGGCATGGCGTTCGCGCACTTCTTCCTGCGCCCGGCGGTGGCCGCGCTCGAGCCGCCGCAGCGCGTCGCACTGATGCACGACGTGCTCGGGCGTTTCTTCGCCGCCGTGCTCGTCGCGGTGGTCGTCGTGCTCGCCAGCGGGCTGTCGCTGATCGGCATCGCGCACGCCGGCGGCGGTCACATGCCGTGGCCGTGGACCGTGATGACGGTGCTCGGCGTCGTGATGGTGGCGATCTTCGGCCACATCCGCTTCGCGCTGTACCCGCGGTTGCGGCGCGCGGTGGCCGCCCGCGACTGGCCGGCCGGCGGCGCGGCGCTGGCCAGGATCCGCACGTGGGTCGGCGTCAACCTCACGCTCGGCGTCACGATCCTCGTCGTCGTCGGCTTCGTCTGACGCGCCGGCCGGCGCGGCCGCAGCGCACGCTCAGGCCGGCGCGTGCGTCGGCGGCACGGCGGATGCGGCCGGCGGCGCGTGCTCGGCCGGCTCGTGGCGGCGGTCCATCCACCAGTCGGTGAACATCGCCGCGCCCCACATCGCGAACAGCGTGATCCACGCCGTCAGCGTGAACACCGCCGCGCCCGAGACGCCGGCACCGACCGCGCAGCCGCCGGCGAGCATGCCGCCGAAGCCCATCAGCACGGCGCCGGCGATGTAGCGCCGCATCGCCGGGCCGCCCTGGAAGCCCTCGAGCTTGAGCTCACCGGCGAGCGCCGCCGCGATGAACGAGCCGATGAACACGCCGGGCACGAGGCCGATGTCGAACTTCAGCGGCTGACCGGGCGGTGACAGCACGAGCAGCAGCACGTCCGACGCCGGCCCGGTGAAGCTCAGGCTCTGCACGCCGATCACCATGTCGAACGCCTGGCGCGAGATTGCGTAGGTCGCGAGCCACGCGATGGCCACCATCGCGCCGACGCCGATGCCGCCGGCCCAGCCCCAGAACGGCACGCGCTGCTTGCGCGCCCAGAAGATCGCGGCGGCCAGCCACACGCCGGCGAACGCCAGTGCGCCCCCGTGGCCGATACCGGTGATCGCGATCAGGTCGCGCGACGCGCCGCCTTCGACGGTCCACAGCTCGGCCAGCCACAGCCGCAGCGGCGACAGGATGCCGCCGAGCGACGCGGTCGCGACGACGGCGAAGATCAGTCCCGACAGCAGCGAGCGCAGGTTGCCCTGGGCGGCGAGCACGAGCAGGCGGCTCGAGCAGCCGCGCGCGAGGATCATCCCGGCGCCGAACATCGCGCCGCCGATCAGCGCGCCCGAGATGCTGCCGCGACCGGCGAGCTGGCGCGCCGTCGAGACGTCGAGCCAGCCGAGCAGGATGAACGCCTGCGTGAGCCCGACCGCGGTCGCGAACGCGAACAGCCACACCGTGAGCTTGCCGCCGGTCGTGTTGCGCGCGAACTCGATCACCGCCGAGCGCAGGCAGAAGCGCGACTTCTGCGCGAAGAAGCCGAACAGCACGCCGATCGCGAGGCCGGCGAGCGTGATCGTCCACATCTCGCCGACGCGCTCCATCAGGGCGGCCAGCAGGTCGGCAGGGCTCATCACGGTGGTTGCAGGTGGGTCAGACACGCGGCGCCGGCGGGCAGCCGCTCAAGGCCTGACGGCGATGATCCGCGCCGGGCCGGCGCGCCACATTGATCGCGGTCAACGCCGAAGCGATTGGCGACGCGAAGGGGTGGGGGTATCGGCGGGCGGGGCGCTCAGCGGCGACCGAACATCATCTGCCGCGCGAACAGCGACTTCAGCGGCCGCACCGCCTGCAGCGCCGCGAGCGCCGCGCCGCGCGCGGCGGCCACGCCAGGCCAGGTCCACGTGAAGCTGCGCGCGAGGAAGTCGGTGACGGCAATCGTGCTCCAGCGGTCGGGCGCGCGCGCCCACTCGACGTGCGCCAGCGCGCGGTCGATCGCACCGGTGTCGGCGACGTCGCGCAGCGCCTGCACCAGCGTGTAGGCGTCGCGCAGCCCCAGGTTCAGCCCCTGGCCGGCCACCGGGTGCAGCGTCTGCGCCGCGTTGCCGATGCGCACCGTGCGACCGTCGACGAGCGTGCGCTCGGCGTTCAGGCCGAGCGGGAAGGCCTTCAGCGGCGACAGCGCGACGAGGCGGCCGGCGGCGGCGGGCAGCAGGCTGTTGACGACGGCCACGCGCTGCGCGTCGGTCAGCTCGCGCACCGGGTCGTCGTCGCTGCCGACGCACCACACCATCGCCGCGCGGCGCGCACCGTCGGCGCCGCCGGGCAGCGGCAGCAGCGCGAGCGGCCCGGCGCGCGTGAAGCGCTCGAACGCGACGCCTTCGGGCGCGCCGTCCATCGTCGCGGTGCCGACCCACGCCGTCTGGCGGTAGTCGTGCGACAGCGCCTTGCGCGCCTGCTGCGCGAACACGCCGCCCTCGGCGACGACGGCGGCGTCGAAGCGCTCGGCGATGCCGGCGTCGACCTCAACGCCGCCGGCCGCCGCGTCGAGCGGCTTGATCGCGGCCACCGGCGTGCCGAAGCGCGTGACCAGCCGCTGCGGCTCGCGCTGCGCGTGCGCGAACCACGCCGCCTGCATCGGCGCGACCAGGGTGCCGTACGGCAGCACGGCGCCGAGCATCGGCACCGCCTCGTCGGCGGCGCGGATGCGCACCTCGGCCGCGCGCGCGTCGCCCCACGGCAGGGTCAGCGTCGGCGGGGCCTGCGACACGTGCACCTCGACGATCGGCTGCGCTGCGGCGGCCGGCCAGGCGCCGAGCCGGCGCAGCAGCTGCACGCTGCCCAGCGACAGCGCGATCGTGCGCGGGTCGCGCGCGACGTCGTGTTCGACGCTGCGCGCGTCGAACAGCGAGACGTGCCAGCGCGGCAGCGCCTGCGCCGCGCGCAGCGCCAGCGCCAGCCCCGCGGGGCCGGCGCCGATCACGGCCAGCCGCAGCGGGGCGTCGGCCAGGCGGGGCTGCAGTGTCATGGACGCATTGTCGAGTCGTGCGGGCAACGACACCGGCACGGCCTTCAGTCGCCCGCGGCGTCGAGTTCGGCCAGTCGCTCGGGCGTGCCGACGTCGGTCCAGCGCCCGGCGTGGCGCTCGGCGCCGAGGCGGCGGCGGTCGATCGCGGCCTCGAGGTAGGGGCGCAGCGGCGCCTTCGTGCCGGCGGGCAGCGTGGCCATCAGTTCGTCGACGAACGCGTGTCGGAACAGGCCGATGCTGCTCCAGGTCAGCCGCGGCCGTGCGTCGCGGTCGGCCAGACCGTCGCGGATGCCGAAGTCGCCCTGCGGGTGGTGCGGCGGGTTGTCGACCAGCCACAGCCGCGCCCACTGGCCGCTCGCGACGACGTCGTCGACGAGCGCTGCGTCGAAGCCGAAGTCGGGCACGTGCACGTCGCCCGAGACGACCCAGAACGGGTCCGACAGCCACTGCCGCGCCTTCTTCATGCCGCCGGCGGTCTCGAGCGCGCCGCCGTGGTCGCGCCCTTCCATCGAGTAGCGGATCGACAGGCCCCAGCGCGCGCCGTCGCCGAGCTCGGCCGGGAACTGCTCCTCGAGCCACGCCGTGTTGATGACGACCTCGCGCACGCCGGCGCGCGCGAGCGCCTCGAGATGCCACTCGATCAGCCGCTTGCCGCGCACGCGCAGCAGCGGCTTGGGCGTGGCGTCGGTCAGCGGGCGCATGCGCTCGCCACGGCCGGCGGCCAGGATCAGCGCAGCGGGCGGCGGCGTCGACACGCCGTCAGTGTAGGGGCGCCGTCAGCCCAGCCCGATCGGCGCCGGGGCGTGGTTGACGATGCGCTGGAACAGCGGGCGGAACTCGTCGCTCGGCTCGTGGCCGGTGAGCGGGTCGCGGTTGGCGGCGAACGCGGCGTCGAGCTCGGCCCAGTCGGCCTCGGTCAGCGTGCGCCGCGCCGCCGGCAGCACCTCGTGCTCCTCGAGCGCCATGTGTTGCAGGTAGAAGTCGAGGTAGCGCGCCAGCGCCTGCTCGAACGCGTCACGGCGGCTCTCGCCCATCACCTCGAATGCGAGCAGCGCGTGCTCGAGGTCGCGGATCGCCTTCTCGCCGCGCGCGTGGTCGGCGTCGAGCCGCTCGAGCACCGGCGCGATCTCGGGCGCACGCGCGCGCAGCTTCGGGAACAGCAGCTCGCTCTCCTTCGGGTGGTGCCGCCGCTCGGGAAACTCGTCGACGTAGAACAGCATCGCGCGCAGCACGTCGAAGTCGGGCAGGCGCTGCTCGCGTCGTGCCTGCGCGAGCAGCAGGCTCATCGAACGCAGCATCGCCGACAGCGCCTGGTGCTCCTGTTCGATCACGGTCAGCGTCAGGGGTCGCATCGTCGCTCTCCGTTGCCGGGCCTCCGGCAGCGGGTGCAGCATCGCACGGCCCGGCGCGCGAGGATTGAGCCATGTCAAGCCCGATGCGGCCGCGCGGCCGCACGATGCGGGCCTTGCGCGCCGCCGTGCTGCGGCCGGTCGACCCGGGGCGCGCTCCTAGAATCCGGCTTTTCCCGCATCCGCCGTCGGCCCGCCGCCCATGTCTTCCGTCCTCGACCCCTCCCGCGTGGCCGCGGCCACCGACAAGCTGATGGCCGACGCGATCCGCGTGCTGGCGATGGACGCCGTGCAGCAGGCGCACTCGGGCCACCCCGGCGCGCCGATGGGCATGGCCGAGATCGCCGTCGCGCTGTGGGGCCGGCACCTGAAGCACAACCCGCTCGACCCGCAGTGGGCCGACCGCGACCGCTTCGTGCTGTCCAACGGCCACGGCTCGATGCTGCTGTACGCGCTGCTGCACCTCACGGGCTACGACCTGCCGATGAGCGAGCTGCGCCACTTCCGCCAGCTGCACAGCAAGACGCCGGGGCACCCCGAGGTCGGCGTCACGCCCGGCGTCGAGACGACGACCGGCCCGCTCGGCCAGGGGCTGGCCAATGCGGTGGGCATGGCGCTGGCCGAGAAGCTGCTCGCCGCCGAGTTCAACCGTCCCGGGCACGACATCGTCGACCACCGCACCTGGGTCTTCGTCGGCGACGGCTGCCTGATGGAAGGCATCAGCCACGAGGCCTGCGCGCTGGCCGGCGCGTGGAAGCTCGACAAGCTGGCCGTGATCTACGACGACAACGGCATCAGCATCGACGGGCCGGTCGCGCCGTGGTACGTCGACGACGTCGCGCTGCGCTTCGCCGGCTATGGCTGGCGCGTGATCGGCCCGGTCGACGGCCACGACGTCGACGCGATGGACGCTGCGATCGCCGAGGCCAAGACGCCGTGCGGCAAGCCGACGCTGATCGTCGCGAAGACGACGATCGGCAAGGGTTCGCCGAACCGCGCCGGCAGCGCGAAGGTGCACGGCGAGGCGCTCGGTGCCGACGAGGTCAGGCTCACGCGCGAGGCGCTGGGCTGGCCGCACGAGCCGTTCGTGATCCCCGAGGCGGTCTACGAGGCCTGGGACGCCAAGGCGCGCGGCGCGGCGGTGCAGACCGCGTGGGAGCAGCGCTTCGTCGCCTACCGCGCCGCACACCCCGAACTGGCCGACGAGTTCGAGCGCCGCATGGCCGGGCGGCTGCCGGCGAACTTCGCGCAGGTCGCCGTCGACGCGGCGGTGGCCGCGCACACGAAGGCCGAGACGGTGGCCACGCGCAAGGCGAGCCAGATCGCGCTCGAGGCGTTCACGAAGGCGCTGCCCGAGCTGCTCGGCGGCAGCGCCGACCTGACCGGCTCGAACCTGACGAACACGTCGAGCACGCCGGCGCTGCGCTTCGACGCCGACGGCCGGCCCAACGGCGGGCGCCACATCAACTACGGCGTGCGCGAGTTCGGCATGGCCGCCGTGATGAACGGTGTCGCGCTGCACGGCGGCTACATCCCGTATGGCGGCACGTTCCTGACGTTCAGCGACTACAGCCGCAACGCGATTCGCATGGCCGCGCTGATGAAGCAACGCGTGATCCACGTCTTCACGCACGACAGCATCGGGCTGGGCGAGGACGGGCCGACACACCAGAGCGTCGAGCACGCGGCGAGCCTGCGGCTGATCCCGAACCTCGACGTCTGGCGCCCGGCCGACACCGCCGAGACCGTCATCGCGTGGACGATGGCGCTGGGCAACGCGACGCGCCCGAGCGCGCTGCTGCTGTCGCGCCAGAACCTGCCGTACGCGCCGAAGGCCGGCCTCGACGACATCGCCAAGGGTGCCTACGTGCTCGCCGAGCCGAGCGAGGTGGGCCTGCGCAGGAAGGCGCAGGCGGTGATCGTGGCCACCGGCAGCGAGGTGCAGCTCGCGCTGCACGCGCAGCAGCTGCTCGCCAACGAGCACGGCATCGCGGTGCGCGTCGTCAGCATGCCCAGCACGACGGTGTTCGACCGCCAGAGCGTGGACTACAAGACGGCCGTGCTGCCGCCCAAACTGCCGCGCGTCGCGGTGGAGGCCGGCGTGACCGACTTCTGGTGGAAGTACGGCTGCGCCGCGGTCGTCGGCATCGACACCTACGGCGAGAGCGCGCCGGCCGCCGCGCTGTTCGAGCACTTCCACTTCACCGCGCGCAACGTCGCCGACACGGTGCGTCAGGTTCTGTCCCAGTGATCACCGCCACCCCTCGTCAACCAGGAGACCCGTCATGACCATCCGCGTAGGCATCAACGGCTTCGGCCGCATCGGGCGCATGGTGTTCCGCGCCGCCGTCAAGCACTTCCCCGACATCGAGGTCGTCGGCATCAACGACCTGCTCGAGCCCGACTACCTCGCGTACATGCTGAAGTACGACTCGGTGCACGGGCGCTTCCAGGGCGAAGTGGCCGTCGACGGCTCGACGCTGATCGTCAATGGCAAGAAGATCCGCCTGACCGCGGTGAAGGACCCGGCGCAGCTCGCCTGGGGCGACGTCGGCGCGGACGTCGTCGTCGAGTCCACCGGCCTGTTCCTGACGCTCGACACCTGCCAGAAGCACCTCGACGCCGGCGCGAAGAAGGTCATCCAGAGCGCGCCCTCGAAGGACGACACGCCGATGTTCGTCTACGGCGTCAATCACGACACCTACGCCGGGCAGGCCATCGTCTCGAACGCGTCGTGCACGACGAACTGCCTCGCGCCGGTGGCCAAGGTGCTCAACGACCACTTCGGCGTCAAGCGCGGCCTGATGACGACGGTGCACGCCGCCACCGCGACGCAGAAGACGGTCGACGGCCCGAGCAACAAGGACTGGCGCGGCGGCCGCGGCATCCTCGAGAACATCATTCCGAGCAGCACCGGCGCCGCGAAGGCGGTGGGCAAGGTGATCCCGGCGCTGAACAAGAAGCTCACCGGCATGGCGTTCCGCGTGCCGACCTCCGACGTCTCGGTCGTCGACCTGACCGTCGAGCTGAACAAGGAGACGACGTACGAGGCGATCTGCGCGGCGATGAAGGCCGCCAGCGAGGGCCCGATGAAGGGCGTGCTCGGCTACACCGAGGACAAGGTCGTCGCCACTGACTTCCGCGGCGAGACCTGCCCGAGCGTGTTCGACGCCGAGGCCGGCATCATGCTCGACCCGACCTTCGTCAAGGTCGTCTCGTGGTACGACAACGAGTACGGCTACTCGTGCAACCTGCTGAACATGGTGCGCGTGATCGGGCGCTGAGCGCGTCGCTCTCGTGTGAAGAGGGCCGCCGCGAGGCGGCCCTCGCCGTTTGCGGCGTGGCGCACGGTGACGCCGCCGGAACGCGCCGCCGGCTGTCACGCGCAGCGGTCACAATCGGGCGACCGTGCGGCCGCTGTCCCCGATGTCCGTCCCCTCCCGCCGTCGATCCGCGCTCGCGGCGCTGTCGCTGCTGGTCGCGCTGTCGGGCTGCGCACACGAGATGCCACCGTCGCCGCGCCTCGTGCTGACCGCCGCCGTCGGCGCGCCGCAGGGCGACGCGCTGCGCGCGGCCGTCGCGGCGCGTGCCGGCGTGCCGGTCACGGTGTGGGCGCCGGTCGACGCGCGCACCGTCGGGCTGCGGCTCGACTGCCACGGCAACGCGTGCGCCGCCGCGATCGAGCGCCTGCGCGCCGACCGTGCCCTGGTGGCCGACCTGCGGCTCGACGAGCGCCAGCGCGTGCCGCCGCCACCGCCGCCCGGCACCGCGCGTTGACCGGCCCACGACCCCGACGGCCCAGCAGCAAGGGAACCCGACGATGCGCAGATGGATTTTCACGACGTGGGTCGCGGTGCTCGCGTGCGTCCTCGCGGCGATGACCGCGACGGCGGCCGAGCGCGGCCCGTCGCGGCCACTGCCGGCGCCGCGCGCCGAACCGGCGCCGCTGGCACGCGTGATCGTGCGCTTCCGGGACGACGTGGTGCTCGAGGGCGAGCGCGTCGCGCGCGCCGGCGTCTTCGCGCCGCTGCGCATGGCACGCGCGCTCGGCGAGCGCCACGGCTTCGTGCTTGCCGACGGGCCGAGCCCGGCGCCGCGCACGCAGGTCGTGTTCGCGCGTGACATGCCGGCCGACGTGCTGGCGGCCCGCCTGCGCGCCGACCCGCTCGTCGCGTGGGCCGAGGTCGACGAGCGCCAGCGCATCGCGCAGACCACGGCGGCGCCGGACGATCCGCTGTACGCCGACGGGCAGCCGTCGCCGATGCCGGCGGTCGGCCAGTGGTACTTGCGGGCGCCGAACGCGACCGAGGTCGCGGCGATCGACGCACCGGCCGCGTGGGTGCGCACGCAGGGGGCCGATGGCATCGTCGTCGCCGTGATCGACACGGGTGTGCGCTTCGACCATCCGGATCTGGCCGGCAAGCTGCTGCCGGGGTACGACTTCGTCTCGCCCGACAGCATCGGCGTGTTCCTCACCGCCAACGACGGCGACGGCTGGGATCCCGATGCGAGCGACCCGGGCGACTGGATCACAACCGACGAGAACGCGAGCGGCTTCTTTGCCGGGTGCGGCGTCTCCAACAGCAGCTGGCACGGCACCCAGACCGCGGGCCTCGTCGGCGCACTGACCGACAACGCAGTCGGGATGGCCGGCACGGGCTGGCGCCTGAAGGTGCTGCCGGTGCGCGCGCTCGGCAAGTGCGGCGGCTACGTGTCGGACATCGCGGCGGCGATCCGCTGGGCGGCGGGCTTGCCGGTCGACGGTGTGCCGACGAACCCGAACCCGGCGCGTGTGATCAACCTGAGCCTCGGCTCCGCGAACCGGTGCAGCAGCACCTACCAGAGCGCGATCGATGAAGTGCGCGCGATCGGTGTCGTCGTCGTCGCGGCCGCTGGCAACGAAGGCGTCGCGGTGAACCAGCCGGCCAACTGCCGCGGCGTCATCGCGGTAGCGGGCGTGCGCCACGTCGGCACCAAGGTCGGCTACTCGAACCTCGGCCCCGAGGTCGCGCTGGCGGCGCCGGCGGGCAACTGCGTCAACCTGTCTGGCGAGTGCCTCTACCCGCTGGTGACCACCTCGAACGACGGCACCACCGTGCCCAGGGATCCGACGTACACCAGCGCCGGTGCGGACGCGACGATCGGCACCAGCTTCGCGTCGCCGCTGGTCGCGGCGACGGCGGGTCTGATGCTGTCGGTGCAGCCGCAGCTGCGCCCGAGCACGGTCGGCGACCGGCTCAGGGCGAGCGCGCGGCCGTTCCCCTTCGACCCCACGCTGCCGACGTGCACGGTGCCGAGCGGTTTCGACGACGTGCCGCAGCTCGAGTGCAACTGCACGACGACGACCTGCGGCGCTGGCCTGCTCGACGCCGGTGCCGCGGTCGCGCTCGCCCTCGAGCCGCAGGTCTCGAGCGGAGGGGGCGGCGCAGCGCACCCGGGGTGGCTGCTCGGCCTCGTCGCGGCGACGTGGCTCTTGCGCCGACAAGGTCGGCGCGCGGCCGCCGCCGACCCGGCCGCCGACTGAGGGCCTCGCGGCGGGGTCTTGCCCGCCGCGGCCGGTCAGGGCGTGCGCGCGGCCGGGGCTGCGCCGTTGCCCGGTGCCGACGCGGCCGGCTCCGAGGCCGCGTCGGCCACGCCCGAGGCCGGCTCGGACGCGGCCTCGGCCGCCAGCGACGCTGTTTCCGGCACGATGCGCACCGCCTCGGCATTGACCTGCCGCTGCAGCCGCTGCGGCTCGCGCGGGCCGTCGGTGGAGACGCCCAGCGGCGCCGGCAGCCAGCCGGCGTTCCACGCGTACAGCGCGATGTTGACGAGCAGCAGCAACAGCACGAGCCAGCGCATCATGTCGGCGCTCCGTCGTGCGGCCGCACGCGGACTTCGCCGCTGCTGATCTCGTGCACGTGGCCGTCGGTCGCGCGCACGCGCAGCGCGCCTGTGGCGGTCACGCCGAGCGCGATGCCCTGCGGCACCGCGGGCGACGCCGTCGTCACCGGCCGGTCGCGCAGCAGGTCGCGGCGTGCAAAGCCTTCGGCGAAGGCGGCGAAACCCTCGCGCTCGTAGCGCACCAGCGCCTGCGCGAGCGGCACCGCGACGCAGTGCAGCGCCGCAGGCACGGTGAGGCCGGCGTCGAGTTCTTGCAGACACGCGTAGCCGGTGTCGAGCCCGTCGAGGGTCTGCGGCGCCACGTTGAGCCCCACGCCGATCACGGCCATGCGCAGCCGGCCGACGGCCACCGTCTCGATCAGGATGCCGCCGAGCTTGCGGCCGCGCCCGGGCGCGTCGAGCAGCCACAAGTCGTTGGGCCACTTGAGGCCGATGCGCGGCGCGGTGCCGGGCGCCGGCGGATCGAGCGCGTCGGCCAGCGCGACGCCGACCGCCAGCGACAGCCCCGACCAGTCGGCCGGCGCCAGCGGCAGTGCGAGCGAGAACGTCAGCGACGCGCCGCGCGCCGACTGCCACGGCCGTCCGTGCCGACCGCGCCCCTGCATCTGGTCCTCGGCGACGAGCAGGCAGGGCTGCGTGTCGACGGCGCGGCGGCCGAGCGGTGGCGTCGCGCCGTCGGCGGCATCGGCCAGCGCGCCCGGTGCCGTGACCGGCTGGTCGGGCCAGCCGCTCGACGCGCGCGCGCGTTCGACGAGCACGGTGTTGGTCGAGTCGCAGCGTGCGATGACCTCGACCGAGATGCCCGGCAGCACGGCCCACAGCCGCTCCCACAGCGACTCGACGTCCCAGGCGTTCACGCCGGTGGCGGACAGCGGACCCTCACGCATGGCGGCGCGTGCAGGGCGCTCAGCGCTTGGGCGCCAGCATCGTGCCGCGACAGCGCGGCTGGCCGCAGTGGCAGGCGAACTGCTTCTTGACCTTCGGCGTGTGGCGGCCCTCGAGCATCAGCCGGTAGTCGTAGAACAGTTCCTCGCCGGGCGCGATGTCGCGCAGCGCCTTGACGAACACGCGACCGTCGACTTCGTCGGCCTCGCAGTTCGGCTCGCACGCGTGGTTGATCCAGCGCGCCGCGTTGCCGCGCCGTGAGCCGTCGATCACGCGGCCGTCGTCGATGTGGAAATAGAACGTGTGGTCGGGGTTCGACGGGTCGTGCGGGTGGCGGCGCACCGCCTCCTTCCACGAGATGACCTCGCCCTTGTACTCGATGATCGTCGTGCCGGCCGGGATCGGGCGCAGCGCGAACACACCCTTGCCGTGCACGCCCGAGCGCCGCACCTGGATGCGCCGCCCGCCCGGCCGCGCGTCGGTGCGGCCGGCGTCGTGGTGGACGGCGCGGCGCAGTGCAGGGCCGGCGCCGTCGGGTTGCGGGGTCTTCTTCATTCGGTACATTGATTCCATGGGCGCGCGCGTGCGTGTGTGCGTGCGCGCGAGGACGGCGGATTGTAGGCACGCCGTCCCCGGCGGCGCCGCGTGCGCCGCACCCGCGGCCCCGACGACGAGACCATGAGCAAAGCCCTCATCATTGCCGAGAAGCCCAGCGTCGCGCAGGACATCGTGCGCGCGCTCACGCCCGTGGCGGGCAAGTTCGAAAAGCACGACGACCACTTCGAGAACGAGCGCTACGTCGTCACCTCGGCGGTGGGGCACCTGGTCGAGATCAAGGCTCCCGAGGAGTACGACGTCAAGCGCGGCAAGTGGAGCTTCGCGCACCTGCCGGTGATTCCGCCGCACTTCGAGCTCGCGCCGATCGACAAGGCCAAGAGCCGGCTCAACGCGATCGTCAAGCAGATCCGGCGCAAGGACGTCAGCGAGATCATCAACGCCTGCGACGCCGGGCGCGAGGGCGAGCTGATCTTCCGCCTGATCGTGCAGTACGCGGGCAGCGAGAAGAAGCCGGTCGACAAGCCGATCAAGCGGCTGTGGCTGCAGAGCATGACGCCGCAGGCGATCCGCGACGGCTTCGCGCAGCTGCGCGACGACCGCCAGATGCAGGGCCTTGCCGCGGCGGCGCGAAGCCGCAGCGAGGCCGACTGGCTGGTGGGCATCAACGGCACGCGCGCGATGACGGCGTTCAACTCGCGCGACGGCGGCTTCTTCCTGACCACCGTCGGGCGCGTGCAGACGCCCACGCTGTCGATCGTCGTCGAGCGCGAGGAGAAGATCCGCAAGCACGTCGCGCGCCCGTACTGGGAGGTCAAGGCCACGTTCGACGCGCAGGCCGGGCAATATGAGGGCAAGTGGTTCGACCCCGCCTTCAAGAAAGGTGACGATCCCGACGCGCGCGCCGACCGCGTGTGGGACGAGGCTGCCGCGCAGGCCATCGCCGACGCGTGCCGCGGCCAGCCCGCGCGCGTCGTCGAGGAGGCCAAGCCGAGCTCGCAGGCCAGCCCGCTGCTGTACGACCTGACGACGCTGCAGCGCGAGGCCAACTCGCGCTTCGGCTTCAGCGCGAAGACGACGCTCGCGCTCGCGCAGGCGCTCTACGAGAAGCACAAGGTGCTGACCTACCCGCGCACCGACTCGCGCCACCTGCCCGAGGACTACCTCGGCGTCGTCAGGAAGACCTTCGAGACGATCGCCGACGAGGACCTGCCCGGGCCGCTGCGCGACCTCGCGAAGCACGCGCGCTTCGCGCTCAACGAAGGCTACGTCAAGCCGAGCAAGCGCGTGTTCGACAACGCGAAGGTGTCGGACCACTTCGCGATCATCCCGACACTGCAGGCGCCGAAGGCGCTGACCGAGGCCGAGGCCAAGCTGTACGACCTCGTCGTCAAGCGCTTCCTCGCCGTGTTCTACCCGAGCGCCGAGTACCTGGTGACGACGCGCACGAGCACCGTCGAGCGCGACGGCAAGGCCTACGCCTTCCAGACCAGCGGCAAGGTGCTCGTCAACCCCGGCTGGCTCGCCGTCTACGGCAAGGAGGCGCAGGAGGAGGACGCGAACCTGGTGCCGGTGCAGCCCGGCGAGGTCGTGAGGACCGAGAGCGTCGACGTCGTGGCCCTCAAGACGCGCCCGCCGGCACGCTACACCGAGGCGACGCTGCTCAGCGCGATGGAAGGCGCGGGCAAGCTGATCGACGACGACGAGCTGCGCGAGGCGATGGCCGAGAAGGGGCTGGGCACGCCGGCCACGCGCGCGGCGATCATCGAAGGGCTGATCGCCGAGAAGTACCTCGTGCGCGAGGGCCGCGAGCTGGTGCCCACCGCGAAGGCATTCCAGCTGATGACGCTGCTGCGCGGGCTCGGCGTCGAGGACCTGACCCGCCCCGAGCTGACCGGCAACTGGGAGTACCAGCTCGCGCAGATGGAGCACGGCAAGCTCTCGCGCGAGGCCTTCATGGCCGAGATCGCGAAGATGGCCGAGCGCATCGTGAAGAAGGCCAAGGAGTACGACCGCGACACGATCCCGGGCGACTACGCGACGCTCGCCACCCCGTGCCCGAACTGCGGCGGCGTCGTCAAGGAGAACTACCGCCGCTTCGTCTGCACCGGCCGCGACGGCGGTGAAGGCTGCGGCTTCTCGATCACGAAGATCCCGGCCGGCCGTCCGTTCGAGATCGCCGAGGCCGAGGTCTTGCTGCGCGACAAGAAGATCGGCCCGCTCGAGGGCTTCCGCTCGAAAGCCGGCTGGCCGTTCACCGCCGAGCTGCGCCTCGTGCACGATCCCGAGATCGCCAACTGGCGGCTCGAGTTCGACTTCGGCGAGGACGCGAAGCAGGCCGAGGGCGCCGGCGAGCCGGTCGACTTCTCGGGCCAGGCCTCGCTCGGGCCCTGCCCGAAGTGCAAGGGCCACGTCTACGAGCACGGCACGAGCTACGTGTGCGAGCACGCCGTCGGGCCGCACCCGACCTGCGACTTCAAGAGCGGCAAGATCATCCTGCAGCAGCCCGTCGCGCGCGAGGAGATGAGCAAGCTGCTGGCCACCGGCAGGACCAGCCTGCTGGAGAATTTCGTCTCGAACAAGACGCGGCGCAAGTTCAAGGCCTACCTCGCGTGGGACGCGAAGGAGGGCAAGGTCGGCTTCGAGTTCGAGCCGCGCGCCGCGAAAGTGCCAGCCAAGAAGGCCGCGGCGAAGAAGGCCGCGGCGAAGCCGGCCGGCGCATAGCGGCGATGCCTCCCTGCCTGAGGCCGCACGGCGGCGCGAGCCGGCTCGCCGTTGCCGTGGTGCCCAACGCGCGAACGTCGGCCGCCGACGGCCTGCACGACGGCGCGCTGCGCGTGCGGCTGGCCGCCCCGCCGCTCGACGGCCGCGCCAACGAGGCGCTGCGGGCCTGGCTCGCGGCGCAGCTGCACGTGCCGCAGCGCGCGGTGCGGCTCGTGCGCGGCGCGTCGTCACGGCGCAAGTGGGTCGAGATCGACCTGCCGCCGGCCGACGTCGAGGCGTGGCTCGCGCGCGTGCTGGAGGCGGCGTGACCGCGGCGATCTACGCCAAGCTGGCGGCGATCTTCGCCACCATCGCGCTGGGCTGGATCGCGGCGCGCGCGCGCTGGCTCGGAGACGCGCACGGCGGCACCGCGGTGCGCGTGCTGTCGGCGGCGGCGTTCAACCTGTTCGTGCCGGCACTGCTGTTTCGCACGATGGCGCGGCTCGAGCTGGCGGCGCTGCCGTGGCGCACGCTGGCGGCGTACTTCGTGCCGGCGTGCACGTGGCTGCTGGCGGTGTACTGGGTGCAAAGGCGCGCGGCGGCCGCACACGGCCCGGCGGCGCCGGCCACGCGCGCGATCGGCGCGACCTACGGCAACGCGCTGCAGCTGGGCATCCCGCTGGCGGCGGCACTGTTCGGCGAGGCCGGGCTGGGCATCCACATCGCGCTGGTCAGCGTGCACGGGCTGATCCTGCTGACGCTGCTGACGGTGCTCGTCGAGAGCGACCTCGCGCGCGTCGACCACCGTGCGACCTGGGGCTCGACGCTGCGCTCGACGGTGCGCAACACCGTCGTCCACCCCGTCGTGCTGCCGGTGCTCGCCGGGCTGGCGTGGAACGTGGCGGGCTTCGGGCTGCCGGGCGTCGTCGACGAGGCGCTGCGCGGGCTCGGCGCGGCGGTGGTGCCGGTGTGCCTGGTGCTGATCGGCGCGTCGCTGCACGCCTACGACCTCAAGGGCGGGCTGGCCGGTGCGGCGGCGCTCGCGGCGGTCAAGCTGCTCGGGCTGCCGCTGGTCGTGCTCGCCGTCGCGCACTGGGGCTTCGGGCTCGAGGGCACGCCGCTGGCGGTCGTCGTGATGATGGCCGCGCTCCCGGTGGGCAGCAACGCGCTGCTGTTCGCGCAGCGCTACGGCACGCTGCAGGCCGAGGCCAGCGCGGCGATCGTGCTGTCGACGCTGGCCTTCGTCGCGTCGGCCACGCTGTGGCTCGCGGTGCTGGGCTGGATCGAGCGCTGAGCGCCGGCGCGCGCCGCGGCGCACGCGCCGCCGGGGCTTTGCGACAATCGGCGCGATGAATGCTCCAGAAGCCTTCGCGACGACGCCGGCTCCCGCAGCGGCGACGCACGCGCTGATGCAGCGCCTCGGCGCGGCCGCACGCAGCGCCGCGGCGCGCATGGCCGCCGCACCGACGGCGGCCAAGGACGCCGCGCTGCGCGCGCTCGCGCGCCGGCTGCGCGACGACGCGGCGGCGCTGCAGGCCGCCAACGCGCGCGACATCGCCGCGGCCGAGGCGGCCGGCCTGGCCGCACCGCTCGTCGACCGCCTGCGGCTGACACCGAAAGTCATCGCGACCGTGGCCGAGGGCTGCGAGCAGATCGCCGCGATGCCCGACCCGGTCGGCGAGATCGGCGACGTCAAGCGCCGGCCGAGCGGCATCAGCGTCGGGCGCATGCGCGTGCCGATCGGCGTGTTCGGGATGATCTACGAGAGCCGCCCGAACGTGACGATCGAGGCCGCGTCGCTGGCGATCAAGAGCGGCAACGCGTGCATCCTGCGCGGCGGCTCGGAGGCCATCCACTCCAACGTCGCGCTGTGGAAGACGGTGCAGGCGGCGCTGGACGACGCCGGCCTGCCGCCGCAGGCCGTGCAGCTCGTCGAGACGACCGACCGCGCTGCGGTCGGGCACCTGATCGCGATGCCCGAGTTCGTCGACGTCGTCATCCCGCGCGGCGGCAAGGGCCTGATCGAGCGCATCAGCGCCGAGGCGAAGGTGCCCGTCATCAAGCACCTCGACGGCAACTGCCACGTCTACGTCGACGCCGAGGTCGACCTCGAGCTGGCGGTGAGGGTCACCGACAACGCGAAGACGCAGAAGTACAGCCCGTGCAACGCCGCCGAGTCGCTGCTCGTGCACGCGAAGCAGGCCGCGGCGTTCCTGCCGCGCATCGGTGCCGTGTTCGCCGCCAAGGGCGTCGAGATGCGCTGCTGCCCGCGCAGCAAGGCGCTGCTGCAGATGGTCGCCGGCGCGCGCGTCGTCGACGCGACCGAGCAGGACTGGGCCGAGGAATACCTCGCGCCGGTCATCAGCGTCAAGGTCGTCGACTCGCTCGACGAGGCGATCGCGCACGTCAACCGCTACGGCTCGCACCACACCGACGCGATCCTGACGACGAACCACTCGAACGCGATGCGCTTCCTGCGCGAGGTCGATTCGGCCAGCGTGATGGTCAACGCGAGCACCCGCTTCGCCGACGGCTTCGAGTACGGTCTGGGCGCCGAGATCGGCATCAGCACCGACAAGCTGCATGCGCGCGGTCCGGTCGGCCTCGAGGGGCTGACCTCGCTGAAGTGGATCGTGCTCGGCCAGGGCGAGGTGCGCGGCTGAGACCCGCGCCGGCCGCATGACCGCGGGCGAGCTGCTGCCGGTCGTCGTTGTCGCGGTGCTGGCGCTGTGGATGTTCGGCGCCTACAACCGCCTCGTCGCGTTGCGCCACGCGATCCACACGGCCTGGGGCCATATCGACGAGCAGCTGCGCCGCCGCGGCGACGCGCTGCCGCGGCTGGTGCAGGCGCTGCGTGCGCCGCTGGTGGCCGAGGCGCGCGCGCTCGACGCCGTCGTCGAGGCGCACGCGCAGGCGCAGGCGGCGGCCGAGCGCGTCGCGCGCAAGCCGACGGCCCCCGACGCGCTGCCGGCGTTCGCGCGCGGCGACGCGGCGCTGTCGTCGGCGATCGAGCGGCTGCTCGCGCTCGTCGACCAGCAGCCCGCGCTGCGCGAGCACGACGACGTCGCCGCGCTGCTGCGCGAGCTGCACGACGCCGACCTGCGCATCGCGTTCGCGCGCACCGCGTTCAACGACGCGGTCGACGCCTACAACGCCGCGATCGCGCAGTTCCCGACACGGCTGCTCGGGCCGCTGTACGGGTTCGCCGCCGCGGCGCGCTGGTAGCGTCGCGCCGGCTCTTGGGACATTCCCCGATTTCGCGTCGATCGGCGCGTGGGGGGGGTTTGTGGCGCCCGGCGACGCGATCGACAATCGGCGCCGACCGCCGCCGCGCGCCGTGCCGGCGGCGCCACCAAGGAGACCGTTCACGTGACACCGACCTCTGCCTTCGCCGCCCGGGTGCGCCGCGCCGGGTGGGTCCTGGGCCTGGCGCTCGGCGCCGCCCCCGCGCTCGCGCAGGACGCGCAGGCGCTGTACGTCAAGGCGCTGGCCGCCACCTGCGCGAACTGCCACGGCACGTTCGGCCGCGGCATCGACACCGGCGAGGTGCCGGCGCTGGCCGGCATGCCCGCAACCTACATGGTCGCGCAGATGCAGGCGTTCAAGAAGGGCGAGCGCCCGGCCACCGTGATGCACCAGCTGGCCAAGGGCTTCAGCGACGAGCAGATCCAGCAGATCGCCGCCTACTTCGCGGCGCAGAAGAAGTGAAGGGGGGCACGATGCAACGACGCGAATGGCTGGCCGGCGCCGCAGCGCTGGGGGGCTTGGGGCTGGCCGGCTGCGCCAGCGTGGGCGTGCCGGGCAAGACGCGCGTGCTCGTCGTCGGCGGCGGCTACGGCGGCGCGACGGCGGCCAAGTACGTGCGCTTGTTCTCGAACTACACCGTCGACGTCGTGCTCGTCGAGCCGAACGAGAACTTCGTCAGCTGCCCGATCAGCAACGTCGTGCTCGGCGGCACGCGCACGATGGCCGACATCACGCGGCCGTACTCGACGCTCGAGAAGAACCACGGCGTGCGCATCGTGCGCGACATGGTCGCGTCGATCGACCCGGCGAAGAAGGTCGCCACGCTGGCGTCGGGCCCGACGATCGCCTACGACAAGATGATCCTCGCGCCGGGCATCGACCTGCAGTTCGACACCGTCGAGGGGCTGCGCGCGGCCAACGCCGACGGCCGCGTGCTGCACGCGTGGAAGGCGGGTGCGGAGACGGCCGCGCTGCGCCGCCAGCTCGAGGCGATGCCCGACGGCGGCGTCTACGTGCTGTCGATCCCGCTGGCGCCGTACCGCTGCCCGCCGGGGCCCTACGAGCGCGCGTGCCAGGTCGCGAGCTACTTCAAGTCGGCCAAGCCGCGCTCGAAGGTGCTGGTGCTCGACGCCAACCCCGACGTCACGTCGAAGGGGCCGCTGTTCAAGAAGGCCTGGGCCGACCTGTACCGCGGCATCGTCGAGTACCGCAGCGGGCAGAAGGTGGTCGGCGTCGACGCGGCGCGCAAGACGCTCAAGCTCGAGGTCGGCGACGACGTGCGCGGCGACGTGCTCAACGTCGTGCCGCAGCAGCGCGCCGGGCTGCTCGCGGTGCAGACGGGGCTGGCGACCGCGAATGCGCGCTGGTGCCCGGTCGACTACCTGACGTTCGAGTCGACGGTGGCCAAGGACATCCACGTGATCGGCGACTCGATCCTGCTCGCGCCGGCGATGCCCAAGAGCGGCCACATGGCCAACAGCCACGCCAAGGTCGCGGCCGCGGCCGTCGTCGCGCGGCTCGCGGGCTGGCCCGTCAACCCGGCGCCGATGCTGACCAACACCTGCTACAGCTTCGTCGACGCGAGCAACGTCGTGCACGTGGCCAGCGTCCACGCGTACGACCCGGTCGACAAGACGTTCAAGACGGTGCCCGGCTCGGGCGGCCTGTCGCCGGCGGCCAACGAGAAGGAAGGGCTGTACGCCTGGAACTGGGCGCGCACGATCTGGTCGGACATGCTGGTGTGACCAACCCGGACCGGGCGGCCTGCGGCCGCCTCTTCCTCGAGGGGGGTAGCGCCTGCGCAGCGGCGCAGGCGGCTCCGCGGCAGCGGCTCGACCAGGGCCTGCCGCGGCCACCCTCGCGCCGCAGCGCCAGTCCGGCTCAGGACTGGCCCATCACCGACGCGGTCGAGACGAGTTCCTCGAAAAGCGCCATCGACACCTTGCCGCTGACGGCGTAGGGGTCGAGCGTCGCGCGCTCGGAGTACTTCAGCAGCAGCGCCGGGTTCAGGCGGTGCATGTTGACCTGGCCCATCGACCAGTTCGCGAAGCGGCGCTCGCCGATCTCCTCGTAGCTCAGCAGCACGACGTCAGTGTGCCGCGCATCGCCGACGATGCGGTTGTACAGCCGGTTGACGGCGCTGCGGCCGCCTTCGAGCACCTGGATGAACACGCCCTCGGAGTAGCACAGCACGCCGGTGATGCCGTGCGACGGGTTGTTGGTCTTGGACTTGCGCAGGATCGCGAGCAGATCGTCGTCGTCGACGGCGTCGACGGCGCGGCTGGCATACATCAGGCGCACGAGCATGGTGGCGGCTCCTTCAGGCGGTCTTCTTGCTCAGCAGCGACAGGAATTCGCGGCGCAGGTTCGCATCCTTCAGGAACGCGCCGCGCATCACCGAGTTGACCATCATCGACTCGTCGTCCTTGACGCCACGCCAGTGCATGCAGAAGTGGTCGGCCTCCATCACGATCGCCAGGCCGTCGGGCTTGACGCGCTCCTGCAGCTCGTTGGCCAGCATCGTCACGGCTTCCTCCTGGATCTGCGGCCGCGCCATGATCCACTCGCAGATGCGCGCGTACTTGCTCAGCCCGATCAGGTTCGAGAACTCGTTGGGCAGCACGCCGATCCACACGCGCCCGAGGATCGGGCACAGGTGGTGCGAGCAGGCGCTGCGCACCTTGATCGGGCCGACGATCATCAGCTCGTTGAGCCGTTCGGCATTGGGGAACTCGGTCACCGAGGGCATCGGGCGGTAGCGGCCGGCGAACACCTCGTCGATGAACATCTTGGCCACGCGCTTGGCGGTGTCGTTGGTGTTGTGGTCGTTGTCGGTGTCGATCACGAGCGCGCGCAGAACCTCGTGCATCTTGGCCTGCACTTCGGCCTTCAGTTCGTCGAGCTCGCCGGGCTCGATGTGGTCGGCGATGTTGTCGTTGGCGTGGAAGCGGCACTCGGCGCTGACCAGGCGGTAGCGGATGCGTTCCGAGGCCGGCAGCCGGGCGAGCTCTTCCTCGCTGCGAAAGATCGGTGTCGCGCTGGAGGACATGCACCCTCCTCCGTCAGTCCAGGGAGCGCCGATTGTGACGGCCCCGCCTGCCGCGCGCATAGACTGCCGCGATGGCCCCTGTCGCTGCGCCGTCACCGCCGCTGTCGCAACTGCTCGAGCACACGGCCGACGCCGTGCGCGCGGTGCGCGGCGGACGCTCGCTGACCGACGTGCTCGCGCAGGTGCCGCTGCCGGCGCGTCCCGGCACGCAGGCGCTGGCGTTCCACGTGATGCGCCGCCTCGGCGGCGCCGACGCGGTGCGCAAACTCGTCGCGCCGAAGGCGCCGCCGCCGCCGGTCGATGCGCTGCTCGTCACCGCGCTCGCGCTGCTGTGGCCGCCCGAGCCGCCGGCGACGCCGCCTTACCCCGACCACACGCTCGTCGACCAGGCCGTCACCGCGGCGCGCCGCCGCGTGCCGGCGGCGGCCGGCTTCGTCAACGCCGTGCTGCGACGCTTCGTGCGCGAGCGCGACGCCCTCGTGGCCGCCGCGTGCCGCGACCCGGTGGCCGCGTTCAACCATCCGCTGTGGTGGATCGAGCGCGTCAAGGCCGACTGGCCGCGCGAGTGGCAGGACATCCTGCGCGCCGCGAACCGCCACCCGCCGATGACGCTGCGCGTCAACGCGCGCCGCGGCGACGCCGCGGGCTACCTGCCGCGGCTGGCCGCGCGTGGGCTGGCCGCGCGCGCGGTCGGCGCGCACACCGTCGTGCTCGCGCAGCCGTGCCCGGTGGCCGAACTGCCCGGCTTCGACGACGGCGACGTCTCGGTGCAGGACGCCGCCGCGCAGCGCGCCGCGCCGCTGCTGCTCGGCGCCGGCCTGCCGGCCGGCGCGCGCGTGCTCGACGCCTGCGCCGCGCCGGGCGGCAAGACGGCGCATCTGCTGGAACTCGCCGACCTCGACGTGCTCGCGCTCGACCACGACGCGCTGCGGCTGGCGCGCGTGCGCGAGACGCTGCAGCGGCTGCACCTGAGCGCCGAGCTGAAGGCTGCCGACGCCGGCGACCCCACCGCGTGGTGGGACGGGCGGCCGTTCGATGCCATCCTGCTCGACGCGCCGTGTACCGCGTCGGGCATCGTGCGCCGCCACCCCGACGTGCGCTGGCTGCGCCGCCCCGACGACGTCGCCGCGCTGGCGCGCCAGCAGGCGCGGCTGCTCGACGCGCTGTGGCCGCTCGTCAAGCCGGGCGGGCGGCTGCTGTATGCGACGTGCTCGATCTTCAGGGCCGAAGGGCAGGCCCAGATCGACGCTTTTTTGCAACGCCAGCCCGGCGGCACGGCCCGGCTCGATCCGGTGTCGCCGGGGCACCTGTTGCCGCTGGCCGACAATGGGTCGCACGAGCCCGCCGCCGCGTCCTGCGGCGCCGACCCCGACGGCTTCTTTTACGCGCTGCTGCAACGACCTTGACCGCTCCTGCCGCGCCCGCCAGCGCCACGGACCGTGCCGCGCGCGGCCGCCGCGGCGTCAGCCGTCGTGCCCTCGCGCGCGCCATGCTCGCTTGCGTGCTGGCACCGCTGGTGCCAGTGCCGGCGCGCGCCGAGGCGGTCGAGCTGATCGCGCTCGACGTGGTGCGCAGCGACGACGAGGTGAGCGTGGACTTCGCGGTGCGCGCGACGCTGCCCGCACCGGTCGAGGACGCGCTGCGCCGCGGCATCGCGCTGCACTTCGAGGCCGAGGCCGTGCTGGTGCGGCCGCGCTGGTACTGGCGCGACGTGCGCGTGGGCCGTGCGCGGCGCGAATGGCGGCTGAGCTACCAGCCGCTGACCGGCAGCTTCCGTGTCAGCAGCGGCGGGCTGCACCAGACCTTCGCCAGCCTCGACGAGGCGATGGCGACGATGACGCGCCTGACGCGCTGGCGCGTCGCCGCCGCCGCCGACGTCGACCCGGACGAGCGCCACGTGCTCGACTTCGTCTGGCGGCTCGACACCGGCGAGCTGCCGCGGCCGATGCAGATCGGCATCGGCAACCTGCCCGAGTGGCAGCTCGCCGTCGAGCGCCGCATCGAGCTGCGCCGCTGAGCGTGCGATGACCAAGTCCACGCGCTGGGCCCTGATCATTGCGCTGGTCGCGGTCACCGGCGTCGCGCTCGTGCTCGGCTTCGTCGTCTCGCTGTCGGGCGGCACGCGCGGCTTCTACGAGCGCCACTTCGTGTGGCTGTTCTGGCTCAACGTCGCCGTCGGCGCGCTGCTGCTGCTGGTGATCGTGATCGCGTCGGCGCGGCTGGCGGTGCGCCTGAAGCGCGGCAAGTTCGGCAGCCGGCTGCTGTTCAAGCTGGCCGGCATCTTCGCGCTGGTCGGCGTGCTGCCCGGCGCGCTGATCTACACGATCAGCTACCAGTTCGTCTCGCGCAGCATCGAGGTGTGGTTCGACGCGCGCGTCGAGAGAGCGCTCGACGCCGGGCTGGCGCTCGGGCGCGGCACGCTCGACGCGCAGGTCGCCGACGTCGCGGCCAAGACGCGGCTGGCCGCCGAGCGCATCGGCGACGGCGCGTTGCGGCCGACGCCGCTGGCGCTCGAGCGCCTGCGCGAGCAGCTGGCCGCGCAGCAGGTCGCGCTGCTGGCCGGCAACGGGCAAGTCGTGGTCGCCGCTGGTGGGCTCGCGGCGCTGCTGCAGCCCGAGCGGGCCGATCCGGCGCTGCTGCGCGAGGCCGCGCGCGCACGCGTGGCCAGCCGCATCGAAGGGCTCGACGAGGAGCCCGGTGCAGCGACGCCGCCGGCCGCGCGCGTGCGTGCGGTGGCCGTCGTGCCCAGCGCCGACCTGCGCCTGGGCGCCGAGGAGCGCTACCTGATGGTCGTGCAGGCGGTGCCGCCGGCGCTGGCGGCGCAGGCGCTCGCGGTGCAGGCGGCGTACCGCGAGTACCAGCAGCGCATGCTCGAGCGCGACGGGCTGCGCAAGATGTACATCGGCACGCTGACGCTGGCGCTGGTGCTCGCCGTCTTCGGTGCCGTGCTGCTGGCCGCCGTGCTCGGCAACCAGCTCGCGCGCCCGCTGCTGCTGCTGGCCGAGGGGGTGCGCCAGGTCGCGCGCGGCGACCTGACGGCCAAGCCGGTGTTCGCGTCGACCGACGAGCTCGGCGGCCTGACGCGCTCGTTCGCCGACATGACGCAGCAGCTCGCCGACGCGCGCGCGCAGGTGCAGCGCAGCGTCGCCGAGCTCGAGAACGCGCGCACGCACCTGCAGACCATCCTCGACAACATGACGGCCGGCGTCATCGTGTTCGACCGTGAACGCCGCATCGACACCGTGAACCCCGGCGCGACGCGCATCCTGAAGCTGCCGCTGTCGGCGCACCGCGGACAGCGCCTCGAGGACGTGCCCGGTCTGCAGCCGCTCGCCGAGGCGGTGTGGCAGCGCTTCGAGGCCCACCAGGCGAGCCCCGAGCCCGGCGAGCGCGACCAGTGGCAGGACACCTTCGAGCTGCCGCTGGGGGCGGGCGGCGGGCGCGAAGGCGACACGCTGACGCTGCTCGTGCGCGGCGCGACGCTGCCCGGCGGGATGCGGCTGATGGTGTTCGACGACATCAGCGAAGTCGTCAGCGCGCAGCGCACCGCCGCGTGGAGCGAGGTCGCGCGGCGGCTGGCGCACGAGATCAAGAACCCGCTGACGCCGATCCAGCTGTCGGCCGAGCGGCTGCAGCACAAGCTCGAGGCCAAGCTCGACGACGCCGGGCGCGCGCTGCTGCAGCGCTCGGTGGCCACCATCGTCACGCAGGTGCAGGCGATGAAGCAGCTCGTCAACGAGTTCCGCGACTACGCGCGGCTGCCGGCCGCGCAGCTGCACCCGCTGGACCTGAACCGCCTCGTCGCCGAGGTGCTCGCGCTGTACGGCCAGCACATCGAGAGCGGGCGCCTGCGCGTGAGCTACGCCGACGCGCCGCCGGCCATCGTCGGCGACGCGACGCAGCTGCGGCAAGTCGTGCACAACCTGGTGCAAAACGGTCTCGACGCCATCGCCGAGCGCGACGACGGCTGGGTGCACGTGGCCACCGAGGTCGCGCGCCACGACGACGGGCGCGTGCGCGCGGTGCGGCTCGTCGTCAGCGACAACGGCCCCGGCTTCGCCGACAAGGTGCTCAAGCGCGCGTTCGAGCCCTACGTGACGACCAAGAGCAAGGGCACGGGGCTGGGGCTGGCGGTGGTCAAGAAGATCGCCGACGAGCACGGCGCGCGCGTGCGCATCGGCAACCGCCCGGCGCCGCAGGGGGGCGTGGCCGGCGCGCAAGTTTCGCTATCATTTTCGAAGCTCGTCGAGGCGCAGCCGGCGACATCCCCCGACACCGCCGCCTCCGAGAGCTGAGCGGCCCGCACCGAATCCATGGCAACGATTCTTGTAGTCGACGACGAACTCGGCATTCGCGGGCTGCTGTCGGAAATCCTCAGCGACGAAGGGCACACGGTCGAGCTGGCCGAAAACGCCGCGCAGGCGCGTGCGGTGCGCGAGCGCATGCGCCCCGACCTCGTGCTGCTCGATATCTGGATGCCCGACGTCGACGGCGTCACGCTGCTCAAGGAGTGGGGTGCCACCGGCCAGCTGACGATGCCCGTCATCATGATGAGCGGCCACGGCACGATCGACACTGCGGTCGAGGCGACCAAGTTCGGCGCGATGGCCTTCCTCGAGAAGCCGATCACGCTGCAGAAGCTGCTGCGCGCCGTCGAGCAGGCGCTGGCCAAGCCGGCACCGCGCGCCCCGGCGGCCGCCCCCGGCACCGCCGCGCGTCCCGACGCGCCGGCCGGTGCGTCGGCCGGTGCGTCGGCCGGTGCCGCCGCGCCGCCGCTGCCGGTGGCGCCGCAGCTGCTCGGGCCGCCTTCGGAACAGCTCTTCGAGCTCGACCGCCCGCTGCGCGAGGCGCGCGACGCGTTCGAGAAGAGCTACTTCGAGTTCCACCTTGCGAAGGAGAACGGCTCGATGACGCGTGTGGCCGAGAAGACGGGTCTCGAGCGCACGCACCTGTACCGCAAGCTCAAGCAGCTCGGCGTCGATCTCTCGCGCAACAGGCGCGGCGGGCTGTGAGCGCGGGCTCGCGCCGCTATAATCGCGCGCTTTCCGGCCAAGTAGCTCAGTTGGTAGAGCAGCGGATTGAAAATCCGCGTGTCGGTGGTTCGATTCCGCCCTTGGCCACCAGTCAGAATCCCAAGTCAATCAACGACTTGGGATGTCCAGGCAGGGGCCACTTCGGTGGCCCCTCGCGTTTTCTGGGCAGGAAATATGGACTGGACCTCTCGACACGCCGCCGGGAGCCGTTGCGCCTTGGCACCCGTGGCGTCGACGGCGGTCAGACGCCCGCGGCCACCGCCTCCTGGGCTGCGCGCACCTCGACGCGCACCTTCTCGGTCAGCTCGGCCTTGATCGCCGCGAATTCGGGCGTCGTCTTCACCGAGTAGTGCCGCGGATGCGCGAGCGGCACGACGCGGTCGAGCTTGATGCGGCCCGGGCGCGCACTCATCACGACGACGCGGCTGCCCATGAACACGGCCTCGTCGATGTCGTGCGTGACGAACAGCACCGTCTTGCGCTCGGCCTCCCAGATGCCGAGCAGCAGCTCCTGCATCAGCTCGCGCGTCTGGTGATCGAGCGCGCCGAACGGCTCGTCCATCAGCAGCATGCGCGGGCCGTTGGCCAGCGCGCGCGCGATCGCCACGCGCTGCTGCATGCCGCCCGACAGCTGTTTCGGGTAATGCTGCTCGAAGCCGCGCAGGCCGACCTTGGCGATGAACGCATGCGCGACGTCGAGCTGCTCGGCGCGCGGCAGCCCGCGTTCGCGCAGCCCGAAGCACACGTTGTCGAGCACGTTGAGCCAGGGGAACAGCGTGTAGCTCTGGAACACCATGCCGCGGTCGGCGCCGGGGCCGTGGATCGCGCGGCCCTCGAGCAGCACGTCGCCGGCGGTCGGCTGGTCGAGGCCGGCGACGATGCGCAGCAGCGTGCTCTTGCCGCAGCCGCTGGGGCCGAGGATCGTGACGAAGTCGTTCTCGGCCACGTCGAGGTCGGTGGCCTGCAGCGCGAGCGTGCGGTCGAAGCGGCGTTCGACGCCGCGGATGCTCAGGATCGTGCCCATCGTGCGCGCCCCTTCAGCGTCCCAGCAGCGCCCACGGGAACAGGCGCCGGTTCAGCGCCTTGAACGCGAAGTCGCTGACCAGCCCGATCAGGCCGATGACGATGATGCCGAAAATGATCTGGTCGGTGGCCAGCAGCGCCTGGCTGTCGGTGATCATGTGGCCGATGCCGCTCGACGCGCCGATCAGCTCGGCGACGATGACGTAGGTCCAGGCCCAGCCGAGGACCATGCGCAGGATCTCGGCGATCTCGGGCGCCGCGCCGGGGATCAGCACGCGGGTGACGAGCGTGCGGTCGTTCGCGCCGAGCGTGTATGCGGCCTCGACGAGGTCGCGCCGCGCGTTGCCCACCGCCACCGCGATCATCAGCACGAGCTGGAAGAAGCTGCCGATGAAGATCACTGCGAGCTTCTGCGCCTCGCCGATGCCGGCCCACAGGATCAGCAGCGGGATAAACGCGCTGGCCGGCAGGTAGCGCGCGAAGCTGACGAAGGGCTCGAAGAACGCCTCGACCGGCTTGTACGCGCCCATCGCGACGCCCAGCGGCAGCGCGATCGCGGCGGCGATCGCGAAGCCGCCGAGCACGCGCCACACCGTCATGCCGATGTCGTGCAGGAAGCCGAACTGGCTGATCAGCCGCCAGCCGCTGGCGAGCATCGCTAGCGGGTCGGCGAGGAAGGTCTTGGGCACCACGCCGCCGAACGTCACCGCTGCCCACACGGCGAAGAACAGCACGAAGAACGCGGCGCCCAGCGCGATACGCGTGGGCGCGGCCACCGGCACCAGCGGCCGCAGGCGCCACGGCCGCGGGCGCGGCGGGCTCGCCTCGGTGGTGGCGGTCGCGAGCGCGGGCGCGTCGAGGCGCACCGCGCGGCTGGCGTCGGCGTCGCTCACTGGATGAAGCGCGTGTCGGCGAGCTTCGACAGGTCGGGGATCTGGCGGATGATCCCGGCCTCGAGCAGCAGGTCGGCGGCCTTCTTGCTGAACGCGGCGTGCTCGCCGGCGAAGAACTTGCGGTTGGCCTCGCGGTCCTGCCAGCGCAGGTATTTCTGGCTCGCCTCGAACTGCTCGGCGGTCTGCTTGACGTCGGCGCCCATGATCTCGAAGCTCTTCTTCGGGTCGGCCTTGATCATCTCGAGCGCGTCGAAGTAGCCGTTGGCCAGCCCCTGCGCGGCCTTCGGGTTGTCGGCGAGGAACTTCGGCGTGCAGCCGAAGGTGTCCATCACCATCGGGTAGTCGAGCGTCGTGGCGATGATGCGGCCGGCCTCGGGCTTGGCGCGCACGGCGCTCAGGTACGGCTCGTAGGTCATCGCCGCGTCGAGGTTGCCGGTGCCGGCGATCATCGCGTTGGCCGCGGCCTGCGGCTCGAGGTTGACGATGTTGACGTCCTTCAGGCTCAGCCCGTTCTCGCGCAGGAACCACGCGAGCGTGAAGTAAGGCGCCGTGCCGGGGGCGCTGGCCGCGACCGTCTTGCCCTTGAGGTCGGCGATCTTCTGGATGTTCGGCTTGACGACCATGCCGTCGGCGCCGTAGCTCTTGTCGAGCTGGAAGATCTGCGTCGTCGCGACGCCGTTGGCGTTCCAGACGATCCAGGTCTCGACGGTGGTCGCCGCGCACTGCACGTCGCCCGAGGCGATCGCGAGGTGGCGGTCCTTCTGCGGGATCTTCTTGATCGTCACATCGAGGCCGTGCTTCTTGAAAAGGCCGGCCTCCTTGGCCAGCGTCAGCGGCGCGAAGCCGGTCCAGCCCGAGATCGCGATGGTGACCTTGGTCTCCTGCGCCTGGGCGCTCGCCGTGACGACGGCGGCGGCGACGGCCGCGGCGAGGGTGGCGAGCTTGCGTTCGATCGTCTTTTTCATGCAGTCCTCCGGGGCTGTGGGGGCAGGGTGGGTTCGGGTCGGCTTCAGGCCGGCGTCCACAGCGCCGGCAGTTCGGGCAGCATGCGCAGGATGCGTGCCAGCTCGCCGCCGGCAACGAGCGCGGCCGCGTGCTCGATGTCGGGGGCGAGGTAACGGTCATGGTGCATCGGCGCCACCGTCTTGCGCAGCAGGGCATGCACCGATTCGAGCACCGACGAGCTGGTCAGCGGGCGCAGGAACTCGATGCCCTGCGCCGCCGCGAGCAGCTCGATGCCGAGGATGCGCGCGACGTTGGCGATCATCGGCTGCAGCCGGCGCGCGGCGAACGTGGCCATGCTGACGTGGTCCTCCTGGTTCGCGCTGGTGGGCAGGCTGTCGACGCTGGCCGGGTGCGCGATCGACTTGTTCTCGCTGGCCAGCGCCGCCGCGGTGACGTGCGCGATCATGAAGCCGCTGTTGAGGCCCGGGTCGGCGGCGAGGAACGGCGGCAGGCGCGAGACGCCGCTGTCGATCAGCATCGCGATGCGCCGCTCGGCGATCGCGCCGACCTCGGCGATCGCGCAGGCCATCGCGTCGCACGCGAGCGCGACCGGCTCGGCGTGGAAGTTCCCGCCGGACAGCAGGCTGCCGTCGTCGGCGAACACGAGCGGGTTGTCGGTCACCGCGTTGGCCTCGCGCAGCAGCACTAGTGCGGCGTGGCGCAGCTGGTCGAGGCAGGCGCCGACCACCTGCGGCTGGCAGCGCAGGCAGTACGGGTCCTGCACGCGGTCGTCGCCGTCCAGCATCTGGCTCTGCCAGTGCTGGGCGCCCCCCTCGGGGGGCAAACGGCGCGCAGCGCCGGGCTGGGGACGCATCTCCCGGTGCGAGGCGCGGATCGCGCTGCCCTCGAGCAGGCGGCGGTAGTACTCGGCGACGTCGATCTGCCCCGGCTGGCCGCGCAGCGCGTGGATGCGCGGGTCGAACGGCGCGTCGCTGCCGCGCGCGGCGTCGACCGTCAGCGCGCCGACGACGAGCGCGGCCTCGAGCACCGGCTCGAACGACAGCAGCGCGTGCAGCGCCAGCGCGGTCGAGGTCTGCGTGCCGTTGATCAGCGCCAGGCCTTCCTTGGCGGCGAGCGCCAGCGGCGCGATGCCGGCCTCGCGCAGCACCGCGGCGGCCGGGCGGCGCGCCCCGTCGACGAGGAAGTCGCCTTCGCCCATCAGCGCGAGCGTCATGTGCGCGAGCGGCGCGAGGTCGCCCGAGGCGCCGACCGACCCCTGGTTCGGCACCCACGGCACGATGCCGGCGTTGAACACCGCGAGCAGCGTGTCGATCACGAGCGGGCGCACGCCCGAGTGCCCGCGCGCAAGGCTCGCCGCCTTCGTCGCGAGCATCAGCCGCACGACGGGCGGCGCCAGCGGCTCGCCGACGCCGACGCTGTGCGAGCGGATCAGCCGCAGCTGCAGCGTCGCGAGGTCGCCCTCGCCGATGCGCGTCGACGCGAGCTTGCCGAAACCGGTGTTGACGCCGTAGACGGCCGCGTCGCCGTGCGCGGCGCGCTGCACGACCGCGGCGCTGGCCGCGATCGCCGCGTGCGCGGACGGCTCGAGCGCGAGCGCGACGCCGCCGGCGTGAATGGCCTGCAGGTCGTCGAGCGTGAGCCGCCCCGGGCGCAGCACGAGCGGCATCAGCCCTCCAGCATCGGCAGCTTCAGTCCGTGCTCGCGCGCGCATTGCCGCGCGATCTCGTAACCCGCATCGGCATGGCGCATCACGCCGGTGGCCGGGTCGTTCCACAGCACGCGCTCGATGCGCCGCGCCGCGGCGTCGGTACCGTCGCAGACGATCACGACGCCGGCGTGCTGCGAATAGCCCATGCCGACGCCGCCGCCGTGGTGCAGGCTGACCCAGGTCGCACCGCTGGCGGTGTTGAGCAGCGCGTTGAGCAGCGGCCAGTCGCTGACGGCGTCGCTGCCGTCGGCCATCGCCTCGGTCTCGCGGTTGGGGCTGGCCACCGAGCCGCTGTCGAGGTGGTCGCGGCCGATCACGATCGGCGCCTTCAGCTCGCCGCGGCGGACCATCTCGTTGAACGCGAGGCCGGAGCGGTGCCGCTCGCCGAGGCCGATCCAGCAGATGCGCGCCGGCAGGCCCTGGAAGGCGATGCGCTCCCCCGCCATGTCGAGCCAGCGGTGCAGGTGCGCGTCGTGCGGGAACAGCTCCTTCATCTTCGCGTCGGTCTTGCGGATGTCGTCCGGGTCGCCCGACAGGGCCACCCAGCGGAACGGTCCCTTGCCGCGGCAGAACAGCGGCCGGATGTACGCGGGCACGAAGCCGGGGAAGTCGAAGGCGTTCGTCACGCCCTGGTCGAACGCGACCTGGCGGATGTTGTTGCCGTAGTCGACGGTGGGCACGCCCATCGCCTGGAACTCGAGCATGGCCCGCACGTGCGCCGCGCAGCTGCGCGCGGCCGCCTCGCGCAGTGCGGCGTGCTGCGTGTCGTCGGCCTGCGCGGCCTTCCACGCCTCGACCGTCCAGCCCGCGGGCAGGTAGCCGTTGACGAGGTCGTGCGCGCTGGTCTGGTCGGTCACGAGGTCGGGCCGGATGCCGCCGGCCTTCGCGCGCTGGACCAGCTCGGGCAGCACCTCGGCGGCGTTGCCGAGCAGGCCGACCGAGACGGCCCGGCCCTCGGCGGTGTACCTGCGGATGCGCGCCAGCGCGTCGTCGAGGTCGGCCGCCTGCTCGTCGAGGTAGCGGCTGCGCAGGCGGAAGTCGATGCGCGACTGCTGGCACTCGACGACGAGGCACGACGCGCCGGCGAACACCGCGGCCAGCGGCTGCGCGCCGCCCATGCCGCCGAGGCCGGCGGTCAGGATCCAGCGGCCGGCCAGGCTGCCGCCGTAGTGCTGCCGGCCGGCCTCGACGAAGGTCTCGTACGTGCCCTGCACGATGCCCTGGCTGCCGATGTAGATCCAGCTGCCGGCGGTCATCTGCCCGTACATCATCAGGCCCTTGCGGTCGAGTTCGTGGAAGTGCTCCCACGTCGCCCATTTCGGCACCAGGTTCGAGTTGGCGATCAGCACCCGCGGCGCATCGGCGTGGGTGCGGAACACGCCCACCGGCTTGCCCGACTGCACCAGCAGCGACTCGTCCTCGCCGAGCTCGCGCAGCGCGCGCAGGATCGCCTCGTAGCAGTCCCAGTTGCGCGCGGCCTTGCCGATGCCGCCGTAGACGACCAGCGCGTCGGGGTTCTCGGCGACCTCGGGGTCGAGGTTGTTCTGGATCATGCGGTACGCCGCCTCGATCTGCCAGTTGCGGCAGTGCAGCGCCGCGCCGCGGGGTGCGCGCACCGGGTGCGGCTGGGCGTGCGAGTGGATCGCGGACAGGTCGGTCATGGCGCCATGCCTCCGGCAGCAATCGGTGGGGAGCCATCCTAGTTGTCTAGACAGGCTTAGGCAAGTACGATGACCGTCATGGTTTCCCCGCATCCGCTGCCGCCGTACGCGCGCGTCAAGCAGTTCCTGAAGGACGGCCTGGCCGCGGGCACCTGGCCGCCGGGCGCGCAGATGCCGTCGGAAGCCGAGCTGGTCGCGCGCTTCGGCGTCAGCCGCATGACGGTCAACCGCGCACTGCGCGAGCTGCAGGCCGAGGGACTCGTCGAGCGCAGCCAGGGCATCGGCACGTTCGCGGCCCGGCTGCACCGTGTCTCGAGCACGCTGACGATCCGCGACCTGCACGAGGAGATCGAGTCGCGCGGCCACCGCCACGAGGCGCGCGTGCACGTGCAGCGCGCCGAGACCGCGCCGGCGTCGCTGGCGGCGCAGCTGGGGCTCGCACCGGGTGCGCGCGTGTTCCACACGCTGATCGTGCACCTCGAGAACGGTGTGCCGCTGCAGTGCGAGGACCGCTACGTCAACCCGGCGTGCAGCCCGCGCTACCTCGACGCCGACTTCACCGCGACGACGCCGACGCAGGTGCTGTTCGAGACGACGGCACTGTGGCGCGCGCAGTACACGATCGAGGCCGCCACCGCGACCGCCGACGAGGCGCGGCTGCTGGGCATCGGCGCGCGCGAGCCGTGCCTGGTCGTCACGCGGCGCACGTTCACGCGCGACGCGGTGATCACGCTGGCGCGGCTGGTGCACCCGGGCACGCGCTACCAGCTGCAGGGAGACTTCCAGCTGTGACTTCCATGTCCGAGGGCCGGTCCGTCGCGCTGCTCGCCGACTGCCCGCCGCAGCCCTGGCGCAACGGCGGCGGCACCACGCGCGAACTGCTCGCGTGGCCGCCGGCGCGCGGCGCGCACGAGCCGTGGCGCCTGCGCGTCAGCGTTGCCGAGATCGCCGCCGATGGCCCGTTCTCGTCGTTTCCCGGCGTCGAGCGCTGGTTCGCGGTGCTGCGCGGCGACGGCGTGCGTCTGGCGCTGCCGTCGGGCGACGTGACGCTCACGCCGGACGACGCGCCGCTGGCCTTCGACGGTGAGGCGGCGCCGATGTGCCGCCTCGTTGCCGGACCGACGCGCGACCTCAATGTGATGGCGCGCCGTGGCGCGGGCGTGGCCACGCTGCGCATCGCGGCGCCGGGCAGCCGGCTCGAGGGCGACGTCGCGCTGCGCGCGCTGTACACCGACGCGGCCGCGCTGCTCGACGTCGACGGCCGCATCGAAGCGCTGGCCCCCGGCACGCTCTGGTGGTCCGATGTGCGCGACGCGGCGGCGTGGACGCTGCGCGAGGGCCGGCGCGCGTTCTGGCTGACGCTGGAGGATGCATGACCGACACCGACGCGATCCCGCCGCCCGCCGGCCGCACCCTCTGGCGCGGCGCGCGGCTGGCCACGCTCGCCGATCCCGCCGGCTGGGGCTGGATCGAGCGTGGCGCGATCATCACCGCGGGCGACGCGATCGCCTGGGTCGGCGCCGAGTCCGAGCTGCCGCGCGACGCCGGCGTCACCGCCGAAGTCGACCTCGGCGGCGCCGTCGTCACGCCCGGGCTGGTCGACTGCCACACGCACCTCGTCTACGCCGGCGACCGCGCGGCCGAGTTCGAGCTGCGGCTGCAGGGCGCGAGCTACGAAGCGATCGCGCGCGCCGGCGGCGGCATCCGCGCGACGGTGGCGGCCACCCGCGCCGCCGACGAGGCCACGCTGTACGCCGCCGCGCGGCGTCGCGCCCTCGCGCTGCGCGCCGAGGGCGTGACGACGCTCGAGATCAAGTCGGGCTACGGCCTCGCGCTCGAGCACGAGGCGCGCTGCCTGCGCGTGGCGCGCCGCCTCGGGCGCGAGCTGCCGCTCACGGTGCGCACGACGTGCCTGGCCGCGCACGCGCTGCCGCCCGAGTTCGACGGGCGCGCCGACGACTACGTCGACGCGGTGTGCGCGTGGCTGCCGGCGCTGCACGCCGACGGGCTCGTCGACGCGGTCGACGCGTTTTGTGAGCGCATCGCGTTCACGCCGGCGCAGACGCGGCGCGTGTTCGAGGCGGCGCGCGCGCTGGGCCTGCCGGTCAAGCTGCACGCCGAGCAGCTCAGCGACCAGGGCGGCGCCGCGCTCGCTGCGGCGTTCGGTGCGCTGTCGTGCGACCATCTGGAGCACCTGAGCGACGCCGGCATCGCTGCGATGGCGCGCGCCGGCACGGTCGCGGTGCTGCTGCCTGGTGCGTTCTACTTCCTGCGCGAGACGAAGCTGCCGCCGGTCGACGCGCTGCGCGCGGCCGGCGTGCCGATCGCGCTGGCGACCGACCACAATCCGGGATCGTCGCCGACGCTGTCGCCGCTGCTGATGCTCAACATGGCCTGCATGCTGTTCCGGCTCACGCCCGACGAGGCGCTGCGCGGCGTCACCGTCCACGGCGCGCGTGCGCTCGGCCTGCACGACCGCGGGCGCCTGGCCGCCGGGCTGCGCGCCGACTTCGTCGCCTGGGGCGTGGGCCACCCGCGCGAACTGGCCTACGCCTTCGGCCAGCGCCCGACGTGCCGGGTGGTGCAAGGCGGGCGCGAGGAGCCGCTGCGATGACCGCCGCGACGTTCACGCTGCGCCGCGGCCGCACGCCGCTGCTGGTGAGCCTGCCGCACGTCGGCACGCACGTCCCGCCGGCGATCGCGTCGCGGCTGGTCGACCGCGCCCGCGCGGTCGAAGACACCGACTGGCACCTCGAGGCGATCTACGCGCCGATCGCCGACGAACTCGGCGCGAGCCTGATCGTGCCCGTGCACTCGCGCTACGTCGTCGACCTGAACCGCCCGCCCGAGAACGCCCCGATGTACCCGGGCGCGAACAACACCGAGCTGGTGCCGACGCGCTTCTTCAGCGGCGATGCGCTGTACCGCGACGGCTGTGCCCCCGACGACGCCGACGTCGCCGCACGCCTGAACGCATATTGGCGCCCGTACCACGACGCGCTCGCCGCCGAGCTCGCGCGGCTGAAGGCCGAGCACGGCGTCGCGCTGCTGTGGGACGGGCACAGCATCAAGTCGACGCTGCCGTGGCTGTTCGACGGCACGCTGCCCGACCTCAATCTCGGCACCGCCGGCGGCACGAGCTGCGCGCCGACGCTGCGCGAGGCACTCGCCGGCGTGCTGCGCGGGCAGCACGCGTACACCCACGTCGTCGACGGCCGGTTCAAGGGCGGCTGGATCACGCGCCACTACGGCCGCCCCGGCGACGGCGTGCACGCGGTGCAGATGGAAATGTGCTGGTCGACGTACATGGACGAGCAGCCGCCGTACCGCATCGATCCGGCGCGCGCCGGGCGGCTGCGCCCGGTGCTGCGCGAACTGCTGCGCACGATGCTGGCATGGAGGCCGGGTGACTGAGCCGCTGCTGTGGGCGCCGCGCGCGTGGCTGCCCACGGGCTGGGGCGAGCGTGTGCTGCTGCGCGTCGGTGCCGACGGCTGCTGGTCCGAGGTGACGCCGGGCGTCACGCAGCCGCCGCCCGGCGCCGAAGTGCTCGGCGGCCCGCTGCTGCCGGGGCTGGTCGACGCGCACAGCCACGCGTTCCAGCGCGCCTTCGCCGGGCTCGCCGAACGGCGCGAGAGCGAAGCCGACGACTTCTGGAGCTGGCGCGACCGCATGTACCGCGTCGCGCTGCGCGTCACGCCGGCGCAGCTGCGCGCCGTCGCGGCGATGCTGTACCTCGAGCTGCTCGACGGCGGCTACACGCAGGTGTGCGAGTTCCACTACCTGCACCACGACGCCGACGGCCGCCCGTACGCCGACCCGCTCGCGACGTCGTGGGCGCTCGCCGACGCCGCGGCCGAGGCCGGCGTCGGGCTGACGCTGATGCCGGTGCTGTACGAGCGTGCCGGCTTCGCGCAGCCGGTGCTGCGCGACGACCAGCGCCGCTTCGCGACGACGGCGGCATCGGTGTGGCAGATGGCGCGCGCGATCGCCGCAAGCGGCCGGCCGGCGCTGACCGCGGGTGTCGCGATCCACTCGCTGCGGGCGGCGGCGCCGGCGTCGATCCACGCGCTGCGGCGCGCGGCCGCCGACTTCGACGGCCCGATCCACGTCCACGCCGCCGAGCAGACCGCCGAGGTCGACGACTGCGTCGCCGCGACCGGCGCGCGGCCGATCGAGTGGCTCGCGCGCGAAGGCCTGCTCGACGCGCGCTGGCAGCTCGTGCACGCGACGCACGCGCTGCCGGCGGAGATCGATGCGGTGGCCGCCAGCGGTGCCGGGGTGGTGATCTGCCCGACGACGGAGGCCAACCTCGGCGACGGCCTGCCCGACCTGCCGCGCTGGCTCGCTGCCGGCGTGCCGCTGGCCGTCGGCTCCGACAGCCACGTCACGCGCGACTGGCGCGAGGAGCTGCGCTGGCTCGACTACGGCCAGCGCCTCGTGCGGCGGCAGCGCAACGTCGCCGCCGCGCCGGCGCAGGGCCGCGCGTCGACGGCCGAGCGGCTGTTCGACGCCGTGCTGCGCGGCGGTGGGGCCGCCGCGGGGCAGCGCCGCTGGGGGTTGCAGCCGGGCGGGCGCGCCGACGCGCTGCTCGCCGACACGCGCGACCCGGCGCTCGCCGGCGTGCCGGCCGGGCGCTGGCTCGACGCCGCCGTGTTCTCCAGTCCGTCGCGGCCGTGGGCGGGCGTGCTCGTCGCCGGGCGCTGGGCCGTGCGCGGTGGCGTGCACCCGCGGCGCGAGGCCATCGTCGCCGGCTTCGAGGCGGCGATGCACGAGCTGTGGTGCGAACGATGAACGCGAATCGCCGGACCGGGCGCTGCGCGTGCCGGTTGGCGGTGTCGCGATGACGAGGAGCTGTCGATGACGGGTTGGCATCGTTCGACTGCTTTGGCCGCGCTGTCGATCGCGCTGGTGGTGACCGGCTGCGCGTCGGCGCCGGCAGGACCGACGCCCGAAGTGGTGGCGCTCGAACGGCGTCTGCAGGCGGCCGAAGCGCGGCTCGACTCGCTCGAACGCTTCGTCGCCGCGGTGCCGGCGCCGCCGCTGCGGCCGCGCGACGAGATCGAGGCGCACGTGCGCACGCTGGAGGCGCGGCGTGCCGAGATGCTGCTGCGCTATACGCCGGTGCACCCCGCGGTGCGCGAGATCGACCTGAGCCTGCGGCTGCTGCGGCTGCAGCTCGAGGTGCTCGACCAGGCCGCGAAGGCGCCGAAGTGAGGCCGTCGTCGTGCGCGCGCCGGGCGCTCAGCCCGCGACGCCCAGCGCCTGCTCGGCGCTGACGAACGGCAGCCCCTGCGCCTCGGCGACCGCGGCGCAGGTCACGCGGCCGCGGTGCACGTTGAGGCCGCGGCGCAGGTGCGGGTCGTCGACGAGGGCGCGCTCGCCCTTCGCGGCCAGCGCCAGCCCGAATGGCAGCGTCGCGTGGTTCAGCGCGTGGCTCGACGTCAGCGGCACCGCGCCCGGCATGTTGGCCACCGCGTAGTGCACGATGCCGTCGACGACGTAAGTCGGCGCGTCGTGCGTCGTCGGCCGCGAGGTCTCGAAGCAGCCGCCCTGGTCGATCGAGACGTCGACCAGTACCGCGAGCGGCTTCATCGCGGCCAGCATCGCGCGCGTGACGAGCTGCGGTGCGCGCGCGCCGGGCACCAGCGCGGCGCCGACGACGACGTCGGCCGCGCGCAGCTCGTCGTCGATCGCCTCGCGCGTGGCCAGCCGCGTGCGCACGCGCCCGCCGAACAGCTCGTCGAGCGCGCGCAGCCGCGGCAGCGTGCGGTTGATCACCGTGACTTCGCAGCCCAGGCCCACCGCCATGCGCGCCGCGTGCGTGCCGACGACGCCGGCACCGAGCACGACGACGCGCGCCGGTGGCACACCCGGCACACCGCCGAGCAGCAGCCCGCGGCCGCCGGCGGGCTTGCGCAGCGCGAACGCCGCCGCCTCAATCGCCAGGCGACCGGCGACTTCGCTCATCGGCGCGAGCAGCGGCAGGCCGCCGGCGGCGTCGGTCACCGTCTCGTAGGCCACCGCGGTGCAGCCGCTGTCGAGCAGCGCGCGCGTGAGCGCCGCATCGGGGGCCAGGTGCAGGTAGGTGAACAGGATCTGCCCCTCGCGCAGCCAGCGCCTTTCGTCGCCGAGCGGCTCCTTGACCTTGACGATCAGCGCGCACCCGGCCCAGACCTCCTCGGCGGTGTCGACGACGCGTGCGCCGGCGGCGGCGAAGGTGGCGTCGTCGGCGCCGATGCCGGTTCCGGCGCCAGCCTGCACCCACACCTCGTGGCCAGCCGCCACGTACTCACGCACGGCGGCCGGCGTCAGGCCGACGCGGTGTTCCTGCGGCTTGGTCTCCTTGGGCACGCCGACGCGCATCGTTGGTCTCCCGTACTTCGTCTCGCTTCCGCGAGGGCCCGAGTATGCTGCGGGCCAACCGCTGCCGCTGCCCCCGATGCGACTGTTCGACGCCGACGCCACCCGTGCCGCGCTGCCGTTCGAGCGGCTCGTGCCGGCGCTGCGCGAGATGTTCGCCGCTGGCTGCGCGGTGCCGCCGCGGCACGTGCACACGATCGGCGCCGACGCGGGGGCGGTGACGTCGCTGCTGATGCCGGCGTGGACCGCGCGCCACTACGGGGTCAAGGTCGTCAACGTCGCTGCGCACAACGCCGCGCGTGGCTTGCCGGCGGTGCACGCGACTTACACGCTGTTCGACGCCGCCACCGGCGCGCCGTGTGCGCTGATCGACGGCGACGTGATCACTGCGCGCCGCACGGCGGCGGCCTCGGCGCTGGCGGCGTCGTTCCTCGCGCGCGACGACGCGCGTCACCTGCTCGTCGTCGGCGCGGGCCGCATCGCGCGGCTGCTGCCGGCGGCGTACCGCGCGGTGCGCCCGATCGGGCGCGTCACGGTGTGGGCGCGGCGGCGCGACGCGGCGCGCGCGCTGGCGGCCGACTGGCACCGCGAAGGCTTCGACGCCGTCGCGGCCGACGACCTCGACGCCGCCGTCGGCGCGGCCCACATCGTCAGCTGCGCGACGCTGGCCGACGAGCCGCTCGTGCACGGCCGGCACCTGCGCGCGGGCAGCCACCTCGACCTGATCGGCGGCTTCACGCCGGCGATGCGCGAGGCCGACGACGACTGCTTTGCGGGCGCCGCGATCTACGTCGACACCGACGAGGCGCTCGCCAAGAGCGGCGACCTGCTCGCGCCGATGGCGCGCGGCGTCTTCGCCGCCACCGACGTGCGCGGCACGCTGGCCGCGCTGTGCCGCGGCGACACGCGCGGGCGGCGTTCGCGCGACGAGCGCACCGTCTTCAAGTCGGTCGGCACCGCGCTCGAAGACCTCGCCGCGGCGATCCTCGTCGACGCGACGGCGCGCGGCTGACCGCCCGAGCCGCCGCCGGTGCCCGCGCTGCGCCCCGATCCCGCCCGACCCCGAGAGCCCCGATGAGCCGACCGATGACGCTGACCGCCACCCACCGTTTCGAACCCGTCCGCACGGCGCTCGCCGCGGCGCTGCTCGCGCTGGCGCTGCCGTGCGCGGCGCAGAGCGCGATCACCGTCTACGCCGGTGCGCGTGCCGGCGGCGCGTTCACCGACGAGGTCGACGGCCGCACGCTGACGCTCGAGGGCGGCGCAGCCTGGGCCGCCAGCCTGGACTGGCCGCTCGGCGACGGCCGGCAGATGCAGCTGTTCGTCTCGCGCCAGCGCAGCGGCCTGCCCGGCTCGGCGTTCGGCGAGACGGGTACGGTCGCCGTCGACGTGACGCATGTCCACGTCGGTGGGCGCGTCTTCATCGACGGCGATGCCGCGAGGGGCGGTGCCTACGCCGTCGGCGGCCTCGGCGTCACGCACTTCTCGCCCGGCCTCGACGGGCTGACGAGCGAGACGCGGCCATCGATGAACGTCGGCCTCGGCCTGCAATGGCCGCTGGCGCCGGCGGTGGCGCTGCGCGCCGAGCTGCGCGGCCACGTGACGCTCGTCAACAGCCGCGGCGGCTTCTTCTGCTCGGGCGGATGCGTGGTGTCGATCAAGGGCGGCACGCTGACGCAGGCCGAGGCGCTGCTCGGCCTGTCGGTCGGGTTCTAGCGTGCGCGGCGTTCAGCCCAGCCCGAGCAGGCGCACCGCGTTGTCCTTCAGGATCAGCGGTTTGACCTCGGGCTTGAAGCCGGCTTCGTCGAAGTCCTTCATCCACCGCTCGGGCGTGATCAGCGGGAAGTCGCTGCCGAACAGCATGCGGTCCTTGAGCAGCGTGTTGGCGTACTGCACCAGCTGCGGCGGGAAGTACTTCGGGCTCCAGCCCGACAGGTCGATCCAGATGTTGGGCTTGTGCAGCGCGAGGCTCAGTGCCTCGTCCTGCCACGGCCAGCTCGGGTGCGCGATCACGATCTGCATGTCGGGGAAGTCGATCGCGACGTCCTCGAGCAGCATCGGGTTGGAGTTCTGCAGCCGCAAGCCGCCGCCGCAGCGCATGCCGCTGCCGATGCCCGAGTGGCCGCTGTGGAAGATCGCCGGCAGCTTGTGCTCGGCGATCACCTCGTACAGCGGCCAGGCCATCTTGTCGTAGGGCAGGAAGCCCTGGACGGTCGGGTGGAACTTGAAGCCCTTGACGCCATGCTCGGCGATCAGCCGCCGTGCCTCGCGCGCGCCCATCTTGCCCTTGTGCGGGTCGATGCTGCCGAAGGCGATCATCATGTCGGCGTTGGCCTGCGCCGCCTCGGCGATCTCCTCGTTCGGGATGCGGCGGCGGCCGAGCTGCGCCTCGCTGTCGACGGTGAACATCACGAGGCCGATCCTGCGCTCGCGGTAGTAGGCCACCGTCTCGGCGATCGTCGGGCGGCGGTTCGAGCGGAAGTACTTGTCGGCGGCGCGGTCGTACTCCTCGCCGTAGGCGTCGAACGGGTTCCAGCACGAGACCTCGGCGTGCGTGTGCACGTCGATCGCGACGAGATCGGCGACGTTCATGATGCAAGGCTCCCGGCGACGGCCGCCATGAAGTTCAGGATCGCAATTAAATCGGCCGGGCGGCGCGCGCGACGGCGGGGCCGGCCCGTGGCCGACGATCATCACGCAGCTTCGGGGCGCGGCCATGCGGGTAATCCCGGTGCCGGTCGGCGCGCCGGTAGTTTCTACTCTGAATTACTGTCCGCGAGCCGACCATGACCCCGTCCTTCACCCCCGCCACCGGCGTGCTGGCCGCGCTCGACCTGCTGCGCATCGAGATCGCCGGCGCGGTCGCGCACCTGCGCCTGATGCGCCCCGACAAGCGCAACGCGATCAACGACACGCTCGTCACGCAGCTGCACACCGCGTTCCTGCACTGGCCGGCCGAGGTGCGCGCCGTCGTGCTCAGCGGCGAGGGCCAGCACTTCTGCGCCGGGCTCGACCTGTCGGAGATGAGCGAGCGCAGCACGTTCGAGGGCGTCGCGCACTCGCGCATGTGGCACGCGACGATGGACGCGATCCAGTTCGGCCGCGTGCCGGTGGTCGCGGTGCTGCACGGTGCGGTGGTCGGCGGCGGGCTGGAGCTGGCCAGCGCGTGCCACCTGCGCGTGGCCGAGGCGAGCACGTTCTACGGCCTGCCCGAGGGGCAGCGCGGCCTGTTCGTCGGCGGTGGCGGCTCGGCGCGCGTGCCGCGGCTGGTCGGCGTCGCGCGCATGACCGACATGATGCTCACCGGCCGCGTGCTCGACGCCGACGAGGGCCAGGCCGCGGGGCTGTCGCACTACCGCGTCGGCGACGGCGAGGGCCTGGCCAAGGCGATCGCGCTGGCGCAGAAGGTCGCGTCCAACTCGCCGCTGTCGAACTTCGCCGTGATGCAGGCGCTGCCGCGCATCGCCGACCTGTCGCAGTCGGACGGCCTGTTCGTCGAGTCGCTGATGGCCGCGATCGCGCAGGGCGACGCGTCGGCCAAGCAGCGCATGCGCGACTTCCTCGAGGGTCGCGCGGGCAAGGTGGCCAAGTCGTGAGCGCCGCCGCGCCGCGCTACCGCGCCGCACGCGTCGGCGGCTGCCTCGAGGCCGTCGTCGAACGGCGCGCCGACGGCACCACGCTGCTGCGCTCGACCGAGCCGCTGCAGCCGTACCCGCCGCGCCTGACGGATCGCCTAGAGCACTGGGCGCGCGAGGCACCGCAGCGCACGTTCGCGGCGCGCCGTGGCCCCGACGGGCAATGGGTGCACATCGGCTACGCGCAGATGCTCGCGCGGGCACGCGCCGTCGGCCAGGCGCTGGCCGCGCGCGGGCTGTCGGTTGAGCGGCCGCTGGCGATCCTGTCGGGCAACGACCTCGAGCACCTGACGCTGTACCTCGGCGCGATGTGGATCGGCGTGCCGGTGGTGCCGGTGTCGCCGGCGTACTCGCTGATCTCGCAGGACTTCGGCAAGCTGCGCCACGTGCTGGCGACGACGACGCCGGGCCTCGTCTACGCCGCCGACGCGAGCTACGCGAAGGCGATCGCCGCCACGGTGGCCGCCGACGTCGAAGTCGTGCTCGGCGCCGGTGCGCTGCCCGAGCGTGCGACGACGCCGTTCGCGTCGCTGCTGGCCACGGCCCCCGGCGCCGAGGCCGACGCCGCGCACGCGCGCGTCGGCCCCGACACCGTCGTCAAGTTCCTGTTCACCTCGGGCTCGACGAAGCAGCCCAAGGCCGTGGTCAACACGCAGCGCATGCTGTGCGCGAACCTGCAGATGATCCGCCAGGCGTTTGCGTTCCTCGCCGACGAGCCGCCGGTGCTCGTCGACTGGCTGCCGTGGAACCACACCTTCGGCGGCAACCACAACACCGGCATCGTGCTCTACAACGGCGGCACGCTGTACATCGACGACGGCAAGCCGACGCCGCAGGGCATCGGCGAGACGCTGCGCAACCTGCGCGAGATCGCGCCCACCGTCTACTTCAACGTGCCCAAGGGCTTCGAGGAGATCGCCGCCGCGATGGAGCACGACGCGGCGCTGCGCGAGCGCCTGTTCAGCCGCGTGCAGGCCTTCATGTACGCCGGTGCCGGGCTGAGCCAGGCGGTGTGGGACCACCTCGAGGAACTCGCCGAGCGCACCGTCGGCGAGCGCATCCCGATGTTCACCGGCTTGGGCATGACCGAGACCTCGCCGGCGTGCACCTTCGCGCTCGGCACCGCCGTGCGCTCGGGCCACATCGGGCTGCCGCTGCCCGGCGTCGAGGCCAAGCTCGTGCCGATGGGTGCCGCCGCCGACGACAAGGTCGAGATCCGCTTCCGCGGCCCGAACGTGATGCCCGGCTACTGGCGCGCGCCCGAGCAGACCGCCGAGGCGTTCGACGACGAAGGCTTCTACCGCACCGGCGACGCCGTCAGGTGGGTCGACCCCGCCGACCCGCAGAAGGGGCTGCTGTTCGACGGCCGCGTCGCCGAGGACTTCAAGCTCGCCACCGGCACCTTCGTCAGCGTGGGCCCGCTGCGCGCGCGCATCATCGCGCTCGGCGCGCCTTGCGTGCAGGACGCCGTCATCACCGGGCTGAACCGCGACGACGTCGGCATGCTCGTGTTCCCGCGCCTCGACGAGTGCCGCAAGCTCGCCGGCCTGCCGCCCGAGGCGCCGGCGCCCGAGGTCATTCACCACCCCGCGGTGCGCGCGTTCTTCCAGCGCCTGCTCGACCGCCTGTGGGCCGAGGGCACCGGCAGCTCGACGCGCGTCGCGCGCGCACACGTGCTCGTCGAGCCGCCGTCGATCGACAAGGGCGAAGTCACCGACAAGGGCTCGATCAACCAGCGCGCCGTGCTGCAGCACCGCGCGGCGCTCGTCGAGGCCCTGTACGAGGGCGGCGACTCGTACCGCCTGCTGCCCACCGCGTCTTCCCCTGCGCCCGTGGGCGCACCGCCCGTGCGCTGAACCGCGCACGTTTCTTTCCTGACCGATCCATCCCCAGGAGACACGAGCCATGTCCATCCAGCGCCGAGAGTTCATCGTCGCCACCGGTGCCGCCGCGCTCGGTGGCTGGTCCACCGCCGCACACGCACAGACCGTCGACACGCTGAGGGTGATCTGCGGCTTCCCGCCCGGCGGCACCACCGACGCCGTCTCGCGCCGCGTCGCCGACAAGCTGCGCGGCACCTATGCAAAGAACGCGATCGTCGAGAACAAGCCCGGCGCCGGCGGGCGGCTCGGCGTCGAGGAGCTGCGCCGCAGCCCTGCCGACGGCAGCACGATGCTGCTGACGCCGGCCGGCATGATCACGCTGTACCCGCACATCTACCGCTCGCTGAGCTACGGGCCGAACGACGTCATACCGGTGAGCATCGGCGCTCGCATCGAATTCGGCTTCGGCGTCGGCCCGGCCGTGCCCGACAGCGTCAAGGACATCAAGGGCTTCCTCGAGTGGGCCAAGGCGAACCCGGCCAACGCCAACTACGGCTCGCCGGGCGCCGGCTCGCCGCCGCACTTCCTCGCCGCGCTGCTGGCCAAGGACAGCGGCGTCGACCTGCGCCACGTGCCGTACCGCGGCTCGGCGCCCGGCATCCAGGACCTGCTCGGCGGCCAGGTGAGCGCGTTCTCGTCGCCGGTGGGCGACTACCTGCCGCACCTGAAGACCGGCCGGCTGCGCCTGCTCGCGACCTCGGGCAGCGCGCGCTCGCGCTTCACCCCCGACGTCGCCACCTACGCCGAGCAGGGCTTCAAGGACCTCGTGATGGGCGAGTGGTACGGCTTCTTCATGCCCGCGGGCACGCCGGCCAACATCGTCAGCGCGGCGGCGCAGGCGATCCGGCAGGCCGTCGCGCAGCCCGACGTGATCGAGAGCTTCGCGCAGCTCGGCGTCGAGGCGGCGTCGAACACGCCGGCCGAGATGGCCGCCGCGGTGCGCAACGAGAACGCGCAGTGGGGGCCGATCGTCAAGAAGGTCGGCTTCACGCCCGAGGCCTGAGCGCCGCACCGGCAGGGCGAGGAGGGGCGTTGGCGCTCGACGAGTCCGGCAGCGCGTTGACCGCCGAGGCGGGGCCGCGTGCGCGCGGCCCCGCGCCGCTGGATGTGGCGTCGCTCGCGCACCTGGTCGGCTACCGGCTGTCGCGCGCCGCGGTGCCGGCGCGGCGCGTGTTCCAGCGCCACGTCGGCGCACCGCTGGGGCTGCGGCCGGTCGAGTTCTCGCTGCTGATGCTGCTGCTGGCCAACGATCGCGCGTCGCCGTCGCAGCTCGCGTTCACGCTGGACGTGACGCCGCCGAAGATGACCGCGCTCGTCGACCGGCTCGCCGAGCGCGGCCTCGTGCGCCGGCAGCGCAGCGCCGCCGACGGCCGCGCGTTCGACGTGCTGCTGACGCCCGCGGGCCGCACGCTCGTGCTGCGCGCGCAGGGCATCGCGCAGACGATGGAAGACGCCTGGCTCGCCGCCGCGCTGTCGCCGGCCGAGCGCGCGATGCTGCTCGAACTGCTGGGCAAGCTCGCGCGCGCCTGAGCCGCGCGCGTCGCGGGCGCGCCGCTCAGGCCGACTTGGCCAGCAGCGTGAAGTGCTCGACCTGCGGCGGCGCGGCGAAGAACGGGCCGACGATCGCGCGCCACTGCGCGAACAGCGGCCCGCCGCGAAAGTGCACCGTGTGGTCCTCGAGCGTGTCCCAGAAGATCATCAGCAGGTAGCGCTCGGGGCTCTCGACGCCCTTGTTGACCTTGAAGCCGCGAAAGCCCCGCGCCTTCGCGATGACCTCGGTCAGCCCGCGCTGGATCGCAGCGTCGAATTCGGCCTGGCGGCCCGGCTGGATGCGGATGTCGGCGACTTCGAGGATCACGTTCGGCTCCGGTGTGAACAGCGCTACACGCCCAGCCGCTGGCTGAGCTCGTCGAGGTCGAGCCGCGCCGAGTCGCCCTGCATCACGACCTGCCCCTTCTCGAGCACGATGGCGCGGTCGGTCTGCGCGAGCACGGTGCGCCAGTTGCGGTCGACGATCAGCGTCGCGATGCCGCTGGCGCGGATCTCGCCGATCACGCGCCAGATCTCGGCGACGATCAGCGGCGCCAGGCCCTCGGTCGCTTCGTCGAGGATCATCAGCTGCGGGTTCGTCATCAGCGCGCGGCCGATCGCGAGCATCTGCTGCTCGCCGCCCGACAGCTGCTGGCCGCCGTGGTTCAGGCGTTCGGCCAGGCGCGGGAAGGTGGCCATCACGCGCTCGAAGGTCCAGTCGCGGCGGCCGTCGGGGCCGGGGCGTGCCGTCATCACGAGGTTCTCGCGCACCGACAGGTTCGGGAAGATGCCGCGCCCCTCGGGCACGTAGCCGATGCCGCGGCGCGCCATCTTCTCGGGTGGCTGGTTCGTCGCGTCGGTGCCCTTCCACTGCACCTGGCCCTTGCGCGCGCGCACGTAACCCATCAGCGTGCGGATCAGCGTCGTCTTGCCCATGCCGTTGCGCCCGAGCAGGCCCACCGCCTCGCCGGGCGACAGCGTCAGGTCGACGCCGCGCAGGATGTGGCTGTCGCCGTAGTACGCGTGCACGCCGGTGGCCTGCAGCAGCGCCGCCATCAGTGGTCCCCCAGGTAGGCGATGCGCACCTGCGCGTTGTCGCGGATGCGCGCCGGCGTGTCGCTGGCGATCACCTCGCCGTTGACCATCACGGTGATGCGGTCGGCGACGCGGAACACGGCGTCCATGTCGTGCTCGACGAGCAGCACCGCGTGCTTCGCCTTCAGCCCTTCGAGCAGGCCGAGCATGCGGTCGGTCTCCTCGGCGCCCATGCCGGCGAGCGGCTCATCGAGCAGCAGCACCTGCGGCTGCGTGGCCAGGCACATCGCGATCTCGAGCTGGCGCTTGCCGCCGTGGCTGAGGCTGCCGGCGGGGCGGTCGGCGAGTTCCGCGAGCCCCGCGCTGGCCAGCGCGTCGCGTGCGACGGCACTCGCGTGCGGGCAGGTGTGCGCGGCCTCCCACAGCGCCCACGGGCGCGCTCGCGCGGCCTGCGCGCACAGGCGCGCGTTCTCGAACACGCTGAACTCGGGGAAGATCGTCGTGCGCTGGTAGCTGCGGCCGATGCCGGCGCGCGCGCGCCTGGGCTGCGACCAGCGCGTGACGTCCTCGCCGCGCAGCACGATGCGCCCGTCGCTGGCGGCGATCTCGCCCGAGAGCATGTTGATCAGCGTGCTCTTGCCCGCGCCGTTGGTGCCGATGACGGCGTGGATCTCGTCGAGCCTCCACTGTAGCGACACGTTGCTGACGGCCACCAGCCCGCCGAAGCGGCGCGTCAGCCCCTCGCAGGCGAGCACGACGTCGCTCATCGCTTCAGTCCCCGCAGGCGCGCGCCGAGGCCGATCAGGCCCTTGGGCAGGAACGCGACGAACAGGATGATCGTCACGCCCAGCGTCAGCTGCCAGTGGTCAGCGAGCCAGCCGACCAGCGAATGGGTCGAGAACAGCTCCTTGAGCAGCATGAACGCTGCCGCGCCGATCACGGCGCCGCGCAGGTGCCCGATGCCGCCGAGGATCACCATCAGCATCACGGCGCCGCTCTCGTGCCAACTCAGCAGCTCGGGGTTGACGGCGGCGTCCTTGACGGCGACGAGGAAGCCCGCGACGCCGGCCAGCGCACCGGCGAGCACGAACGCGGCGAGCTTGTACGCGTAGGTCGGGAAGCCGGCCGCGCGCATGCGCTGCTCGTTGACGCGGATGCCCGCCAGCGCACGGCCGAAGCGCGAGCGCAGCACGAGTGCGAGCAGCGCGTAGGTGCTCACGAGCAGCACGAGCGCGGCGTAGTAGCGCACCGGCTTGTCGGCGAAGTCGAGCGCGAGGCCCGGCAGCGCCAGCTCGGGGCGCACGTTGAGGAAGATGCCGTCGCTGCCGCCGCCGAGCTTGGTGTCGTGGAACACGAAGTAGGCCATCTGCGCGAACGCGAGCGTGACCATGATGAAGTACACGCCCTTCGTGCGCAGGCTCAGCGCACCGACGACGACGGCGTAGGCCGCCGCGGCGAGCACGGCCAGCGGCAGCAGCCGCCACACCGAGCCGGGGTCGTACTCGGGCGAGGCGAGCACCGTCACGTAGGCGCCGATGCCGAAGAACGCCGCGTGGCCGAGGCTGACCAGCCCGGTCTGGCCGATCAGCAGCTCGAGGCTGAGCGCAAAGATCGCGAAGATCATGATCTTGACGATCAGGTCCTGCTGGTACGGCGTGGCCACCAGCGGCAGCAGCGCGAGCACGAGCGCCGTCGCGGCGGGCACGAGCCAGCCGGGTGCGCGGGCGGTGCGGGCCTCAGGCACGGCGCGTGAGCAGCCCCTCGGGCCGCCAGATCAGGATGATCGCCATCAGCAGGTACACGCCGATGCCGCTGTACTCGGCGAAGAACACCTTGCCGAAGGTGTCGACGAAGCCCACCAGCAGCGACGCGACCAGCGCGCCGGTGATCGAGCCGATGCCGCCGATCACCACGACGACGAAGCAGATGATCAGCACGCTGCCGCCCATGCCCGGGTAGACGCTGGACATCGGCGCGGCGATCATGCCCGCGAGCGCGGCCAGCGCGACGCCGGCGGCGAACACGATGCGGTACAGCGTCTTGATGTCGACGCCCAGCCCGCGCACCATGTCGCGGTTGCTCGCGCCGGCGCGGATCATCATCCCCAGCCGCGTGCGGTTGACGACGAAGTACATCGCCGCGGCGAGCACGATGCACGCGCCCGACGCGAACAGCCGGTACACCGGGTACGTCATCAGCTCGCCCAGCGGGACGCTGCCGGCGAGCCAGCCGGGCACCGGCACGCCGTGCACGTCGTTGCCCACGAGCAGCGAGCGCGCCTCCTCGAACACGAGGATCAGCGCGTACGTCATCAGCACCTGCTGCAGGTGCTCGCGCTCGTAGAGGAAGCTGAAGAAGGCCCACTCGAGCACGAAGCCGAAGACGGCCGCCAGCACGACGCCGGCCAGCAGCATCAGCAGGAACTGGTCGGCGAAGTGCGGCGCGAGCACGAACGCCATGTACGCGCCGATCATGTAGAAGCTGCCGTGCGCGAGGTTGATGACGCCCATGATCCCGAAGATCAGCGTCAGCCCGGACGCGAGGAGGAACAGCAGCAGCCCGTACTGGACCGCGTTCAGGCACTGGACGAGGAAGGTCGCGAGATCCACGGCGACAAAAGAAAGGGCGGCAGGGGCCGCCCTTCGGCTCCGAGCGGTAGGGATGTGACGCGCTTACATCCGGCAGCCGCGCCCCGGGTCGGCGAGCGCCTTGACCGCCACCCCGGTGACGACGTTGTAGTTGCCGCGCACCTCGCGGATGTAGAAGTCCTGCGTCGGGTTGTGCTGCGGGCTCATCGTGAACGTGCCGCGCGGGCTGTCGATCTTGGCCTTCTTCATCGCGGCGATCATCGCGTCCTTCTTCGTCACGTCGCCCTTGACCGCGTTGAGCCCGACGGCCAGCAGCTGCGCCGCGTCGTAGCCTTGCATCGCGTACACGTCGGGGTTGAGCTTGTACGTCACCGCGAACTTGTTGCGGAAGGCGTTGTTGCGCGGCGTGTCGATGTTGTCGCCGTAGTGCAGCGTCGTGATCAGCCCCTGCGCCGACTCGCCCTGCGCTTGCAGCGTGCCGTCGGTCAGGAAGCCCGAGCCCAGCAGCGGGATCGTCTTCTTCAGCCCCGCGGCGTCGTAGTCCTTGACGAACTTGACCGCCCCGCCGCCGGCGAAGAACGCGAACACTACGTCCGGCTTCTGCGCCGCGATCTCGGTCAGCAGCGCCTGGAACTCGACGTTCGGGAACGGCAGCGTCAGCTCCTTGATGACCTTGCCGCCCCCCTTCTCGAACGCCTCGGTGAAGCCCTTGACGGTCTCGTTGCCCGCGGCGTAATTCCACGTGATCGTCATCGCGCGCTTGTAGCCCTTCTGCGCGGCGACGACGCCGGTGCTGTAGCCGGGCTGCCAGTTGCTGAAGCTCGTGCGGAAGATGTTCGGTGCGCACTGCGCGCCGGTGATCGCGTCGGCGCCGGCGTTGGGCACGATCATCAGCGTGCCGCTCTCCTTGGCCGCGCGCGCCATCGCGAGTGCCACGCCCGAGTGCACGGTGCCGACGATGACGTCGACGTTGTCGCGGCGGATCAGCTTGTTGACGTTGTCGGTGGCCTTGGCCGGATCCGACTCGTCGTCGACCTTGACGAACTGCAGTTCGCGCCCGGCGAGCTTGCCGCCCTGCTCGTCGACGTACAGGCGGAAGCCCTTCTCGATCATGTCGCCCAGCGCGGCGAAGGTGCCCGTGTACGGCAGCATCAGGCCGACCTTGATCGGCTGGCCCTGGGCGTGGACCGGCGCGGCGACGCAGAAGACGGCCGCGGCGGCGGCGACCAGCCAGGCGGCCTGGCGACGGTGGCAGGACAGGAGGGTGCTCATGGGTGTTCGGGTGAGGCAGGGGTTGGGCACGGACGAAGGCGGCAAGCATGCCTTCGAAACCGCCGCGAAGGCACCGGGGTTTGCCTGATCGAGCCGGGCGGGCCCTGACGGCGCTGCCAAGGCGCCGGCGTCGTGCGCGGTGACGGCCGGCGCAGGGGTCTCACCGCCCGTGCCCGCAGACCCGCGCGGCGACAGCGGTCGGACGCGCGAATGTGCAATATCGTGCATGCCGCAATGCTGACGGCTCGCAGTGGAAGCGGGAACTGGGGTTTGCACTATGCAAATCAGATCGTGGTGCCCCGGTCGCCGGCTCCGATCGGCGCGGCGACGCATCTCGGCGGGTGGTCGTCCCGCCGGACTGGCCGCTGCTGCGCGCCACCGCGATGCACGATGTTGCACGTGTCCGCGCCCGCTCGAACGCCTGCAGCGGCGCGGCACGCGGCGGCGCACCGACCGCGCCGCTCAGCCTTCCAGCGGCAGGCCGACGTAGTTCTCGGCCATCGTCGTGCGCGCCGGCTGCGAGCCGACGAGGTACTCGAGTTCGGCCTGCTGCATGCGCTGGCCGAACGCGCCGGTCTCGGGGAACTTGTGCATCAGCGTCGTGAACCACCAGCTGAAGCGTTCGGCCTTCCAGACGCGGCGCAGCGCGCGCGCCGAGTAGTGGTCGATGCCGGCCGAACTTTTCTCCTGGTAGTGCTCGATCAGCGCGTGACCGAGCAAGCCGACGTCGGTGGCCGCCAGGTTCAGCCCCTTCGCGCCGGTGGGCGGCACGATGTGCGCCGCGTCGCCGGCGAGGAACAGGCGGCCGAAGCGCATCGGCTCGGTGACGAAGCTGCGCAGCGGCGCGATGCTCTTCTCGATCGACGGCCCGGTGACGAGCTTGGCGGCCGCCTCGGGGTCGAGGCGCGCGCGCAGCTCGTCCCAGAACATCTCGTCGCTCCACTGCTCGACGCGGTCGTCGAGCGAGCACTGCACGTAGTAGCGGCTGAGCGTGTGCGAGCGCATCGAGCACAGCGCGAACCCGCGCTCGTGGTTGGCGTAGATCAGCTCGTGCGACACCGGCGGCGTGCGCGACAGCACGCCGAGCCAGCCGAACGGGTAGACCTTCTCGAACGTCTGCAGCTTGGCCGGCGGGATGCTCGCGCGGCACACGCCGTGGAAGCCGTCGCAGCCGGCGATGAAGTCGCACTCGATCGTGTGCGTCTCGTCGCCCTTGCGGTAGGTGACGCTCGGCCGGTCGGTATCCCAGCCGTGGATCGCGACGTTGTCGGCCTCGTAGATGGTGGGCAGCCCGGCGGCGTGGCGTGCGTTCATCAGGTCGCGCGTAACCTCGGTCTGGCCGTAGACCATCACGCGCTTGCCGCCGGTCAGCCCGTACAGGTCGATGCGGTGGCGCGCGCCGCCGAAGCACAGCTCGAAGCCGTCGTGCTTGAGCCCCTCGCGGTGCATGCGCTCGCCGACGCCGACCTCGTCGAGCAGGTCGACCGTGACCTGCTCGAGCACGCCGGCGCGGATGCGGCCGAGCACGTACTCGGCGCTGCGCTGTTCGACGATGACGGCGTCGATGCCGGCCTTGGCCAGCAGCGCGCCGAGCAGCAGGCCCGACGGGCCCGCGCCGACGATGGCAACCTGGGTGCGCATGGGAAGTCTCCGCGTTGGATGGATCCTGCGTCAGCGACGCGTGGCCGAGACTACGCCCCACGCGACGCGCCGGCAATGTCTCGAGACGGCGCACAACTTGCACTTTTCGATCGCCGGCGCCCCGGCGGGTAGACCGGCCCGCGTGCCGGGCGGGATCATTCAAGTCCCCGCCGTGGCGGCCGAAATCCTCCTGAGTGCCCCGGTCGCACGCCGTTGCCATGTCCGCCGCCTCCACGCCGTCGATCCCCGTCCACCAGTTGCGCGTGGGGATGTACGTCCACCTCGACGTGGGGTGGATGTCGCATCCCTTTCCGCTGTCGAGCTTTCGCATCGACAGCGCCGAGCAGATCGCCACGATCCGCAGCCTCGGGCTCGCGCAGGTGCGCTGGAGCCCCGAGAAGAGCCTGCCGGCCCCCGACGAGGCCGCCGAACCGCCTGCCGGGGCGCCCCCGGCGGGCGGAGCGTCCGCCGACGCGGTGGCGCCGGCGGAAACCGCCGAGCAGACGGCACAGCGGCGGCGCCGCGAGGCGCTGGCCGCGCAGCGCGCGGCGCTCGCGCTGTGCGAGCGCCAGTACGGCGAGGCCGCGCGCGAGTGGCGGCAAAGCGCCGACCTCGTTGTCGCCGACCCGGCCGGCGCGCGCGAGCGCACCGAGGCGCTCAGCCGCGCGCTGGTCGACAAGATGCTCGGCCAGCACGAGACCTGCATCCGCCTGCTGACGATGGGCGCCGGCGACCGCGCCGGCGCGCACGCGCTGAACGTGACGATCGTCTCGCTGCTGCTGGGCCGGCTGCTCGGTCTGGGCGCCGACGAGATGACCGAGCTGGGCATCGGCGCACTGCTGCACGACATCGGCAAGCTCGAGCTGCCCGACCGCGTGCGCCACCCCGACGACGCGTTCACGAGCGCCGAGACCCGGCTGTACCGCGAGCACGTCGCGCACGGCGTCACGCACGGACGCAAGATGGGGCTGGCCGCCGGGGCACTGCTCGTCATCGCGCAGCACCACGAGATGGCCGACGGCAGCGGCTTCCCGCAGAAGCTCACCGCCGAGCGCATGACGCAGGCCGCGCGCATCGTCGCGCTCGTCAACCGCTACGACAACCTGTGCAACCCGCTGCAGCCCGGGCGCGCGGTGACGCCGCACGAGGCGCTGTCGCTGATCTTCGCGCAGGGGCGCCAGCGCTTCGACGCCACGGTGCTGAGCTCGTTCATCCGCATGATGGGCGTCTACCCGCCGGGCTCCATCGTGCAGCTGACCGACGACCGCTGGGCGATGGTGATGACGGTCAACTCCGCGCGCCCGCTCAAGCCGCGCGTGCTCGTGCACGACCGCAAGGTGCCGCGCGACGAGGCGCTGTACCTCGACCTCGAGCGCGAGCCGTCGCTGGGCATCCGGCGCAGCGTCAGGCCGCAGCAGCTGCCGCCCGACGCGCTGCAGTACCTCGCGCCGGCCACGCGCGTGACCTATTTCTTCGAGGCCGCGCCGCCGCCCGACGACGGCGCGCCGGAGGGCGCGGCGTGACGGTGCTGCGCTGGCCCGACGGCCGCCGCGACGGCGCCGCGGGCGACCCCGCGACGGTGCCGATCGAGGCGCTCGGCGTCGCGGCGTGGCGCGTCGACGGCGCGACGCGCGTCGTGCGCGCCGTCAACGACGCCGCACTCGCGCTGCTCGGTCTCGCGCGCGACGAGGTGATCGGCGCGCCGGCCGAATCGCTGCTGGCCACGCCCGAGGACGCGGCGTTCTGGGCCGAGTCGGCGCTGGCACCGACGGCGTCGCTGCGCTCGCGCACGACGCTGGCGCGGCTGGACGGTCAACTGCGCCACGTCGAGCGCTGGGTGCGCCCGGCCAGCGACGGGCGCGGCTTCATCGTCACGCTGGTCGACCTGACCGAGCAGCACGCCGCCGAGCAGGCGCGCGAGCGGCTCGTCGCCGAGCTGCAGGCGACGCTGGAGTCGACCGCCGATGCGCTGCTCGTCACCGACCTCGGCGGCCGCGTGCAGGCGTGGAACCGGCGCTTCGCCGAGCTGTGGGAGATGCCCGAGTCGCTGCTGCGCGCGCGCGACGCCGACGCCGTGTTCGCGTGGATGGCGCGCGAGATCGTCGAGCCGGCCGACGACGCGCGCCGCGTCGAGCTGCTGCGCACGAGCGCGCACGCCGGCGCGCAGGACCGCCTGACGCTGCGCAACGGCCGCGTCGTCGAGCGCGTCAGCCTGCCGCAGCGCCACGGCGAGCTCGCGTGCGGGCGCGTCTATTCGTTCCGCGACCTGACCGAGCGCATCGAGGCCGACCGCCGCGTCGAGCAGATGTCGTTCACCGATGCGCTGACCGGCCTGCCGAACCGGCGCTACCTGACGGCGCGGCTCGCGCCGGCCGCGGCGCTCGCACTGCGCGAAGGGTTCGGCTTCGCGCTGCTGTACCTCGACCTCGACCACTTCAAGCAGGTCAACGACAGCCTCGGCCCCGACACCGGCGACCGCGTGCTGCGCGAAGTCGCCGCGCGGCTGCGCGCCGGGCTGCGCGAGGGCGACCTGATTGCGCGCGTCGGCGGCGACCAGTTCGTGCTGCTGCTGCACCGCGCCGACGCCGAGGGCGCCGAGCGCGGCGCGCGCCGCGTGCTCGACGTCGTCGCCGCGCCGTTCGAGGTCGACGGCAGCGCGTTCACGGTGACGTGCAGCGTCGGCGTCGCGCTGTTCCCGCGCGACGCACACCAGCCCGAGGAGCTGGTGCGCCACGCCGAGACCGCGATGCAGCACGCCAAGCAGGGTGGACGCGCCGGCTACCGCGTGCACCGCGCGCAGGCGGCCGGCACCGACTTGCGCCTGCGCCTGGAGCTCGACCACGCGATGCGCCTCGCGCTGGCGAGCAACCGCTTCCGGCTGCATTACCAGCCGCAGGTCGCGCTCGCCGACGGCCGCGTCGTCGGCGTCGAGGCGCTGATCCGCTGGCGCGACCCCGAGCGCGGCGACGTGCCGCCGGGCGCGTTCATCCCGGTGGCCGAGGACACCGGCTTCATCGTCGCGATCGGCGACTGGGTGCTCGAGCGCGCCGCGCGCCAGGCCGCGCACTGGCACGCGCAGGGGCTCGCGGTGCCGGTGGCGGTCAATGTGTCGGCGCTGCAGTTCCAGCACGAGGGCTTCGTCGACCGCGTCGCGCAGGTGCTGCGCGAGCACGATCTGCCGCCGCATCTGCTCGAGCTCGAGCTGACCGAGTCGATCCTGCTGCGCGACGCGCACGGCGCGCTCGAGCGGCTGCAGGCGCTGGCGCGGCTGGGCGTGCAGCTCGCGATCGACGACTTCGGCACCGGCTACTCGAGCCTGGCGTACCTCAAGCAGTTCCCGATCGGGCGGCTGAAGATCGACCGCGGCTTCGTGCGCGGGCTGCCCGGCGACGACGGCGACGCCGGCATCGTGCGCGCGATCGTGCAGATCGCGCGCGCGCTCGGGCTGAAGGTGATCGCCGAAGGCGTCGAGACCGAGGCGCAGCGCGAGTTCCTCGCCGCCGCCGGCTGCGACGAGATGCAGGGCTGGCTGATCGCGCCGGCGCTCGACGTCGCGCAGGTCACGCGGCACCTGCGCGTGCGCGGCTGACGCGTCAGACGACGACCTGGCGCTGGCGGCCCAGCCCGTCGACGCCGAGCTCGACGACGTCGCCGGCGCGCAGGTACTGCGGCGGCTTCATGCCCATGCCCACGCCCGGCGGCGTGCCGGTGGCGATCACGTCGCCGGGCAGCAGCGTCATGCAGCGGCTGACGTAGCTGACCAGCTGCGCGACGCCGAAGATCATCGTCGCGGTGCTGCCGCGCTGGCGCGGCTGGCCGTTGACATCGAGCCACATCGAGAGCGCCTGTGGGTCGGGCACGTCGCGCGCGGTGACCAGCCACGGCCCGATCGGGCCGAAGGTGTCGAAGCCCTTGCCCTTGTCCCAGGTGCCGCCGCGCTCGAGCTGCCACGCGCGCTCCGACACGTCGTTGACGACGCAGTAGCCAGCCACGTGCGCGAGCGCGTCGCCGACCTCCACGTGGCGCGCGGTGCGGCCGATGACGACGCCGAGCTCGACTTCCCAGTCGGTCTTCGTGCTGCCCGGCGGCAGCCGGATCGGATCGTCGGGGCCCTGGATGCACGTCGTCGCCTTCATGAACACGATCGGCTCGGCCGGGATCGGCATGCCGGCCTCGGCGGCGTGGTCGGCATAGTTCAGCCCGATCGCGACGAACTTCGAGATGCCGGTGAACGGCACGCCCAGTCGCGGCGTGCCGCGCACGCGCGGGAAGTCGTGCAGCGGCAGCCGCTCGAGCCGCTTCAGGCCGGCCAGGCCCAGCGTGGGCAGGTGCAGGTGCGGTACCGCGCGCGACAGGTCGCGCAGCCGGCCGTCGGCGTCGATCGCGCCGACCTTCTCCCGGCCCGCGGGGCCGAAACGGACGAGTTTCATCGGGGTCTCCGTGGGAAAGCGCCCGGCATTCTTGCAGCGATCGCGCCGGCGGCCGCAGCGCAAGGGGCGCGGTGCACAATCGGCGTGTCCGCGTCAACGCTGCCCCACTGCCACGCGCCATGATCTACAAGTTCAAGTCGAAGGACGCCGCCGACGTCGTCATGCTCGGACCGAACGGCGACCAGCTGCTGCGCATCCTCGGCCGCGAGCCCTCGGCCAAGGGCATCATCGAGCCGGCCGACATGCCCGCCGCGATCGCCGCGATCGAGCAGGCCGTGCGCGACGACGAGGCCGACACCGAGCGCCGCCAGAAGGAGGCCGAGGCCAAGGGCGAGGTGGTCCAGCCGCCGGCCGTCACGCTGCGCCAGCGCGTGTGGCCGTTCCTCGAGATGCTGCGCCAGTGCCACCGCGACGGGCAGCCGATCGTCTGGGGCGTCTGACGCCGGTCCCGTCCGGCAGCGTTGGGGTCATGGGCGGCGGGCACGACGCCGCGACGCGCATCGTCGCGATCCGCCACGGCGAGACCGACTGGAACGTCGGCGCGCGCATCCAGGGCCACACCGACGTCGCGCTCAACGCGACCGGCCACTGGCAGGCGCGGCGCGCCGCGCAGGCGCTCGCCGACGAGGCGTTCGACGCCGTCTACGCGAGCGATCTGCGGCGCGCCGCCGACACCGCCGCGGCGCTGGCGGCCGTGCGCGGCGCGCCGCTGCACTTGCACCCGGGCCTGCGCGAGCGTGCGTTCGGCGTGTTCGAGGGCCTGAGCTTCGACGAGATCGGGCAGCGCTGGCCGGAGCAGGCGCAGGCGTGGCGGCGGCGCGAGCCGCACTTCGGCCCCGACGGCGGCGAGACCTTGAGCGCGTTCTACGCGCGCTGCGTCGCCACCGTGCTCGAGCTCGCCGCGCGCCACCCCGGCGGGCAGATCGCGATCGTCACGCACGGCGGCGTGCTCGACTGCCTGTACCGCGCCGCGACGCGCATCGAGCTGCAGGCCCCGCGCACCTGGCAGGTCGCCAACGCCGGCATCAACCGGCTGCTCGCCGCCGGCGGTGCGCTGACGCTGGTCGGCTGGGCCGACACGGCGCACCTCGAGCGCGGCGCGCGCGACGAGACCGCAGCCTGATCGACGGCGGATCAGCGCACGGCCGGCGCGTCGCGCGCGATGCGCCCGTCGACGATCTCGACGATGCGGTCGCAGCGCGCGGCCAGCCGCGGGTCGTGCGTGACGACGAGAAAGCTCGTGCCGACCTCGCCGTGGATGCGCCGCAGCAGCGCGAACACCTCGTCCGACGACGCGGTGTCGAGGTTGCCGGTGGGCTCGTCGGCGAGCACGAGCGCCGGCTCGAGGATCAGCGCGCGTGCCACCGCCACGCGCTGCTGCATGCCGCCCGACAGCTCGGCCGGGCGCTTGTCCATCGCCGCGGCCAGGCCGACTTCGGCGAGCAGCGCGGCGGCGCGTTCGCGCACCGCGCGCCTGACGCGGCCGTCGCGTGCGAGCGCCGGCAGCGTCACGTTCTCGATCGCGCTGAACGCCGGCAGCAGGTGGTGGAACTGGAACACGAAGCCGATCGTGTCGCGCCGCAGCCGCGTGCGCGCCTCGTCGTCGAGCCCGTCGACGACCTGGCCGGCGAGCTCATAGCGCCCGCTGGTGGCGCGCTCGAGCAGGCCGAGCACGTTCAGCAGCGTGCTCTTGCCCGAGCCGCTCGGCCCGATCAGCGCCGCGAACTCGCCGCGCGCCACGTCGAGGTCGATGCCGTGCAGCACCTCGGCCTCGCTCGGCAGGCCCACGTTGTAGCGCTTGCGGATGTCGCGCAGCCGAACGAGCGAGTCGCCGTTCATGCCCTGTCGCCGCTGGCGTTCACAACCGTATCGCCTGCGCCGGATCGAGCCGCGCCGCGCGCCGCGCCGGCGCCACGGCGGCGAGCACGCCGGCGGCGAACGCGAGCACGACGACCTGGCCGGCGAGCGCCGGCGGCAGCGTGATCGCGAACAGCGGCAGGCCGTCGCTGCCGCGCACGAAGCGGGTGAAGGCCTCGATCATCGCCACCGCGAGCGCCAGCCCGGCGGCCGAGCCGACGGCGCCCACCAGCGCGCCCTGCACGAGGAACACGCGCAGCACCTGTGCGCGCGTGGCGCCCATCGCGCGCAGGATGCCGATCTCGCGCTGCTTCTGCACGACCGAGACGACGAGCACGCTCGCGATGCCGAGCACGACGACGACGCCCACGACGGCGCGGATCAGCAGCGTGCTGATGCTCTGCGCGTTCAGCGCCGAGACGAGCTGCGCGTTGGTCTGCTGCCAGCTCTCGACCTTCAGCGGCCACTGGCGCTCGAGTTCGCGCGCCAGCGCCTGCGCGGCCCACACGTCGTCGAGCGTCACGTCGAGCCGCGTCGCGCCGCCGGGCAGGTCGAACAGGCTCTGTGCGGCGCGCAGCGCGACGATGACGGTGCGCCGGTTCAGTTCGGTCACGCCGAGGTCCACCAGCGCCGTGATGCGCAGCGTGTCGGCGCGCTCGCCGGTCGACAGCGAAATCCGGTCGCCGACGCGCACGCCGAGGTCGTCGGCGAGCGTGCGGCCGACGATCGCGTCGCCAGGCGCGAGCTGCAGCGTGCCGGCCACCGTCTTCGACGCCAGGCCGACGACGCGCGCGTAGCGCTCGATCTCGACGCCGGCCACCGTCACCGAGCGCGTCGCCTCGCCGCGCTGCGCGAGCGCGGCGCCGGTGACCATCGGCGAGACGGCGGCGATGCCCTCGCGCGCGTCGAGCAGGTCGAGCATCGCCGGCCAGTTGGCGATCGAGCGCAGCCGCTGCGCGCGCGCCTGCATGTCGCCGAACGCCGGCACGCCGGCCTCGCGCGGCAGCACCGGCAGCACGCGCTCGTCGGGCGGGCTCAGCACGACGTGCGCCTGCGCGCCGAGCGTCTTCTCGAGCGTGTTGCGCTGCAGGCCGCCGACCAGCGCCGAGATGTACGCCACCACCGCCACGCCCGCCGCGACGCCGAACACGATCAGGAAGGTCTGGAACCGCCCCTCGCGCAGGAAACGCAGCGCGACCCGCAGTTCGAAGCCCAGCGTCGGCCAGCGCATCGCGTGCGGCGGCTCAGCGCCCGAAAGCGTTGTCCATCGAGCCGCCGGCGTTGTCGCGGCTCGTCGCGCCGGGCTGCGGCTGCAGTGCGGCGGCGGCGTCGACCACGCGCGGGCGCACGCGCGTGCCGGGCGGCAGCGTGGGGGTGAGCAGCACGACGTCGCCGTCGGCCACGCCGTCGACTTCGACCTGGTCGAGCGTGCGCAGGCCCAGCCGCACGTCGACCGCCTCGGCGCGGCCGTCGCGCGCGACCAGCACGCTGCCACGTTCGGCGCCGGCGCCCGCGCGCAGCGCGGCCAGCGGCAGCACGCGCGCACTCGCGCGCTCGCCGGTGACGACCTCGACCGACAGCGTCATGTCCTCGCGCAGGAAGGGCGGCGGTGTGCCGTCGGGCTCGAGGCGCACCTCGACGGCGCCGCGCTGCGCGTCGACGGCCGGCGCCAGCCGCGTGATGCGCGCGCCGAACGGCCGCTCGGGGAACGCGTCGGCGAGCACCCGCGCCGTCTGGCCGGGTTGCAGCTGACCGAGGAAGCGCTCGTCGACGCTGCCGATCAGTTCGGTCGGGCCCTCGACGGCGAGTGTCAGCAGCGCCTTGCCCGGCTGCACGATCTGCCCCGGCTCGACGCGCCGCACGATCACCTTGCCGCGCGCCGGCGCGCGCAGCAGCGCCTGCGCGAGGCGCGCCTCGGCGGCGAAGACGGCCGCGCGCGCCGCGTCGAGCTGCGCCTGCGCGGCGGCGGCTTCGGCGCCGTCGCCGCGCTGCGCGGCGGCCTGCACGTGCGCGGCATCGCGCTGCGCACGCGCGACGTCGACCGCGCGCTGCGCGTCGTCGAGCCGCGCGCTGCTGACGAAGCCGCGCTCGACGAGCTCGCGGTTGCGCGCGAGTTCACGCTCGGCGGCCGCGAGGTTGGCCTCGGCTTGCGCGAGGGTGGCGTCGGCGCTCGGGCGCGAGACGGCGCGCTGCGCTGCGAGCCGCGCCTGCGCCTGCGCGAGCGAGGCCTTCGCCTGCGCGAGCGCGGCGCGCCACTCGTCGTCTTCGAGCCGCAGCAGCACGGCGCCGGTGGCCACCGCGTCGCCTTCGTCGACGGCCACCTGTGCGACGCGGCCGGTCACGGTGGCGCCCAGGTCGACGCGCGCCGGCGTCTGCACCCGGGCGCTGAACAGCAGCGTGCGCTGCAGCGGCTGCGCGCGCACGCCGGTGGCGGGGACGTCGAGCGGGCGCTCGCGCAGCACGAACCACGCCGCGAGCGCGAGCGCGACGGCCAGCAGCGCGCCGAGTGCGCGCCGCACGCCGCGCCGGCGCAGCAGCGGGCGGGGCGGCGCCGTGGAGGTGTCGCCGTTCATGGTGAGGGTGGGAAGCTCAAGCGCCGAAGAGGTCGCCGGCGCCGGCGCGCGCCGGCGGCGCAAGGCCGAGGTGGCGGTACGCCGCCAGCGTGGCGACCCGCCCGCGCGGCGTGCGCTGCAGGTAGCCCTGCTGGATCAGGTACGGCTCGATGACGTCCTCGATCGTGCCGGGCTCCTCGCCGATCGCGGCGGCCACGTTGTCGAGGCCCACCGGCCCGCCGTCGAAGCGGTGCACGACGGCTTCGAGCAGCTTGCGGTCCATCACGTCGAAGCCCAGCGGGTCGACGTCGAGCAGCGCGAGTGCGGCGTCGGCGATCGGCGCGTCGATCAGTCCGCGGCCCTTCACGTCGGCGTAGTCGCGCACGCGGCGCAGCAGCCGGTTGGCGATGCGCGGCGTGCCGCGGCTGCGGCGCGCGATCTCCATCGCGCCGGCGGCGTCGATCGGCACGTCGAGCAGCGCGGCCGAGCGCGTGACGATGCGCGCGAGCTCGTCGGGCGTGTAGAACTCGAGACGCGCGACGATGCCGAAGCGGTCGCGCAGCGGGTTGGTCAGCATGCCGGCGCGCGTCGTGGCGCCCACCAGCGTGAACGGCTGCAGGTCGAGCTTGATCGAGCGCGCCGCCGGGCCGTCGCCGATCATGATGTCGATCTGGTAGTCCTCGAGCGCGGGGTAGAGGATCTCCTCGACGACCGGGCTCAGGCGGTGGATCTCGTCGATGAACAGCACGTCGTGGCGCTCGAGCCCGGTGAGGATCGCGGCCAAGTCCTTCGGTTTCTCGAGCACGGGGCCGCTGGTCTGCCGCAGGTTGACGCCGAGCTCGTGCGCGATGATGTGCGCGAGCGTCGTCTTGCCCAGCCCCGGCGGGCCGAACAGCAGCACGTGGTCGAGCGCCTCGCCGCGCTGGCGCGCCGCGCGCACGAAGATCTCGAGCTGCTCGCGCGCCTTGGCCTGGCCGACGTAGTCGGCCAGCGCCTTCGGGCGCAGCGCGCGCTCGAACGCCTCTTCGTTCGGCGACGCCGGTGTGCCACTGACGAGGCGGCGCGCGGCGGGCGCGGCGAAGTCGTCGGTCTGCAGGGCCATGGGGCATTATCGCCAGCGGCTCGCCCGTGGCGGCGGACGGATAATCGAGCCATGTCGTCGGCTGGCCGCACCCGCACGCGTCGCCGCGCGATCGTCGCGCTGGTCGCGGCGTGGGCGCTCGCCGTGCTGCCGGCGCTGTCGCAGGCGCTGGCCGCAATCGCCGGCGAGCGCGCGTGGGCCGAGGTGTGCACCGCGCAGGGCGCGCGCTGGGTGCCGGTCGGCGACACGGCTTCGGACGAGGCCGGCCGCACCGCGCCCGCGTGCGCCTGGTGCGTCGCGTCGGCGTGCGGGCCGGCACTGCCGCCGCGTGCCGTCGCGTGGACCCCGGCGGCGCCGGGCGACGAGCCGCCCCCAGCCGTCGACGGGCCGGGCTCGTCGTTGCCGGCGTGGGTGCATCCGCATCCGCGCGGGCCGCCGTCGACGATCGCCTGAACCCCGGCGCACCGCGATCGCGGTGCGCGATGGCGTGGTCGTGCCGCACGGCGGCGCGGCCGCGATACGCTCGATCGACGACGGACTCCCGACCATGACGAATTCTTTCCGCACACCGACCCTCCTGTGGCGCCCGCTCGTGGCAGCCGCACTCGCGCTGGCGGCCAGCGCGCCATTCGCCCAGACCCAGCTCAAGGACCCGTGGGTGCGCGCGACCGTCGCGCAGCAGAAGGCCACCGGCATGTTCGCGCAGATCACGTCCGCCACCGGCGGCCGCCTCGTCGAGGCGCGCTCGCCGGTGGCCGGCGTCGTCGAGATCCACGAGATGGTGATCGACGGCAACGTGATGAAGATGCGCGCGATCCCCGGGCTCGACCTCCCGGCGGGCAAGCCCGTCGAACTCAAGCCCGGCGGCTATCACGTGATGCTGATGGACCTGAGGCGGCCGCTGAACGAGGGCGACACCGTGCCGGTGACGCTCGTCGTCGAAGGCCGTGACGGCAAGCGCGAGACGATCGACGTGCAGGCGCCGGTGCGCCCGCTCGGCGCCGCGATGCCGCCGGCCCACGGCAAGCACTGACCGCCGCGGCTCCAGGCCTGCCGGCGCAGGCTTGGACGGCGGTCAGGCCCGGGTCGTCCCCGGCCCGGGCGGGCAGCCGCCGCTCCTGGCCTCCCGCCGGCCGCGAGACGCAGCCGGCCCTCGCCCGGTCCACGCACGCGCAGGCGGGCGTGGAGCCGCCGGGCTCGGCCTGCGCAGGCCTGGACGGCGGTCAGGCCCGGGTCGTTCTTGGCCCGGGCGGGCAGCCGCGGCGCGCGGTCTACCGGTTCAGCGCCTTCAGCGCCAGCTTGATGCCGTCGGCGACGCCGACGTCGGCCGGCAGCGCCTTCAGCGCCGCGCTGGCCTCGCGTTCGCTGTAGCCGAGCGCGACGAGGGCCTGCACGATGTCGGCCTGCGCGTCGCTCACCGTACCGGCCGGCGCCGGGACCTCGGGCGCGAGCTTGTCCTTGAGTTCGAGCAGCAGCCGCTCGGCCGTCTTCTTGCCGATGCCCGGCACCTTGACCAGCCGCGCACTGCTCTGCGCGGCCACCGCCTGCGCCAGCTCGGCCACGCTCAAGCCCGACAGGATCGCCAGCGCCGTGCGCGGTCCGACGCCGCTGATGCGCACCAGCTGGCGGAACGTCGCGCGCTCGTCGGCGCCGAGGAAACCGAACAGCACCTGCGCGTCCTCGCGCACGACGAAGTGCGTCAGCAGCGTGACGCGCTCGCCGACCGGGGGCAGGTTGAAAAACGTGCTCATCGGCACGTCGACCTCGTAGCCGACGCCACCGACATCGACGAGCACCGTCGGTGGCGACTTCTCGACGAGCGTGCCCGACAGGCGCCCGATCATCGGCGCGCGCTCACCGGCGGCCGAACAGGCCCAGCCGCTGCGCCTCGAGCGCGGCCTCGGCGCGCGAGCTCACGTTGAGCTTGCGGTAGATCTGCTTGACGTAGTCGGCTATCGTGTGCCGCGACAGGTTCAGCTGCTGGCCGATCTCGGGCAGCGTGAAACCCTTGGCGACGCGCAGCAGCACCTCGTTCTCGCGCTCGGTCAGCTGCACGTGCGGCATCAGCGGCGCCGGGCGTGCCTGCGCGGCGAAATGCGCGATCACCTTGCGCGCGATCGACGGCGACAGCGGCGGCTCGCCCTGGCTGATGCGCTCGAGCTGCACCTTGATCAGCTCGCGCGCCTGCTCCTTGAGGATGTAGCCGTAGGCGCCGGCCTGCAGCGCCGGGAACAGGTGGTCGTCGTCGTCGTGGATCGACACGACGACCGACTGCGCGTCGGGCTGCTGTTCGCGCAACGCGGCGATCACGTCGACGCCCGAGCCGTCGGGCAGGCCGAGGTCGATCAGCGCGAGGTCGAAGCGCACGGCCGACACCAGCGACAGCGCGTCGTGCACGCGCGCAGCCTCCGAGATGTCGGCCTGCGGAAACACTTCGAGCAGCAGGTCGCGCAGCCAGCTGCGGATCTGCGGCAGGTCTTCGAGCAGCAGGATGGTCTTCATCGACGCGCCCCCTCGGGCAACGAATCGCAACGATCGTAGCAGTGGCTCACGCCGCGGCAGCGGACGTCGCGAGCGGAAGCGTGAGGCGAATCACGGTTCCGTAGCCCGGGCCCGACTCGACGAGGCACTGGCCCTGCATCTGCTTGGCGCGGTGCTTCATGCTCGCCATGCCGTGACCGCGGTCGAGCCGCCCGTCGAGCTCGAGCGGGATGCCGCTGCCGTTGTCCTGGATCGTCAGCTCGAACTGGCCGCCGTCGACCGCGACGCGCACCGCGCAGTGTGACGCGCCGCTGTGTTTGATGATGTTGTTGACGGCCTCGCGCAGGATGCGCGTGGTCTGCACGTACACACGCGCCGACAGCGTGTGGTCGCCGTCCTCGACGGCGGTCGACCAGTCGGCCTCGATGCCCGTCTGCGCCAGCCGCGAGACGACCTCGGCGCGCCAGTCGCCCAGCGCATCGAGCAGCCGCACCGGCTTGCCGGTCAGGCCGCGCACCGACAGGCGCATCTCCTCGAGCGCTTCGCGCGCCAGCGCTGAGATGCGGTCGTTGTCGCTGGTGTGCACGATCGTCAGCAGCTTGGCGCCGAGGTCGTCGTGCAGGTCGGCGGCGATGCGCTTGCGCTCCTGCTGCGTGACCTGCTCGACGCGCAGCTCGGCGAGCTGCGCGTAGTTGCGCTCGATCTGCGCGGCGGCCTCGCGCACGCGCGCCTCGAGCGTCTGGCGGTCGGCTTCGGCGGCGTGCAGCGCGCGGCCGTGCTCGCGCATCAGGTACAGCCCCATCGCGACGATGGCCGCCGGCAGCAGCGCGTGCGACAGCACCTGCCAGCGGTCGGCGAGCGCGCGCTGCTGCGCGACGAACTCGAGCCCCACGAGCGCGAGCGCGCCGAGCAGCAGCACGGCCATCGGCACGAAGCGCTCGCGCCGGTGGTGCCACAGCGTCCACAGGTGCCAGCCGATCGCGGCGGCGGCCTCGGCGACGAACAGCGCGTACCAGCCGCTGGCCACCGGGTGCAGCCGCTCGGGGCCGGCGAGCAGCAGCGTCGGCGGCACGACGACGCACTGCACGTACAGCGCTGTGTCGACCCAGCGCCCCTGCACGCCGCCGGCGTAGCGCAGCACGAACAGCACGCCGGCGAGCACGACGAGCGGTATGAAGGACACGAGCAGCACGTCGGCCGCGTGGCCCGACAGCGGCAGGTCGGTCCACCACAGCCGCGCACCGACGACGCCCCAGCCGATCGCGAACGCGCCGAAGTACGCCAGGTGGCTGTGTGCGCGCTTGAGGCCGCCGATCAGCAGCATGAACACGCCCACCAGCACCAGCATCGCGCTCGTCGTCTGCGGCAGCGTCACGTTGAGCAGGCGCCGTCGCGCATGCACCGGCGCGAGCTCGGCGTACAGCCCGAGCTGCATCGCCGACAGACCACCGGCGCGCTGGCGCGACGCGACGGCAGCCAGCGGCTCGCCGACGACCTTGACGTCGACGGTGTTGACCCCGGGGCGCATCAGCGCCGACGGCAGCGCGACGAGCTGCGGGTGCTGGCACTGGCGCGTGTACGGCTCGACGAGGCGCCCGCCCACGTGCACGCGCTGGCCGTTGAGCTGCACCTCGAGCGTCGAGCACGCGCGCTCGACGTACAGCGCGAACAGCTCGCCGCTCGCCTCGACGCCGCGCGCGTCGAATGCGACGCGGTACCACACCGGGCCGCGCGTGCCGGGGCGCGAGCGCGACCACTCGTCGGGCAGCGGCACCCGCTGCGTCGCGGCGTCTTCGGGAAAGCGCGCCGTGTCGCCGACCGCACTCAGCGCCTCGTACACGTCGAGTCGCTGCTGCGCGCGCGCGGTCGTGCACAGCACGGCGAGCATCAGCAGCACCAGCAGCGTGGCAGCGGCCATCGCGCGCCGCGCGCCAGCGGCACGCCGCAGGGCAGGGGCGCATGCGAAAGCCATCGGCGCGCGATTGTGCGTCACGCGCCGGTGCGCCCGGCGCCCGCGCCGCCGAAGCGGCGCGGGCGCGACAATGCACGCTTCGCGCGTCCCGCTTCCTGCCGCATGTCCACCGCCACGTTGCGCCACGCCTTCACCCCGGCCGACAACACGCGGCTGGCTCACCTTTGCGGGCCGCTCGACGAGCACCTGCGCGTGATCGAGCAGGCCAGCGGCGTGCGCATCGGCCACCGCCACGAGGCGTTCACGCTGCGCGGCGAGCGCGCCGCCGCCGAGCGTGTGCTCGCGCTGCTGCAGTCGCTGTACGAGCGGGCGCGCCGGCCGATCGCGCCCGAGACGCTGCAGCTCGCGCTCGTCGACGTGACGCAGGGGCTTGCTGCGCCGGGCGCCGGCGACGAGATCGTGCTGCACACGCGTCGCGCCGACCTCGCCGGGCGCACGCCGAACCAGGTGCGCTACCTGCGCAATATCCTGGCGCACGACATCACGTTCGGCATCGGGCCGGCGGGCACCGGCAAGACGTTCCTCGCGGTGGCCTGCGCCGTCGACGCGCTCGAACGCAGCCAGGTGCAGCGCATCGTGCTGACGCGGCCCGCGGTCGAGGCCGGCGAGCGCCTGGGCTTCCTGCCCGGCGACCTGACGCAGAAGGTCGACCCGTACCTGCGCCCGCTGTACGACGCGCTGTACGACCTGATGGGTTTCGACCGCGTGCACAAGGCGTTCGAGCGCGCGACGCTCGAGATCGCGCCGCTGGCGTTCATGCGCGGTCGCACGCTCAACCACGCGTTCGTGATCCTCGACGAGGCGCAGAACACGACGCCCGAGCAGATGAAGATGTTCCTCACGCGCATCGGCTTCGGCTCGAAGGCCGTCGTCACCGGCGACACCAGCCAGATCGACCTGCCGCGCGGCGCCGAGAGCGGCCTCGTGCAGGCCGAGCGCGTGCTGCGCCGTGTCAGGGGGCTCGCGTTCACGCGCTTCACGGCGGCCGACATCGTGCGCCACCCGCTGGTCGCGCGCATCGTCGAGGCCTACGACGCCGCGCGCGCGGCGGCCGACGAGGCCGGCAAGGCCGACAGCGCCGGGGCCGCGGCCGCTGCGCGCGCGGCACGCGGCGCGAAGGGGCCGGCGGCGTGAAGCCCGGTCTCACGCTCGCGCTGCAGCAGCCCGACGGCCGCCACCGCGCGCTGCTGCCGCGCCACCGCGTGGCACGCTGGATCCGCGCCGCGCTCGACGCGCCGGGCGAGATCACGGTGCGCATCGTCGGCGAAGAGGAAGGCCGGCGGCTGAACCGCGAGTTTCGCGGCAAGGACTACGCGACCAACGTGCTGACCTTCGACTACGCGCGCGCGCCCGTCGTGCACGCCGACCTCGTGCTGTGCGCGCCGGTCGTCGAGCGTGAAGCCGCTGCGCTCGGGCTGCCGGTGGCCGACCACTACGCGCACCTGCTCGTGCACGGCACGCTGCACGCGCAAGGCTACGACCACGAGCGCGGCGCGCGCGACGCCGCCGTCATGGAAGCGCGCGAGCGCGCGATCCTGCACGCGCTCGGCCTACACGACCCCTACCCCGATCGCGGCCCCCTCGTCAGCGCCGCGCCGGCCACAGCACCGACGCGATCGCGGCGACCATCAGCGCCGCCGCCGCGCCGTCCTGCCAGTGCAGCACCTCGCCCAGCGCGAGCGCGCCGCTGACGGTGCCCAGCACCGGGATCATCATCACCGACAAGGTGGAGGCCACCGGCGGCAGCGAGCGCGCGAGCGTGAACCACGCGGCGTGCGCGAAGCCGAAGATCAGCACCGCGTTGTAGACGATCGCACCGGTGGCGGCGGCGTTCGGCGCGTGCCACTGCCCGCGCTCGACGAGGGCCGCCGCCGCCAGCATCACGACGGTGGTCACCGCCGTCATCCAGAACGACAGCGTCAGCGTCGGCAGCGCGATCGCGGTGCGCCGCAGCTGCTGCGTGCCCAGCGCCCAGCACGCGGCGGCCACCAGCATCACCGACGCGGCCAGCGGCGCGCCGGCGACGCGGTCGAACTCGTGCCACAGCAGCAGCACGACGCCCAGCGCCGCCGCGGCCACACCGGCGGCCTGGCGCGGGCGCAGCCGCTCGCCGAAGAGGGCTGCGCCGAGCAGCGCCGAGAACACCGGCATCGTGTAGCCGAGGATCGCCGCGCGTCCCGAGCTCAGGTGCGGCACCGACAGGATCACCAGCAGGTGCCACACGACCATGTTGGTGAGCGTCAGCACCGCGAGCTCGCGCCAGTGCGCGCGCGGCACGCGAAACGGCACCTTCAGCCCCAGCAGCGCAACCGCGAGCACCGGCAGCCCGAGCAGCATCGACAGCGCGCGAAACGTCAGCGGCGGGTAGACGGTGACGCCGAGCTTCATCACGGGCCAGTTCAGGCCCCACGCGAGCGTCAGGCCGACGAGCAGCGCGAGCTGCGACGGCGCCAGCGTCATCGCGGCGTCGTGCCCAGGTAGCGCTTGCGCCAGAAGAACGCGACGAGGCCGATCGCGACCACGACCATCGTCCAGAACGCGAACCAGAAGCCCTCGGCGCTGTGGATCAGCGGCAGCGCATCGAAGTTCATGCCGAAGAAGCCGGTGATCAGGTTCAGCGGCAGGAAGATCGCGGTCAGCACGGTCAGCGTGCGCATGATGTTGTTGGTGCGGTGCCCGAGCGCCGAGAAGTGCATCTGCACCGCGGTCTCGATCGACTGCTCGAGCCGGCGCACGTGGCCGAGCACGCGCTCGATGTGTTCGAGCACGTCGCGCGAGCGCAGCCGCAGCAGTTCGCGCTCGCGCTGCGCCGCCTTGTCGGTCTCGGGCGGCCACTCGTCGAGCGCGTCGATCCACTCCTGCACTGCGCTCCTCTGGTCCTCGCAGGTGTCCTCGAGCAGGTGCAGGCGGTTGCGCGCATCGAGCAGCAGCGCCCAGTCGTCGAAGTGGCTGCGCGGGTTCAGCAGCTCGAGCTGCAGCTCGCCGAGCTGGCGCGCGAGCAGGCGGCGCAGCTCGAGGTAGCTGTCGACCATGTGGTTGACCATGCGCAGCATCAGCTCGGCCGGGCTGGTCGGCAGGCGCGCGGACGCGGCCTGGCCGCGCTGCGCCAGGCGCGTCGCAAAGTGGTCGCGCACCGCGCAGTCGGCCGGGTGCACGCTGACGAGGACGCGGTCGAACACCGCGAAGCCCACCGGGCTGGTGTCGATCGCCTCGAGGGCCTCGCGCGTGGCGCGCCGCGTGGGGCGCTTGCCGTCGGCGAGCACCGCGCTGCCGGGCGCGGCGGCGAGCCGCCGGAAGACGAGCAGGTCGTAGTCGAACGTGGTGTCGAAGTGGCTCGGCAGCTGGTTGTTCAGCAGGTCCGACACGTGCAGGTCGACGAGCGACGCGCCGGTCCAGTGCTGCAGCCGCGCCTGGATCTCGGCGGCGTGCACCTCGAACTCGCGCCGCGCGCTGCCGACCCACACGAAGCCGGTGGCAGGCAGATCGGCCGGCAGCGCGTCGAGTTCGGTGAACTGGTCCGGCGTGACGTGGAAGACGCGCATCAGCGCTGCCGCAGCTGGCGCGCGGCGTCGAGCGCGAAGTAGGTCAGCACGCCGTCGGCGCCGGCGCGCTTGAACGCGAGCAGCGACTCCATCATCACCGCGTCGTGGTCGAGCCAGCCGTTGGCGGCCGCGGCCTTGAGCATGCTGTACTCGCCGCTGACCTGGTACGCGAAGGTCGGCATGCGGAACGTGTCCTTCACGCGGCGCACGACGTCGAGGTAAGGCATGCCCGGCTTGACCATCACCATGTCGGCACCCTCGGCGATGTCGAGCGCGACTTCGCGCAGCGCCTCGTCGGTGTTGCCGGGGTCCATCTGGTAGACCTTCTTGTCGCTCTTGCCGAGGTTGCCCTTGCTGCCCACGGCGTCGCGGAACGGCCCGTAGAAGGCGCTCGCATACTTCGCGCTGTAGGCCATGATGCGCGTGTGGATGAGACCGGCGCCTTCGAGCGCGCTGCGGATCGCGCCGATGCGCCCGTCCATCATGTCGCTCGGTGCGACGATGTCGACGCCGGCCTGGGCCTGCACCTTGGCCTGCTGCGTCAGCACCGCGACCGTCTCGTCGTTGAGGATGTAGCCGCTGTCGTCGATCAGCCCGTCCTGCCCGTGCGTCGTGAACGGGTCGAGCGCGACGTCGGTCAGCAGGTTCAGCTCCGGAAAGCGCGCCTTCAGCGCCGCCACGGCGCGCGGCACGAGGCCGTCGGGATTCAGCGCCTCGCGGCCGTCGGGCGTCTTCAGCGACGGGTCGATGACCGGGAACAGCGCCATCACCGGCACGCCGAGCGCGAGGCACTGCTCGGCCACCGCGAACAGCCGGTCGACGCTTTGCCGCTGCACGCCGGGCATGCTCGGCACGTCTTCGCTGCGGTTCGTGCCGTCGAGCACGAACACCGGCAGGATCAGGTCTTCGGGCGCGAGGCGGTGCTCGCGCACGAGGGCGCGGATCGCGGCGTCGCGGCGCAGGCGGCGCGGGCGGCTGGCGGGGTACGGCGGCAGGGGGGCGTTCACGGCGGCGACCTCTTCGCAAGACGGGCGGGACGCCGTGCCGACGCCCCGCGACGATGATAGTGGCCCCGGGGGCTGCGTCGATAATGAAGCGATGAGTTCCGGCTACCTGTGGGTCAAGGCCTTCCACATCGTCTTCGTCGCGAGCTGGTTCGCGGGCCTGTTCTACCTGCCGCGCATCTTCGTCAACCTCGCGATGGTCGCGCCCGACAGCCATGCCGAGCGCGAGCGGCTGCTCGGGATGGGGCGCAGGCTGTACCGCTTCACGGTGCTGCTGATGTGGCCGGCGCTCGCGCTCGGCTTCGTGCTGTGGCTGTACTACGGCATCGGGCTGGGGCCCGGCAGCGGCTGGATGCACGCCAAGCTGGCCGGTGTCGTCGCCGTGATCGGCTACCAGCACGTGTGCCGGCGTCTGCTGCGCGACTTCGAGCGCGGCGCGAACCGGCGCAGCCACCGCTGGTTTCGCGTCTTCAACGAGGTGACGGTGCTGCTGTTCATCGCCATCGTCGTGCTCGTCGTCGTCAAGCCGTTCTGAGACTGCCGCCCGGCCACCGTCGACGGTCATGACGCGCGCGCGCAGCTCGGCCACGTGGCTGGTGCTGGCGTTCGCCCTCGTCGTCGTCTACGCGAGCCTGTTCCCGTTCGCCGGCTGGCGCGTGCCGCCGGGCGGCGTCGCGACGTGGCTGTGGCTGCCGTGGCCGGCGTGGTTCCCGCGCTTCGACATCGTCTCGAACCTGCTGGGCTACCTGCCGCTCGGCTTGCTGGCCTATGTCGCCGCGGTGCGCAGCGGCTGGCGTGCGGGCGCGGCCTTCGCCGCCGCGGTGGGGGCTGCAACGCTGCTGTCGTACACGCTCGAGGTGCTGCAGCAGTTCCTGCCGGCGCGCGTGCCGTCGCTGCTCGACCTCGCGCTCAACGCCGCCGGCGCGACGCTGGGCGCGCTCGCCGGCACCGCACTGCACGCCATCGGCGCGCTCGAGCGCTGGCAGTCGTGGCGCGACCGCTGGTTCGTGCGCGAGAGCGCCGGCGCGATCGCGCTGCTGCTGTTGTGGCCGCTGGGGCTGCTGTTCCCGACGCCGGTGCCGCTGGGCGTCGGGCAGGTGTGGGACGAGGCGCGTGGGTGGGCGCTGGCCGCGCTCGCGGGCACACCGTGGTTCGAGCCGGCGCAGGCCTTCCTCGCGCCGCCGTCGGCGCCGGTACCGCGGCCGAGCCTGATCGTCGAGGCGGTGGCCGTGGCGCTCGGCCTGCTCGTGCCCTGCCTGATCGCCTACACCGTGACGCACCCGGGGGTGCGCCGGCTGGTGCTGGCCGCCGGTGCCGCCGCCGTCGCGGTGGGCACGATGACGCTGGCCAGCGCGATGAACTACGGGCCCGACAACGCGCTCGCGTGGTGGACGCCGGCGGTCGGCCCCGGTCTGGTCGGCGGCCTGGCCGCTGCGGTGCTGTGCCTGCCGCTGGGCCGGCGGCGCGTGGCCGGCGTCGCGCTGGTCGCGCTGACGGCGCTGGTGGCCATCGTCGCGATGGCGCCGACCGACGCCTACTACGCGCTCAACCTGCAAGGCTGGCAGCAGGGCCGCTTCATCCGCTTCCACGGGCTCGCGCAGTGGGTCGGCTGGTTCTGGCCCTACGTCGCGATGGGCTGGCTGCTGTCGCGGCTGGGCCGTGCCGGCGCGGCCTGAGGGGCCGGTGCACCCGCTGCCTACAATGGCGGCGATGAGCTACTACGCGCGTCACATCTTCTTCTGCCTGAACGAGCGCGAAGGCGGCGAGGCGTGCTGCGCGCAGCACGGCGCGCAGGCCGCGTTCGAGCACTGCAAGGCGCGCGCGAAGGCCGAGGGTTTGCTCGGCCCCGGCCACGTGCGCGTCAACCGCGCCGGCTGCCTCGACCGCTGCGCCGGCGGCCCGGTGGCGGTCGTCTACCCCGAGGCGGTGTGGTACCACTACGTCGACCTCGACGACATCGACGAGATCGTCGAGTCGCACCTGAAGCACGGCCGCGTCGTCGAGCGCTTGCTGCTGCCGCCCGACGTCGGGCGCTGAACCGTTGTCGACCCCTGCCTTGAACGCGAGCGCCGAGCGGCGCGTCGTCGCCGGCCCGGCCGGCGCGATCGAGTGCGTCGTCGAGGAGCCCGCCGTGGCGCCGCGCGGTGTCGCGGTGCTGTGCCACCCGCACCCGCTGCACGGCGGCACGATGGACAACAAGGTCGTGCAGACGCTGGCGCGCGCGCTGCGCCAGGTCGGCTGGCGCACGGTGCGCTTCAACTTCCGCGGCGTCGGCCGTTCGCAGGGCCAGTGGGACGCGGGTCGCGGCGAGGTCGACGACGCGCTGGCGGTCGTGGCCGCGGTGCGCGACCCGGCGCTGCCGCTCGTGCTCGGCGGCTTCTCGTTCGGCGGCTACGTCGCGGCGCAGGCGGCGCGGCGCGTCGACCCGCCCGCGGCGCGGCTGGTGCTCGTCGCACCGGCCACGGGGAACTTCGACGTCGGCGCGGTGCCTGACGACACGCTGGTCGTCCACGGCGACGCCGACGACGTCGTGCCACTGGCCGCCACGCTCGCGTGGGCGCGGCCGCAGGTGCTGCCCGTCGTCGTCGTGCCCGGCGTCGGCCACTTCTTCCACGGGCAGCTGCCGTTGCTCAAATCGATCGTCGTGCGCGCTTTCGCCGCCTGAGCGCGGCGGCCGCACCTTGCCCCGTCACCGATCCATGGTCCTGTTCAAGACTCTGCGACGCCTCCTCGTCACGACGACGCTGACCCTGGCCGCCGCGGCGGCCACCGCGCAGCCGATCGCCCCGCCCGAGATCGCCGCGCGCCAGTACGTGCTCGTCGACCTGACCACCGGCCAGACGCTGGCCGAGCGCGACGCCGACGTGCCGGCCGACCCGGCGTCGCTGACCAAGCTGATGACGGCCTACCTCGTGTTCACCGCGCTGCGCGACGGCAAGCTCACGCTCGAGCAGACGCTGCCGGTGAGCCAGCGCGCGTGGGACGAGCGCAAGGGCGACCCGTCGCTGATGTTCATCAACCCGACGATGACGCCCAAGGTCGACGAGCTGCTGCACGGGATGATCGTGCAGTCGGGCAACGACGCGACGGTCGCGCTCGCCGAGGGCGTGGCCGGCAGCGTCGAGACCTTCGTCGCGATGATGAACCGTCAGGCGCAGGCCTGGGGGCTGAAGAACACCGAGTTCCGCAACCCGACGGGCATGACCGAGCCCGGCCACCGCAGCAGCGCGCGCGACATCGCGACGATCGCCGCGCGCATCATCCAGGACTTCCCGCAGTACTACCGCTACTACGCGGTGCGCGAGTACACCTACAACAACATCCGCCAGGACAACCGCAACCTGCTGCTGCGTCGCGACCCGACGGTCGACGGCATGAAGACTGGCTATACCGCTGCCGCCGGCTACTGCCTCGTGGCCAGCGCGGTGCGCCAGTTCCCGAACCTCGGGCCGGGCGGCAAGGCGCCGGGGCCGAGGCGGCTGCTCAGCGTCGTGCTCGGCACGGCGTCGCGCGAGGCGCGCGCCAACGAGAGCCAGAAGCTGCTGAACTGGGGCTTCAGCGCGTTCGACGCGATCAAGCTGTTCGACGGCGGCAAGCCGATCGCGACGCCCGAGGTGTGGAAGGGCACGCGCCGCCAGGCCGCGATCGGCGTCGCGAATGACGTCGTGCTCGCGGTGCCGCGCGGCGAGGCCGACCGCCTGCAGACGCGCATCGAGCGCACCGACCCCCTCGTCGCGCCGCTGGCGCAGGGCCAGCGCGTGGGCACGCTGAAGATCGCCACGCGCGCCGGTGCGCCGGTGGGCGAGGTGCCGCTCGTCGTGCTCGAGGCGGTGCCCGAGGCGGGGATCGTCGGCCGCGCTTGGGATGCGCTGCGGCTGTGGATCCGCTAAGCTGCCTGCCCGGACGATCGACCTCCTCGCTGCGCTCGACGAAAGGCCCGCGATGACCCCCTTGCCCGACACGCTGTGCTTCCTCAACGGCGACTACCTGCGCCTGTGCGACGCCAAGGTCAGCGTGCTCGACCGCGGCTTCATCTTCGGCGACGGCGTCTACGAGGTGATCCCGGTCTACGGCCGGCGCCTGTTCCGCTTCGACAGCCACATCGCGCGGCTCGAGCGCAGCCTGGCCAAGGTGCGCATCGCGACGCCGGCCACGCGCGAGCAGTGGCTCGAGCGCGCGCGCGCGCTGGTGGCCGCGCTGCACGACAAGACCGGCGCCGAGGACCAGCTCGTCTACCTGCAGGTCACGCGCGGCGTCGCGCTGCGCGACCACGTGATGCCCCCCGACATCGAGCCGACGGTGTTCATGATGGCCAGCGCGATGAAGCCGCCCACCGCCGAGCAGCGCCACCACGGGGTGGCCTGCGTGACGGCAGCCGACTTCCGCTGGCAGCGCGGCGATATCAAGAGCACGAGCCTGCTCGGCGCGGTGCTCGCGCGCCAGATCTCGGCCGACCGCGGCGCGGTCGAGACGATCCTCTTTCGCGACGGCTGGCTGACCGAGGCGTCGGCGAGCAACGTGTGGATCGTCCACGAGGGCGCGCTGCTCGGGCCGCCGAAGAGCGAGTACGTGCTCGAGGGCATCCGCTACGAGCTGCTGCGCGAGCTGTGCGAAGACGAGGGCATCGGCTACAACCTGCGCCCGATCAGCGAGGCCGACGTGCGCGCCGCCGACGAGGTGCTGCTCAGCTCGGCGACCAAGGAGGTGCTGCCCGTCACGCGCATCGACGGCGAACCGGTGGGCCACGGTGCGCTGCGCGGCAAGCCGGGGCCGGTGTATGCGCGGCTGTACGAGGCGTACCAGCGCGCCAAGGTCGAACAGTCGATCTGAGCCCCGCGCGATGACCGTCGAACTGCCCGAGATCCCGCCCGAGCGCAGCCTGATCGAGTACCCGTGCGCGTTCCCGATCAAGGTGATGGGCGCGCACGTCGAGGGCTTCCGCGCCGCGATCGTGCAGGTCGTGCAGCGCTTCGACCCCGGGTTCGACCCGGCCAGCGTCGAGGAGCGGCCCAGCCGCGGCGGCAACTACCTCGGCCTCACCGTCACCGTCACCGCGACGAGCCGCGAGCAGCTCGACGAGCTGTACCGCACGCTGAGTACGCACCCGATGGTCAAGGTCGTGCTGTGACGGCCGCGGGGTCTTGAACCCCGCCGATCCGTCCCCATGTCCCCGCGCGGCGGCGTGAGGGCGCCGCGCCCACCCCCGATTCCAGCGCGAACGACGATGAGCGAGAAGCAAACCCTGTCCTTCCAGGCCGAGGTCAAGCAGATCCTGCACCTGGTCACGCATTCGCTGTACTCGAACAAGGAGATCTTCCTGCGCGAGCTGGTCTCCAACGCCAGCGACGCGTGCGACAAGCTGCGTTTCGAGGCGCTCGACCGGCCCGAGCTCTACGAAGACGCCCCGAACCTCGAGATCCGCGTCTTCTTCGACCCGGCGGCCAAGACGGTGACGATCCGCGACAACGGCATCGGCATGAGCGCCGAGGAGGCGGTGCAGCACCTGGGCACGATCGCCAAGAGCGGCACGCGCGAGTTCATGGCCCGCCTCGAGGGTGACCAGAAGAAGGATGCCAACCTGATCGGCCAGTTCGGCGTTGGCTTCTACTCGGGCTTCATCGTCGCCGACCGCATCACCGTCGAGTCGCGCCGCGCGGGCCTCAAGCCCGAGGAGGGTGTGCGCTGGACCAGCGACGGAAGCGGCGAGTTCGACGTCGAGCCGATCACGCGTGAGCAGCGCGGCACCGACGTGATCCTGCACCTGCGCGAGGGCGAGGAGGAGTTCGCGAAGACCTGGCGGCTGAAGTCGATCATCGCCAAGTACTCCGACCACATCTCCTTGCCGATCCTGATGCGCAAGGAGAAGTGGGACGAGGACAAGAAGGAGTACGTGCTGTCCGACGAGTGGGAGACCGTCAACAAGGCCGCCGCGCTGTGGACGCGCCCGAAGAGCGAGATCACCGACCAGCAGTACATCGACTTCTACAAGCAGATCAGCTACGACAGCGACCCGCCGCTGGCGTACACGCACAACCGCGTCGAGGGGCGCACCGAGTACACGCAGCTGCTGTACATCCCGGCGAAGGCGCCGTTCGACCTGTGGAACCGCGACAAGCGCGCCGGCGTGAAGCTGTACGTCAAGCGCGTGTTCATCATGGACGACGCGCAGGCGCTGATGCCGGTGTACCTGCGCTTCGTCAAGGGCGTCGTCGACTCGGCCGACCTGCCGCTCAACGTCAGCCGCGAACTGCTGCAGGAAAGCCGCGACGTGAAGGCGATCCGCGAGGGCTGCACGAAGCGCGTGCTGTCGATGCTCGAGAGCCTGGCCGACAGCGACGACGCCGCCGAGCGCGAGAAGTACCTGAAGTTCTGGCGCGAGTTCGGCGCCGTGCTGAAGGAAGGCATCGGCGAGGACCACGCGAACCAGGAGCGCCTGGCCAAGCTGCTGCGCTTCGCCTCCACGCACGCCGACGAGGGCGTCAGCTTCGCCGACTACGTCAAGCGCATGAAGGACGGGCAGGAGGCGATCTACTACCTGACCGCCGACAGCCTCGCTGCGGCCAAGGCCAGCCCGCAGCTCGAGATCTTCCGCAAGAAGGGCATCGAGGTGCTGCTGCTCGTCGACCGTGTCGACGAGTGGATGCTCGCGCACCTGTACGAGTTCGACGGCAAGCCGCTGCAAAGCGTCGCCAAGGGCGCGGTCGACCTCGGCAAGCTGCAGGACGAGGCCGAGAAGAAGCACGCCGAGGAGGTCGCCGAGGCGTTCAAGCCGGTGCTCGAGCGGCTCAAGACGGTGCTGAAGGACCGCGCGAAGGACGTGCGCGTGACGACGCGCCTGGTCGAGTCGCCGGCGTGCATCGTCGTCGACGAAGGCGACATGAGCGCGCACCTGGCGCGGCTGCTCAAGCAGGCGGGGCAGAACGCGCCGAAGTCGCAGCCGATCCTCGAGGTCAACCCCGACCACCCGCTGGTCAAGCGGCTCGAGAGCGACGAGCGCTTCGACGACCTGGCGAACATCCTGTTCGACCAGGCGTGGCTCGCCGAAGGTGGCCAGCTCGAGGACCCGGCGGCCTACGTGCAGCGCGTGACGCGGCTGCTGAGCGCCTGAGCGCACACGCGCGGGTTCAGGCCGACATCAGCTCGACCTGCTCGCGCAGCTGCGTCGTCTGCTGGCTCCAGTACGCCGGCGTGCCGAACCAAGGGAAGGCCACCGGGAACGCCGGGTCGTGCCAGCGTCGCGCGAGCCACGCGCTGTGGTGCAGCATGCGCAGCGTGCGCAGCGGCTCGACGAGCGCGAGCTCGCGCTCGTCGAGCGGCATGAAGACGCGGTAGCCGTCGAGCAGCGCGGCCCACGACGCGGCCGCGTGCGGGCCCTCGGGCTGCAGCATCCACAAGTCCTGCATCGCCGGGCCGTTGCAGGCGTCGTCGAGGTCGACGACATGCGGGCCGCCGCCATCGTCGCCGACCTCGCGCCACAGGACGTTGCCGAGGTGGCAGTCGCCGTGCAGGCGCAGCAGGCGCAGGCCGGGCACGCGCGCGAACGCGGCGTGCACCAGTGCCAGCGCCGCGTCGCAGGCGGCCTGCCAGCCGGCGCGTTCGGCCGGGGTGACGGCGTCGTGCGCGAGCAGCCAGTCGCGCGGCGCGTCGCCCCAGGCCGTCGGCTCGAGCGTGCGGCGGTGCACGAAAGGCCGTCGCGCACCCACCGCGTGCAGGCGACCGATGAAGCGGCCGAGCCAGGCCGCGACGGCGGGGTCGTCGAGGTCGGGCGCGCGTCCGGCGTGACGGCGGCTGACGCTGAAGCGAAAACCGCCGTCGAGCTCGGTGGCCAGCGTGGGCGGCGTGCCCGCCAGGCGCACGCGCCGCAGGTCGGCGCGCTCGGCCGGCATCGGTTCGGGGGCGACGACGGGCACGTCGGCGGCGGCCAGTTCGAGCGCGAAGGCATGCTCCTCGAGGATTTGCGCGTCGCTCCAGCGCTGCGGACCGTAGAACTTGGCCACCGCCGCGCTGCCGTCGTCGAGGAACAGCTGGAAGACGCGGTTCTCGTACGAGTTCAGCTGCAGCATGCGCCCGTCGGGGTGCCAGCCGGCATCGCTGAGGGCGTCGAGCACGCGCCCGGGCGTGAGGGCGGCGAAGGCGCCTGGCGCGTCGTCGCCCGGCGCGGCGGTCGCGCTCAATGTCCGCCGGCCGAGCCGTAGCGCGGGAGGTCGCGGCCGTAGTCGCGACGCGCGTCAAGATCGTCGTCGCGCTCGTCGTCGATCTCGCGCTGCTCCTCGGGCCAGATGCCGTTGTCCAGCGGCATCGGTCGCGACGGGCGCACCGGCGGCGCCGCGAAGCGCTCGTCGGGGCGGCCGTTGGCACGGCGCGGCGCCGGCGGCACCGGCGCCTTCGACGAGAAGGGGCTGTACTCGCTCGGGTAGCTGGTGTCCATGCGGCTGTCGACGCCGAAGAACGAGTCGTGGAAGAAGCCCGAGTCCTGCCACAGCATCGGCCGCCGCGGGCGCCGCGGCGCCGCCGGCGCCCGCACGGCCTCGCGCTCCTCGCGCAGCGGCGGGGCGCCGTAGCCGCTGACCGTCGCGGAAGCCACCGCCTGCGCGCTGCGCGCCGCCGGGCTCGTCTGCGGCACCAGCAACTGCAGTTCGGGCACCGACGGCAGGTGGTCGGGCGAGCAGCGCAGATAGCGGATGCGGCAGGCGCCGAGCACCGCCTGCTTGATCTGCAGCGTGCGGCGCGAGCCGCTGCGTTCGTGGTCGAAGTCGATCGCCGCGAGCACGCGCCCGTTCGGGCTGCAGATCGCGAACGTCACGTGCGTGGCGCCGAGCAGGTCGTACCAATAGCGCACTTCGTGCGGGTCGGTCGGCTGGCAGAAGCGCACCAGCGGCAGCTTGGCCAGCACGACGTGGTGCGGCAGCGCTTCGCGCAGTTGGCGGTACAGGCGCCGCTCCTCGGTGTTGAACACCGGCCGTGCGGTGAGCGCCCACTCGCTGGGCAGCGGCTTCGGCTTCGAGCTGCGGCGGCTGCTCCAGGCCAGCACGGCGGCCACCAGCAGCGCGAGCGCCGCGAGGGCGAGCGCCAGCATCGAAGGGAGCGTCGTGTCGAGCATCGGGGGCGGGGTTGGCGCACCGTGAGCGCCACGACCGCCGGCGCGCACCGCACATCACGCAACAACTTGCGTCACCATGTTACTGCGCCGTCTGCGCAGCGGCAGCCCCCGGTTCGTGCGGTTTGCCGCTGTCGCGGCGGCGTCAGAGGCTGAGAGGCAATTGATCGCCGCAGACGCCCGTCGGGTTGGCGTCAGGGCCAGAGGAACGAACGTCACGCGGCGCTGCTGCGCGGGTGATGTCGCTGCGACGGGCTCGTGCGCGCTTCGCAGCGCTTGATTCGGGTCGATTTCTCATCTTCCGCACCCCTTACGCGGCCGCCAGGGCCGCTGCGGGCGCACCTGTGCCCAGACCGACCCACTGCGGTGCGATCTTG
>NZ_QOAZ01000080.1 GCF_003574675.1 Azohydromonas sediminis
GCGCGGCGCTGTTCGGCGGCAGCAGCCTGGCTACCGCGCGGTCCTTGAATGCTTGTCCGTATCGAGCCAACTCGTTCTCTGTCATCGTCCCCGGGTCTACGAAACGCGGCAGCAGCCCAGGCTGTGGATTTGTGGGCGATGCGCTGCGCGCACCGGCCAGCTTGCCGTGGACAACGCTGTCGCGTTGCCCACCGCGCAGGCCTTCGCCCACAAGCTCCACAGCCTCCCACCACCATCTACATGAACCTGGAACTCAACGAAGACCAGGTTCTATCGGGGCGACAACAATTCTGACGCGGGGGGCCCTGGTCGGTCTTTCACATGGCGGCTGGACCGTTGTGCATGCAGCGGTCATGGATCTGCCGGCGAACGCCGAGCGGTACATCGAGGACAAGAGGCCGTTTGCCGCCCATGTGGGAATCTATCCGTTCTGCTCCATCTACCTGCCCCGCAGGACCGTGTATTCCCCCCTGCTGATCCTCGGTGGCTCTGCCGACACCTGGACGCCCATCGGAAACTGCAAGGACTTGTTCGAGAGAAGCCGCGTCCCCAACGTGACGATCATCGAATATGACGGCGCGACGCACGCATGGGACGCGCCGTATCCGACTCGAACGGTTGCCGGGACCTTCGGTCCCGTCGTGCTCGCATACGACGCCAGTGCGACGCAGGACGGCATCCGGCATTCAATGGCATTCATCGAGCGCCACCTCAGGTTCTGACCTTTCCCCCCGGGGCGAGCCCGGCCATACTCGATGCGCTGCTCGCGCGCGCCAGCGCGCTTCGGCGGGGTCACGGATCGTGTCCCAACGCGTGGTGTAGGTCCACAGCCCGGAAGGGCCGAGATGCACGCGGTGCTCAGCGCTGAACGGCAGACAGCCGAGCCGGGGCAGTATCGCTGAGGGCCTGCAGGCCTTCAAGCTGCATGTACCGCCGCTGCAGCGTCCATTCGTCGTTCTGCTCGAGCAGGATGGCACCCACGAGCCGCGTGACGGCGCGCTCGTTGGGGAAGATGCCCACCACGTTCGTGCGCCGCTTGATCTCGGCGTTCTGACGCTCCAGCGGGTTGGTGCTGTGGATCTGCAGCCAGTGCGCGCGGGGGAAGTCCATGTAGGCCAGCACCTCATGCTCGGCACGGTCCATCAGCTCGGCGATCCTGGGGAAGCGCTCGCGCAGCTGGTCGGCCACCACGCGCCACTGGGCGTGTGCCTCCTTGGCTGACTCCTGGGCGAAGACGGTGGCGATCGCGGCACTGACCATGCGCCGCTGCGCCTTCGGGGCGTAGGCCAGGGCGTTGCGCATGAAGTGCACGCGGCAGCGCTGCCGGTGGCCTTGAGCACCTTGGAGGTGGCCGCCTTGAGCCCAAAGTGGCTGCCGCTGATTACCAGGCGCACGCCGCGCAGATCCCGGCGCACGAGGCTGCGCAGGAACTCGGTCCAGAACGGCTCGGCTTCGCTGGCGCCGACCTTCATGCCCAGCACCTGGCGCTGGCCGTCGGTGTTGACGCCCACGGCCACTATCACCGCCACGCTGACGATGCGCCCGGCCTCGCGCGTCTTGACGTAGGTGGCGTCGATCCACAGGTACGGCCAGTCGCCTTCGAGCGGACGATCGAGGAAGGCGTGCACGCGCTCGTCGAGCTCGGCGCACAGGCGTGACCCAAGCTCTTGGACACGCCGCTCATGCCCAGCGCCTTGACCAACTCGTCCACCAAGCGGGTGGAGATACCCTGCACGTAGGCCTCCTGGATGACGGCAGCCAGCGCGCGCTCGGCGGTGCGCCGGGGCTCCAGGAACTCGGGGAAGTAGTCGGACCTGCGAAATTCACATCAACGCCGGTTGTGGGCGACGACGGACGCCGGCGACGTCGCGCGAGGGCGGCCAGAGCTTGCCGACGTGC
>NZ_QOAZ01000081.1 GCF_003574675.1 Azohydromonas sediminis
GCGGGCGAGTTTGGCCGTTGAAGTGGCATGAGCACCGAGACGACTGAAGCGACGCCGAGCGAAGGGCAAGACCTCTTCGGCTGCAAGCCTGTGGCGGCCGTGGCGGGCGACAAGCCTGCGCATGCCGGGAGCATGACGACGGCGCGGGTCATCATGCCCAACCGCACGCAGATCGAACTGCGCCCGATGGACCTGGAGTCGCTGCTGCCCGAAGGGCACCGGGCGCGGCTGGTGTGGGCATGGGTGGCGCGGCAGGACCTCGGCGCGATGTACGCGGCGATCAAGGTTCGCCAAGGGGGCGTGGGCCGCAGCGCGATTGCCCCGCAGATCCTGCTGGGCCTGTGGCTGTACGCCACGCTGCAAGGCGTGGGCAGCGCGCGGCAGCTCTCGCGCCTGGTGCTCGAGCATGACGCGTACCGCTGGATGAGCGGGGGCGTGCAGGTCAACTACCACAGCCTGTCGGACTTCCGAGTGGCGCACGGTCAGGCGCTGGACGAATTGCTCAGCGTGAGCCTGGCCGCATTGATGAGCGCCGGCGCGGTGAAGCTGCAGTGCGTGGCGCAGGACGGCGTGCGTGTTCGCGCCAGCGCGGGTGCGGCCTCGTTCAGGCGCAAGGCCAGCCTGCAGGACAACCTGGAGCTGGCACGCGCGCGGGTGCGCGAGCTCAAGGAACAGATCGACGCTGACCCGGCGCAGGACAGCCGACGCAAGGCTGCGGCCCAGCAACGGGCCCGACGCGAGATGCAAGAGCGGCTGCAAAGCGCGCTGGAGCGGCTGCCTGAACTGGAGGCGATCAAGCGGCGCAACGGCGCCAAGGCCGAAGAGGCCCGTGCGTCGAGCACCGACGCCGATGCCAGCGTCATGAAGATGGCCGACGGCGGCTACAGGCCGGCGTACAACACTCAGTACGCCAGCGACTGCGACAGCCAGGTCATCGTCGGCGTGGAAGTCAGCACCAGCGGCTCGGACATGGCGCAGCTCGCCCCCATGGTCGAGCAGATCGAACAACGCCTGGGCAGCGCACCGCAGAAGATGCTCGTCGACGGTGGCTTCCCCGCGCACGCGCAGATCGACGCGGTGGCGCACAAGACCGAGGTCTATGCGCCGGTGCCCGAGGCACGGACGAAGAAGGACGCCAAGAAGGACGACCAGGGCCACGAGGCCCAGCAGGACAAGCACGAGCCCAAACCCGATGACAGCGCGGCGGTGGCAAGTTGGCGACAGCGCATGGCCAGCGACGAGGCCAAGGAGCTGTACAAGCGGCGAGCGGCCACGGCCGAATGCGTCAACGCGCAGGCGCGCAACCGCGGCCTGCAGCGCATGCCGGTACGGGGCCTGAAAAAGGTTCGCTGCGTGGCGCTGCTGTTCGCGCTGGCGCACAACCTGATGCGCACGCTGGCACTGGCGCCGCAATTGCTGGGACTGGGCACAACTGCGTCTGCAGCGGGGGCGGGTACTGTATGAAGACCGAAAAGCTCAGGGTAGACCCGCAAATCGGATCCTTACTCGTGCCCGGCAGCTCGCCGAACGTACCGCTGGCGCCTGCGGCTTCGT
>NZ_QOAZ01000082.1 GCF_003574675.1 Azohydromonas sediminis
GCGCCTGTCCAAGCTCAGGCACCTGCCGGCCAGCCCATTCGTGCCGGCGATGCCGAAATGACGGCGTCGCGTTCCACACGAAACGACATGGAGCCCTTCCAGTCCGCACCCTTGACCGCCGATCCGAGCCGCCGGCACAGCGCCGGTGATCCACAGCCCGAAACCCATGACGAATTGCTCCGCAATTCGTCATGGCCGGCTATTGCTTGACAGGTGGGGAAGCCCTTGTAGTTCGAGCTAAGCCGGCACCAACGGCGAGGCGCCAGGGCCCGGACTGGGAAAATGTACCGTGTACCCCAGGCCGGGCCCTGGTGGCTTGCCGTTGGGGCTCGGCTTGAGCGAGGGGTTAGGCGTCACTGGAACGGTACGTTGACACGTCGCGTTGTGCCTGAGGCGCCCGGAAAGTCGTCGAAGATGCCTCGGACAAGCGCCGGCATTACCGTGGGAAGGTCACCGGTGCTGCCAGTGGATCGAATCTCGCCCTCGTAGACTCGTTCCATCTTCTGCGTGGCGCGGTACGTGGGTAGCGAGAACATCAGAACGCGAAGAGCTCTGTCGAACTCCGTCCTGCTGCCTACTCCACTGCCCACGATGCCAGTTGTAGTTTGGCGCGTCGTGGTGGCGTAGATGTTGGATGTATTGCCGTACGTGGAAACGGTTCCAGTCGTCGTTGAGGTTCCAGTTGGCACCTGTCCGAAGATCGGGTAGCTGAAGGCGACCTGGCGCCCTTGACTGATGCTGTACTGGAAGAACACAGCGACATCTGCAGTAGCCATGTCTCCTTCTCGCCAACCTCGAGTTTGAAGAGCTTGGCGGACGAGGTTTGCGTAGCTCTTGAACTCCAGCGAATCGCCTTGTTCGCGGTCAGGAATGATTACGAACGACTGCGGGGAAGCCGGCAACACATGGAATCGACTCACTGCGCCCTGAAGCGGTGGCGTTCCGCATCCGGCAAGCAGACTGATAAGGGCGAGGAGTACGAGTGCGTGACGTGTATTCATGTTCGGTACGCGGAAGGAAGAAAGTGATTTGTGACGCCTAACGAATGAAAGGGACTTCCCCGTCCCGAGGTGCCCGCACGGTGGCGGGATACGGCATCGAAGTGCCACGATGGGAAGTGCGAACTCTCATCAACCCACCATCGAAAAGGGGAAGTCATGGCCATCGTACTCGTCGGCGTCGATCTCGCCAAGAACGTCTTCGCGGTGCATAGCGTCAACGACGCCGGGCGGCCGGGTCCATCGTCGTTTCGTGTGGAACCCAACATTCACAATGACCCTTGGTCGTCGAGCCCGGTGGGTATGTGGACAGGCCGCTTGCCGGCCTGTCCACATGTCCACGGGGCGGGCTTCGCCTGGGGAGTTGATTCGATGAGCGTCGGGGTCGAAGCGCTGTTCACCAGCGCGCTGGGGTTGCAGCCGCCATGGGTGGTCG
>NZ_QOAZ01000083.1 GCF_003574675.1 Azohydromonas sediminis
GCCTCTGTTGAATTCCGAGTGGGTGAGCCAAGGGGAGTTCAGGCCAAGGACCGGGGTCAAGGGCGGGCGAAGCTCGGCGCAGCGAACCCTTGACGCCGGGTCTTGGCCGGTACGCTGACCGTCGTGGCCGATGCGGCATGCTGACGCATCGGCCATGACGAGCGGGAGCGATTGAGATGCATGACAGGTTGTTCGAAGCGGCGCTGGGCATCGCCGCGCCATGGTTCGTCGCCGCCGTGCGCTTCGACGAGGCCTCCAAGGTGCTGACGGTGGGCGTCGACTTTGCTGCCGGCAGCCGCTTCGCGGTCGAAGGCGTTGCCGGTGAGCACCCCGTGCACGACACACTCATCAAGACCTACCGGCACTTGAACTTCTTCCAGCACGAGTGCGTGCTCGAGGTGCGCACGCCGCGGGTGAAGCTGCCCGACGGGCGGGTCGTGCTGGTCAAGCCGCCGTTTGCGGGCAAGCTGTCGGGCTTCACGCTGCTGTTCGAGGCGCTGGTGCTGATGCTCAGCGCGCAGATGCCCTTTGCCGCCGTGGCGCGCATCGTGGGCATCTCGGCGTACCGGGTGCTGGCCATCTGCCGGCGCTATGTGGCGCTGGCGCTCGAGCAGGCCGACTTCAGCCAGGTCAAGGCGCTGGCCATCGACGAGACCTCGCGCACCAAGGCTCACCGCTACATCACGCTGGCGGCCGATGCGCTCGAGCGCAGAGTGCTGGCCGTGGCCCGGGGGCGCGAGCTCAAGACCATCGAGGCGATCGCCAGCGAGCTGGCCGCACACGGCTGCGCGCCCGAGCAAGTCGAATCGGTCAGCATCGACATGTCGCCGGCGTTCATCAAGGGCTGCACCGAGCAACTGCCCAACGCGCGCATTACCTTCGACAAGTTCCACGTCGTCTGGCACGCCAACGCGGCAGTGGACAAGATGCGGCGCATCGAGCAGCGTGCCGACAAGTCCCTCAAGGGCCTGCGCTGGTCGCTGCTGAAGGACCGCGCCAGCCTCAAGCCCGAGGCCGCCGCCGACCTGGATGCGCTCATCGCCCGCATGAGCACGGTGCGCACCGCGCGCGCCTGGGTCTACAAGGAGCAGTTGCGCGAGATCCTCGAGCGCAAGCAGATCAATGTCGTGCGCGCGATGCTGCGGCACTGGTGTGCCTGCGTCATGCGCTCCAAGGTCGAGCCGATGAAGGAGGTCGCCGCGCTCGTGCGCCGCCACCTCGAGGGCATCGTCGCCTGGGCCCAGACGCGCCAGACCAACGGCTTCCTCGAGGCGTTCAACGGCCTGTTCCAGGCCGCCAAGCGTCGCGCCAGAGGCTACACGCGCTTCCAGACGATCAGGACCGTCATCTTCCTGATCGCCGGCAAGCTCGACTTCCGCGCGCTCAACCCTCATGCCCCGCAACCCACTTGAAATTCAACAGAGCC
>NZ_QOAZ01000084.1 GCF_003574675.1 Azohydromonas sediminis
CGGCCTATTGGATTCGTTGCTGGGAGTTCGCGCCATCGGCATTCACCCCGCAAAGCCAGTGTTCATGCGGGTTGCGGGGGTTTTGCAGGGCCGACTACTTCAAAGCGCTACCTGACGAAACGAAGAAGCGGGCTTTCGAGAAGGCGGCAGCCGAGGGCGTGACTGGTCCCGGCGAAGCTATGTTCTGGGCTGCCTACGGCCGTGCACGCACCGACTCGGTGGTCATGGGACGCCTCGACAACTTTCTCAACCTCTACGGCTTCTGTCGCAATACTGCTCTGGTTGCGTTCGTCGATGCCGCGCTGCTTTACTGGTCATACCGGTGGAACGGAGGACCAGAGGTGCACCTGCATTGGTCTTGGGCAGCAACTGCGGTTGGCGTCGGCATGACGTTCCGCTACCTGAAGTTCTTCCGGCACTATGCTGTGGAGGTGTTCACGTCCTACGCGCACGGCAAGGACAAGTAATGGTGCCTATACCCGTGAACGATGCTCTGCTCCAAATCTTCAACGTCGAGCATGGGGCCTGCGCACTGCTGACGACCCCGGCTGGCCTGGGCGGCTGGCGTCGCGTCCTCATAGATTGCGGCCACAACGCGACAACGGGCTGGTATCCCGGACGGCACCTGCGAAGCGTGGGCGTAACTTTCCTTGAGCAGCTGGTCATCACCAACTACGACGAGGACCACGTTTCCGGCTACCCGGATCTGCTCGCGCAAGGCATCTACGTGGATTGGGTATTTCGTAACGCGTCGGTGATGCCAAGCACCATCAAGCAGCTCAAGAGCGAAACCGGCATGGGACCCGGCATCAATGCCCTGGTTCAGAGCCTCGGCACGTTCGGCCCGGTGGGCGGCAATGGCAAGCCGGCACCAACGTTTCCTGGCGTGTCGATGGAATACTTCCACAACACCTACCCCGTATTTGACGACGAGAACAACCTCAGTCTAGTGCTCTACCTGACGATCTACGGCACCTCGTTCCTGTTCCCTGGGGACATGGAGTGCGATGGGTTCGAGCACCTATTGGCGACGAACCAGCGCTTCCGCCAAGTCGTCCCGAGCATCAACGTTCTAGTAGCCTCGCACCACGGCCGCGAGAACGGCATCTGCGAGGACATGTTTGACACCTACGGCTGCCGCCCGCAGCTTGTGGTCATCTCGGACGACTACAAGCAGTACGACACCCAAGAGACGACCCGCTTCTACGCCAGCAAGACGTCGGGTATTACGAACTTCCGCGGACCGGGCGTAAGTCGTCGGACCTGCGAAATTCACATCAACGCCGGTTGTGGGCGACGACGGACGCCGGCGACGTCGCGCGAGGGCGGCCAGAGCTTGCCGACGTGCGCA
>NZ_QOAZ01000085.1 GCF_003574675.1 Azohydromonas sediminis
GGATGGCGGTCATGGCAAGAGGTTGATTGTCGAAGCCAACCTGCCCCGCGAGGGGCTGAACTGCCATGGCCGCCATTGACAAGGGTAAGCCTTCCGTCGTCGCCATTGAAGCCCTGCTGGGTCAGGACCGCGACGTGTTCAAGCAACTGCTGCGCGAGTCGCTGCAGGAGGTGCTCGAAGCCGAGATGACCGAGCTGCTGGGCGCCGAGCCCGGTCAGCGCACCGAGGCGCGCTCTGGCTACCGCGCCGGCTACTACAGCCGCAGCCTGGTCACGCGCATCGGCAAGCTCGAGCTGCGCGTGCCGCGCGACCGCGAGGGGCGCTTTTCCACCGAACTGTTCGAGCGCTACCAGCGCTCGGAGAAGGCGCTGGTGTCGGCGCTGGCGGAGATGTACGTGCAGGGCGTGTCCACCCGCAAGGTCAAGGCCGTGACCGAGGAGCTGTGCGGCCACGCGTTCTCGGCCAGCACGATCAGCCAGATCAACAAGGGGCTGGACGCGGCACTGGCGAGGTTTGCCAACCGGCCGCTGGAGGAGGCCTACCCGTACCTGATCCTGGACGCGAGGTACGAGAAGGTGCGCATCGACGGGGTGATCCGCAGCCAGGCGGTGCTCATTGCCATCGGCATCAACTGGGAGGGCCGGCGCCAGGTGCTGGCCGTCGAGCTCGCCAACCGGGAGAGTGCCACCAGCTGGAAGGAGTTCGTGCGCCGGCTCAAGGAGCGCGGCCTTGCGGGCGTGGAGTTCGTCGTCAGCGACGACCACGAGGGGCTGAAGAAGGCCGTCTCGGAACTGCTGCCCCAGGCCGCCTGGCAGCGCTGCTACGTGCACTTCCTGCGCAACGCGCTGGACTACCTGCCGCGCCGCGCCGACGACGACTGCCTGCAGGAGCTGCGCTGGATCTACGACCGGCGCAACCTGAAGGAGGCGCAGGCCGATCTGGCGGCCTGGCTGCAGCGCTGGCAGGCGCGCTACCCGCGCCTGACCGACTGGGTCGAGCAGGCCATCGGCGAGACGCTGACGTTCTACATGCTGCCCAGGCAGCATCACAAGCATCTGAAGAGCACGAACCTGCTCGAGCGCCTGAACGAGGAGATCAAGCGCCGCACCCGCGTGGTTCGCATCTTCCCCAACCCGGCGTCGTGCCTGCGGCTGGTCAGAGCCCTGTGCGCCGAGACGCACGAGGCGTGGCTCGAGGACAACCGCCACCTCAACATGGATCTGCTCAAGGAGCACAAGAAGGCCGCCATGAAGCTCGCGGCCTGATCAGCCCAACCTCGAACCGTGATCGCGTTTCTGCACAACTTGACAGACACAACC
>NZ_QOAZ01000086.1 GCF_003574675.1 Azohydromonas sediminis
CCCCTAGGGAAACGCTGATCAAGTCCTCCGCATCGTAGTGGCGTGCGTTGAAGGAGTCGACGCAGGTTCGGAGGGCGACGATGAAGCAGATGACCCTGGCAGCGGCAGCGGACTCGACCGCTGGATTCGAGCGCTACCGCAAGCCTACGCGGCGCGATGCCTTCCTGGCCGAGATGCAGACGATCGTGCCGTGGGATCGGCTGGTGGCGCTGATCGAGCCGCACTACCCCAAGCCCGGCAACGGCCGCCCGCCCATCGGGCTGGAGCGCATGCTGCGCATCCACCTGCTGCAGCACTGGTTCAACCTGGCCGACGCCGCGTGCGAGGAAGCGCTGTACGACTCGGCGGCGCTGCGCGCCTTCGCCGGCATCGACCTGGGCCGAGAGCCGGTGCCCGATGCGACCACGATTCTCAAGTTCCGGCACCTGCTGGAGCGTCACCATCTGGGTCAGGCCATCTTCGCCGAGGTGGGTCGCATCCTGCAGGAGCGCGGGCTGCGCCTGAGCGCGGGCACCATCGTGGACGCCACGATCATCGCCGCGCCGAGTTCGACCAAGAACGCCCAGCAGCAGCGCGACCCCGAGATGCGGCAAACGCGCAAGGGCAACCAGTGGCACTTCGGCATGAAGGTGCACGTGGGTGCCGACAGCAAGACCGGGTTGGTGCACAGTGTGGTGGTCACCAGCGCGAACGTGCACGACAAGCATCCCTTGCCCGACCTGCTGCATGGTGCCGAGCGGCGCGTGTACGGCGACCGCGGCTACCAAGGCTGCCGCGACATCATCAAGGCCGCGGCGCCGCAGGCGCGCGACTTTACGAACCGGCGTGTGCGCAAGCCCGGCGGCGAGGACGAGGCTGAGCGGCTTCGCAACCGCACCAAGAGCCGCACCCGCGCGCGGGTCGAGCACCCGTTTCACGTCCTCAAGCTTCTGTGGGGCTTCGCCAAGGTCCGCTACCGCGGACTGGCCAAGAACGCCAACCGCGCCTTCACGGCGCTGGCGATGGTCAACCTGTACATGGCCGCGCGGCGCGTGCCAGCGGCGGTGCGCCCGTAGTGGGCCGACCATGGCCCGGAGCGGGCGCCGAAAGGCCCGCCAGCTAGGCCCTCGAGGCCGTAGAACGCGCCAAAACGCTCGGTTTCGCCCCGCGTACGGCGATCCCGCCGTGGCGCGGGTACTTGTTCAGCGTTTCCCTAG
>NZ_QOAZ01000087.1 GCF_003574675.1 Azohydromonas sediminis
GCGCGGCGCTGTGCGGCGGCAGCAGCCTGGCTACCGCGCGGTCCTTGAATGCTTGTCCGTATCGAGCCAACTCGTTCTCTGTCATCGTCCCCGGGTCTACGAAATGCGGCGGCCGAGCAGGCTGTGGATTTATGGGCGATGCGCTGCGCGCACCGGCCAGCTTGCCGTGGACAACGCTGTCGCGTTGCCCACCGCGCAGGCCTTCGCCCACAAGCTCCACAGCCTGCCACCACCATCTACATGAACCTGGAACTCAACGAAGACCAGGTTCTATCGGGGTGACAACAATTCTGACGCGGGGGGCCCCACCGTTCTCGGCACGCAACCCGGCGCATTGCCTTCGCTGACTTTCGACATCGCGTTCACCGAGACACCCAACGTGTCGGGGTCGTGCGTCGCGCCCAGCCCGCCTAACAACCCCTGCAACGACATCTTCGTCCTGAAGACCGGGCTGCTGAACGCCGTGCTCCCGTACCCGGATGCGTCGCAGCTGTACTTCATCAACATCTTTCCGATTGCGGGCGGCGCACTGGGTGTGCTCGACAACGCGATCTGCGCGGCGGCAGGCGTGATCACGACCACGGGCTGCCTGGGGTTCACGACCATCGAGGGACAGTCCAACCCGTTGTCGTTCGGGTTCACGATTTCCACGGAGCGGCTCGAGATTCCGGAGCCCGGCACGCTGGCGCTTGCGGGTCTGGCGCTGCTTGGCGCGGGCTTGGCGCGTCGGCGCGCGGCAGTTCGTCGGGACTGAGAGCGTGAGAGTTTTTCGTCCGCTGCCCTCGTGCTGGCATGTCTCTGGCTTGCTGTTGGGCATGAGCGATCCGACGCACCAAGACAGCGTGGCCGGGGTTTTGTTCGAGGACTTGGCGCGCGTCGATGAGCAAGCGGTGCAGGCCGCCGTGCAAGCGCGAGCCGTTGCGCTGCGCGCGCAGCCGCCGCGGCTGCTGCAGCCCAACCGCAAGCAGATCGAACTGCGGGCATCGGACCTGGAGTCGCTGCTGGGCGAGGACCACCGAGCGCGGCTGGTATGGGGCTACGTCGAGCGGCAGGACCTGAGCCGGCTGACCGATGCGATCAAGGCGCGCGGCAGCAATGCCGGACGCGCGGCGATCGACCCGCGCATCCTGTTTGCGCTGTGGCTGTACGCCACGCTCGAAGGCGTGGGCAGCGGGCGCGAGCTGGCGCGGCT
>NZ_QOAZ01000088.1 GCF_003574675.1 Azohydromonas sediminis
TCACTCGATGATCTTCGAGACGACGCCGGCGCCCACGGTGCGCCCGCCCTCGCGGATCGCGAAGCGCAGGCCCTCTTCCATCGCGATCGGCGCGATCAGCTTGACGGTGATCTGCACGTTGTCGCCCGGCATCACCATCTCCTTGTCCTTGGGCAGCTCCACCGCCCCCGTCACGTCCGTCGTGCGGAAGTAGAACTGCGGACGGTAGTTGTTGAAAAACGGCGTGTGCCGCCCGCCCTCTTCCTTGCTCAGCACGTACACCTCCGCCGTGAAGTGCGTGTGCGGCTTGATGCTGCCCGGCTTGCACAGCACCTGCCCGCGCTCGACTTCCTCGCGCTTGGTGCCGCGCAGCAGGATGCCCACGTTGTCGCCCGCCTGACCCTGGTCGAGCAGCTTGCGGAACATCTCCACACCCGTGCAGGTGGTCTTCTGCGTCGGACGGATCCCCACGATCTCGATTTCGTCGCCGACCTTGATGATGCCGCGCTCCACACGGCCCGTGACCACCGTGCCGCGGCCCGAGATCGAGAACACGTCTTCCACCGGCATCAGGAAGGCCCCGTCGATCGCACGCTCGGGCGTCGGGATGTAGGTGTCCAGCGCCTCGGCCAGCTTCATGATCGCCTGCTCACCCAGCTCGCCCTTGTCGCCCTCGAGCGCCAGCTTGGCCGAGCCCTTGATGATCGGCGTGTCGTCGCCGGGGAAGTCGTACTTCGAGAGCAGCTCGCGCACTTCCATCTCGACGAGTTCGAGCAGTTCGGCGTCGTCGACCATGTCGCACTTGTTCAGGAACACGATGATGTACGGCACCCCCACCTGCCGCGCCAGCAGGATGTGCTCGCGCGTCTGCGGCATCGGGCCGTCGGCGGCGCTCACCACCAGGATCGCGCCGTCCATCTGCGCCGCACCCGTGATCATGTTCTTCACGTAGTCCGCGTGCCCCGGGCAGTCCACGTGCGCGTAGTGACGGTTGGCCGTCTCGTACTCCACGTGCGCCGTGTTGATCGTGATGCCGCGCGCCTTCTCCTCCGGCGCCGCGTCGATCTCGTCGTACTTCTTCGCCTCGCCGCCGTACTTGCTCGCCAGAATCGTCGTGATCGCCGCCGTCAGCGTCGTCTTGCCGTGGTCCACGTG
>NZ_QOAZ01000089.1 GCF_003574675.1 Azohydromonas sediminis
GTTTTTCGTCTTCCAGGAGCCGATGGTTAGCATCGAGACCTGAAGGACGAGAGATGAAGAGAATTCCGAAGCAGGAGTACACGGCCGAGTTCAAGGAACAGGCCGTCAAGCACGCCCAGGCGGTGGGCATCGTGGTGGCCGCCAGGGAACTGGGCCTGGTCGAGCAGACGCTGCGCAACTGGGTGAAGGCGGCCGAGGCGGGCAAGCTCGTGGGCGCCGGCGCCAAGCCGGTGACGCCCGAGCAGATGGAGCTGTCCAGGCTGCGCGCGGAGAACGCGCGGCTGAAGATGCACGTCGACATCCTAAAAAAAGCGACGGCGTACTTCGCGAAGGATGCGCTGTGAAGTACGCCTGGATCGACGCGCAGCGCCGCGACTACCCCCCTGCCCGACATGTGCGAAGTGCTGGCCGTGAGCGTGAGCGGCTACCGCGCCTGCAAACGCGGCGGCAAACCCGACCGCACACGCTTGACGGACGTGCAGGCCGTGGCCTTGATGAAGAGCATCCACGCCGAAGTCAAGGGCGCCTACGGCTCGCGGCGCATGCACCGCGAGCTTCAGGGCCGCGGCCACCGCATCGGCCTGCGCCGCGTCGAGCGGCTGATGCGCGAGAACGGCATCCGTGCACGGCACAAGCGGCGCTTCAAGGCGACGACGGACTCCAAGCACTCGATGCCGGTGGCACCCAACCTGCTGGCGCGCAACTTCACGCCGCAAGCGCCGAACAAGGTGTGGACGGGCGACATCACGTACATCCAGACCGGCGAAGGCTGGCTGTACCTGGCCATCGTGCTGGATCTGTTCAACCGCGAGATCGTGGGCTGGTCGATCAAGCCGAGGATGACGGCCGACATCGTCACCGACGCGCTGACGATGGCCTGGTTCCGGCGCAAGCCGCGCGCCGGCGTGCTCTTTCACAGCGACCGTGGCAGCCAGTACGCCAGCCAGGCCATGACGGCCAGGCTCAGCGAGTACGGCATGACCGCCTCGATGAGCCGCAAGGGCGATTGCTGGGACAACGCACCCACCGAGAGCTTCTTCAACAGCCTGAAGAACGAGCGGGTGCACGGAACC
>NZ_QOAZ01000009.1 GCF_003574675.1 Azohydromonas sediminis
AGCCGCGCCAGCTCGCGTCCACTGCCCACGCCTTCGAGCGTGGCGTACAGCCACAGCGCAAACAGGATGCGCGGGTCGATCGCCGCGCGTCCGGCATTGCTGCCGCGCGCCTTGATCGCATCGGTCAGCCGGCTCAGGTCCTGCCGCTCGACGTAGCCCCATACCAGCCGCGCTCGGTGGTCCTCGCCCAGCAGCGACTCCAGGTCCGATGCCCGCAGTTCGATCTGCTTGCGGTTGGGCTGCAGCAGCCGCGGCGGCTGCGCGCGCAGCGCAAAGGCTCGCGCTTGCGCGGCGGCCTGCGCTGCTTGCTCATCGACGGGCGCCAAGTCCTCGAACAAAACCCCGGCCACGCTGTCTTGGTGCTTCGGATCGCTCATGCCCAACAGCAAGCCAGAGACATGCCAGCACGAGGGCAGCGGACGAAAAACTCTCACGCTCTCAGGCGGCCAGGCGTTCTTCGAGGCGCTGCTTCGTCGCCGTGAGCTCGGCCGGCACGCGGCTGCCGAGCTGCTCGAACAGCGCGTCGTGCAGCTTCATCTCCTGCGCCCACGCGGCGTGGTCGATGCCGATCACCGCCTCGAAGCGCTCGCGCGGGAACGGCAGGCCGGTCCAGTTCAGGTCCTCGTAGCGCGGGCTGATGCCGAACAGGTGCTCGGCGCCGCCGCCCTCGCCGCGCACGCGCTGCACGATCCACTGCAGCACGCGCATGTTCTCGCCGTAGCCGGGCCAGACGAACTTGCCGTCGGGGCCCTTGCGGAACCAGTTGACGCAGAAGATCTTCGGCAGCGTGTGGCCGCTCTCCTCGAGCCGGTGCTCCATCTCGAGCCAGTGCCGGAAGTAGTCGCCCATGTGGTAGCCGCAGAACGGCAGCATCGCGAACGGGTCGCGGCGCACGACGCCGGTGGCGCCGGCCTGCGCGGCGGTCGTCTCGCTGCCCATCGTCGCGGCCATGTAGACGCCTTCCATCCACGTGCGCGCCTCGGTGACGAGCGGCACCGTCGTCGAGCGGCGGCCGCCGAAGACGAAGGCGTCGATCGGCACGCCCTCGGTGCTGTCCCAGTCGGGGTCGAGCGCGGGGTTGTTGGTGGCGGCCACCGTGAAGCGCGCGTTCGGGTGCGCCGCGGGGCGCGGCTTGCCGTCGGGGCCGGGGTTGGCGCGGGCGATCTCGGGCGTCCAGTCGCGGCCCTGCCAGTCGATCAGGTGCGCCGGCGGCGTGTCGGTCATGCCCTCCCACCAGACGTCGCCGTCGTCGGTCAGCGCGACGTTGGTGAAGATCACGTCGTGCGTCAGCGACGCCATGCAGTTCGGGTTGGTGTGGACGTTGGTGCCCGGTGCGACGCCGAAGTAGCCCGCCTCGGGATTGATCGCGTACATCTTGCCGTCGGCGTGCGGCTTGATCCACGCGATGTCGTCGCCGATCGTCGTCACCTTCCAGCCCTCGAAGCCGGCCGGCGGCACGAGCATCGAGAAGTTGGTCTTGCCGCAGGCGCTCGGGAACGCGGCGGCGATGTGGTACTTGCGCCCCTGCGGGTCGGTCACGCCGAGGATCAGCATGTGCTCGGCGAGCCAGCCCTGGTCGCGGCCCATCACCGAGGCGATGCGCAGCGCGAAGCACTTCTTGCCCAGCAGCGCGTTGCCGCCGTAGCCCGAGCCGTAGCTCCAGATCTCGTGCGTCTCGGGGTAGTGGACGATGTACTTGGTCTTGTTGCACGGCCACGGCACGTCCTTCTGGCCGGGCTCGAGCGGCGCACCCACCGTGTGCACGCACGGCACGAAGTGGCCGTCAGTGCCGAGCTGGTCGAGCACCCGGCGGCCCATGCGCGTCATCACGCGCATGCTGACCGCGACGTACGCGCTGTCGGTCAGCTCGACGCCGATGTGCGAGATGTGCGAGCCCACCGGCCCCATCGAGAACGGCACGACGTACATCGTGCGCCCGCGCATCGCGCCCCGGAACAGCGCGTTCGGGCCGGTCTGCAGCGTCGCGCGCATCTCGGCCGGCGCGACCCAGTTGTTCGTCGGGCCGGCATCGTCCTGGCGCTCGCTGCAGATGAAGGTGCGGTCCTCGACGCGCGCGACGTCGCTCGGGTCGCTGCGCGCGAGGAAGCTGCCCGGGCGCAGCGTCGGGTTCAGGCGCTGCATCGTGCCGGCGGCGACGAGCTGGTCGCACAGGCGGTCGTACTCTTGCTTCGAGCCGTCGCACCAGACGATGTCCTTCGGCTGCGTCAGCGCGGCGATCTCGCTGACCCACGCGATCAGCTTCGCGTGCTTGACGTGGTCGGGTGCGTTGACGGCGGCGTGGCTCATGGTGTCTCCGGAAGTCGGGGTAAGCGAAATGGGGTCAATGCCGTGGCGCAGACCGCGACGCTGACCTCATGCCGCTCGGCCCGGGGGCGACGGTTACAGTGAGGGACGCCCCGAACCGCCAGGGTGCCGGGGCGCCGATTGTCGGCGCAGTGTAATGGCGCCGTAACCACCCCGACCCGGGGTCGGCCACGGCGCAAACGGGCGCATCCGGCAAAGCAGTCGTGCGTTTTTCGTGTCCAATCCCGCCATGAGTCACGGCACGCACCGATACGTGGTCAGCATCAACGTCGCCGCCGCCCGTGTGATCGAGATCGGCGGGCGGCGCGTCGCCAGCGCGATCGGCAAGCGCCCGGTCGACGCGCCGGTGGCGGTGCACGCGCTCGGGCTGGACGGCGACGAGCAGGCCGACCTGACGGTGCACGGCGGGCTGGCCAAGGCGGTCTATGCGTACCCGGTCGAGCACTATCCGGTGTGGCGCACGCTGCGCGCGCAGGCGCGCGTCGCGCTGTGGGACGAGCCGCTGCCGCCCGGCGCGTTCGGCGAGAACCTGACGCTGGCCGGCCTGCTCGAAGCAGACGCGTTCGTCGGCGACCGGCTGCGCTTCGAAGGCGGCGTCGAACTCGCCGTCAGCGAGCCGCGCCATCCCTGCGCCAAGTTCGACGCCGCGATGGGCTTCCGGCACGCGTCGAAGATGATGGCGCAGTCGGGGCAGTGCGGCTTCTACCTGCAAGTCGTCGTGCCGGGCACGCTCGAGGCGGGCGAGCGCTTCGTCGTGCGGCCGGGCGAGCGCGCGGTCAGCATCGCCGAGCTGTTCCGCGCCCGCGTGCGCCCTGGCCGCTACTGAAGGCGCGGCGCGCGGCGCGCGATCCAGCGGTACAGCAGCGGCGCCGTCAGCAGCACCGCGACGTAGCGCACGACCTGGAACGTCGTGACCACCGGCACGCCGAGCTGCAGCACCTTGGCGGTGATCGACATCTCGGCGATGCCGCCCGGCGACGTGCCCAGCATCACGGTGGCCGGGTGCAGCCCCGCCAGCCGCGCCAGCGCCCACGCGAACAGCCCCGACGCGGCGATCATCGCCAGCGTGCCGCCGGCCACCGCGCCGAGCCAGCGCGGCGACTCGCGCGCGAAGTCGCCCGAAAAGCGCGTGCCGAGCGCGACGCCGATGAACAGCTGGCCGGCTTCCGAGATGCCGCGCGGCAGCGCCGAGCCGCCCGCGCCGCTGGCCGTCAGCGCGACGGTGCCGGCCAGCGCGCCGAGCACCCACACGTTGGGCACGCGCAGCGCTCGCAGCGCGGCCACGCCGGCCAGCGACGCGGCGGCCAGCAGTGCCAGCCCGCGGGCGTCGACCTGCGCGACGGCCGGCAGCGCCACGTCGGCACCGCGCAGCCCGGCGAACTGGAACCCGAACGGAATCACCGAGACGACGAGCAGGATGCGCAGCGAGTGCGCCGCCGCGACGTGGTCGACGCGCGCACCGTGGCGCTCGCCGAGCACCGCCATCTCGGACGCGCCGCCGATCGTCGCGGCGAAGAACGCCGTCGCGCGCGCGCCCGGCTCGCCGCCGAGGGTGGCCCACAGCAGGCGGTAGAACGCCCAGCCGATGAACAGCGCCCACGCGACGCCGGCGGCCAGCGCCGGCGCGAGCGCCGCGACGGCGCGCATCACATCGGGCGTGAAGTACAGCCCGAGCGCGACGCCGATGACCCACTGGCCGACGTGGCGCAGCGGCGTCGCTGCCGCCACCGGCACGCCGGCCATCGCGAGCGCCGCCGTCGTGAACAGCGGCCCGAGCATCCACGGCAGCGGCAGGTGCAGCTGCTGCGCGAGCCAGCCGGCGGCCACGGCCACGCCGAGCGTGGCCGCGACGCGCCACGGGCGGCTCGCGTTCACGCGCGGTCCAGCGTCGGGTAGTCGGTGTAGCCGGCCGCGCCGCCGCCGTACAGCGTCGCCTTGTCGAGCGCGTTGAGCGGCGCGTCGAGCTTCAGGCGCGCTCCGAGGTCGGGGTTGGCGATGAAGGTCCGGCCGAACGCGACGAGGTCGGCCGCACCCGACGCCACCGCGTCGAGCGCCATCTGGCGCGTGTAGCCGTTGTTGACCATCCACGCGCCGGCGAAGCGACGGCGCAGCGCCGCGTAATCGAACGGCGCGACGTCGCGCGCGCCGCCGGTCTGGCCCTCGATCACGTGCAGGTACGCGAGCTCGAGCGGCGCGAGCGCGTCGACGGCGGCTTCGAACAGCGACTGCGGGTCGCTGTCGAGCCCGGCGTCGTTCGACGGCGTCACGGGGCTCAGGCGCAGCCCGGTGCGCCCGCCGCCGATCTCGTCGGTGACGGCCGTCATCACCTCGACGAGCAGCCGGATGCGGTTCGCGATCGGGCCGCCGTAGGCGTCGCTGCGGTCGTTGATGCTGTCGCGCAGGAACTGGTCGATCAGGTAGCCGTTCGCGCCGTGCACCTCGACACCGTCGAAGCCCGCGTCCATCGCCAGCCGCGCCGCGCGCCGGTACGCGGCGACGACGCCGGGGATCTCGTGCGTGGCCAGCGCGCGCGGCGGCGAGCACGGCGCGAAGCCGCCGTGCAGGTAGGTCTTCGCGTTCGCCACGCGCGCCGTCGACGACACCGGCGGCGCGCCGCCCGGCTGCAGCGACACGTGCGACACGCGCCCGACGTGCCACAGCTGCACGACGATCTTCGCGCCGCGCGCGTGCACGGCGTCGGTGACCTGCCGCCACGCGGCGGCCTGCTCGGCACTGTGCAGCCCCGGCGTGTCGACGTAGCCGTGGCCCTCGGGGCACACCGGCGTCGCCTCGGTGACGATCAGCGCGGCGCCGGTCGCGGGGTCGGCGCGCTGCGCGTAGTACTGCGCCATCAGCGCATTGGGCATCTGGCCCGGCGCGCGGTTGCGCGTCAGCGGGGCCATCACGATGCGGGTGGCGAGCTCGAGCTCGCCGACGCGGATCGGGTCGAACAGCGTGGGCATGGGGTCGGGTCGGGGCGGCAAAGCCCGCGAGCGTACCCGCAACCCGCGTGCCGCGCGCGGGCGGGCTACAGTGCGCCATGCTCGCCTACCGCCACGCCTTCCACGCCGGCAACCACGCCGACGTGCTCAAGCACGTCACGCTGGTGCACGTGCTGCGCCACATGGCGCTGAAGGACAAGCCGTACACGCTCGTCGACACGCACGCCGGCGCCGGCGGCTACTCGCTCGAGGGCGACTACGCGCGCAAGAAGGGCGAGTACGAAACCGGCATCGCGCGGCTGTGGGGCGCCGCCGACCTGCCGCCGCCGCTGGCCGACTATGTCGACCTCGTGCGCGCGTTCAACGGCGGCGGTGCGCTCGCGCAGTACCCGGGTTCGCCGGCGCTCGCGCAGATGCTGCTGCGCCCGGCCGACCGCCTGCACCTGTACGAGCGCCACCCGACCGACCACCGCATCCTCGCCGCGTTCCTCGCCGAGCGGCCGCACACCGAGGTCCGGCTCGCCGACGGCTTCGCCGCGCTGGCCCGGGAGCTGCCGCCGCCGTCGCGGCGCGGCGTCGTGCTGATCGACCCGAGCTACGAACTGAAGACCGACTACGCGGCGACGCTGGCCGCGCTGCGCGAGGCGCTGCAGCGCTTCGCGACCGGCACCGTGATCGTCTGGCACCCGCAGCTGCAGCTCGTCGAGGCGGCGCAGCTGCCGCGGCGGCTGAAGGCGGCGGCCAAGGACGCGCCGAAGGGCTGGCTGCACGCGACGCTGCACGTGTGCCCGCCGCTCGAAGGCGGCTTCGGGTTGACGGGCAGCGGCGTGTTCGTCGTCAACCCGCCGCACACGCTGCACGCGGCGCTCGCGCAGGCGCTGCCGGTGCTCGTGCAGCGCCTGGGCCAGTACCCCGGCGCGCGCTTCGCGCTCGACCACGCCGGCGGCTGAGAGCCGGCCGGCGCCGGCCTACCATCGGCGCATGGACACCGCCTCGACGACTGCGACGACCGCCCCGCCGCTGGCGGGCCTGAAGGTGCTCGAACTCGGCCAGCTGATCGCCGGCCCGTTCGTCGGCAAGACGCTGGCCGACTTCGGCGCCGACGTGATCAAGGTCGAACCGCCCGACGGCGACCCGCTGCGCCTGTGGCGCCTGCTGCACGACGGCACCAGCGTGTGGTGGCAGGTGCAAAGCCGCGGCAAGAAGAGCGTCGTGCTCGACTTGCGCACCGACGAAGGACGCGACGCGGTGCGCGCGCTGGCCGCCGAGTGCGACGTGCTGATCGAGAACTTCAAGCCCGGCACGATGGAGAAGTGGGGCCTGGGCTACGACGCGCTCGCCGCCGCCAACCCGGGGCTGATCATGCTGCGCATCAGCGGCTACGGGCAAAGCGGCCCCTACCGTGACCTGCCCGGCTTCGCGGTCGTCGCCGAGGCGATGGGCGGGCTGCGCCACCTGATGGGCGAGCCGGGACGGCCGCCGGTGCGCGCCGGCGTGAGCCTGGGCGACACGCTCGCGGCGCTGCACGGCGTCATCGGCGTGCTGCTCGCGTTGCAGGCGCGGCAACGCGATGTGTCGCCACAGGCGCCCAAAGGGCGGGGCCAGGTCGTCGACGTCGCGCTGTACGAGTCGGTGTTCAACTGCATGGAGAGCCTGCTGCCCGAATACAGCGCGTTCGGCGCGGTGCGCCAGCCGGCCGGCTCGGCGCTGCCCGGCATCGCGCCGTCCAACGCGTACCGCTGCGCCGACGGCATGGTCGTGATCGGCGGCAACGGCGACTCGATCTTCAAGCGGCTGATGCGCGCCGTCGAGCGCGCAGACCTCGCCGACGATCCGGGCCTTGCGACCAACGCGCTGCGCGTGCCGCGCGTGGCCGAGATCGACGCGGCGATCGAGGCCTGGACCGCGCAGCGCCCGGTGGCCGAGGTCGTCGCCGCGCTGCAGGCCGCCAGCGTGCCGGTCGGGCGCATCTACACGGTGGCCGACATCGCCGCCGACCCGCACTACCGCGCGCGCGGGATGATCGAGCGCGTCACGCTGCGCGACGGCCTTGCGCTCGAGGTGCCCGGCGTCGTCCCGAAACTGTCACGCACGCCAGGGACGATACCGGGGTTGGCGCCGGCGCTGGGCGAGCACACCGAGGCCGTGCTCGCGGCGCTGCGCCGCCAGTCGGAGTGAGCGCGATGGCCAAGGATTTCGCGGCGATGGAGGACAGCAACCGCTCGTCCAACCCGAGCATCCACGACGTGTCGGACCCGGCGCGGCGCACCGTGCTGCGCGGCGGCCTGGGGCTGGCCGTCACCGGCCTGCTCGCGCCGCTGGGTGCGGGCACGCTGGCCGGCTGCGCGACGGCCGGCGGCACGGCGCCGCCGCTGCTGGGCTTCAAGGGCGTGCCGGTGTCGACCGCCGACGCCGTCACGGTGCCCGAAGGCTACGTCACGCAGGTCATCGCCGCGTGGGGCGAGCCGGTCGGCGTGGCCGGTGCGATGCCGGCGTTCCGCTTCGACGCCGGCAACACGGCGGCCGAGCAGGCGCTGCAGCTCGGCATGCACCACGACGGCCTCCACTACTACCCGCTCGACGGCAGCCGCCGCGGCCTGCTCGTGATGAACCACGAGTACACCGACGACGGCCTGCTGCACCCCGACGGCATGAAGACCTGGGGCGCCGAGAAGGTGCGCAAGGCACAGGCCGCGCACGGCGTCTCGGTGATCGAAATCGAGTGGAAGGACGGGCGCTGGCAGCAGGTGCGGCCGTCGCGCCACGCGCGCCGCATCACGGCCGCGACGCCGTGCGCCTTCAGCGGGCCGGCCGCCGGCCACGCGCTGCTGCGCACTGCGGCCGACCCGGCAGGCCGCATCGTGCTCGGCACGCTGAACAACTGCGCGAGCGGCAAGACGCCGTGGGGCACCTACCTGACCTGCGAAGAGAACTTCGCCTTCTACTTCAAGGGCCCCGAGCGGCCCGACGCGCACCAGCGCCGCTGGGGCCTGCGCCCCGGCGACCCGGTGGGCTACCGATGGCACGAGTTCGACGAGCGCTTCGACGCGTCGAAGCACCCGAACGAGCCGAACCGCTTCGGCTGGGTCGTCGAGATCGACCCGCTGGACCCGACGATGACGCCCGTCAAGCGCACCGCGCTCGGCCGCGCGGCACACGAGGGCGCGACGGTCGCCACAACGAAGGACGGGCGCGCCGTCGTCTACATGGGCGAGGACGCGCGCTTCGAGTACATCTACAAATTCGTCACCCGCGACCGCATCCGCCCCGGCGGCTTCGCCGCCAACCATGAGCTGCTCGACCACGGCACGCTGTATGTCGCGCGCTTCGACGCCGACGGCTCCGGGCGCTGGCTGCCGCTCGTGCACGGCCAGGGGCCGCTGACGGCGGCTGCCGGCTTCGCCGACCAGGGCGAGGTGCTCGTCAAGACGCGGCAGGCCAGCGACCTGCTCGGCGCGACGAAGATGGACCGCCCCGAGTGGATCGACGTCGACCGCGACGGCTGGGTCTACTGCACGCTGACCAACAACAGCAGCCGCGGCGGCGCGGGCCAGCCGGCGGTCGACGCCGCGAACCCGCGCGCAAACAACACGATGGGCCACATCATCCGCTGGAAGGAAGACGGCGACTTCGATGGCACGACGTTCCGCTGGAACCACTTCGTGCTCGCCGGCGACCCCGCCAACGATCGCGCCGACGCGAAGGGCAACGTCAACGGCGACGCGTTCGCGTGCCCCGATGGGCTGTGGGTCGACGCGCGCGGCGTGCTGTGGATCCAGACCGACATGAGCACGTCGGCGATGGGCAAGGGCGACCTCGCGCGCCTGGGCAACAACCAGATGCTCGCCGCCGACCCGAAGAGCGGCGAGGTGCGCCGCTTCCTCGTCGGCCCGGTCGGCTGCGAGATCACCGGCGCGACCGCGACGCCCGACGGGCGCACGATGTTCATCAACATCCAGCACCCGGGCGAGACCCCGAGCGAGCGCAGCGACCCCGACCAGCCGCGACGCATCAGCAACTGGCCCGACTTCCGCGCCGACGGCCGGCCGCGCAGCGCGACCGTCGTGATCCGCAAGGCCGACGGCGGCGTGATCGGAACCTGAGGCCGGGCGCGAAGACCGGCGGTCGCCGGCCTTCGCGCCGCGCCCGGTCAGCGCCGATCGAAGGCCTGGCGAACGGCCGGAAGTCCGTGCGCCGTCAGCTGCGCGGGCACCACGCCGCGCAGCGCATTGCCCACCGCCCAGGCCTGGGCGTGCAGCACCTCGTCGACGGTCAGCGGGCGCTGCGTCACCGGCGCCCCGGCCAGGCCCTGCGCGAGCACGCGTGCGCGGCAGGTGCCGGGCAAGGCGCCATCGGCCAGCGGCGGCGTGAACCAGTGCCCGTCCCGCCGCACGAACAGCGTCGAGCGACCACCCTCGACGACGCGGCCGGCCGCGTTGACGAACAGCAGGTCGAACAGGCCCTGCGCCTCGGCGTCTCGGACCGCGGCGTCGTAGACGGCACGGTGCGTGGTCTTGTGTGCGGCCAGCGCGTTCGCAGCCGGCAGCAGCACTTCGGCCCAGCCCAGCCGCACGCGTCCCTGCGCATCGACCGCCAGCGGCGGCAGGGGCGCGCTGCGCGGCGTGAGCCGGCCATCGTGCGCCAGGTCCAGCCGCAGCCGCCAGGGGCCGGCGTCGCCGCTGGCCGCCAGCGCGGCGAGTTCACGGTCGATCAGCGCGCGCGCGGCCGCTGCGTCGAAGGCGAAGCCCAGCGCGCGTGCGCTGTGCGCCATGCGCGCCAGATGCTGCTCGACGTGCAGCGCGACGGCCCGCCCGCCCGGGGCCGGCCCCGCCTCGGCGCGCAGCGTTTCGAACAGGCCCAGACCGGGGTCGATCCCGGTCAGGAAGCGCGCCTTGATCCGGCATTCCTCGGCCTCGTCGTCGGCCACGCTGTCGAGCACGATGCCCGCGCCGACGCCGGCGACCAGCGCGCGCGTGCCGTCGGCGGCCTCGGCCGCGAGCGTGAGCGTGCGGATCGCCACCGACAGCGCGAAGTCGCCCAGCGCCGGCCCCGGCGTCGGCGCGATCCAGCCGATGGCGCCGCAGTACAGGCCGCGGCGCTGGGCTTCGAGGCGGCGGATGCGGTCCATCGCCGCCAGCTTGGGCGCGCCGGTGATCGAGCCGCACGGGAACGTCGCGCGCAGCAGGGCCGGGAAGTCGGTCTGCGGACGCAGGCGGGCGCGCACGGTCGAGGTCATCTGCCACACCGTGGCATAGCGCTCGAGGCTGAACAGTGCCGGTACCTGCACACCGCCGGTCACCGCGATGCGGCCGAGGTCGTTGCGCAGCAGGTCGACGATCATCACGTTCTCGGCGCGGTTCTTCGCGTCGCGCTGCAGCGCCTGCGCGGCGGCGGCATCGTCGGCGGGATCGGTCCGCCGCGCGGCGGTGCCCTTCATCGGCCGCGCCGTCACCTCGCCGCACCGGCCGGCGAGGAACAGCTCGGGCGAACAGCTGAGCACGTGCGTGACGCCGCCGTGCCCCGCCGTGGGCGGCAGCGCGATGAAGGCGCCGTAGCCGACGCGCTGGCGCGCACGCAGACGCCGGTACAGCGCCGCCGGGGTCCCGAACGCGCGTCCGTTCAGGCGGTAGGTGTAGTTGACCTGGTAGACCTCGCCGCGGCGGATCGCCTCGTGGAGGGCTGCGATCGCCGCGTGGAAGCCGGCGTCGTCGACGTCGGCGTGCAGGTCGAGCACGCCGGCCGGGTTCGGTGTCGGCGCGCCACCGTCGAGCTGCTGCAGGAAGGCCTGCATGCCGGCCTCGTCGAGCCAGCGCAGCTCGCGAAACATCAGCAGCCGCAGCGCCCCGGGCCCAGCCACCGGCAGCCCGGCGCGCTGCAGCCGCGCGCCCCACTCGTAATCGGCCAGCACGACGGCATGCAGGCCGGCCGCCAGATCCCGCTGTGCGCCCGCCCAGCAGTCGGCCAGCGTCGCCGGGTCGTCGCAGGTGTGGGTGCGCTCGTGGCCGAGGTACAGGCGCGAAGCCGCCACGCCGCCGTCGGCCGTGGCCTGGGCGTCGTCGAGCAGCGCGAAGACCTCCGGCGGCGCCGGCATCGCGTTCATGTCAGCGCGGGCCGCAGAGCGGGGCGGGGCGAGGCCATGGCCGACGTCGTTCCTCGTCAGTCGACGCCGCGCGTGCGCTCGGCCGCAAAGCGTGCGCGGAACGCGGGGAAGGTGCCGGCGTCGAGCGCGGCGCGCACCTCGCGCATCAGGTTCAGGTAGTAGTGCAGGTTGTGGATGCTGGCCAGCATCGGCCCCAGCATCTCGCCGCAGCGGTCGAGGTGGTGCAGGTACGCGCGGCTGAAGTGCGTGCAGGTGTAGCAGCGGCAGCTCTCGTCGAGCGGACGCGGGTCGGCCTTGTGCTTGGCGTTGCGGATCTTCAGGTCGCCGAAGCGCGTGAACAGGTGGCCGTTGCGGGCGTTGCGCGTGGGCATCACGCAGTCGAACAGGTCCACCCCGTGTGCGACGCCGTCGACGAGGTCTTCCGGCGTGCCCACGCCCATCAGGTAGCGCGGCTTGTGCGCCGGCAGCCGCTGCGGCGTGTGCGCGACGATGCGGCGCATGTCCTCTTTCGGCTCGCCGACGCTGACGCCGCCGATCGCATAGCCGGGCAGGTCGAGCTCGGCGAGTGCCGCGGCCGACGCTTCGCGCAGGTGCTCGTACATGCCGCCCTGCACGATGCCGAAGAGGGCATTCGGGTTGCCCAGCCGCTCGAACTCGGCCTGCGAGCGCCGGGCCCAGCGCAGGCTCAGCTCCATCGACGCGCGCGCCTCGCGCTCGGTGGTCACGTGGCCGGCGGTCTCGTACGGCGTGCACTCGTCGAACTGCATCACGATGTCGGAGTTCAGCACCGTCTGGATGCGCATGCTGACTTCGGGCGTCAGGAACAGCTTGTCGCCGTTGACGGGCGACGCGAAATGCACGCCTTCCTCGGTGATCCGGCGGCCCTTGCCGTCGGCGCCGCCGAGGCTCCAGACCTGGAAGCCGCCGCTGTCGGTCAGGATCGGGCGACTCCAGCCCTCGAAGCGGTGCAGGCCGCCGAAGGCGCCCAGCACGTCGAGTCCCGGGCGCATCCACAGGTGGAACGTGTTGCCGAGGATGATCTGCGCGCCCATCGCCTCGAGGTCGCGCGGCAGCACGCCCTTGACGGTGCCGTAGGTGCCCACCGGCATGAACTGCGGCGTCTCGACGACGCCGTGGTTGAGCGTGAGCCGCCCGCGGCGCGCGTGGCCGTCGGTGGCGAGGATCTCGAAGCGCAGCATCCTCTGTATTGTCGCCGTCGCGGCTCACGACCCATGTTTGGTGACCTGCGGTTGGGCGTGCGGAGGTCGTGGCGGCAGGGCGACGGCGGTGCCTGCGTGCTCCGGCCCACGCTCGCGCTTCACCGCGGTGCCGCGCGACCGTCTTTCCTGTCATCACCGCTTGTAGCCTGACCAGGTTGGGGCGAGCGCGAATCGGGCCTGCGCCCGCAGACACCGCCATCGCCCTGCGGTCACCCTGGTTGGCAGGCCTCGCGGTGGCAGGACTTGTTCATGGGCATGGCGCGTGGCCCGGGCGTGCGGGCGCAGGCCCGATTCGCGCTCGCCCCAACCGATGCACGACAACACGGAGACGACGGCACGACGGCAGCCGTCTGCAGCCGGTGACGCGCGAGCCTGGGCCGGAGAACGCACGCCCGGGCCACGTGCTACGCGCAATCCGTCGCGCGCGGACGGTCGGGACCAGCCGCAACGGGCCGAAACCCGAACCCCGCGGCAAGGCGCGCCACGATCAGCGCGTCAGCCGCGCGCGAGCAGCATCGCGTCGCCGTAGCTGAAGAAGCGGTAGCGCGCCTCGACGCCGTGGCGGTAGAGCGCCATCACGTGCTCGTAGCCGGCGAACGCGGCCACGAGCATCAGCAGCGTGCTCCGGGGCAGGTGGAAGTTGGTGATCAGCAGGTCGACGACGCGGAACGTGAAGCCCGGCGTGACGAACAGGTCGGTCTCGCGCGCGCCGGCTTCGAGGCGGCCCGACAGCGCGGCCGACTCGAGCGCGCGCAGCGTCGTCGTGCCGGCGGCGACGACGCGTCCGCCCGCGGCGCGCGTGGCCTCGACGGCGGCGACCGCCTTGGCGTCGACCTCGAACCACTCGCTGTGCATGCGGTGCTCGGCGATCGACTCGGCGCGCACCGGCTGGAACGTGCCGGCGCCCACGTGCAGCGTCACCGCGGTGCGCTTCACGCCGCGCGCGTCGAGTGCGGCGAGCACCTCGTCGTCGAAGTGCAGCGATGCGGTCGGGGCGGCGACCGCGCCGGGGCGGCGCGCGAACACGGTCTGGTAGCGCTGCGCGTCGTCGGCGGTGTCGGCGTGCGTGATGTACGGCGGCAGCGGCACGTGGCCGTGCGCCTCGAGCAGCGCGAGCGGCTCGTCGGGAAAGCGCAGGTGGAACAGCGAGCCGTCGGGCCCGCCGCGGCCGAGCACCTCGGCGTCGAACGCGCCGGCGAAGCGGATCGTCGAGCCGGGCTTGGGCGACTTGCTCGCGCGCAGCTGCGCGAGCACTTCGTCGCCCGGCAGCACGCGCTCGACGAGCGCCTCGACCGCGCCACCGGTGGGCTTTTCGCCGTACAGCCGCGCCTTGATCACGCGCGTGTCGTTGAACACGAGCAGGTCGCCGGGCGCGAGCAGTTGCGGCAGGTCGCGAAACACGCGGTCGACCGGCACGGGCCCGCGCCCGTCGAGCAGCCGCGACGCGCTGCGCTGCGGCGCCGGGTGCTGCGCGACGAGCTCGGCGGGCAGCGCGAAGTCGAAGTCGCTGAGGGTGAAGACGCGCGGCGTGCTCATGCTCGGTCGGTGTGCGGAACTCAAGACTACACCGGCGGCAGAATGGTTCCATGGCTGCTGCCGCCGGCATCCCGCCGTCTTCCGCCGTCAAGCCCGTGGCCAGGCCCGCCGCCAAGTCCGCACCGCAGCGCGCGCTCGAGAAGCTCGGCCTCGTCGGCGACGTCGAGCTCGCGCTGCACCTGCCGCTGCGCTACGAGGACGAGACGCGGCTCGCGCGCATCGCCGACCTGCGCGAGGGCGACACCGCGCAGGTCGAGGGCGTCGTGCGCGACGCGCGCGTCGAGACACGCGCGCGCCGCCAGCTCGTCGTGCGCCTGGACGACGGCAGCGGCGAGCTGGTGCTGCGCTTCCTGCACTTCTACCCGTCGCACCGCAAGCTGCTCGCGCCGGGCGCGCGCGTGCGCGCGATGGGCGAGGTGCGCGGTGGCTTCCTCGGCCGCGAGATGGTGCACCCCGCGTGCCGCGCCGTCGAGCCGGGCGCGCCGCTGCCGGCGACGCTGACGCCGGTGTACCCGACGACGGCGGGGCTGCCGCAGGCCTACCTGCGCAAGGCCGTCGCGTCGGCGCTCGCGCGCGCGCCGCTCGACGATCCGTGGCCGCGCGAGGCGCGCGAGCGCTGGTGGCCGCCGGGGCTGCCGTCGCTGCGCGAGGCGCTCGAGTTCCTGCACCACCCGCCGCCGCGCACGCCGCTGGCCACGCTCGACGACCGCAGCCACCCGGCGTGGCAGCGGCTGAAGTTCGACGAGCTGCTCGCGCAGCAGCTGTCGCAGCGCCTCGCGCAGCGCGAGCGCGCCGCACTCGCGGCGCCGGCGCTGCGTGCCGCACCGGGCGGGCTGCCCGAGCGGCTGCTCGCGGCGCTGCCGTTCACGCTGACGGCCGCGCAGCGGCGCGTCGTGGACGAGATCGCCGCCGATCTCGCACGCGCGCAGCCGATGCACCGGCTGCTGCAAGGCGACGTCGGCTCGGGCAAGACGGTGGTCGCCGCGCTGGCGGCGGCGGTCGCGATCGACGCCGGCTGGCAGTGCGCGCTGATGGCGCCCACCGAGATCCTCGCCGAGCAGCACTTCGCCAAGCTCGTGCAGTGGCTCAAGCCGCTGGGGGTGGGCGTCGCGTGGCTCGCCGGCAGCCGCAAAGGCAAAGTGCGTGCGCAGCAGCTCGAGCGCATCGCCGGCGGCGCCGCGCAGCTCGTGGTCGGCACGCACGCCGTGATCCAGCACGACGTCGCGTTCGCGCGGCTGGGGCTGGCGATCGTCGATGAGCAGCACCGCTTCGGCGTCGCGCAGCGGCTCGCGCTGCGGCGCAAGCTCGACGCGGCGGCGCTCGAGCCGCACCTGCTGATGATGAGCGCGACGCCGATCCCGCGCACGCTGGCGATGACGTACTACGCCGACCTCGCGGTCAGCACGATCGACGAGCTGCCGCCCGGGCGCACGCCGATCGTGACCAAGGTGTTCGCCGACACGCGGCGCGACGACGTCATCGCGCGCATCCGCGACGAGGTCGCGCACGGGCGGCAGGTCTACTGGGTGTGCCCGCTCGTCGACGAGTCGGAGCACGTCGACCTACGCCACGCGACCGAGACGCACGCGCAGCTGTCGGCGGCGATGCCCGGTGTGGGCGTCGGCCTGCTGCACGGGCGCATGGCGCCCGCCGACAAGGCGGCCGTGATGTCGCAGTTCGCCAGCGGCCAGATGCCGGTGCTGGTGGCCACCACCGTGATCGAGGTCGGCGTCGACGTGCCCAACGCGAGCCTGATGGTCGTCGAGCACGCCGAGCGCTTCGGGCTCGCGCAGCTGCACCAGCTGCGCGGGCGCGTCGGCCGCGGCGCCGCGGCGAGCGTGTGCGTGCTGCTGTACACGCCGCCGCTGTCGGAGACCGGCAAGCAGCGGCTGCGCGCGATGGTGGAGACGACCGACGGCTTCGAGATCGCGCGCCGCGACCTCGCGATCCGCGGCCCCGGCGAGTTCATGGGCGCGCGCCAGAGCGGCGACGCGCTGCTGCGCTTCGCCGACCTCGCCAGCGACGAGCCGCTCGTGCAGCGTGCGCGCGCCGCGGCCGACGCGCTGCTCGACGCGTACCCGCAGGCCGCGCGCGCACATGTGCGGCGCTGGCTCGGGCAGCGCACCGAGCTGCTCAAGGCCTGAACCTGGCGACGGCGCGCGGCGCCGTCAGATCTCGAGGTTGTCGATCAGCCGCGTCGTGCCGAGCTTGGCGGCTGCGAGCACGACGAGCGGCTCGTCGGCCGCGGCCGGCGGCTGCAGGTCGGCGCGCCGGCGCACCGCGACGTAGTCGGGCGCCCAGCCGTGGCGCCGCAGCCCGTCGATCGCGGCGCGTTCGAGTGCATCGAAGTCGCGCTGCCCGCCGCGCACCGCCTGCGCCAGCACCTGCAGCGTGCGGTGCAGGCGCGGCGCCTCGGCGCGCTCGGCCGGCGACAGGTAGCCGTTGCGCGACGAGCGCGCGAGCCCGTCGGCCTCGCGCGACGTCTCGCCGGCGAGGATGTCGATCGGCAGCGCGAGCTGGCGCACCATCGTGCGCACGACCATCAGCTGCTGGTAGTCCTTCTTGCCGAACACCGCCGCCTGCGGCTGCACGACGTTGAACAGCTTGAGCACGACGGTGCACACGCCGGTGAAGAAGCCGGGGCGGAACTGCCCTTCGAGCAGGCCGGCCAGTGCCGCCGGCGGCTGCACGACGACGCCCTGCGGCTCGGGGTACATCTCGCGCTCGTCGGGTGCGAAGACGAGGTCGCAATGCTCGCGCTCGAGCAGCGCGCAGTCGGCGGCCAGCGTGCGCGGGTAGCGGTCGAAGTCCTCGTGCGGCGCGAACTGCAGCCGGTTGACGAAGATGCTCGCGACGACCGGCGCGCCGCCGCTGGCCGCGGCGTGCGCGCGCGCCTGGCGCACGAGCGCGAGGTGGCCCTCGTGCAGGTTGCCCATCGTCGGCACGAACACGGGCCGCGGCCCGGCGGCCAGGGCCTCGCGCAGCGCGGCGACGGTGTGGACGACACGCATCGGGGTCAGAACGCGTGGATCGTGTCGTCGGGGTAGCGGCCGGCCTTGACGTCGGCGACGTAGGCCGAGATCGCGGCGTCGACGCTGCCCGCACCGGCGGCGAAGTCGCGCACGAAGCGCGGCTTCTTCCCGCGCGTGGCGCCGAGCATGTCGTGCAGCACGAGCACCTGGCCGCTGCAGCCACTGCCGGCGCCGATGCCGATCGTCGGGATCGGCAGCTCGGCAGTGATCTCGCGCGCGAGTGCCGCCGGCACCAGCTCGAGCACGAGCATCGCGGCGCCGGCATCGGCGAGTTCGCGCGCGTGGCGGCGCAGCGTCGCCGCGGCATCGGCGTCGCGCCCCTGCACGCGCCAGCCGCCCAGCGCGTGCACCGACTGCGGCGTCAGCCCCAGGTGCGCGCACACCGGCACGCCGCGCTCGACGAGGTGACGCACCAGCGGCGCGGTCCAGCCGCCGCCTTCGAGCTTGACCATCTGCGCGCCGGCGGCGACGAGCTTGGCCGCGCTGCGCATCGCCTGCTCGACACCCTCGTGGTAGCTGCCGAACGGCAGGTCGCCGATCAGCCACGCGTGGCGGTTGCCGCGCGCGACGCACTGCACGTGGTACGCCATCTCGTCGATCGTCGTCGGCAGCGGCGTCGCGTGGCCCTGCACGACCATCCCGAGCGAGTCGCCGACGAGCAGGCAATCGACGCCGCAGTCGTCGAGCACGCGCGCCCACGTCGCGTCGTAGCACGTCAGCATCGCGATCTTCTCGCCGGCGGCGTGCATCTCGCGCAGGCGGGGCAGGGTGACGGGACGCCGTTCTGACATCGGGCAAGCGCCTTTGGCCGACAGGCGCGGGATTTGAGCACAATCGGGCCATGACCCTGACCGAGTTGCGCTACATCGTCGCCGTCGCGCGCGAGAAGCACTTCGGGCGTGCCGCCGAGGCGTGCTTCGTCTCGCAGCCGACGCTGTCGGTGGCGATCAAGAAGCTTGAGGAGGAGCTCGACGTCAAGATCTTCGAGCGCGGCGCGAGCGAGGTCAGCGTCACGCCGCTCGGCGAGGAGATCGTGCGCCAGGCGCAGGCCGTCATCGAGCAGGCGGCGGCGATCAAGGAGATCGCCAAGCGCGGCAAGGACCCGCTGGCCGGGCCCCTCAGGCTGGGCATCATCTACACGATCGGCCCGTACCTGCTGCCCGAGCTGGTGCGCCACGCGATCGAGATGACGCCGCAGATGCCGCTGATGCTGCAGGAGAACTTCACCGTCAAGCTGCTCGAGATGCTGCGCACCGGCGAGCTCGACTGCGCGATCATGGCCGAGCCGTTCCCCGACACGGGGCTGGCGATCGCGCCGCTGTACGACGAGCCGTTCATGGTCGCGGTGCCGAAGAACCACCCGCTGGCGCAGCGCGACGCGATCGCCAGCGAGGAGCTCAAGCGCGAGACGATGCTGCTGCTGGGCACCGGGCACTGCTTCCGCGACCACGTGCTCGAGGTGTGCCCCGAGTTCGCGCGCTTCTCGACGGACGCCGAGGGCATCCGCAAGAGCTTCGAGGGCTCGTCGCTCGAGACGATCAAGCACATGGTCGCTTCGGGGATGGGGGTGACGGTGGTGCCGCAGCTGAGCGTGCCGAAGGAGCCGCAGCCGCACGTCGCCTACGTGCCGTTCGCGCCGCCGGTGCCCACGCGCCGCGTCGTGCTCGCGTGGCGGCGCACGTTCACGCGCTATGAAGCGATCGCCGCGCTGCGCAACGCCGTCTACGCGTGCGAGCTGCCGGGCGTCAAGCGGCTGTCGTGAGCGCCGGGGCGCGGTCGAAGGGCTATCGCGCCGTTCGACACATCCGATTGGACCGCGGCGGCGCGCGGCCCTAGATTGGCGCCGTGCCCGCGGGGTGCGGGCGGTGGGAGATCCGCATGCGCAGTTGGCGCACCGTCTTCGGCGCCGCGCTGTTCGGCGCCGGCGCACTGGCCGGACTCGGCGAGGCCGCGCGTCTGATGGCTGCGGCCTGAGCCGCACGGCGCGTCAGGCGCGCCCGGCGCGCGCGAGCAGGCGGCCGACGACGGCGTCGAAGACCGACACGTCGATCGGCTTGGTCAGGTACTCGTCGAAGCCGGCCTCGATCGCGCGCCGTGCGTCGGCCGGCATCGCGTGCGCGGTTAGCGCGACGACGGGGATCGTGGCCGTGGCCGGGTCGGCGCGCAGGCGGGCGAGCGCCTCGTAGCCATCCATCTCGGGCAGGTGGATGTCGAGCAGCACCAGCGCCGGGCGTTGCGCGCGCGCGAGCTCGAGCCCGAGCCGCGCCGACGGTGCGCCGATCACGCGCACGCCGGCGTGGCGCGCGAGGATCTGCTCGACCAGCGCCAGGTTGGCCGGGTTGTCCTCGACGCACAGCACGCCGAGCTCGTGCGCCGGCAGCGGGGCCGGCGCCGCGGCGTCGGCCACCGGCCGCGGCGGGGGCGGATCGGCCAGCCGGTCGCGCGGCAGCTCGATCCAGAACGTGCTGCCGCGGCCCGGCTCGCTGTCGACGCCGATGCGCCCGGCCATCAGCTCGACCAGGCGCTTGCTCAGGCTCAGCCCGATGCCGGTGCCCTCGATCGGCCCGAACTCGGCGCCGAGCCGGCTGAACGGTTGGAACAGCTGCGGCAGCCGTTCGGGCGCGATCCCGGCGCCGGTGTCGTGCACCTCGATGCGCACGCGGAACTCGTCGAGCACGCGCGCCGTGATCGTCGCGCTGCCGCGCTGGCGGTTGTACTTGACCGCGTTCGAGACGAGGTTGAGCAGCACCTGCTTCAGGCGCAGGCGGTCGGCGCGCACGACGAGGTCGCCCGGTACCTCGGCGTGCAGCGCGACGTCGCGCTGGCGCGCCAGCGGGTCGGTCAGTGTCAGCGCCTCGCGCACCAGGTCGGCCAGCTCGAGCGGCTCGGGCGACAGCGCCAGACGGCCCGACTCGACGTGCGCGAGGTCGAGCACTTCGTCGATCAGCCGCAGCAGGTGGCGTCCGGCGCGCAGCACCTCGGTCACGTAGCCGCGCGAGCGCAGCGTCAGCGCGCGGTCGAGCTCGAGCAGCTGCGCGAAGCCAAGGATCGCATTGAGCGGCGTGCGCAGCTCGTGGCTCATGCTCGAGAGGAACTCGGTCTTCGCACGGCTGGCCTGCTGCGCGGCGTCGCGCGCGGCCACCAGCTCGTGCGTGCGCGCCTCGACGAGCTTCTCGAGCTCGTCGCGGTGGCGCTCGAGCGCGCGCTCGGCCTCGCGCCGTGCCGTGACGTCGACGACGATCGCGAACACGCGCACGACGCGCCCGTGCTCGTCGCGCTCGGCGCGCACGACGAGCGACGCGTCCATCACGCTGCCGTCCTTGCGCAGGTAGCGCTTGTCGAGCGTGTAGGCGTCGATGTCGCCGCGCAGCAGCCGCTCGTACTGCGCCATGTCGGCGTCGACGTCGTCGGGGTGCGTCAGGTCGGTCCAGTGGTGCTGGGCGTATTCCTCGGGCGTGTAGCCGAGCATCTCGGCCATGCGGCGGTTGACGCGCTCCCAGCCCTGGTACGGCGCCTCGATCGTCATGCCGACCAGGCCGGCGTCGAAGAACTGGCGGAACGCCTGTTCGCTGCGGTGCAGCGCGAGTTCGGCTTCGCGGTGCTCGGTGATGTCGAGCACGGTGCCGACCGCGGCGACGAAGCGTCCGTCGTCGTCGAGCACCGGCTCGGCGCGGCCCAGCAGGTGCTTGACGGCGCCCGCGGGCGTGACGATGCGGAACTCGGCCTCGTAAGCCCGGCGCGCGGCCATCGCCTCGTCGTGCACGCGCTGCAGCCGCTCGCGGTCGTCGGGATGGATCAGGCGCAGGAAGTCGCTCTCGGCAGGCGGGCCGGCGGCCGGATCGACGCCGAAGATGCGAAACGTCTCGTCGCTCCACTCGAGGCGCGCGCTGTCGCGGCTCCACCGCCAGCTGCCCAGGCGCGCGAGCCGCTGCGCCTGGCGCAGGCTCGCCTCGCGCTCGCGCAGCGCATACTCGGCGCGCTTGCGTGCGTCGATGCGCGTGATGACGCCGTGCCACAGCGTGCTGCCGTCGGGCAGCCGCTCGGGCGTCGCGCGCCCGTGCAGCCAGTGCACGCTGCCGTCGGCGAAGCGCACGCGGTACTCGCAGTCCCACGGCGTGAGGTCGCGCTGCGACGTGGCGATCGACGCGACGACCCGCTCGAGATCGTCGGGGTGGCCGAACGCGAACAGGGCGCTGGCGTCGTCGCGCACCTGCTCGGGCGTCACGCGGTAGACGTCGCGGATGCCCTCGCTGGCGAACGGGAAGCACGAGCGCCCGTCGGGCCACGCCTGGTACTGGTACAGCACGCCGGGGACCTGCGCCGCCAGCCGCGCCAGGCGCTGCTCGCGCTCGCGCAGCGCGGCGACCTCGCGCCGCAGCTGTTCGATCTCGGCGGCGGGGTCCTCCGGCGGCGGCGCGGGCGGGTCGGTCGGGGGAGGCGGAGCGGGGTTCGACATCGGGCAGCCGCGGCCGGGCGCACGTGCGTGCGACGCACGCAGTATGCCGCCCCGAGACGGGGCTGGGCTAGACTGGCTCGCACCCGTTCAACGAGGCGAAGCAAGGAGCACCCCATGGGCAAGAAGACCGCATCCGCCGGCGCACCGCGCATCGACATCGGCATCGGCGAGAAGGACCGCAAGGCGATCGCCGACGGCCTGTCGAAGCTGCTCGCCGACACCTACACGCTGTACCTGACGACGCACAACTTCCACTGGAACGTCACCGGCCCGATGTTCAACACGCTGCACACGATGTTCATGCAGCAGTACACGGAGCTGTGGAACGCCGTCGACCCGATCGCCGAGCGCATCCGCGCGCTCGGCCACGTCGCGCCGGGCAGCTATGCGCAGTACGGCAAGCTCAGCAGCATCCCCGACGCCCCGGCCGAGCCGCCGAAGGCGATGGACATGGTGCGCATCCTCGTCGACGGCCACGAGGCGGTGGCGCGCACCGCGCGCAGCGTGTTCCCGCTCGCCGAGAAGGCCGACGACCAGCCGACCGCCGACCTGCTGACGCAGCGCCTCGACGTGCACGAGAAGACGGCGTGGATGCTGCGCTCGCTGCTCGAGGAGTGACGGCGCCGCGCGATCCGCGAGGCGACTGCGCTGGGCGTCGCCCGGCGTTTTTCGCGGCGTCGCTCAGTGCCTGTCGCGGCCGCGACGCTTCGACACCCTGACTTCGTACAGCGACGTTGTGTCGCTGACTTCGTGCGCGATGGCCACGTAGTGGCGCCTGCCGACACGGAATGCCGTCAGTCCCTCGGGCGAGCGGTCGCCTTCGCCGACGATCATGTCGAGGTACTCGACGGCGTGCGGGTCGGTGATGTCGAACACCGCGATCGCGGCCTTCAGCGTGCGCTCGAGGCCGACGAACGCGAGCACACGGCCCTCGACGTGCAGCAGCGCGAGGCCCTCGGGCTCGACGCCCTTGTTGTCGCTGCGGGTGTCGTCGTAGATGCCGAGGCGGATCGCTTCGGCGTCGAGCAGGCTGCCGCTGTCGTAGACGATGCGACCCGCGCGGTCGCGGATCGAGATCGAGCGGCCGCCGAACGCGACCCACGGGCCGCCGGCGACGGAGTCCACGCTCGACAGCGTCGTGCGGGCGAGCACGCCGGTGGCGCCGAGCGTCGAGCCGCGTGCCTCGTCGGCCTCGTCCTCGCGCGCATCGCCTTCGTTGGCCATCACGAGGTAGGTGCGGCCCTTGTGTTCGTAGGCTGCCAGCGTGTCGGGCTGGTACAGGCCGGACAGGCTGGCGCTGACGAGCTCGATCACGCCGCTCGGGCGGTCGCTCGGGTCGAGCTCGTTGCCGGGGAGGCTGAAATCCTTCAAGCCCAGCGGGACGATGCGCTCGAACGCGCGCGCCTTGAGGTTCAGCACCGCGACGCCGTTGGCTTCCTGCAGTCCGACGTAGGCGTACTGGCCGGTCTTGTCGACGGCGATGTACTCGGGCTCGGGGTCGTAGGGGCTCAATGTGTCGGGGAACAGGCGCAGCGTCTCGTAGCCCGGGATCGACGCGTCGATCGGCAGCGTCGTCACGCGGCGCGTGCGCACGTCGACGATGCTGACGCTGCCGACGGGATCGTCGGCGCTGCCGGGGTTCGGCGTGCCCTCGTTGGCCACCAGCAGCTGACGGCCGTTGGGCGTGAACGTGAGCATGTCGGGCAGCGCGCCGACGGCGACCGGCGCGCCGAGCTGGCGCCGCGTGCGCGTGTCGAAGAACGCGACGACGCCCGGCTGCGTGCGGTCGATCGCGTTCTCGATCGCGAGCGCCGCCAGGCCGTCGTGGATTGCGACGCTGTTGACGGCGCCCAGGTGCCGAACGTCGATCGACGCCAGCCGCTGGCCCGTCGCGCGGTCGAGCACATCGACGCCGACGACGCCGGCAACCCACAGTGTGTCGGTGCGGTCGTCGTAGGCGACGATCTCGGCCTTCTGGCCCGGAATCCCGCCAACCGCATGGGCGGACTGCCACACGCGCGTGACGGTGACGTCCGTGGCCAGCGCGGCCGACGCGACGAAGGCGCAGGCGGCGGCGAGGGTGGCGGCGCGCGCAAGCGCGCACAGACGTGAGGGCAGGTGGAGCATGGCGCAGGCGATCGCAGTGGACGAGGCCCGCCAGCGTGACGGGCGCGCGTGACACTCGCGTGACAGCGCACCGCGTGCCCCGCACCTCGGGGGCGACGGGCAGGCGCGCCGACGCCGCCCGCAGACGTGCCGCGAACCCGCCGCAGCATCGATAATTTGCCATTTGCCCGATCCGCGCGCGCTCCCGGCAGCCGAGCGCGCGCCACCCCGATGTCCGACCCTACCCCCCGCATCGACGCCGAGGTGCGCCGCCGCCGCACCTTCGCGATCATCAGCCACCCCGACGCCGGCAAGACGACGCTGACCGAGAAGCTGCTGCTGTTCTCGGGCGCGATCCAGATCGCCGGCTCGGTCAAGGCGCGCAAGGCGTCGCGCTACGCGACGTCGGACTGGATGGAGATCGAGAAGCAGCGCGGCATCTCGGTGGCCAGCTCGGTGATGCAGATGGAGTACCGCGACTGCGTCATCAACCTGCTCGACACGCCGGGCCACCAGGACTTCAGCGAGGACACCTACCGCGTGCTGACCGCGGTCGACGCGGCGCTGATGGTGATCGACGCGGCCAACGGCGTCGAGCCGCAGACGCGGCGGCTGCTGCAGGTGTGCCGAGCCCGCAATACGCCGATCTTGACCTTCGTCAACAAGATGGACCGCGAGGTCCAGGAGCCGCTGGCGCTGATGGACGAGATCGAGCGCGAGCTCGGCATGAGCGTCGTGCCGTTCACGTGGCCGGTGGGCATGGCCAAGTTCTTCGGCGGCGTGCTCGACCTGCGGCGAGACCAGATGCGCGTCTTCGCGCCGGGCGCCGACCGCGCCGGCGGCGACGACGAGATCGTCGAGGGCCTGGCCAACCCCGTGCTCGCGCAGCGCTTCGGCGCCGCTTACGAGCAGGCTGCCGGCGAGATCGAGCTCGTGCGCGAGGCCGCGCCGGCGTTCGACGAGGCGGCGTTCCTCGCCGGCCACCAGACGCCGATGTTCTTCGGCAGCGCGATCAACAACTTCGGCGTCAAGGAGGTGCTCGACGCGCTGGTGGACCTCGCGCCGCCGCCGGGGCCGAAGGCGGCGATCCAGCGCACCGTCGAGCCGACCGAGCCGAAGTTCAGCGGCGTCGTGTTCAAGATCCAGGCCAACATGGACCCGGCGCACCGCGACCGCATCGCGTTCGTGCGCGTCGCGAGCGGCCACTTCACGCGCGGCATGCGGCTGAAGGTCACGCGCAGCGGCAAGGAGCTGCGCCCGAACACGGTGGTCTCGTTCCTCAGCCAGCGGCGCGAGCTGCTCGAGGAGGCCTTCGCCGGCGACATCATCGGCATCCCGAACCACGGCGTGCTGCAGCTCGGCGACACGCTGACCGAAGGCGAGGCGCTGCAGTTCACCGGGCTGCCGTTCTTCGCGCCCGAGATGTTCCGCTCGGTCGAGGTCGCCGACCCGCTGAAGACCAAGCAGCTGCGCGCCGGGCTGCAGCAGCTCGGCGAGGAAGGCGCGATCCAGGTCTTCCGCCCGGCGGCGGGCAGCGTGCTGCTGCTCGGCGCCGTGGGCCAGCTGCAGTTCGAGGTCGTCGCGCACCGCCTCGAGCACGAGTACGGTTGCAAGGCGCGCATCCTGCCGGCGCGCTACAACGTCGCGCGCTGGGTGACCTGCGACGACCAGAAGGAACTCGCGCGCTTCATCGACCACAACGCGCATCGCGTCGCCTACGACGCCGTCGACGCGCCCTGCGTGTTGCTCGAATACGCCGGCGAACTGCGTGCGATGCAGGACAACTGGCCGAAGATCCAGTTCCACGCGCTGCGCGAGCACGCCGGCCTCGTCTTCCAGAAACAGATCGAGGCTTGAGCGCCGCGGCTCACGGCGTGCCTGCGCACGCCGGGACGGCGCTCGAGGGGCCGAGCTCTGCGAGGCCGCGGCCTGCAAGGCTGAGCGCCGCGGCTCACGGCGATCCCCGCCGGCCGCGAGACGCGGCCGTCCCTCGGCCGGTCCGCGCCCGCGCAGGCGGGCGCTGAGCCGCCGGCCTCGGCCTGCGCATGCCGGGACGGGGCTCAGGCCGGTGCCGGCCACCGGTTGGCCAGGATCGCGCGCGAGACCATCGAGCGCGTCAGCCCCCAGCGGCACAGCATGTGGTCGAACACGAGCCGTTCGACGTCGTGCACGCGACCGTCGGCCGTGATCACGCTGGCGGCGAGCCGGCACACGAGCAGGCGCTTGGCCGGGTCGCGCACCGCCTCGAGCGCCGCGTCGATCTGCGCGATGTCCGACATGCGCAGGTAGCCGCGCTCGCCCAGCCGCGTGCTCTGGGCGTGCGCGAGCGCCTGGCGCAGGAACGCTTCGCGCGTCGTGCCGAGGCGGGCGTAGGCGTCGAGCTCGTCGAGGATCGCGAGCTCGCGCGCGTCGAACTCGGTGTCGGCGACGACGGCCAGGATCAGGACCTGGGCCAGGGCTTGGGGCGAGTCGATCGCGTGCTCGGACATCGGTGTCTCCTCGGCGGGTGGGTGTGCGCGGCGCGTGCGGCACAGGCGCCTCGATCGGAAATCTTTTCGAGCCGGCGCGCCGCCCCGGGTTCCGTGCCGGGCTCCGATAATCGGCGCGTGAGCACCGCCGTCACCTCGCCACCGTCGCGGCTGGCGCTGTACCTCGACCTGATCCGCTGGGACCGTCCGGCCGGCTGGCTGCTGCTGTTGTGGCCGACGCTGTCGGCGCTGTGGATCGCCGCCGACGGCTTCCCTGGCTGGCATCTCGTCGCCGTGTTCGTGCTCGGCACGATCCTGATGCGAAGCGCCGGCTGCGCCGTCAATGACGTCGCCGACCGCGAGTTCGACCGCCACGTCGAGCGCACCGCGCGGCGCCCCGTCACGCGCGGCGCGCTGCCGGTGCCCGAGGCGCTGGCGGTGGGTGCGGCGCTCGCGCTGGCCGCGTTCGCGCTCGTGCTGTCGACCAACCCGCCGACGGTGCTGCTGTCGTTCGCCGCACTCGCGATTGCGATCGCGTACCCCTACGCGAAACGCGTCGTCTCGATGCCACAGGCGGTGCTCGGCGTCGCGTTCAGCTTCGGCATCCCGATGGCGTTCGCCGCCGTGCTCGGCGGCAGCGACCGCTCGCCGGCCGCGGTGGCCGACGCGGTGCCGCCGCACGCGTGGGCGCTGCTGCTGTCGAACCTGTTCTGGGTGCTCGCCTACGACACCGAGTACGCGATGGTCGACCGCGACGACGACCTGAAGATCGGCATCCACACCTCGGCGATCACGCTCGGCCGCCACGACGTCGCCGCCGTGATGGCGTTCTACGCGATCCACCTCGTGAGCTGGGCCGCGATCGGGCGTTCGCTCGGGCTGGGGGCGTGGTTCCTCGCCGGCGTTGGCGTCGCGGCGCTGCAGGCGCTGTGGCACTGGACGCTGATCCGCGAGCGCCGGCGCGACGGCTGCTTCAAGGCGTTCCGCCTGAACCACTGGGTCGGCTTCGCGCTGTTCGCCGGCACCGCACTGGACCTCGCGCTGCGCTGAGCGCCGCGGCGCCGGCCGGCTGCGGCGGCGCGTCGCTCAGCCGAACTCGTCGCCGAGTTCCTTCGCGCGCCGCTGTGCAGCGACGATCGCGCGCACGACGGCGGCCTTGACGCCGTCGGCCTCCATCGATGTGATCGCCGCGTGCGTCGTGCCGCCCTTGGACGTCACGCGCTCGCGCAGCACCGCCGGCGGCTCGCCCGACTGCTGCGCCTGCGCCGCGGCGCCGGCCACCGTGGCCAGCGCCAGCTCGCGTCCCTGCGCGGCGCTCAGCCCCATCTCGACGGCGGCGGCTTCCATCGCCTCGACGAGGTAGAACACGTAGGCGGGCCCCGAGCCCGACAGCGCGGTCACGGCGTCGAGGTCGCTCTCGGCGCCGACCCACAGCACGCGCCCGGTCGGCGCGAGCACCTGCTCGACCGCGGCGCACTGCGCCGGCGTCACCGCCGGCCGCGCGTACAGACCGCTGATGCCCTGGCCGATCAGCGCTGGCGTGTTGGGCATCGCGCGCACGACGGCGTCGCTGCCGGTCGCGCGTGCGATCGCGTCGCTGCGGATGCCGGCCATCACGCTGAGCTGCAGCGCGCCGCGCACGTGCACCGCGCACGGCGCCGCTGCCGCGGCGAAGACCTGCGGCTTGACGGCCCAGACGACGAGCGCGGCCTGCGCGAGCGTCGCGTCGGCGCCGGCCAGCGTGCGCACGCCGTGCCGTGCGGCCAGCCGCTCGCGCTGCGCGGCGTCGGGCTCGACGACGACGATCGAACCCGGCGCGCGGCCCGCGCGCACGAGGCCGCCGACGATGGCGGCGGCCATGTTGCCGCCGCCGATGAACGCGATGGTGGTGTCGGTCATGGACGCAGTGTAGGCTCGCGTGTCCCCGCTGCGAGGAGTGCGCGATGAACGAGCCGCTGTCGTACGTCGACCCGGGCCCCGACAGCCCGTGGCGCACCTACCTCGCGCAGGTCGACCGCGTGCTGCCGTACCTCGGGCCGCTGGCGCGCTGGGCCGAGACGCTGCGCCGGCCGAAGCGCGCGCTCGTCGTCGACGTGCCGATCGAACTCGACGACGGCCGCGTCGCGCACTTCGAGGGCTTTCGCGTGCAGCACAACCTCAGCCGCGGGCCCGGCAAGGGCGGCGTGCGCTACCACCCGCAGGTCACGCTCGAGGAGGTGATGGCGCTGGCGGCGTGGATGAGCATCAAGAACGCCGCGGTGAACTTGCCGTTCGGCGGCGCCAAGGGTGGCATCCGCGTCGACCCGAAGGCGCTGTCGCGCAAGGAGCTCGAGCGGCTGACGCGCCGCTACACGAGCGAGATCGGCCTCGTGATCGGCCCGCAGCAGGACATCCCGGCGCCCGACGTCAACACCGACGCGCAGGTGATGGCGTGGATGATGGACACCTACAGCATGAACGTCGGCGCCACCGTGACCGGCGTCGTCACCGGCAAGCCGATCCACCTCGGCGGCTCGCTCGGGCGCGTCAAGGCCACCGGCCGCGGCGTGTTCGTCACCGGGCGCGAGGCGGCGCGGCGCATCGGGCTGGCGCTCGACGGCGCGCGCGTTGCGGTGCAGGGCTTCGGCAACGTCGGCTCGGCGGCGGCCGAGCTGTTCGTGCAGGCCGGCGCGAAGGTCGTCGCGATCCAGGACCACACGGGCATCGTCGTGAACCCGGCCGGATTCGACTTCGCGGCGCTCATGCCGCACGTGCGTGCGCACGGCGGCGTCGCGGGCTTTCCCGGCGGCGATGCCATCGACGGCGAGTCGTTCTGGGACGTGCCGTGCGACGTGCTGATCCCGGCCGCACTCGAGGGGCAGATCACCGCCGAGCGCGCGCGGCGCATTTGCGCGCGCCTGATCCTCGAAGGCGCCAACGGCCCGACGCTGCCGCCCGCCGACGACGTGCTCGCCGAGCGAGGCATCCTCGTCGTGCCCGACGTGATCTGCAACGCCGGCGGCGTGACGGTCAGCTACTTCGAGTGGGTGCAGGACTTCAGCTCGTTCTTCTGGACCGAGGACGAGATCAACGTGCGGCTCGACAAGATCCTCGTCGGCGCGCTGAAGACGATCTGGGACACCGCCGACCGCCACCGCATCGGTCTGCGCACCGCCGCGTTCGCCGTCGCGTGCGAGCGCATCCTGATGGCGCGCCAGGAGCGCGGGCTGTACCCGTGACGCGGGCGCGCGCTCAGCGCGCAGGCGACGCCGACGGCTCGGCGGGGCTCGGCAGCGTGATGCCCGGCGCCAGCGGGATGTCGCTCGACAGCGTGACGCCGGTGACGAAGTACCGCGTCTCGCCGAAGCAGCTCGTCGGCAGACCGACCTTCTCCTCGTAGTGCAGCGTCACGCGCTTGCCCATGACCTGCATGATCTGCGCCGCCACCGCGTCGTCGCGCACCGTGAACGGGAACTTCTCGACCGTGCTGCCCGGCAGCGAGACGAGGGCCAGCTCGCCTTCCCAGGTCTTGCAGATCCAGCCCTTCTTCGACAGCTTCTGCACCCAGCCGGCACGCTCGCCCTCGGAGTAGTTCCAGTGGAGCATCGCGAACACATAGCCGACGAACAGCACGACGGCCAGCGCGAGGCCGAGCAGCAGGCGGACGATCATCACCGGGCGGGCGCAGTCGGCATGGGCGCGATGGTGACACGAAGCGGCCGCTGCCGCGCGTAACATCGAATCTCATCCTTGCATTCCCCGCACTGCCGCGCGGCCCTGCCATGCAACGTCGCCACCTGCTCGCCCTCGCCCTGACCGCCACGCTGCCCGTCGCCGGCTTCGCGCAGCCCGCGTGGCCGACGCAGCCGGTCAAGATCGTCGTGCCGGCACCGGCCGGCAGCTCGCTCGACATCGTCGTGCGGCTGATGAGCGACAAGCTCAAGGAGCGCTGGGGCCACCCGGTCGTCGTCGAGAACCGCGTCGGCGCCGGCGGTCTGCTCGGCACCGACGCGGCGGCCAAGGCCGCGCCCGACGGCCACACGATGGTGCTGTCGTTCAACGGCCCGATCTCGTTCGCGCCGTTCATGTATGCGAAGCTGCCGTACGACCCGGCGAAGGATCTGGTGCCCGTCGTGATGACGACGTCGCAGCCCAACGTGCTGGCCGTCCACGCCGGCGTGCCGGCGACCAACGTCAAGGAGTTCGTCGCGTGGGCCAAGGCCAAGCCGGGCGGGCTGAACTACTCGTCACTGGGCAAGGGCAGCTCGTCGCACCTGACGATGGAGCTGTTCCTCGCCGACGCCGGCATCGCCGGCACGCACGTGCCTTACAACGGCTCGCCGCCGAGCGCGATGGCGGTCGCGCAGGGCGAGGTCGACGCGACGATGATGGTCGCGCCGGCGATGCTGCCGCACGTGCAGGCCGGGCGCGTCAAGCTGCTCGCCGTCACGAGTGCGCAGCGCCCCGAGTCGCTGAAGAGCCTGCCGACGATGGCCGAGGCCGGCTACCCGAACGTCGAGGCGCTGGCGTGGAACGGGCTGTTCGTGCCCGCCGGCACCCCGGCCGCCGTCGTGGCGCGCATCAATGCCGACGTCAACGCCGTGCTGCGCGACCCCGACGTGCGCGCCAAGCTCGACGCCGCCGGCTTGACGCCGGTGGGCGGCAGCGCCGCCGACTTCGCCGCCGCGGTGGCCGCCGACACGCAGCGTTGGGGGCCGATCATCCGCCGCATCGGGCTCAAGCTCGACTGAGCTGCGGGGCGCGCGCCGACGACACGGACGAAGCGGGCGGGCGCCGGCCGCGAGCGCCGTGCGGGGACGCTGGTGGCGGCTCAGCGCGTGCCGAAGATGGCGGTGCCGACGCGCACGATCGTCGCCCCTTCGGCGATCGCGGCCTCGAGGTCGGCGCTCATCCCCATCGACAGCGTGTCCAGCGCCAGCCCCTGGTCGCGCAGCGCGAGCAGCAGCTCGCGCAGGGCGCGGTGCGGGCGGCGCTGCGCGTCGAACTCGGCCGCCGGCTCGGGAATCGCCATCAGCCCGCGCAGCACCAGCCGCTCGCGCGGCAGCGCGGCCACCGCGTGCGCGAGCGCCGGCACCTCGGCGGGCGCCACGCCGCTCTTGCTCGCCTCGCCGCTGACGTTGACCTGCAGGCACACCTGCAGCGGCGGCAGGCCGGGCGGGCGCTGCTCGGCCAGCCGCTGCGCGATCTTGAGGCGGTCCACCGCATGCACCCAGTCGAATGCCTCGGCGACCGGGCGCGTCTTGTTGCTCTGCAGCGGGCCGATCAGGTGCCACTCGAGCTCGCGGCGCAGGTCGGCCAGCGCACCGATCTTGGCCAGCGCCTCCTGCACGTAGTTCTCGCCGAATGCGCGCTGGCCGGCAGCGTGCGCGGCGCGCACCGCCTCGGTGCCGAAGGTCTTGCTCACGGCCAGCAGCGTGACGCTTTCCACGGGCCGGCCGGCACGCGCGCACGCCGCGGCGATGCGCCCTCTGACTTGCTGGAGATTGGCCGATATGGTCGCCATAATGGATCGAGCTTAGTCTGTCTTCATGGACATCACCCAGCTGCTGGCCTTCTCGGTCAAGAACAAGGCCTCGGACCTGCACCTGTCGGCGGGGCTGCCGCCGATGATCCGCGTGCACGGCGACGTGCGCCGCATCAATGTCGACCCGCTCGAGCACAAGCAAGTGCACGACATGGTGTACGACATCATGAACGACAGCCAGCGCAAGCACTACGAGGACACGCTCGAGTGCGACTTCTCGTTCGAGATCCAGGGGCTGGCGCGCTTTCGCGTCAACGCGTTCAACCAGAACCGCGGCGCCGGCGCCGTGTTCCGCACGATCCCGAGCAAGATCCTGACGCTCGAGCAGCTCAACGCGCCGAAGGTCTTCGGCGAGCTCGCGCTCAAGCCGCGCGGCCTCGTGCTCGTCACCGGGCCCACCGGCAGCGGCAAGAGCACGACGCTGGCGGCGATGATCAACCACCTCAACGAGAACGAGTACGGGCACATCCTGACGGTCGAGGACCCGATCGAGTTCGTCCACGAGTCGAAGAAGTGCCTGATCAACCAGCGCGAGGTCGGTCCGCACACGCTGTCTTTCTCGAACGCGCTGCGTTCGGCGCTGCGCGAGGACCCCGACGCGATCCTGGTCGGCGAGATGCGCGACCTCGAGACGATCCGCCTGGCGCTGACCGCCGCCGAGACCGGCCACCTCGTGTTCGGCACGCTGCACACCTCGAGCGCGGCCAAGACGATCGACCGCATCGTCGACGTGTTCCCCGCCGCCGAGAAGGAGATGGTGCGCGCGATGCTGTCGGAGTCGCTGGTGGCGGTGATCTCGCAGACGCTGTGCAAGCTCAAGGACGGATCGGGCCGCGTGGCCGCGCACGAGATCATGCTCGGCACCTCGGCGATCAAGAACCTGATCCGCGAGAACAAGATCGCGCAGATGTACTCGGCGATCCAGACCGGCCAGAGCCTGGGCATGCAGACGCTCGACCAGAACCTGGCCGACCTGGTGCGACGCAACGTGATCTCGCCGGCCGAGGCGCGCAGCAAGGCCAAGACCCCCGAGAACTTCCCCGGCTGACCGGCGCCGCCCGACGAGGAACCCCGCGATGGAACGTGATCAGGCTTCCAAGTTCGTCCACGACCTGCTGCGGCTGATGGTGTCGCGCAACGGCTCGGACCTGTTCCTGACCGCCGACTTCCCGCCGGCGATCAAGGTCGACGGCAAGGTCACGAAGGTCAGCCCGCAGCCGCTGACGGGCCAGCACACGCTGGCCCTGGCGCGCGCGGTGATGAACGACAAGCAGGCCGCCGAGTTCGAGCGCACGAAGGAGTGCAACTTCGCGATCTCGCCACAGGGCATCGGGCGCTTCCGCGTCAACGCCTTCATGCAGCAGGGCAACGTCGGCCTCGTGATGCGCACGATCCCGCAGCAGATCCCGACGATCGACGGACTCGGTCTGCCGAAGATCCTGAAGGACGTCGCGATGACCAAGCGCGGGCTGGTCATCTTCGTCGGCGCCACCGGCTCGGGCAAGAGCACGTCGCTGGCGGCGATGGTCGACTGGCGCAACGAGAACTCGTTCGGCCACATCATCACCGTCGAGGACCCGGTCGAGTTCGTGCACCCGCACAAGAACTGCATCGTCACGCAGCGCGAGGTCGGCATCGACACCGACAGCTGGGAGCAAGCGCTGAAGAACACGCTGCGCCAGGCGCCCGACGTGATCCTGATGGGCGAGATCCGCGACCGCGAGACGATGGAGCACGCGGTCGCCTTCGCCGAGACCGGTCACCTGTGCCTGGCCACGCTGCACGCCAACAGCGCCAACCAGGCGCTGGACCGCATCATCAACTTCTTCCCCGAGGAGCGCCGGCCGCAGCTGCTGATGGACCTGTCGCTGAACCTCAAGGCCATCGTCTCGCAGCGGCTGCTGCCGCGGCAGGAAACCAAGGGGCGCATCGCGGCGGTCGAGATCCTGCTCAACACGCCGCTGGTGTCGGACCTGATCTTCAAGGGCGAGGTCGGCGAGATCAAGGAGCTGATGAAGCGCAGCCGCGAGCTCGGGATGCAGACCTTCGACCAGGCGCTGTTCGACCTCTACGAGGCGCGGCTGATCACCTACGAGGATGCGCTGCGCAACGCCGACTCGCTCAACGACCTGCGGCTGAACATCAAGCTCAACAGCCAGCGCGCGCGCAACCCCGACCTCGCGGCCGGCACCGAGCACCTGACGATCGTCTGACGCCGCGACGCGGCGTTCAGCCGCCCGAGCGGCGCATCGCCGCCAGTTCCTCCGGCGTGATCAGCTCGAACACGCGCACGACCTTCTGCACGCCGCGCACGCCGCGCGCCAGCTCGGTCGCTCGCTGCGCCTCGGCCTCGGTGACCCGGCCCATCAGGTGCACGACGCCGCGTTCGGTGACGACCTTGACGGCGGTCGCGTCGAGGTCCTTGACATCGATGAACGAGGCCTTGACGCGGCTCGTCAGCAGGCCGTCGTTGGCGCGTTCGGTCAGCGAGCTGGCCGGCATCACGGCCAGCTCGTTGACGACGGAGCGCACGTTGTCGATGCCCTTGACCGCCTCCTCGACGCGCGCGCGGTCGGCGTCGGTGGGCACCTCGCCGGTCAGCAGCACGATGCGGTTGTAGCTCGTGACGTTGACGTGGCCGCGGTCACCGACGACGTCGCGCGCGCGGTTGCGGCCCTTCAGTTCGATGGCCTGGTCCTCGAGCTGGATGCCCGCCGTGCGGCGGTCGTTGGCCACCAGCACGGTGCCGACCGCCGCGCCGCCGAGCACCAGCGGCGCGCAGCCGGCGAGCAGCGTGCTGCCGGCGATCGCGGCGGCGAGCAGCCATGCCGCGCGCGGGCGGCGGATGGTGGGGCGCGATGAAGTCGTCATGCGGAATCCTGTTCACCCATCAGTTGCAGGTCCAGCGCGTCGCACAGCGCGTGCGCGACGAGCAGCTGCACCTCCTGCACGCGTGCCGCACGGTCGTGCGGCACGCCGATCCAGACGTCAGTCTCGCCGAGCAGCGCGCCGAGCGCGCTGCCGCGCGGCGTGATCGCGACGACGGTCATGTCCCGGGCCTGCGCGGCGGCCACCGCCTCGGCGAGTGCCGCGTCGTGTGGCGCCGATGCGAAGACGACGAGCACGTCACCCGGCGTGCCCAGCGCCTGCACCTGCATCGCCAGCGGCGAGCCCGGCGGTGCGACCTTCAGCAGCGCCGCGGTGACGGTGGCATCGGCACCGAGCACCAGTGCGGCGAGGCCGGGGCGGTCGCGCTCGAAGCGGCCCACGAGCTGCGCGGCCATCGCCTGCGCCACCGCGAGCGCGGCACCGGTGCCGGTGAGCAGCAGCTTGCCGCCCGCGGTCAGGCTGCCGAGCAGGGCCTGCGTCGCGCTGGCGACCGGCTTGGCGAGCACTTCGGCCGACTGGTACAGCAGGTCGGCGGCGTCGAAGAAGTGCTGCTGGATGCGCTGCTCGAGCATGACCATGCATGATATGACAGCACCTCTGGACGCCGGTTCCGCCGCGTGCGCCGCCCTGCGGTGAGCCGCTCGCCGGCGCGGCCGGCCACGCGGCCCGGGTCAGGAGGCCGGTGCCAGCGCCCAGTGCCCGTCGCGCTCGATCGCCGTGCCGTCGTGCGCCAGCTTGAGCAGGTGCGCCTTCAGCGAGCGCAGCGCGACGCCGTGCAGCCGTGGCGGCACGTTGTCGTAGACGCGCGGCAGCAGCGCGTCGGCAGCCGCGGGGCCGAGTGCGCGCAGCGCGTCGACGACCTTGGCCTCGCGGCGCAGCCGGTGCGCGACGATGGCCTCGATCGCCTGTCTCGGCCGGTCCATCAGGAAGCCGTGGCCGGGCGCGAGCCACTCGAGGTCTTCGGCCAGCAGCGCACGCAGCGACGCGAGGTACGCCGCCATGTCGCCGTCGGGCGGGTTGATGACCACCGTCGACTGCTGCATCACGTGGTCGCCGGTGAACAGCAGCTTCTCGTCCTCGAGCAGGTAGCACAGGTGGTTCGACGCGTGGCCGGGCGTGTGGATCGCGCGCAGGGTGCAGTCGGCGTGCAGCGCGAAGCGCTCGCCGCCGGCGAGCTCGACGTCGGGCGCAAACGCAGCGTCCTGCCACTCGCGGTGGGCCGCTCGGCGACCGTGCACCGTCGCGCCGGTGGCGGCCTTCAGCGCTGCGGTGGCCGGCGAGTGGTCCAGGTGGGTGTGCGTCACGAAGATCCAGCGGATCGGCCCCGGCGCTGCGGCGAGCACGGCCTGCACGTGCGCGGGGTCGTCGGGGCCGGGATCGATCACGGCCCACGCGTTGTCGGGGCCGCCGCCGACGAGGTAGGTGTTGGTGCCCGGGCCCGTCATCACGCTGCCGTTGTCGGCCGTCACGCGCACGATGCGCGCCGACAGCCGCACCGCGCGGCCGGGCTCGATCTCGTAGCTGTGGTGGCCGTGGCACTGCGGGTCCACGCGGGCAAGCTCGGCGTAGGCCGGCTCGTCGGGCGTCACCGGGCGCACGCCGTCGCGGCCGCGGCCGATCATCGGCATCGTCAGCGCGATCTCGCGCGGCTGCCGCGCCCACGCGAGCAGCGCCTCGACGCGGTCGAACCGCGCCAGCGCCTCGAGCGTCTTGCGCTGCGGCGTGATCAGCTTGAGCGTGTCGGCCTGCGCCAGCGCGTCGGCCGGGCGCAGCCAGCGCTGCTCGACGACTTCGGTCTCGTCGTGGGCGGCCACCTGCACCGGCGGCGCCGCGGCGACGAAGAAGCGTGTGTCGAAGCGCTTGCGCTGCGACGGCGGCGTCAGCCAGTGGCTGAAGTAGACGAGCTCGTCGAGCGCGAGCTCCCAGCCGGTGGCCGCGCACAGTTGCGCCAGCGTGCGCTCGCCGCGGTGCATCGGCGTGCGCCACGCCGCGACGCGCCGCGCCTCGTCGCCGTGCAGCGTGACGAGCCCGCGCTGCCCCGGCACGCGCGCATACAGCAGCCCGGCTTCCTCGAAGCACTCGCGCACCGCGGCGATCCAGTAATCGAGCCCGCCGTGCGGCAGCCCGAGCCGGGTGCTGGCCTGCGCGTCGTCGAGGCCGGCGGCGTGGCGGTGCGCGTCGTGGTCGCTGTCGTCGAGCAGCCCGCCGGGGAACACCCAGGCACCGCTGTTGAAGTCGCCGCGCTCGGCGCGGCGCAGCAGCAGCACCTCGATGCCGACGGCGGCGTCACGCACGACGACTAGCGAGGCCGCGGCGCGCGGCGTCGCGGGCGGCGTGTCGGTGGCGGCGGGCGGGGGCGTGGTCATGGGGGCGGTGCGCGGCGTGTGTGATGCCGCGCAGTCTGTCACGAGCGGCCGCGTGGCGGGCTGCGGCCCACCTCAGCGGCGGAAGCCGTACTCGACGCTGAAGAACTGCGGCTTGAGCGCGGCCAGCGGTGCACGCAGCTTGTCGAGCTCGGCCGGTGGCGCGTGCACCTCGAGCCGCGTGAGCTGCGCGATCTTCAGCGCCTCCTGCAGCAAGGCGCCGACGTTGTCCAGGTGCGCGAGCACCGCCGCGGCGTCGTTGTAGCCCTCGCGGCAGTGCACCGCGTCGCCGTCGAACGAGAACGCGTAGTGCACGCAGCCGCTCTCGCTGCGCGTCTTCGCGACGAACTGCTCGCACAGCGCGCGAAACGCCTCCATCTGGCCCGGCTGGACCTTGAAGTACGGCACCAGCGTGCACACGGTGTCGGTCGAAGCCATCGTCGTCTCCTCGTTCGTGGGTGGGGCGTCGATCGTAGGCGCCCGCGGCCGCCGTGGAAAGGGCGTCGGCGCGCCCGACAATCGGCGCTTCGACGACTTCGCGGAGACACGCCGATGCCCGGTGCGCTGGCAGGACTCAAAGTGATCGAGATGGTGGGGCTCGGGCCCGCGCCGCTGTGCGCGATGCTGCTCGCCGACCACGGCGCCGAGGTGATCCGCATCGACCGCCCCGGGGCGGCGGGCGCGCTGGGCCTGCCGCCGCAGTACGACGTCGCCGCGCGCGGGCGGCGGTCGCTGGCGATCGACCTGCGCAAGCCGGGAGCCGTCGACGCCGTGCTCGACCTCGTCGCGCGCGCCGACGTGCTGATCGAGGGCTTCCGCCCCGGCGTGATGGAGCGCCTGGGGCTGGGCCCCGACGTGTGCCTGGCGCGCCAGCCGCGCCTGGTCTATGGCCGCATGACGGGCTGGGGGCAGAGCGGGCCGCTCGCGCACGCGGCAGGGCACGACATCAACTACATCGCGCTGTCGGGCGCGCTGCAGGCGATCGGCCGCGCCGGCGAGGCGCCGGTGCCGCCGCTGAACTACGTCGGCGACTACGGCGGCGGCGCGATGCTGCTCGCGTTCGGCGTGCTCGCGGCCCTGTACGAGGCGCAAAGGAGCGGCCGCGGGCAGGTCGTCGATGCCGCGATGACCGACGGCGCGGCGCTGCTGTCGGCGATGTTCTACGGCCTGAAGGCCGCCGGCGCGTGGCGCAACGAGCGCGGCACGAACCTGCTCGACTCGGGCGCGCACTTCTACGACACCTACCGCTGCGCCGACGGCAAGTACGTCGCGGTCGGCGCGATCGAGCCGCAGTTCCACGCCGAGCTGCTCGCGCGCCTCGGGCTCGACGCGGCCGAGTTCAAACGCCCGCTCGATCCGGCGCAGTGGCCGCAGTACAAGGCGCGGCTGGCCGCGGTGTTCGCGACGCGCAGCCGCGATGCGTGGTGCGCCGTGCTCGAGGGCAGCGACGCCTGCTTCGCGCCGGTGCTCGACTGGGATGAGGCGCCGCGCCACCCGCACAACGTCGCGCGCGGCACGTTCGTCGAGATCGGCGGCGTCGTGCAGCCGGCACCGGCGCCGCGCTTCAGCCGCAGCGAGGCGCCCACGCCGGCGGCGCCGGTGGCTGCCGGCCACGACAGCGAGGCCGTGCTGCGCGACTGGGGCATCGACGCGCAGCGCATCGCCGCGCTGCGCGACGCCGGGGCGATCTAGCGTCGCCGCGGCCCGCCGAGGCCGCGGGCGCAGGGGCTCGGCTCCTATAATTCGCGGGTTTGTCCGTCGCAGGCAGCCTCGATGGTATGCCCGCGGCGGCAGTGCACCGTCGACCACCGAGGCCCCATGAGCAGCGATCCCGCCCACGCCCCCGCCCACGACGAAAGCCACGAAGGCCCGATCAAGACCCCGCGGCAGCTGGTCTGGGCGGTCGTGCTCGCCTTCGTGGTGCCGATCTTCCTGATCGTCCTGCTGGTCAACTTCGTCGCCAGCAACGAAAAGCCCTCTGCAGGCACCGACGCACTCGGCCCCGAAGCGGTCGCGCGCCGGCTGCAGCCGGTGGGCACCATCGAGCTGCGCCTGGGCGGTGGTGCCGCCGTCGTGCGCACCGGCGAGCAGGTCTACCAGGCCGCCTGCACCGCCTGCCACGCCGCCGGCGTCGCGGGGGCGCCGAAGTCGGGCGACGCGGCCGCGTGGGCGCCGCGCATCGCCACCGGCTACGACGCGCTGCTCAATTCGGCGCTCAAGGGCAAGGGCGCGATGCCGCCCCAAGGCGGCGGCCAGTTCAGCGACTACGAGATCGGACGCGCCGTCGTCTTCATGGCCAACCAGGCCGGCGCCAAGTTCCCCGAGCCGAAGGCCCCGGGCGGCGAAGCCGCTGCGGCCCCGGCAGCGGCGCCTGCGCCCGCGGTTGCTGCGGCGCCCGCGCCGGCGGCGGTGGCAGCCGCTCCCGCGCCCGCACCCGCCCCGGCAGCGGCCGCTGCGGCGACGGCGACGCCGGCGCTGTACACCCAGGCCTGCCAGGTCTGCCACGCCGCCGGCGTTGCCGGTGCACCCAAGCTCGGCGACAAGGCCGCATGGGCGCCGCGCCTGGCGGCCGGCGTCGACGGCCTGACCGCCAGCGCGATCAAGGGCAAGGGCGCGATGCCGCCGCGCGGCGGTGCGATGACGGCGTCGGACGCCGACATCAAGGCCGTCGTCGCGTACATGGTCGACAGCGTCAAGTAACGCGGCGGCGGCCGCACCCCGTTGCACGGGCCTGCGCGAGCAGGCCCGTGTCGTTTTCAGCCGGCGTCGCGCTGCGGGCTCAGCCGGTAGCCGAAGCGCTGCGGCATCGCGGCGAACGGCAGCGTCTGCGGCGCGGGCCACGCGCCGCGCTCGAGCGCGAGCGCGGCGGCATCGGTGTCGAGCGAATGCACGAGCCCGAAACCGAGGTCGGTGTCGAGGAAGACGCGCCCGTGCTCGTCGAGCCACACCGAGCGCACCGCGGCGGCGGCGCCGGTGTGCGCGGTGACCGCCACGCCGCCGTCGGCGCCGACATGCACGCGCCACACCCACGGGGCGGCCTCGAGTTCGACGTAGACGCGCTGCGGTCCGTTCTGGAAGTACCACGCCCCGTGCGCGTCGGCTGCGTAGTTGCGGCCGATGAAGGCCACCAGCGCCGGATGTTCGATGCGGCTGCCGCGCGACGCCGGCCAGGGCCCCGCGGCCTGCGCCGCTTCGTCGCGCAGCCACCAGTGCCCGCGTGCGTCGAGCCCGAGCCAGCCGCGCACGTGCGGCACGTGCGGCCACTTGCGCAGCGCGGCTTCGACGATCGCGTCCATGCCCGCGAGTGTCGGTCAGCGCTGCGCCTGCAGCCAGCCCATCACGGCTTCGGGCAGGGTCAGCACGTGGCCGGGCGGCGGGCCGCTGGCGAAACCGACGTGGCCGCCGTGCGGCGGCTGCCACAGCGTCACGCAGCGCCCGACCTCGTGCGCTGCGGGCAGGCTGCGCGCGGGGATGAAAGGGTCGTTGCGCGCGTTGAGCACCAGCGCCGGGATGCGGATGCGCTGCAGGTGCGGCTTGGCCGACGCGCGGGTCCAGTAGTCGAGCGCGTCGCGAAAGCCGTGCACCGGCGCGGTGAACGCGTCGTCGAACTCGAGCAGCGTGCGTGCGCGCGCGACGCGCTCGCGGTCGAACAGCCCCGGGTGCTGCGCCCACTTCGCGAGCGCCTTCGGCTTCATCGTGCGCAGGAAGTAGGGCGTGTACGCCAGCCGGTTGAAGCCGCGCCCGATCGCGAGAGCGCCGGCCGTGAGGTCGACCGGCGACGACACCGCGGCCACCGCCACCGCGGTGGCACCGGCACCGTCGCCGGCCTCCTCGGCCCAGCGCAGCAGCGCGTTGCCGCCGAGCGAGATGCCCACCGCGTACAGCGGCCGCCCGTGGCGCTCGCGCAGCCGCGCGAGCATCCAGCCGACCTCCTCGAAGTCGCCCGAGTGGTACGCGCGCGGCGCGAGGTTCAGCTCGCCCGAGCAGCCGCGAAAGTGCGGCACCGCGTAATGCCAGCCGGCGCGCCGCGCCCAGTCGGCGAAGGCGAGCGCGTAGGCGCCGCGCGACGACCCTTCGAGACCATGGAACAGCACGAGCAGCGGCGCGGCGGCATCGGCCGCGTCGACGAAGTCGACGTCGACGAAGTCGCCGTCGGGCGTCGTCCAGCGCTCGCGCCGGTACGCCGGCGCCGGCCCGCGGTGGCGGCGCGAGAACAGCGCCGGCCAGATCGTCTGCAGGTGGCCGCCGGGCAGCCACAGCGGCGCGCGGTACTGCATCGCCGGCGTCAGTGCAGGACCGACGGCGACTCGGCCACCTCGAGCGGCGCGCGCGGCGAGCCCGGGCTCGCGTGGTGCGCGACGATGCGCCAGCCTTGCGCGGTGCGCACGTAGACATTGGTCGCAAGCACCCATGCGACCTGCGGCCCCTCGTCGCCCGGCACCTCGACGCGTTCGACGACGCCGTGCACCGCGGCGCCGGCCGTGTGCACGCGGCGCACCTGCTCGGCGTGCACCGCGACGGCGCCGTTGGCGAAGATCGCTTCGAAGGTCGCGCGCACCGCGTGCGGCCCGACGACGCGCGGGCCACCCGGGTGCACGCAGTAGACCTCGTCGTCGTCGGCCCACAGCGCCATCATGTGCTCGACGTCGCCTTCGCGCATCGCCTCGTAGAACTGCGCCTCGAGGTCGTCGGGCGACGCCATCAGCGCGGCGGTCTCGGCCTTCGAGCGCGGCATCGCGGTGGCTGCGCTAGCGGAACACCACCGTCTTGTGGCCGTTGAGCAGCACGCGGTGCTCGACGTGCCAGCGCACGGCGCGCGCGAGCACGACGCACTCGACGTCGCGGCCGACGGCCGCCAGGTCTTCGGCCGACAGCGAGTGGTCGACGCGCGCGACGTCCTGCTCGATGATCGGCCCCTCGTCGAGGTCGGCGGTCACGTAGTGCGCGGTGGCGCCGATCAGCTTCACGCCGCGCGCGTGCGCCTGGTAGTACGGCTTCGCGCCCTTGAAGCTCGGCAGGAAGCTGTGGTGGATGTTGATCGCGCGGCCCCGGAGCGCGTCGCACATCGCGGGGCTGAGGATCTGCATGTAGCGCGCGAGCACGACGAGGTCGATGCGCTCGGCCTCGACGAGCGCCATCACCTGCGCTTCCTGCGCCTGCTTGGCCTCGGGCGGGCTGCCGGCGGGCAGCGGCAGGTGGTGGAACGGGATGCCGTAGCTGTCGGCGAGCGCCGCAAACGTCGGGTGGTTGCTGACGATCGCCGGGATCTCGACCGCGAGCTGCCCGCTCTTCCAGCGGAACAGCAGGTCGTTGAGGCAGTGGCCATGCTGGCTGACCATCAGCAGCACGCGCGGGCGCCGCGCGACGGCGTGGAAGCGCGCGTCCATCGCGTACTGCTGGCGCACGTGCGCGAACAGGCGCTCGAGCGTCGGCACGTCGGCCAGGTGCGGCGGCGCCTCGAAGTGCACGCGCATGAAGAACAGCCCGGTGGCGTCGTCGCCCTCGAGGTCGCCGAACTGCTGCGAGTCGAGGATGTTGCAGCCGGCCTGGTACAGCAGCCCCGAGACGGCGTAGACGACGCCCTTCGTGTCGGGGCACGACAGCGTCAGGATGAACTCGTGCTCGCGCGCCATCGGTGTCGGGCCGGCCCGGCGCCGGCTCAGTGGTGCTGCGCGACCTTCTCGCCGGCCTTGAGCCGGTAGACGGTGCCGCAGTACGGGCAGCGTCCTTCGCCGGTCGTCGCGACGTCGATGAACACCTTCGGATGGCCGTTCCACAGTGGCATCTTCGGGTGCGGGCAGTGCGTGACGCCCGGGCCCATCAGCTCGCGGGCGGTCAGCTCGACGACGGCCTTCGGTTCGCTCATCGCCGTCCCCTCACACGCGCGTCAGCCACTCGGCGTACTTCGCGCTGCGGCCGTTGACGATGTCGAAGAACGCGTTCTGGATCTTCTCGGTGATCGGCCCGCGCGCGCCGGCGCCGATCGTCACGCGGTCGAGCTCGCGGATCGGCGTAACCTCGGCGGCGGTGCCGGTGAAGAACGCCTCGTCGGCGATGTAGACCTCGTCGCGTGTGATGCGCTTCTCGACGATCTTCAGCCCCAGGTCGTGGCAGATCGCGAAGATGGTGTCGCGCGTGATGCCGTTGAGCGCGCCGGCCGAGAGGTCGGGCGTGTAGACGACGCCCTTCTTGATCACGAACAGGTTCTCGCCCGCGCCCTCGCTGACGAAGCCAGCCGAGTCGAGCAGCAGCGCCTCGTCGTAGCCCTCGTCGGTGGCCTCCATGTTGGCCAGGATCGAGTTGGTGTAGTTGCTCACCGCCTTGGCCTGCGTCATCGTGATGTTGACGTGGTGGCGCGTGTAGCTGCTGGTCTTGACGCGGATGCCGCGCTTGAGGCCTTCCTCGCCGAGGTAGGCACCCCAGGCCCACGCGGCGACCATCAGGTGGATCTTGTTGCCCTTCGGGCTGACGCCGAGCTTCTCGGAGCCGATCCAGGTCAGCGGGCGGATGTAGCAGCTGTCGAGCTTGTTCGCGCGCACGACCTCGCGCTGCGCGTCCATCACCTGCTCGAGGCTGAACGGGATCTTCATGCGCAGGATCTTGGCGCTGTTGAACAGGCGCTCGGTATGCTCGCGCAGGCGGAAGATCGCCGTGCCGTGGACGGTGTTGTACGCCCGCACGCCCTCGAAGGCGCCGCAGCCGTAGTGCAGCGTGTGCGTGAGCACGTGGATCTTGGCGTCGCGCCAGTCGACGAGCTCGCCGTCCATCCAGATCTTGCCGTCGCGGTCGGCCAGGGACATGGGATCTCCTTTCGCGGGCGTCGCGGCACGCGGCGCCGAAAGGCAAATTCTACGGGCGCGGCCCTGCGCGACGCGGCGCGGGCGCTCAGGCGCCAGGCGGGGTGGCGCCGAGGGCACCGTCCGCAGCGCGTCCGCCGCCGTCGGCGGGCACGTCGTCGGGCCGGCTCAGCGTCCAGCGCACGCAGCGCCCGCGCTCGAACTCGACGCGCACGCGCGCGCCCGACGCGTCGCGCCACTCGAAGGTCTCGGGCGCGTCGGCGACCTTGCGCCCGAGCGCGCCGGCCAGCGGCAGGACGTCGAGCAGGCGCATGCCGGCGTGCAGCTTCGCGTGCAGCATCACGGCGCTGCCGACCTCGCCGACCGGCGCCGCGCTGGCGCGGCGCATCACGCGCATCGCGCGGCTGAACTGCAGCAGCAGCCAGAACACGACCATCGTGATGCCGAGCAGCGCGCCGGGCCCGCCGTACTGCACGTAGCCGATCGCGATCGCCAGCACCGCCAGCATCCAGCCGAGCCACGGGTTCATGCCGTGCTCCTGCCGACGACGTCGCGCTCGAGCCGCCCGACGCGCCCGGTGCGCAGCGCGTCGGCCCAGTCGCCGCGGCCGTTGGCCTCGGCCCGGCGCGCGGCGGCCTCCCAGTCGTACGCGGTGGCCACCAGCGTCGCGCTCCAGCCGCCGGCGTCGCGCTCGATCAGCGCCCATCGCGCGTGCGGGCTGCCGGTCTCGACGCGGTGCTCGTGCGGGTGGTCGTCGTCGTACGCCGGCACGCCGACGCTGCCCGGGTTGACGACGAGCGTCGCGCCAGCGCCGTCGTGGCCCCCGTCGTGCACGACGCGCGCGATGCGCGGCGTGTGCGTGTGGCCGCACAGCACGACGGCGTCGCGGCGCGCGCCGAGCCGCCGGCGTACCTCGGCGTCGGTGGCGGCGCGGATGCCCGGCGAGCCGTCGCGGCCGAGGTCGGGCGTCACGGTCTCGAGGAAATACGCGAGATCGTCGTCGGGCGTGCCGTGGCAGCACCAGACGCCGCCGCCGAGGTCCAGCGTGGCCGGCAGCGCCGCGAGCCACGCGCGCTCGGCCGCGCCGAGCGCGTCGGCCGCGAACGCGTCGGCCGGCCCCATGCGCGCGCGCGGCAGCGTGAGCACCTGGCGCTCGTGGTTGCCGCGGATCGTCGGCCAGCCGAGTGCCATCAGCCGCTGCACCGTCTCGCGCGGCCACAGCGGGCCGCTGGCGATGTCGCCGAGGTTGACGACGCGCTCGGCGCCGGCGCGGCCGATCGCGGCGATCACCGCCTCGAGCGCCGGCAGGTTGCCGTGGATGTCGGAGACGACGGCGATGCGCATCGCCGCCTCGGGCCTGCCGCTCATGCCAGATCCCAGCCGGTGCCGCCCGGCGGCGCCGCGCCGTCGGCCGCGTCCCAGCCGTACGCACGCTCGACGCGCGCGACGCGCAGCTCGTAGTGGCGGTACCAGCGCGCGCGCCCGTCGTCGCGCGCCGCGGCGTGCTCGACGTGCCGCCGCCACGCGTGGATGTCGGCCTCGCTGCGCCAGTAGCTCACCGTGATGCCCAGCCCGTCGGCGTCGCGCGTGCTCTCGGCGCCGAGGTAACCCGGCTGGCGCTCGGCCAGCGCCGCCATCAGCTCGGCCATCGCCGCATAGCCTTCGCCGTCGGCGTCGGTGCGCTGGCTCGTGAAGATCACGGCCCAGTACGGCGGCGCCGGACGCGGTGCGAAGCGGCTGGCCATCACAGGCTCCTGACGACGTCGATCGCGTCTTCGATGCGCTCGACCGGGTGCAGCGTCAGCCCCTCGATCGGCTTCTTCGGCGCGTTGGCCTTGGGCACCAGCGCGACCGCGAAGCCGAGCTTGGCCGCCTCGCGCAGCCGCTCCTGGCCGCGCGGCGCCGGGCGCACCTCGCCGGCCAGTCCCACCTCGCCGAACGCGACGAAGCCGCGCGGCAGCGCCTTGCCGCGCAGCGAGCCGTGGATCGCGAGCAGCACCGCGAGGTCGGCGGCCGGCTCGCCGATGCGCACGCCGCCCACCGCGTTGACGAACACGTCCTGGTCGGTGCACGCGATGCCGGCGTGGCGGTGCAGCACCGCGAGCAGCATCGCGAGCCGCTCGCGGTCGAGCCCGACCGACAGCCGCCGCGGGCTCGGGCCGCCACTGTCGACCAGCGCCTGGATCTCGACCAGCAGCGGGCGGCTGCCCTCGAGCGTGACCATCACGCACGAGCCGGGTACCGGCTCGCCGTGCGTCGACAGGAAGATCGCGCTCGGGTTGGAGACGCCCTTGAGGCCGCGCTCCGTCATCGCGAACACGCCGATCTCGTTGACGGCGCCGAAGCGGTTCTTGATCGCGCGCACGAGGCGAAAGCTCGAATGCGTGTCGCCCTCGAAGTACAGCACCGTGTCGACGATGTGCTCGAGCACGCGCGGCCCGGCGAGCGCGCCTTCCTTCGTCACGTGGCCGACGAGCACGACGGCGCAGCCGCGGGTCTTCGCGATGCGCGTGAGCTGCGCCGCGCACTCGCGCACCTGCGCGACCGAGCCGGGCGCCGACGTCAGCTGCTCCGAATAGAGCGTCTGGATCGAGTCGATCACGACCAGCGCCGGCGCCTCGGCCTCGATCGCGGCGGCGATGCGCTCGAGCTGGATCTCGGCCAGCACGCGCACCTTCGCGCCCGACAGCCCGAGCCGCCGCGCGCGCAGCGCGACCTGCGCGCCGCTTTCCTCGCCGGTCACGTACAGCACCGGGATGCGCGCCGACATTGCATCGAGCGCCTGCAGCAGCAGCGTGCTCTTGCCGATGCCGGGGTCACCGCCGATCAGCACGACGCCGCCAGCGACGACGCCGCCGCCGAGCACGCGGTCGAGTTCCTCCTGTCCGGTGGGCATGCGCTCGACCTCGCTGGCGGCGATGTCCGCGAGCGTCGCCACCGGCTGCGTCGCCGCGATCGACTGGAAGCGGTGCCGGCCGGCGGGCGCCGGCTCGGCCACCGTCTCGTCGAGCGAGTTCCACGCCTTGCAGTGCGGGCACTGGCCGAGCCACTTCGGGCTCGTGCCGCCGCACTCGCGGCAGGTGTAGACCGTCTTGTCGCGCGCCATGCGCGGCATTGTGGCCGCTGGTGCGGCATCGACGCGCATCGGCCGGCCCCGCGACCCCGGCATCGGCCGGCCGTGGCCCGGCGCCGTGGCCGCCGCGCAGGGGCGGTCGGCGCGCCGCGTCGCGGTCGACGGGCGAATCGTCAGTCCCGCGGGACCGCGCTGCGCAGCGCCTTGACCTGCGCGCGCCGCGCCTTGGCCTGCAGCCGCCGCTGCTGGGCCGCAAAGGTCGGCTGCGTGGCCTTGCGCTGCACCGGCGGCAGCGCGACGGCGTCGACCATCGCCTGCAGCCGCGCGAGCGCCTCGGCGCGGTTGCGCGGCAGGCTGCGGTGGTCCTGCGCCTTGATGACGACGATGCCGTCTTCGGTGATGCGGTGGTCGGGCAGCGCGAGCAGCCGCGCCTTGATGTCGTCGGGCAGCGACGACGCACGGATGTCGAAGCGCAGGTGCGCCGCGTTCGAGACCTTGTTGACGTTCTGCCCGCCGGCGCCCTGCGCGCGCACCGCGGTGAACTCGACCTCGCGCTCGTCGACGCGCGGCGGCCTCACGCGACGCCCCTCATGCGGCCACCGTCACCGGGACGCGCGGCGCGAGCGCGCACATCAGCTCGTAGCCGATCGTGCCCGCCGCATGCGCGACTTCGTCGATCGCGAGCCGCGCGCCGCTCGGGCCTTCGCCCCACAGCGTGACCTCGCTGCCGGGGCCGGCGCCGGGCAGCGGCGTCAGGTCGACCGCGAGCATGTCCATCGAGACGCGCCCGACGGTGCGCGTGCGCCGTCCGTCGACGAGCACCGGCGTGCCGGTGGGCGCGTGGCGCGGGTAGCCGTCGGCGTAGCCGCACGCGGCGATGCCGATCGTCATCGGCGCGTCGGCCGTGAACGTGCTGCCGTAGCCCACCGTGTCGCCGGGCTGCAGCCGCTGCACCGCGATCAGCTTCGTGCGCAGCGTCATCGTCGGGCGCAGCCCCCAGTGCGCGATGTCGTGCGCCGGGAAGTCGGGCGCGCTGCCGTAGCACAGGATCCCGGCGCGCACCCAGTCGGCCGCGACGCCGGCGTCGCGCGCGTGGCGCAGCACCGCGGCGCTGTTGGCCAGGCAGCGCTCGCCGGGCAGGTCGCGCGTCGCCGCGTCGAACGCCGCCATCTGGTGCGCGATGCCGCGCGCGCCGTCGGCATCCGAGAAGTGCGTCATCAGCGACACCTCGCCCACCTGCGGCAGCGCGTCGAGCCGCGTCCACGCGGCGCGCAGCGCCGCCGCGGTGAACCCGAGGCGGTTCATGCCGCTGTTCATCTTCAGGAACACGCGGTGCGGCTGGTGCGTCTTGTGCGCCGCCAGCCAGTCGATCTGCTCGGCGCAGTGCACGACGTGCCACAGGTGCAGCCGCGAGCACAGTTCGAGGTCGCGCGGCTCGAACACGCCTTCGAGCAGCAGGATCGGCCCGCGCCAGTCGAGCGCGCGCAGCCGTTCGGCCTCGGCCAGGTCGAGCAGCGCGAAGCCATCGGCCGCGCGCAGCCCGGCATACGCGCGCTCGATGCCGTGGCCGTAGGCGTTGGCCTTGACGACGGCCCACACGCGGCTGTCGGGCGCGTGGGCGCGCGCGCGCGCGAGGTTGTGCGCGAGCGCGTCGGGGTGGATCAGGGCTTCGATCGGGCGCGGCATCGTGCGCGATTGTGCGCCGTCGCGGGGCGCGCGACGGCAGGCGGCGGGCCGTCACGGGGCGCGTGCTATAACGCGCCGCCTGCTGGAGGAGACACCACGCCGCGCCGGGCCCTGCACCCGGGCGCGCGCCGACGCCGCGCATGAAGCGAGGGTTCTACACCATCATGTCGGCGCAGTTCTTCAGCTCGCTGGCCGACAACGCGCTGTTCGTCGCCGCGGTCGAACTGCTGCGCACCGATGGCGCCGACGAGTGGCAGCGCGCCGCCCTGGTGCCGATGTTCGCGCTGTTCTACGTGCTGCTGGCGCCCTTCGTCGGCGCCTTTGCCGACGCGCTGCCCAAGGGGCGGGTGATGTTCGTCTCCAACAGCATCAAGGTGGTGGGCTGCCTGATGATGCTGGCGGGCGCGCACCCGCTCGTCGCCTACGCGGTGGTCGGGCTCGGCGCGGCGGCGTACTCGCCGGCCAAGTACGGCATCCTCACCGAGCTGCTGCCGCCGTCGCAGCTGGTCAAGGCCAACGGCTGGATCGAGGGGCTGACGATCGCGTCGATCATCCTCGGGGTCGTGCTCGGCGGCCAGCTCGTCGGGCCGCACGTCGCGCCGTGGCTGGTGCCGGCGATGCCGTGGCACGTCGGCAGCCCGGCCGAGGCGGCGATCGCGGCGATCGTGCTGCTGTACGCGGTCGCCGCGGCGTTCAACCTGTACATCCCGCGCACCGGCACGCCGCTGCGCCCGTTCGGCAACCACCCGCTGGCGCTGGTGCGCGACTTCGCGAGCTGCAACGCGCGGCTGTGGAACGACAAGCTCGGCCAGATCACGCTGGCGACGACGACGCTGTTCTGGGGCGTGTCGGGCAACCTCCGCTACATCGTGCTCGCGTGGGCCGCGGCGGCGCTGGGCTACGGCACGACGCAGGCGTCGTCGCTGGTCGGCGTGGTGGCCATCGGCACCGCGGTGGGCGCCGTCGTCGCGTCGGTCACGATGCGCCTCGAGCACGCGACGCGCGTGATCCCGCTGGGCATCGCGATGGGCGTGCTCGTGATCGCGATGAATTTCATCGGCAACGTGTGGGTCGCGGCGCCGTTCCTGATGGCGCTCGGCGCGCTCGGCGGCTACCTCGTCGTGCCGATGAACGCGCTGCTGCAGCACCGCGGCCACAACCTGATGGGCGCCGGGCGCTCGATCGCGGTGCAGAACTTCAACGAGCAGGCGTGCATCCTCGCGCTCGGGGCGTTCTACACCGGCATGACGAAGTGGGGCCTCTCGGCGTTCGGCGCGATCACGATCTTCGGCCTCGTCGTCGCCGGCACGATGGAGGCGATCCGCCGCTGGCACCGGCGCAACTGCCGCGTGCACCGCGACGAAGTCGAGCGGCTGCTGGCGATCGCGCGCAGCGACAAGCACTGACCACCGCCGCAGCGCCTTCGGCGGCTGCCGCCCAGGGGGCGCCGAAGGCGCACCGGCAGACCCGCATCCGCGGCGGCTGCTCGAAGGGTCGTGGGTGCGCGCCGGTGCGGGCGCGCTGCGGCCGGGACGTGGCGCTGCGGCGGGGGCCGGACCCCGTGCCTCGACAATGGCGGGCTTTGCCCTGGCCCGCATGGATCCCCGTTCCGCCCTCTGGCCCGCCGCCGCGCTGACGTTCAACGCCTTCGTCTGGGGCGTGTCGTGGTGGCCGTTTCGCCGGCTCGACGCGCTCGGGCTGCACCCGCTGTGGGCCACCGTCGTGATCTATGCGCTCGCGGTGGTCGTGCTCGTCGCGGCGCGGCCGGGCGTGTGGCGCGAAGTCCTGCGTCACCGCGGGCTGTGGGTGCTCGTGCTCGCGTCGGGCACGACCAACGCCGCGTTCAACTGGGCGGTGACGATCGGCGACGTCGTGCGCGTGGTCCTGCTGTTCTACCTGATGCCGCTGTGGGCGGTGCTGCTCGCGCGCCCGCTGCTGGGCGAGCGGCTGCACCGCGGCGCGGCCGCGCGCGTCGGCCTGTCGCTGGCCGGTGCGGTCGTCGTGCTGTGGCCCGCCGACGGCGGCTGGCCGCTGCCGCGCACGCTCGCCGAGGCGCTGGGGCTGCTCGGCGGCGTCACGTTCGCGCTGAACAACGTGACGCTGCGGCGCGAGGCGCAGCGCAGCGAGGCCGCGCGCGCCGCCGCGATGTTCACCGGCGGCGCGCTCGTGGCCGGCGTACTCGCGCTGGTGCTGACGTCGACGGGTCGGGTCGGCGCGCCACCGCCGCCCGCGCCCGGCTGGGTGCTCGGGGTGCTGGCGATGGGGGTGGCGTTCCTCGCGTCGAATCTCGCGCTGCAGTACGGTGCGGCACGGCTGGCAGCGCATGCGACGGCCGTCATCATGCTGACGGAAGTCGTGTTCGCGTCGGTGTCGGCGGTGGCGCTCGGTGCCGGCGCGCTGACGCTGCAGGCGCTGGCCGGCGGGGCGCTGATCGTCGCCGCGGCGGCGATGGCTGCACTGGCGCGCACGCCCGCGCACTGAACCGGCGGTGCCGTCGCTCAGCGGCGCCGCCGCGAGCCCGAGGCCGGCGCGACGCGCGCACCGTGGCGCTGCAGCGTGTCGTGCAGCAGCGCGGCGTCGAGGGGTTTGGCCAGGCAGGCGTCGGCGCCGGCCAGCGTCGCGCGCACGCGGTCGCTGCCGCTCGCGTGTGCCGACAGCATCACCACCACCGGCGCGTGTCCGCCGGCGCCGCGGTGCGCGCGCTTGATGTGGCGGCACAGCGCGAGCGCGTCGAGGCCGCCCGCGTCGTCGAGGTCGATGTCGACGAACACGAAGTCGTAGCTGTCGTGCGCGAGCCACTCCAGCGCGCGTGCGGCGCCCTGCGCACGCTGCGTCGTCAGCCCGAGCGCGTGCAGGTGGTGTTCGAGGTGGCGCAGCGCGACGTCGCTGTCGTCGACGAGCAGCGCGTCGGCACGCCGCCGCGGCGGCAGCGCAAGCGGTGGCGGCTCGAACGCCGGTGCGTCGTCGAGGTCGCCGGGCTGCGAGTCGTAAGCGCGCCGCTGCGGGCGGTCGACCCCGCCGGTGTCGGACGACGTGGCCCGCCACGACATCAGCGCCGACGGGACGGTGGGCAGTTCGTCGTCGGCGCGGTGCGCCGCCAGCGTGTCGAGTTCGCGCTGCACCTGCAGCGGATCGATCGGACGCATCGTCCACGCCCCCGCGCCGCGCGGCGCCGCGCTGCCGACGAACACCGTGTCGTGCAGGCGGCCGGCCCGCGCGATCTCGTCGACGACGGCGGGCTGGTCGGCGTCGGCGACGGCGAAGTCGGCCAGCGCCAGCGTCGCGACCAGCCCGTAGGCGGGGCGGCGCTCGGCGCTGAGGCGGAAATAGGCGCCGAGCGCGTCGCGCTCGAAGCCACTGAACCCGCGGAGAACGACCTTGTACCGTGCGCCCATGCGACACCGAACGCTGCCGGTGCCGATCGTCGGCGGCGGCGACCGCGGTGTCAACGCCGTGTTGCAGGGGCGCGAGCCGGCCGCTGCCGGTGTCGCGGGTACCATCGCCCCCTGCCCCCGTGCCCTTTGCCGCCATGCCCGAGACCACCGTCTACGACTTCGAGGCCGTCTCGATCGACGGCCAGCGCGCCGACTTCGCGAGCCAGCGCGGCAAGGTGCTGCTGATCGTCAACACCGCGAGCCAGTGCGGCTTCACGCCGCAGTTCGCCGGTCTGGAGGCGCTGTGGCAGCGCTACCGCGACCGCGGGCTGGTCGTCGTCGGCTTCCCGTGCAATCAGTTCGGCGGCCAGGACCCGGGCAGCAACGCCGAGATCGGCGCGTTCTGCCAGAAGAACTACGGCGTCAGCTTCCCGATGATGGCCAAGGTCGAGGTCAACGGCGCGAACGCGCACCCGCTGTGGAAGTGGCTCAAGGCGCAGGCGCCCGGGCTGCTCGGCAGCGAGGCGATCAAGTGGAACTTCACGAAGTTCCTCGTCGGCCGCGACGGGCGCGTGATCAAGCGCTACGCGCCCACCGACAGCCCCGAGTCGATCGCCAAGGACATCGAGGCCGCCCTCGCGGCCTGAACGCCGAGACACGCACCATGTTCGAACACGTCGAGCCGTACCCCGGCGACCCCATCCTCGCGCTCGTCGAGACCTTCCACGCCGATCCGCGGCCGCACAAGGTCAACCTGAGCATCGGCATCTACTTCGACGAGGCCGGGCGCATCCCGGTGCTCGAGTCGGTGAAGCGCGCCGAGGCGGCCGTCGTCGCGCGCGGCGGCCCGAAGCCGTACCTGCCGATCGAGGGCGCGGCCAACTTCCGCCGCGCGGTGCAGGAGCTGCTGTTCGGCGCCGACCACGCCGTGCTGCGCGACGGGCGCGTCGCGACGATCCAGTCGGTGGGCTCGAGCGGCGGGCTGAAGGTCGGTGCCGACTTCCTCAAGCGCTGGTTCCCCGACAGCGGCGTGTGGGTCAGCGACCCGACGTGGGACAACCACCGCTCGATGTTCGAGGGCGCGGGCATCGCGGTGCACACGTACCCGTACTACGACGCGGCCACCGGCGGCGTGCGCTTCGACGCGATGTGCGACGTCCTGCGCACGCTGCCGCCTTGCAGCGTCGTGCTGCTGCACGCATGCTGCCACAACCCGACCGGCGTCGACCTGAGCCGCGCGCAGTGGGACGCGCTGATCCCGCTGCTGGCCGAGCGACGGCTGATCCCGTACCTCGACCTCGCGTACCAGGGCTTCGGCGACGGCCTCGACGACGACGCCTACGCCGTGCGCGCGCTGGCCGCCGCGGGGCTGAGCTTCTTCGTCGCGAACTCGTTCTCGAAGAGCATGAGCGTGTACGGCGAGCGCGTCGGCGCGCTCAGCGTCGTGTGCCCCGACGCGACGCAGGCCGAGCACGTGCTCGGGCAGCTCAAGTTCACCGTGCGGCGCAACTACTCGAGCCCGCCGATCCACGGCGGACAGATCGTCGCCGAGGTACTGACGAACCCCGAGCTGCGCGCACTGTGGACGCGCGAGCTCGGCGCGATGCGCGAGCGCATCGCCGCGATGCGCCGCGCGCTGCACGGTGTCGTCAGCGCCAAGGTGCCGGGGCGCGACTTCGGCTACTTCCTGACGCAGCGCGGCATGTTCAGCTACACCGGGCTGAGCGCCGCGCAGGTCGACCGCCTGCGCGACGAGTTCGCGGTCTACCTCGTGCGCTCGGGGCGCCTGTGCGTGGCCGGTCTCAGCGAGGGCAACGTCGAGCGCACGGCGCAGGCGATGGCGGCGGTGCTCGCCGGCTGAGCGGCGCCGCCGCTCACTTCAGCTTCTCGTAACTGAACTTCTGGCCGGCGACGACGGCCTCGTACATCAGCCCGCCCTTGGCGACAGTGAAGATCGCCATGCCGCGGTGGTACTTGCCGGCCGTCGTCGCGTCGCGCTGGCTCGCGCTCGCACCGGCCGAGGTCCCGGTGCTGGTGGCCTTCGCGCTCGCGCCGAGCGTGATCGCCACGGCCGATGCCTCGGCGCCGAACTCGAAGTTGCCGCTCGTGAAGCGGCGAAACGCCTCCTCGTCCTCGAAGAAGATGATCTGCCGGTAGGCCTGGCCGCCGAGCTGCAGGCCGAGCGAGACCTGCGTCATCGACGTGTTGCCGACGTGGCGGCCGCGCTCGTAGACGCGCCCGGTGCCGTAGGCCGCGCCGACGCCGACGCCGCCCTTGGCGATCGTCGGGAACACGGCGTAGCCATACGCCGTCTTGAAGAATTCCGCGCTCTGGCCGGCGTTGCGGAAGATCTTGATCGTGTCGGTGTATTCGTCGGCCCACGCGGGCGCGGCGGGCAGGAACAGCACGAGCGACAGCAGCAGGAACAGGCGCTTGGACATGGCGGTCTCCTGGCAAGGGCGGAGCATCGTGCGCACCGCGGCTCGACGCGCTGGCGACGCACCCATCGTAGCGCAGCACCGGGTCGCGCCGACGCCCGCCGGCACTGTGGCAGAGTCGCTGCCGTGCCTGCTGCCCCGACCTCCCCGCTGCACGCGCTGAGCGCGCACGCGCTCGCCGCGCTGTACCGCCGCGGCGAGCTGTCGCCGCTCGACGTCGCGCACGACCTCGTCGCCCACGTCGCGCGCTGCGAGTCGCATCTGCACGCGCTGTGGGCGTTCGACGCCGACGCCGTGCTCGCCGCCGCGCGCGCGAGCGAAGCGCGCTGGGTGCGCGGCGAGCCGCTGTCGGCGCTCGACGGCGTGCCGTGCACGATCAAGGAGAACATCGCCACGCGCGGCACGCCGGTGCCGCTGGGCACCGCCGCCACCGAGCTCGTGCCCGCCGCCGACGACGCGCCGCCGGCGGCGCGGCTGCGCGAAGCCGGCTGCGTGCTGGTGGCCAAGACGACGATGCCCGACTACGGGATGCTGTCATCGGGGCTGTCGAGCTTTCACGCGCTCACGCGCAACCCGTGGCACCTCGCGAAGAACCCCGGCGGTTCGTCGGCCGGCGCCGCGGCCGCGGCCGCCGCCGGCTACGGGCCGCTGCACGTGGGCACCGACATCGGCGGCTCGATCCGGCTGCCGGCCGGCTGGTGCGGCGTCGTCGGCTTCAAGCCCAGTCTCGGGCGCGTGCCGATCCACCCGCCGTACTACGGCCGCGTCGCCGGCCCGATCACGCGCCGCGTCGACGACGCCGCGGCGATGATGGCCGTGCTCGCGCGGCCCGATGCGCGCGACACCACGAGCCTGCCGTCCCAGGCGCTGGACTGGGACGCGCCCGCACGCGAGCCCCGCGGCCTGCGCATCGGGCTGTGGATCGACGCCGGCTGGGGCCTGCCGGTCGCGCCCGAGGTGGCCGCGGTCGTCGAGGCTGCCGCGCGCGCGTTCGAGCGCGCGGGCGCCGTCGTCGAGCCGCTCGCGCCATTCGCGACGCGCGAGATGGCCGACGGCATCGACCGCTTCTGGCGCATGCGCTTCCACGTCGAGTTCGCGAGGCTGCCGCCCGAGCGGCGCGAGCGCATCCTGCCGTTCATCCGCGAGTGGGTCGCGCCGGCGGCCGGCTTCAGCGCCGAGCAGGTGTTCCACGGCTTCAGCCAGATGGGCGCGCTGCGCGACGCCTGCGTCGCCGCGTGCCAGCCGTTCGACGTCGTGCTGTCGCCGGTGAGCCCCGTCGCGTCGTTCCCCGCCGAGGCCGCCGGGCCGACGAACGACCCGCAGCGCCCGTTCGAGCACATCGCGTTCACGCTGCCGTTCAACATGGGCGAGCAGCCGGCCCTCGCGCTGCCGGCCGGCCTCACGCCCGACGGGCTGCCGGTGGGCATCCAGATCGCCGGGCGGCGCCACGACGACGTCGGCGTGCTGCGCGTCGCGCGGCTGTGGGAGCAGCTGCGCGGCGCCCTGCCGCCGTGGCCGACCCCGGACGCGTGGTGACGACCCGTTAGAGTCGGGCCCATGCGCGGCACGAGCCCCAGCGACCTGCGCGACCTGCGCGGCCACCCCGTCTCGACGGCGAGCGTGGCCGCGCGCGACGCCGTCGAGCAGGCGCTGTGGCGCATGATGTCGTACTACGACCCGCCGCTGGCGGACCTCGACGCCGCGATCGCCGCCGACCCCGCGTGGGCGCTGCCGCACGCGATGAAGGCCGGCTTCCTGCTCGGCCTGACCGATCCGGCGCGGGTGGCCGAGGCGGCGCAGCACCTCGCGCACGCGCGCGCGCACGAGGCGCACGCGACGCCGCGCGAGCGCGCGCACCTGGCCGCGCTCGCGCACGGCGTCGACGGGCGCTGGCACCAGGCCTGCCGCGTGTGGGACGACCTGCTGCTCGAGCATCCGCGCGACGCGCTCGCGCTGCAGTGGGCGCACCTGTGGGACTTCTACCGCGGCGACGCGCTGCACCTGCGCGCGCGCCCGGCGCGTGCGCTGCCCGCGTGGGACGAGGCCGACCCGCTGTACCCGCACGTGCTCGCGCTGCACGCGTTCGGCCTCGAGGAGAACCACCTGTACCCGCAGGCCGAGGAGGCCGCGCGGCGCGCACTCGCGCTCGACGCGCGCACGCCGTGGGCCGTGCACGCGGTCGCGCACGTGATGGAGATGCAGGGCCGGCTCGAGGACGGCGCCGCGTGGCTGCGCCAGCACCAGCCCGCGTGGGCCGAGGGCAACGGCTTCGCGGTGCACCTGTGGTGGCACCTCGCGCTGTTGCGGCTCGAGGCGCTCGACACCGCCGGCGTGCTGCGCGTCGTCGACACGCACCTGTCGCGCGACGCGCTGCACACGACGCTGCAGCGCGTCGACGCGGCGGCACTGCTGTGGCGGTTGCATCTGCTCGGCGTCGAGGTCGACGCGCTGTTTCGCGACCTCGTCGACGGCTGGCCGCTCGACGAAGCGCACGCCGGGCACTACGCATTCAACGACTGGCACGTCGTGATCGCGCTCGTCGGCGCCGGCGACCTCGCGCGCGCCGAGCGCTGGCTCGCCGCCTGCGCGGCGCGCGTGCTCGCCGGCGACGAGCCGGCGCGCGCGAACCACGCGATCGCGCGCGACGTCGGCCTGCCGCTGATGCGCGGCGTGCTCGCGTTCGCGCGTGGCGAGCACGACGCCGCCGCCCACGCGATGTGGCCGGCGCGCGCGCTCGCGCAGGGCTTGGGCGGCAGCCACGCGCAGCGCGACCTGATCGACCTCACGCTGCTGGCCAACGGCGCTGCGGCGGCGGGCGCAGCGGCGCGCACGATTGGCCGCGCGCTGCTGCACGAACGCGCGCTGGCCAAGCCGCCGACACCGCTGACGCGCCACTGGGCGCAGCGCCTGGGTGTGGCCGAGCGCGCCCTCGCGCGCAGCGCCTGACGCCGGACAGCCGCATGAACCGCCACACCGCGTCCGGCCCCTGGTGGCACGCCGCGCGCGACGTGCAACGCCGCGCCGACGACGCCAGGCGTCGCGAGCGCGACGAGCGCGTGCGCTCGCTCGACGAGCGCATCGGCGAGTGCGTGTCGCAGGCGGTGGCTTCGGGCGAGCTGCAGAAGAGCGCCGCGTGGGGCCGCCCGCTGCCCGACGACGGCTACTTCGACGCGCCGCCCGAGCTGCGGCTGGCGTTCAAGGTGCTGCGCAACGCGGGTCAGGTGCCGCCCGAGGTCGAGCTGATGCAGGAACTGCAGCGCTGGCGCGACCAGCTCGCCACGCTGGACACGGCAAGCGCCGACGCGCAGGCGCTGCGTGCACGCATCGCCGAGCGCGAGCTGCTGATTCGCCTGCGCGTCGAGCGGCTGGCGCGCACGCTGACGCTGTGAGAGTGCGCCGCGCGCGCGGTCGACGAGCCTCAGTCCAAGTGGCGCGCCGAGCGGCTCGAGCACGGCGGGCGGCGTCGTGCTCGCACCGCCGCGGTGGCCGTGTAGCGGCCTCGTCGACGTGTCCGCGGGTGGCGCGGGTGCGCGTGCCCGCAAGCGGCCGCAGCCCCACGCCGGCAAGGTCATGGGCCTTCGCGCATGCTCGCACCCATGGTCGCGAGCGGGGGGCGGGCTTGAAGGCGGTGGTGTGGCTCAAGCGCGACCTGCGCGTGCGCGACCACGCGCCGCTCGCCGCTGCCGCGGCGGCCGACGAGGCGCTCGCGCTGGCCGTGATCGAGCCGGCCTGGCTCGCGAGCCCCGAGTGCCACCCGCGCCACGTCGCATGGAAGCTCGCCGCGCTGAGCGAACTGCGCGAGGCGCTGGCCGTGCGCGGACTGCCGCTGGTGGTTCGCGTGGGCCCGATCCCCGACGTGTTCGACGCGCTGCGCCGCGAATTCGCGTTCACGCACCTGTTCAGCCACGAGGAAACCGGCCCCGGCTGGACCTACGACCGCGACCGCACGGTGGCCGCGTGGTGCCGTGCGCGCGGCGTCGCTTGGCAGGAGTTCGCGCAGACCGGTGTGATCCGCCGTCTGCGCAGCCGCAACGGCTGGGCGCAGCGCTGGCAGCAGCGCATGGACGCGCCCGAGGTCGCGATGCCCGCGGGCTGGCGCGGCGCACCGGTCGCGCCCGCGCCGCTGCCCACGCCCGCCGGCCTCGGGCTGCCGGCCGTCGATGCGCCGACGGCGGCCGGCGAGCGCGCCGCGTGGGCGACGCTCGCGAGCTTCCTCGCCGGCCGCGGACGCGGCTACCGCCGGCACCTGTCGAGCCCGCTCGCCGCTGCCGACGGCTGCAGCCGGCTCAGCGAGCACCTCGCGTTCGGCACGATCTCGATGCGCTGCATGCACCAGGCCACCTCGGCGCGCATCGACGCACTGGCCGCCGGCGACGCCGACGAGCGCCGCTTCGCGCACGACCTGCGCGGTTTCGCCGGCCGGCTGCGCTGGCACTGCCACTTCATGCAGAAGCTCGAGGACGAGCCGGCGATCGAGTTCCGCCACTTCGCCCGCGCCTGCGACGGCCTGCGCCCGGGTGACGGCGTGGCGTGGGACGCCGAGGCGCAGCGCCGCTTCGACGCGTGGCGCGAGGGCGCGACCGGCTACCCGATGGTCGACGCCTGCATGCGCTCGCTGAACGCGACCGGGTGGCTCAACTTCCGCATGCGCGCGATGCTGGTGTCGTTCGCGTCGTACCACCTGTGGCTGCACTGGCGGCCCACCGGGCTGCATCTGGCGCGCCAGTTCCTCGACTTCGAGGCCGGCATCCACTGGAGCCAGATGCAGATGCAAAGCGGCACCACCGGCATCAACACGCTGCGCATCTACTCGCCGACCAAGCAGGCGCTCGACCACGATGCCGACGGCACGTTCGTGCGCCGCTGGGTGCCCGAACTGCAAGGCGTGCCCACCGCGTTCGTCGCGCAGCCGTGGCGCATGCCCGCCGACGTGCAGCAGCGCGCCGGCTGCGTGATCGGGCGCGACTACCCGCCGCCGGTCGTCGACGACCGTGCGGCCGTCGAGCACGCGAAGCAGCGGCTGTATGCGCTGCGCGCCGAGCCCGAGGCGCGTGCCGAAGCTGACGCGATCCAGCAGCGCCACGGCAGCCGCAAGAGCGGGCTGCCGCCGACGGCGCGCCCGCGCGGACGCGCCGCGACGCCGCGTGCCGCGGCCCAGCGTGACCTCTTCGACGAGGCCGCGCCGTGACGGCCGCGCGCGGCTTCAAGGGCAACAAGCAGTCGCTGCCGCGCAAGGTCTGCGCGGTGTGCGGGCGCGAGATGGCGTGGCGCAAGGCCTGGGCGAAGAACTGGGACGACGTGAAGGTCTGCAGCGACGCGTGCCGGCGGCGCAAAGGCAAGGGCCACGCCGCGGCGACGGAGGCGGGCGGTGGCTGACGCGACGCCGCTGCGCCACCTCGTGCTCGTGCTCGGCGACCAGCTCGACCGGGGCTCGTCGGCGTTCGACGGCTTCGACGCCGCGCGCGACGCGGTGTGGATGGCCGAGGTCGACGCCGAGTCGACGCACGTGCCGTCGTCGAAGCCGCGCACGGCGATGTTCCTGAGCGCGATGCGCCACTTCGCGCACGCATTGCGCGACGAGGGCCTCGCGCTGCACTACCGGCATCTCGACGACCCGGCGAACCGCCACACGCTGGCCGGCGAGCTCGAGGCGGCGGTGCAGGCGCTGAAGCCGCAGCGGCTCCTGACGACCGAGCCCGGCGAGTGGCGCGTGCGCAAGGCGCTGGCCGCGGCCGCGCAGCGGCTCGGCGTGCCGCTCGAGATCCGCGCCGACCGCCACTTCCTCGCCAGCGTCGACGAGTTCGCCGCGCACGCGAAGGGACGCAAGGGCCTGCGCATGGAGTTCTTCTACCGCGAGATGCGGCGGCGCCACCGCGTGTTGATGGAGGGTGACGAACCCTGCGGTGGCCAGTGGAACTACGACGCCGACAACCGCGAGGCCTTCGACGCGCGCGGCCCCGGCTTCGTGCCGCCACGTCCAACGTTCGCGCCCGACGCGATCACGCGCGACGTGATCGACCTCGTGAACCGTCGCTTCGCCGACCACCCGGGTTCGCTCGATTCGTTCGCGTGGCCGGTGACGCGCACGCAGGCGCTGCGCGCGCTCGACGCGTTCGTCGACGAGCGCCTCGAGTCGTTCGGCCGCTTCCAGGACGCGATGTGGCCCGGCGAGCCGTGGCTGTACCACTCACACCTTTCGGCGGCGCTGAACCTGAAGCTGCTGCACCCGAAGGAAGTCATCGACCGTGCCGAGGCCGCCTACCGCGCCGGCCGCGTGCCGCTCGCCAGCGCCGAGGGCTTCATCCGCCAGATCCTCGGCTGGCGCGAGTACGTGCGCGGCATCTACTGGACGCGCATGCCCGGCTACCTCGCGCTCAACGCGCTCGACGCACACCAGCCGCTGCCGGCGTTCTACTGGCGTGGCGACGTGCCGATGGCGTGCCTGGCCGACGCGATCGGCTCCACGCTCGCGCACGGCTACGCGCACCACATCCAGCGGCTGATGGTCACCGGGCTGTACGCGCTGCTGCTCGGCGTCGCGCCGCAGCAGGTGCACGCGTGGTACCTCGCCGTCTACGTCGACGCCGTCGAGTGGGTCGAGCTGCCGAACACGCTGGGCATGAGCCAGTACGGCGACGGCGGCCTGATGGCGAGCAAGCCTTACGCGGCCAGCGGCAAGTACCTCGACCGCATGAGCCCGTACTGCAAGGGCTGCCGCTTCGACCCGGCGAAGGCCGGCGGCGACGACGCGTGTCCGTTCACGACGCTGTACTGGGACTTCCTCGCGCGCCATGAGCACCGATTCGCCCAGCACCCGCGCATGGCGCTGCAGGTGAAGAACCTCGCGCGCCCGAGCGCCACCGAGCGCGCCGCGATCGCGGCGCGCGCCGATCACCTGCGGGCCCGCGACGGCCTGCCCTGACCGATGGTCCCCGACGACTTCCCGCCCACCGCCGACGCCGCGCGCGCGCGGCTCGCCGCGATCCGCCCCGACGCCTACGCGCGCACTCGCAACCGCCTCGACGGCGCCGTCACGCGGCTGTCGCCGTACCTGACGCACGGCTTCCTGACGCTGCGCGATGTCGCCGCCGCGCTCGCCGAGCGCCACGCGCTGCCCGTGCAGCACAAGCTGGTCTACGAGCTCGGCTGGCGCGCGTACTTCCGCCACGCGTGGCGCCACCTCGGCGACGGCATCTTCGCGTCGCTGCACCCCGGCCCGCTGCCCGACGCGGCCTATGCACGCGAGCTGCCGGCCGACGTGCGCGAGGCGCGCACCGGCGTGCCGGTCGTCGACGAGGCGGTGCGCGCGCTGTACGCGACCGGCTGGCTGCACAACCACGCGCGGCTGTGGCTCGCGTCGTACCTCGTGCACCTGCGCAAGGTGCACTGGAAGGCCGGCGCCGACTGGCTCTACGCGCACCTGCTCGACGGCGACCTCGCGAGCAACCACCTGAGCTGGCAGTGGGTCGCCGGCACCGGCAGCCACAAGCCGTACCTTTTCAACGCCGACAACGTCGCGAAGTACGCGCCGCCGGCCTGGCACTCGCCCGGCAGCGTGCTCGACGCCGGCTACGACGCACTCGAGCGGCTCGCGCATGCACCGCAGCCGGTGCCCGCCGCGCCGCGCGCCGACGGCGTGGCCGAGCCGCGCCTTTGGCATGCGCCGCCCGACGACCTCGACCTGTGCACCGCGCCGAACCGCGCGAGCGTCGCCGGCCGCGACGTCTGGCTCGTGCACCCGTGGGCGCTGCGCGCGCCGCCGCCCGACCTGCCGGCCAGCACGGTGCGCGTCGGGGTGTGCGAGCGGGGCTTCCACCTCCGCTGGGGCTGGAGCGAGCGCCGCTGGCGCTTCGTCGCCACCCGCTTGGCGGCGCTCGCCGACCACCTGTGGTGGGCCGACGCCGAGGACTTGCGCGCGACGCTGGCCGCCGCGCGCTCGGTGCGCAGCGTCGCCGACCCGCACCTCGGCGCGCTGCTCGACGGCGTCGCCGCACTCGACGCCGAGCCGGCGCTGTTTGCCGAGCCGCCGCGCCGATGCGCATCGTTCTCGCAGTACTGGGCGCGCGTCAGCCGCGGCGAGAGCCGCCTCGACGAGCTGCTGAGCGAGGCGGGCTGAGCCGTGCGCTTCGTGCGCGCCGGGCTGCGCGGACGATAAACCCCGTCGGTTCGCATACCCATTGGTTCAAGCAAAAACCATGGAGTCATCCGCGTGCCAAGATTGGCGCATGCACGCGCTGCGCAACCCGAGCCCACCCGCACCGACTCCCGGCGCCGGGGCGCCCGCGCTGAGCGTGCTCTACGACGGCGCGTGCCCGCTGTGCCGGCGCGTGATCGGCCTCTGCCGCGGCCTGCGCGCGACGCGCCCGCTGTGCTTGGCCGACGTCGGCGCCGCCGCGCGGCTGCGCCGGTCTTCGGCCGCATCGGACGCCGCGCGATGACCCCGGTCGCCCTCGTCACCGGCGCGCGCGGCGGCATCGGACGCGCGCTGCTGCCGCGGCTGCGCGCGCAGGGCTTCGGCGTCGCGGCCGTCGGCCGCGCGGCCGAGCCGCTGCACGCGCTCGGCGCCGACGCCTGCATCGCCGCCGACACGACGACGCCCGAAGGCGCCGCCGCCGCGATCGAGCAGTGCCGCGCGCAGCTCGGCGCGGTGCCGACGCACCTCGCGCACTGTGTCGGCAGCACGCTGATCGCGCCGCTGCACCGCACGAAGGCCGAGCAGTACGGCGAGGTGCTGCGCGTCAACCTCGACAGCGCGTTCTTCGTGCTGCAGGCGTGGGCCGACGCGCTGCGCGAGGCCGCGAGGCCGGGTGCGGCGGTGCTCGTGTCGTCGGTCGTCGCGCGCATCGGCGTGGCCAATCACGAGGCCATCGCGGCCGCCAAGGGCGGCGTCGAGGCGCTCGCGCGCAGCGCGGCGGCCACGTATGCGACGCTGGGGCTGCGCGTCAACGTCGTCGCGCCGGGCATGACCGACACGCCGATGACGGCGGGCCTGCTCAAGGTCGCCGCGATGCGCGAAGCCGCCGGCCGCCAGTACCCGCTGGGCGGCGTGCAGACCGCCGATCAGGTGGCCGACGTGATCGCGTGGCTGCTGTCCGACGCGGCCGCGCGCGTGACCGGGCAGGTGATCGCCGTCGACGGCGGGTTCACGCAGGTGCGGCCGCTCGTCAAGTAGCGCCAGAGTAGCGCCAGCGGCCGCCGCGGCGTGCTCAGCGCGCCGCGCGCGGCGGCCGGGGCGCGCGCGGGCCGGGACGCTCGTCGCGCGGTCGGGCGGTGCCGGCCTCGTGCGGCCCGCGGGGCCCGCGCGGGCTGTCGCGACGCCCGGTGTGCGGGCCGCCGTGCGCGGGGTCGCCCGGGCCGCCCGGGCCTCGGGCGTGGGGCGGCGGCGCCCGCTCGGCGGCCTCGCGCCGCGCGAGCTTGAGCTGCGCCTGCAGCGCGTCGGGCGCGAGGCCCTTTAGCGCAGCGAAGTTGGCCGCCGTCAGCGTTGTGCGCTCGAAGTCGCGCAGCAGCTGTGCACGCGCGCGCCTCGCCTGCGCCTGCTGCGCACGCGCCTCGTGCTCGGCACGTTCGGCCGCACGGGCGGCCTCGCGTTCGGCGGCGCGCTGCGCCGCGTGGCGCTCGCGCCGGCGCGCGAGCTCGTCGAGCGCGGCCTGCCGGTGCTCGGGCGCGATCTCGCCGGCCGGCTCGCCGTCGAGGCCGATGCGCTGCGTGCCGCGCGCCACCGCGTTGAGGTACGCGGTGCTGTTCGTGTACCGCCGCATGAAGGCCGACAGCACGGCTTTCGAGAACACGCCCGGCGCGCGCGCCTGGATGTCGGCGTGCACGCGCAGCTTCAGCGGCTTCGGCGCGCCGGCGAACAGCGCCGGGAACAGCTCGGCGAGCCGCTGGCCGCACTGCGCCGGCGTCATCGACGCGGCCGGCGAGGCGGCCGCCGACGCTGCAGCGGGCGGCGCTGCACCGTCGGCCGCCGTCACACCGGGGGTCGTGGCCTCGTGCGGCTCGGGGCTCGCCGCCGGCGGCGTGGGCTCGTTCGGCAGGGCGTCGTCGGGGTCGGACATGCGGGGGCGCGCTCAGTCGGGGCGCACCATGGTACCGACGCCCCCGCGCGCCGGCGCCGTGCACGGCGGCGTGGCGCGGCGCGTTATCGTGGCGTCCGTCGCCCCGTGTCCGCCTCCATGCCCGTCACCCGCCGTCGCCTGCTGCTCGTCGTGCCGGCCGCGCTCGCGCTGCCGACGCTCGCGCCGGCGGCAGCGCTGCGCGTGCCGCCGCTGGCGCTGCAGTCGTGGCGGCTGCCCAACGGGCTGCAGGTGTATGCGCTGCCCGATGCGGCGGCGGCCACCGTCAGCGTGCAGGTCTGGTACCGCGTCGGCGCCAAGGACGACCCGCCGGGGCGCTCGGGCTTCGCGCACCTGTTCGAGCACCTGATGTACAAGGGCACGCGCCACATGCCCGCCGAGACGATCGACCGCCTGACCGAGGACGTCGGCGGGCAGAACAACGCGTTCACCGTCGACGACGTCACGGTCTATCACAGCGAGGTGCCGGCCAACCACCTCGAGCCACTGCTGTGGGCCGAGGCCGAGCGCATGGCGCACCTCGAGGTCGATCAGGCCAGCCTCGACAGCGAGCGCCACGTCGTCGTCGAGGAGTACCGCGAGCGCGTGCTCGCCGACCCCTACGGCCGCTTCTTCGAGGCGTTGCCCGCGCTCGCGTTCGACGTGCACCCGTACCGCCGCGGCGTGATCGGCCGCATCGACGACCTGCGCGCGGCCACGCTCGACGACGTGCGCGCGTTCCACCGCACCTACTACCGCCCCGACAACGCGGCGCTGATCGTCGCCGGCGGGTTCGACGTGGCCGACCTCGCGCGCTGGGTGCAGCGCCACTTCGGGCCGGTCGAGGCGCCGGGCACGCCGATCCCGCGCGTCGCGGTCGTCGAGCCGCCGCGCCGGCGCGACGAGGCGCGGCGGCTGGCTGCGCCGCACGTGCCGCTGCCGGCCGTGGCGCTGGTGTGGCGCGCGCCGGGCGCCGCGCACCGCGACGCCGCTGCGCTGCAGGTCGCGTCGGCGCTGCTGGCCGGCGGCCACTCGTCGCGGCTGCATGCGGCGCTGGTGCGCGAGCGTCACCTCGCGAATGCGGTCGGCTTCGGTGCCGACCTGCGTGCCGACGCCGGCACGCTGGCCGGCTGGGCGATCGCCGCCGGTGGCGTGCCACCGGCACGGCTGCTGGGCGTGCTCGCCGCCGAGACGCTGCGACTGGCCGAGAAGCCGCCGTCGGCGGCGGAACTGGCCAAGGTGCGCGCGCAGCTGACGACGGCCGCACTCGTCGAGCGCGAGACGCCGGCCGGCCGCGCCGAGGCGCTCGGCTGGGCACTCGTGCTGCGCGGCGACGCGCACGCGGCCGACCGCGCGCTCGACGAGCTGCAAGCCGTCACCGCGGCCGACGTGCAGCGCGTCGCGCGTGAACACCTGCTGCGGGCACGCCGCGTCGCGCTGACCTACGTGCAGGGTGCCCCCGGGTGAGCACCGCGCCCGCGGCGGCCGCCGGCGCGCGCGGGGGCGCGAGCGCTCGCGCGCACGGCCGGCCTTTTGCGTGCCTGCCGCGCGCACGGCACGTGGCGCTCGTGCTGCTCGCTGCCGCGATGGCGCTCGTCGGCGTGCCGAGCGCGCACGCGACAACCGCCACCCCGCCGCCGCCTGCCGCTGCGCGGCCGCTCGCGCTGCCGCCGCTGCACGAGATCACGCTCGACAACGGCCTCGCGACGATCGTCGCTGCGCGCCCCGGGCTGCCGCTGGTCACGGTGGCGATCGTGCTGCGCGCCGGCGCCGCGTCCGACCCGCCGGGCCGCGCTGGGCTCGCCGCCGCGACGGCGGCGCTGCTCGCGCGCGGCGCGCAGCGCGGCGGGCGGCGCGTCGATGCGGCGGCGCTCGCGCGCCAGGCCGAGGCGCTCGGTGCGAGCCTCGACACCGCGCACGGCTGGCACAGCGTCAGCGTCTCGATGACGGTGGCCACGCCGCAGCTCGACGCCGCGCTCGCGTTGCTGGCCGACGTCGTGCGCCGCCCGCTGCTGGCCGCCAACGAGTTGGCGCGCTGGCGGTTGCAGGCACTCGACGACCTCGACCTCGCGCGGGCCAACCCCGCCGCCGTCGCCGCGCGCGTCGCACGCCGGCTGCACTGGGGCACGAGCCCCTACGGCGCGGTGACGACGCCGGCGTCGCTGTGGCGGCTCACGCGCGACGACGTCGTCGCGTTCCACCGCCGCGCCGCGCGCCCCGACCGCGCGCTGCTCGTGCTGGCCGGCGACGTCACGCCGGCGCAGGCCCTCGCGCTCGCGCGCCGGCACCTGGGCGACTGGCGGGCGCCGACCCGCGCGGCCATTGCCGACGACGCACCGCGCCCGGCCGCGCCGATGGCCGTGCGCGAGGCGTGGGTCGACATGCCCGGTGCCGGCCAGAGCAGCGTCGTCGTCGCGGCGCCGTGGGTCGCGCTCGGCGACGCCGACCTGCGCGTCGCGCAGGTGGCCGCGGCCGTGCTCGGCGGCGGCTACTCGGCGCGGCTGAACCAGCAGGTGCGCATCCGCCGCGGGCTGAGCTACGGCGTGTTCGCCGACGGCGAGGCCTTCGCCGGCGGCGGCTGGTGGAGCGCCACCGCGCAGACCGACCACGCCACCGCGGCCGAGGTGCTGCGGCTGATCCGCGACGAAGTCGAGCGCCTGGCGCGCGACGCACCGCAGCCCGGCGAACTGGCCGCGCGCAAGGCGGCGCTGGTGGGGGGCTTCGCACGGGCGTGGGAGACGACGGCCGGCATCGCCGCGCTGCTCGCCGGCCACTGGGCCGCCGACCGCCCGTGGGGCGCATTGGCCGCCTACCCCGACGAGATCGGCGCCGTGACGGCCGAGCAGGTGCGCGACTTCGCCGCGCGCCGCTGGCCGCCGCAGGTGCTGCGCGCCGTCGTCGCCGGCGACCTCGCAGCCGCCGGTGCCGCAGTACCGCCTCCCACGGAGCACACGTGGCGCCTGCCGCACACCGAACTCGACTTCGACCGCGCGCAACTCGTCGCCGAGCCGCCCTGACGCGCCGGCGCACGGCCGTTACGCCGCCGTTACCGCCGCGGTGCGAAGCACGCCGCAGCGGGCCTCGAGAATGCCGGCATGCCGCGCACGACCCCTGCCGATCCGGCACATGCCCCGCGACTTGCGCGTCTTGCGCGCTGTCGCACGCTGGCCGGCCTGGTGGCCACGCTGGCGCTGGGGGCCTGCGGTGGGGGCGGCGGCGACACCGCCGACGCACCGCCGGCGCTGGCGACGGGCGACAGCGCCACCGCGCCGGCCGCTCCGAGCCCATCACCGCCACTGCCTCCCGCCCCCGCGACCGCCACGGCCAGCGCCACCTGCGGGCTGACCAACTTCGCGGCGCTGGCGCTGCAGCGCATCAACGCGCTGCGCGCCGGCGGCGCGACCTGCGGCAGCACGACCTACGCGCCAGCGCCGGCGCTGGCGTGGCACGCGCAGCTCGACGCGGCTGCGGCCGGCCACGCGGCCGACATGGCCGCGCGCAACTACTTCAGCCACACGAGCCCCGAAGGCGTCGGCCCCGGCACGCGCATCACCAACGCAGGCTACGCCTGGCGCACCTACGGCGAGAACATCGCCGCCGGCTACGGTAGCGTCGAGGCCGTCGTCGCCGCGTGGGCCGCGAGCCCCGGCCACTGCGCGAACCTGATGAACCCGAACGTGCAGCACATGGCGCTGGCCTGCGCGCGCGCGACCGGCGCCGGTTACGCCACCTACTGGACGCTGAACCTCGCCGCGCCGCGCTGAACGCGGCGCCGAAGCACGAGCCCGCGCATTCGGCGGCGATGCGCGAGTGGGGCAGCGGGCCGGCCTCGGACATCGGTGCCCGGCGAGTGAACGGCAGGGATAGCGGGTGTTTCGCCCGTCTACACGGCGCCATCGGGCAGGCGCCGCAGGCCCGACAATGCGCCCATGACCGTCTTCTACTGGGTGATGGGCGTGCTGATCGTCGGCACCTTCGTGCCGTCGGCGCTGTACTTCGTGCTCTACGGCGTCGCCGGCGAAGACGCCTGCCTGCGCCGTGCGCGCACGCTGTGGGGCTTCACGCGGGTGTTCTCGCTGCTGGCGTTCAACATCCTCATCTGGGGCCACGTCGCCGTCGGTCTGTGGAACATCTGGTTCTCCTGACGACGCAGGCACGCCCGCGTTGAGCGCGCCGGCACGGCGCGGCGAGGGCCACGTCGACGTGACCGGGCCGCCGGTCTCGTGCGGCGGCAGCACTCGACGGCGAGGTGCCGACCTTGCCGTCGATGCGGTGGAGACACGTGTATCAAGCGGTGACGCCAGTGAATCCGTCACGGTCGGTGGCGCGCGATCCCCCGAACCGGGCAATGCGGGGGCGGGCGCCGGTGTCGAAGATGCGGCCATCGGCATCGACCCGGGAGAACGCGATGAAAGCAGAGGTGACCGCGACGCCCGCGCCCGCACACGGCGCTTGCGAATCGATCGCGCAGGAGCGCCTGGGCATCCACGTGCCCGACGGCTACGTCGGTCCGCTGCTGCTGTCGGGGACCGGCCGCACCGTCTGGTGGACCGGCCGCGTGGCCATCGGCCTGCGCTACGAGCCGCCGCCGCGCGTCGAGCCGCAGGGGCAGGCGGCGACGTGGGTGCAACAGATGCTGCTGGCCACGCGCTGACGGCGGCGCGGCAGGCCGCCCTGCCGCGTTCGCGCCGTCACGGCGCGATGGCCTGCCTCACCGCCCGCTCCCACTGCGCCATCCGCTCGGCCGCGCGCCCGCGCGGCAACGTCGGCTCGAAGCGGCGCTGCGGCTGCCACAGCGCGGCCAGTTCGTCGAGGCTGCGCCACACGCCGGTGGCCAGGCCCGCGAGGTAGGCGGCGCCCAGCGCCGTCGTCTCGGTTACCTGCGGGCGCACCACCGGGATGCCGAGCAGGTCGGCCTGGAACTGCATCAGCAGGTCGTTGACGCAGGCGCCACCGTCCACGCGCAACTCGCTCACCGGTGCACTGCCGCTGGCGGCGGCGTCGGCGCTCATCGCCTGCAGCAGCGCCGCGCTCTGGTAGGCGATGCTCTCGAGCGCTGCGCGCGCGATGTGCGCCACCGTGCTGCCGCGCGTCAGGCCGGTGATGGTGCCGCGCGCATCCGCATTCCAGTACGGCGCGCCGAGCCCGGTGAAGGCGGGCACGAACATCACGCCGCCGCTGTCGGGCACGCTCGCGGCCAGCGCCTCCACGTCGCGGGTGGATTCGATCGCGTGCAGCCCGTCGCGCAGCCACTGCACGACGGCGCCGCCGACGAACACGCTGCCTTCGAGCGCGTACTGCTTCGCGCTGCCCACCTGCGCCGCCGCGGTGCTCACCAACCCGTGGCGCGAGCGCTCGAAGCGGCTGCCGGTGTGCATCAGCATGAAGCAGCCGGTGCCGTACGTGTTCTTGGCCTTCCCCGGCGCGAAGCAGGCCTGGCCGAACAGCGCCGCCTGCTGGTCGCCGGCGATGCCGGCGATCGGCACCGCGGCGCCGAGCAGCGCCGCCTCGGTCTCGCCGTAGACGTGGCTGGAGGCGTGCACCTTCGGCAGCACGCTGTCGGGCACGTGGAAGGCGGCCAGCAGCTCGTGGTCCCACACGTGGTGGCGCACGTCGAACAGCATCGTGCGCGCCGCGTTGCTGACGTCGGTGGCGTGCACGCGCCCGCCGGTGAGCTTGAACAGCAGCCAGCTGTCGACGGTGCCGAAGGCCAGCTCGCCGTGCGCGGCGGCGATGTGCGCGCCGCTCACGCGGTCGAGCAGCCAGCGCAGCTTGGTGGCCGAGAAGTACGAGTCGATCACGAGCCCGGTGGCGGCGCGCACGTGCTCGGCCAGCGCCGGCTGCGCGCGCAGCTGCGCGCACAGCGGCTCGGTGCGGCGGTCCTGCCAGACGATGGCGTGCGCCACCGGCTGGCTGGTGCGGCGGTTCCACAGCACGGTGGTCTCGCGCTGGTTGGTGATGCCGATGGCGGTGATGTCGCGCGCCGCGAGCCCGGCTTGGGCCAGCGCCTCGCGCGCGGTGTCGAGCTGCGTGGCCCAGATCTCGTTCGGGTCGTGCTCGACCCAGCCCGGCTGCGGGTAGATCTGCCGCAGCTCGCGCTGCGCCATCGCGACGACGCGCCCGCGCGCGTCGAACACGATGCTGCGCGAGCTGGACGTGCCCTGGTCGAGGGCGAGCAGGTGGGTCATCGCGGGGCTCCAGCCACGGGGTCGCGTGCAGGATAGCCGCCGCACGCCCGGCGCGGCATCGCGGCCGACCCGCAGCGACAATGCGCGCCCCATGCCACACCGCACCGCGCTCGTCACCGGCACCCTGTTCGCGCTCGCGGCGGGGCTGATGTGGGGCCTCGTCTTCGTCGCGCCGGTGCTGCTGGCCGACTACCCGCCGGCGCTGCTGTCGTTCGCGCGCTACCTGGCGTTCGGTCTGATCGCGCTGCCGCTGGCGTGGCTCGACCGCCAGCGCCTGCGCCAGCTCACGCGCGCCGACTGGGTGCAGGCGCTCGAGCTCGCGCTGGTGGGCAACGTCGTCTACTACCTGTTCCTCGCCGGTGCGATCCAGCACGCCGGTGCGCCGCTGCCGACGATGATCATCGGCACGCTGCCGGTCGCGATCGCGGTGAGCTCCAACCTGCGCGACGCGCGCCGCGACGGCCGCCTGCCGTGGGCGCGGCTGGCGCCGTCGCTGCTGGTGATCGCCGCCGGCATCGCGCTCGTCAACCAGGCCGAGCTCGCGCACCTGCGCGACGACCCGGCGGCCGACCTCGGCCGCTACGCGCTCGGTGCGCTGCTGGCGGTCGGCGCGGTGGCCTGCTGGACCTGGTACCCGATCCGCAACGCCGACTGGCTGCGCGCGCACCCCGACCGTTCGCCCACCGTGTGTGCCACTGCGCAGGGCGTGGCGACGCTGCCGCTGGCGGTGGCGGGCTTCGCCGGCTACTGGGCCTGGAGCGCGGCCAGCGGCAGCGCGTTCGCGATGCCGTGGGGACCGCGGCCGCAGCTGTTCGTCGGCCTGATGCTGGCCATCGGGCTGCTCGCGTCGTGGCTCGGCACGCTGTGCTGGAACGCGGCTAGCCAGCGGCTGCCGACGACGCTGACGGGCCAGCTGATCGTGTTCGAGACGCTGTCGGCGCTGGCCTACGCGCTCGCGCTGCGCGGCGCGTGGCCCGACACTGCGACGCTGGCCGGCATCGCGCTGCTGGTGGCCGGCGTCGTGCTCGCGCTGCGCGTGCGGCCGGTGCCGCTGGCGGCCGACGCGCACGCCGCCTGAAGGGGCATCGGCGCCGCCGGCGCAGCGGTTTGACTTCGATCAACGTCGGCGCCGGCGCGGCGGCGAAGATGCGCACATGGCCCACCGCATGATCCCGATCCACCCCGCCGGCGCCGCGCCGACGGTGCTGCCGCCGACGCTGGTCGGCGAGCCGGGGCGCGTGCGCGGCCTGCTGACGGCCCTGGAGCGCGCCGTGTGCGGCGAAGTCGGCCGCGCGCTGCCCGCCGGGGCGTGGCTGCGCGAGTTGCGCGTCGACGACGACGAGGCCGTCGTCGCGCTGGCGCCGGCCGTGGGGCGGCCCGAGGTGGTGCAGGTCGCGTTCGAGACGCTGCGCCGGCTGCTGCGCGACACCGACATCTACGTCGGCGCGGCGCGGCACTGACGACGGCACAACGCTCCCAAGCCCGCGCTGAGTCCCCGCCCGTCGTGCCGTGGCGGCCTGCGCAGGCAGGCCGCGCGCCGCGGCCTTCAGCCCAGCGCCTCGTCGACGACCTCGACCCAGTGCTTCACCGGCAGCGGCGTGCCGGTCTGCAGGTGCTGGATGCAGCCGATGTTGGCCGAGACGATGACCTGCGCATCGATCGGGGCCAGCGCCTGCAGCTTGCGGTCGCGCAGCTGGTAGGCCAGTTCGGGCTGCAGCACGCTGTAGGTGCCGGCCGAGCCGCAGCACAGGTGGCTGTCGCTCGGCGCGAGCTGCACGTCGAAACCGAGTGCGCGCAGGTGCGTCTCGACGCCGCCGCGCAGCTTCTGCCCGTGCTGCAGCGTGCACGGCGGGTGGAAGGCGAGCCGCTTGACCGGCACGCCGCGCGCCCCGGCGGCTTCGGCCGCGTGCGCGAGGCGCTCGCGCAGCGCCGGCACCAGGTCGGGCAGCAGTTCGCTGAGGTCCTTCGTCAGCGCGCTGACGAGTCGGGCCTTGTCGGCGTAGTCGAGGTCGTGCGCCAGCGCGTGGCCGTACTCCTTGACGGTGACGCCGCAGCCCGAGGCGTTCATCACGATCGCTTCGACCTCGCCGCGCTGCACCAGCGGCCACCACGCGTCGACGTTGCGCCGCATGTCGTCCAGGCCGCCCGCCGTGTCGCCCAGGTGCGTGCGCAGCGCGCCGCAGCAGCCCGCGCCGTCGGCCACCAGCGTCTGGATGCCGGCGGCGTCGAGCACGCGCGCGGTGGCGCTGTTGACGTTGGGCATCATCGCCGGCTGCACGCAGCCCAGCAGCAGCAGCACCTTGCGCGGGTGCGTCTGCGTCGGCCAGCGGTGCGCGCGCGCCGGGGCCTTCGCCGGGACCTTGTTCCTGAGCGCCTGTGGCAGCAGCGGCCGCGCGAGCTGGCCGAGCTTCAGCGCCGGCGCGAACAGCGGCGACGTCAGCCCCTCCTTCAGCAGCCAGCGCACCGCGCGCTCGCCGGCCGGCCGCTCGACGCGCTGCTCGACGATCTGGCGTCCGATGTCGACCAGGTGCCCGTACTGCACGCCGCTCGGGCACGTCGTCTCGCAGTTGCGGCACGTCAGGCAGCGGTCGAGGTGCAGCTGCGTCTTGCGCGTGACCGGCGCGCCTTCGAGCACCTGCTTGATCAGGTAGATGCGCCCGCGCGGGCCGTCGAGCTCGTCGCCGAGCAGCTGGTACGTCGGACACGTGGCGGTGCAGAAGCCGCAGTGGACGCACTTGCGCAGGATCGCCTCGGCCTCCTGGCCTTCGCGGGTGTGCTTGAACTCGTCGGCGAGCGCGGTTTGCATGGAACCTCGGTGGAACGTCAGAACAGCCGGAACGCCAGCGGCAGCAGCAGCGCGGCGAGCACGACCTGCAGGCCGAGCGCGAGCCCGGCGTAGGCACCGGCGTCGGGGTCGACCTGCAGCGCGCGCGCCGCGCCGAGGCCGTGCGACGCGGTGCCGAGCGCGAAGCCGCGCACCGCGCCCGGCGGCACGCGCAGCGCGTCGAACAGGTACTTCGCGCTGACCGCGCCCGTCATGCCGGTGAGCACCGCGAACGCGGCGGCCAGCGCCGGGATGCCGCCGATCTGCTCGGCGATGCCCATCGCCACCGGCGCCGTGACCGACTTCGGCGCGAGCGACAGCACGACGTCGCGCGGCAGGTCGAGCGCGAGCCCCAGCGCCACCGCGCTCGCCGCCGCGGCGCCGCCGCCGGCCAGCGCGGCGAGCACGATCGGGCCCGCGCGCCGGCGCAGCTCGGCGCGGCGCTGCCACAGCGGCCACGCGAGCGCGACGACCGCGGGTCCGAGCAGGAAGTGGATGAACTGCGCGCCCGAGAAGTAGGTCGGGTACGGCGTCGCGGTGGCCCACAGCAGCACGGCGAGCACGACGACGGTGACCAGCACCGGGTTGGCCCACGGCGGCTGGCCCAGCCGCTGCGCGAGCCCCTGCGCGCCGACGTAGACGGTGAGCGTGGCCGTCAGCCCGAACAGCGGCGTGGCCGACAGGTAGACCCACAGCTCGACGAAGCTCTGCACGGCCGTCCCTCAGGCCTGCGCCGGGCCGGGCAGCAGCGCGCGCAGCACGAGCGCCGTCACCGCGAGGCCGACCCACGTCGACAGCACGACGGCCACCGCCATGCGCACGCCGAAGCGCGCGATCAGGTCCAGGTGCACGACGACGCCGACGCCCACCGGCACGAACAGCAGCGACAGGTGCGCGAGCAGCGCGTCGGCCGCAGCGGCCACCGGGCGGCGCAGCGCCTCGACACGCAGCAGCGCCACGAGGATCAGCAGCCCGAGCACCGGCCCCGGCAGCGGCGCGTGCGTCAGCCGCGCGAGCGCCTCGCCGGCCGACTGGCACAGCAGCAGCACCGCGAGGCCCCGCAACGCGTCCATCGGCGATCGCTCAGAGATCCGGGTACAGCCGGCCCGGGTTGAAGACGCGGTCGGGGTCGAACGCGGTCTTCAGCTCGCGGTGGATCCGTGCCAGCGCGGGCGGCAGCGGCGCGAATGCGCCGGCACGGCGGTCGCCGCCGCGCCACAGCGTCGCGTGGCCGCCGGCGGCCGCCGCGGCATCGCGGATGCGCTGCGGCGCCTCGTCGCTCACCAGCCAGCGCTGCGCGCCACCCCACTCGACGAGCACGTCGCCGGCGAGCGCCAGCGGCGGCGTCGTCGGCGGCAACGACAGGCGCCACAGCGCGGCGCCGGCAGCGACCCTCGCGTGCGCGGCGGTGAAGAACTCGTCGCGCTGGTCGCGCAGTCCGTCCCAGAACGCAGCGGCGAGGGCGTCGTCGACGCGTTCGCCGCCGAGCTGCGCGCACGCGGCGTCGACCGCCGCACGGGCACCGGCCAGCCGCACCGCGAGCGTGCTCTGCCACCAAGCGCTGGCGTTGAGCGGCAGCGGCTGGCCGCCCCACGCATTGAGGTCGCGGATGGCCTGCGCCTGGTCCATCTCGAAGCGCAGCGTCGCGCGCGCCACCGGCGCCGGCAGCACCTTCAGCGACACCTCGCAGATCACGCCGAGGATCCCGAGTGAGCCGGCGAGCAGCCGCGCCACGTCGTAGCCGGCGACGTTCTTCATCACCTGGCCGCCGAAGCTCAGGACTTCGGCCTTGCCGTTGAGCATCGTCGCGCCGAGCACGTAGTCGCGCACGCCGCCCACCGCCGCGCGCGCCGGGCCGGCCAGGCCCGCGGCGACCATGCCGCCGACGGTGCCCCCCGCATCGTCGATGCTGCCGAAGCGCGGCGGCTCGAACGGCAGGCACTGGCCCTGCGCGGCCAGTGCCGCCTCGAGCTCGGCCAGCGGCGTGCCGGCGCGCACCGCGACGACGAGCTCGCTCGGCTCGTAGCGGCTGATGCCGGTGAGCTCGCGCACGTCCAACGGCTCGCCGACGGGCTCACCACCGTAGAACGCCTTCGTGCCCCCACCGCGGATCTCGAGCGCCGTACGACCCGCGCGCGCCGCCTGCACCCGCTCGACGAGCCGTGCCAGAGCCGCGTCCATTCAGGCCTCCTGCGCGTGCTGCGACGCGGCCCTCGCGGTACGCCGGGCCGATCCAGCGGCCGCCGCGGATCCGGCTTCGCCGCTGCGCTGGCGGCGCCCCCGTGGGGGGGAGGCGCCGAAGGCGCTTCGGGGGGGTGCCATCAAAACCTCTCCAGTTCGGGGAAGGGCAGCAGGCCCTTGCGCACGTGCATCTTCCCGTACTCGGCGCAGCGCGCGAGCGTCGGAATCACCTTGCCCGGGTTCAGCAGCCCGGCCGGGTCGAACGCGCGCTTGAGCGCGAGCATCTGCTCGCTCTCCTCGGGGCTGAACTGCACGCACATCGAGTTGAGCTTCTCGACGCCGACGCCGTGCTCGCCGGTCACGGTGCCGCCCAGGCGCACGCTGGTCTCGAGGATGTCGGCGCCGAACAGCTCGGCGCGGCGCAGCTGGTCGGGGTCGTTGGCGTCGAACAGGATCAGCGGGTGCAGGTTGCCGTCGCCGGCGTGGAACACGTTGCAGCAGCGCAGCCCGTACTTCGTTTCCATCTCGGCGATCGCGAGCAGGATGTCGGCCAGCTTCTTGCGCGGGATCGTGCTGTCCATGCACATGTAGTCGGGGCTGATGCGCCCGCTGGCCGGGAACGCGTTTTTGCGCCCGCTCCAGAACGTGAGCCGTTCCTGTTCGCTGCGACTGACCTGCAGCCGCGTCGCGCCGGCGGCCGACAGCACGGCCTGCATGCGCTCGATCTCCTCGGCCACCTCCTCGGGCGTGCCGTCGCTCTCGCACAGCAGGATCGCCGCCGCGTCGAGGTCGTAGCCGGCGTGGACGAAGTCCTCGACGGCGGCCGTCATCGGCTTGTCCATCATCTCGAGGCCGGCCGGGATGATCCCTGCGGCGATCACGGCGGCCACCGCGTCGCCGGCTTTGCGCACGTCGTCGAAGCTGGCCATGATGCAGCGCGCCAGCCGCGGCTTGGGTACCAGCCTGACGACGACCTCGGTCGTCACCGCGAGCATGCCCTCACTGCCGACGACGGCGGCCAGCAGGTCCAGCCCCGGCGCGTCGAGCGCCTCGCTGCCGAACGTGACCGGCTCCCCGTCGACGGTGAAGCCGCGCACCTGCAGCACGTTGTGCACCGTCAGCCCGTACTTCAGGCAGTGCACGCCGCCCGAGTTCTCGGCGACGTTGCCGCCGATCGTGCACGCGATCTGGCTCGACGGGTCGGGCGCGTAATACAGGCCGTACGGTGCGGCGGCTTCGCTGATCGCGAGGTTGCGCACGCCGCACTGCACGGTGGCGGTGCGGCTCGCCGGATCGACCTTCAGGATCTTGTTGAACTTGGCCAGGCTCAGCGTCACGCCGAGCGCATGCGGCATCGCGCCGCCCGACAGCCCGGTGCCCGCGCCGCGCGCGACGACCGGCACCTGCAGCCGATGGCAGGCCTTCAGCACCGCGGCGACCTGCGCCTCGGTCTCGGGCAGCGCGACCGCGAGCGGGCGCTCGCGGTAGGCGGTGAGGCCGTCGCACTCGTACGGCACCGTGTCTTCGGCGTGCCACAGCAGCGCGTGCGCCGGCAGCACGCGCTGCAGCGCGGCGACGACCTCGGCCTGGCGCGCGGCGCGTTCGGCGCCGGCGAGCGGGGCAGCGGATTCGGGAGCGTTCATCGCGGGGTCCTCGGGCGCGGGCCACCCGCCTCACGCGGCACGGCGGGGTGCGGCAATGTAGCGTGGCCAGCGCCGCTGCCGGCCACGGCCCGCGCCGGCGTGCGGTCAAAACGCCTTTGCGCCGGCCGCTGCAATGGCCGGCTGTCCGCGCACGGCCGACTGAATGGCGGGCGCGCGGTCAGCGCCCGACGAAGACCGTCAGCACGCCGGTGTAGCCGTACAGGTGGCGATGGCCGATCTCGCCGCCGGCGAAGAAGCCGGCCAGCGGCACATCGCCGAGCGCGCGCCGCACGATCTGCAGCTCGGCCGACGGTCCGCCGAAGTGCGGACCGCCACGCCCGGCGCAGCTGACGTAGATCGCGCCGCGGATGCGCGACGCCGCATCGAACGGGGCCGCGGCGGCGGGCACGCCTGCGGCGGCCACCGGCTGCGTCGCGTCGGCGCCGAGCTCTTCGCGGATCTCGGCGCAGATGCGCACGAGGTCGCGCCGTGCGGCGTCGGCGTCGCGCTGGCAGAACGCGAGCTGCATGCCCGGCTCGACGACGTCGGCCACCGCGATCGCGCGCTCGGCGGGGTCGATACCCACCAGGTGACGCACACGCGTGTCGACGCCGAACGGGCCGGCACGCGCGAGCCCCGGCACGTCGCCATCGCTCAGGCCGACGAGCGTCGTGCGGATGCGCGCCAGCGCGCTGCGCGGGTGGCGCGGGTCGACGCCGAGGTCGCGCAGCAGGCAGTCGAGCGCGGGCTCGCCGTCGAGCGTGCGCACGACGTGGCGCTCGGCGGCCGTCACACGCCGCGCCGGCGCCACCGGCTGGCAGCCCTGCGTCACGCGCGACACCAGCGCGACGTCGCGCGTGAACGCGACGCCCGACAGCCCGCCGCGCCACGCGCCGTCGGCGAAGTGCACGACGGCGCCGCGCGACGACGCGAGCCCGCCGAACAGGTAGCCCGAGCCGGTGCGCGCGGCGAGCTCGGCGATCAGCTCGGCGAGGTCGGGCGTCGTGCCGTCGGCGTGCACGAGCGCGGTGTGCGCGTCGAAGCGGCCCAGCGGCTGCGCGCCCGAGAACACGCGAAAGCTCTCGCGCGGCAGCGCGGCGAGCATCAGCACCAGCGCCGGCTCGTCGATGTACTCGACGCCGCCGGCGGCCACGCCGACGCCCACCGCGCCGACCCATGCGACGCCCGGCCAGCGCCGGCGCAGCGCGTCGAGCAGCGCGTCGGCGTCGCCGGCGTAATGGTCGGTGACATAGACGAAGCCCAGCGTCGGTGCGTCGGCGGCACGGCCACCGCCACCGCGGCGGTGCCGGTCGAGTGGGGCGTCGCGCTGGGCGTCGAGCTGCGCCGCCGCGAGCGACAGCGCGATGCGCCAGTCGGGGTGGGTCGCGTGGGCGTGCTGGAACGGCAAGGTCATCGCAAGCGGCGGGCGGGGCCCTCGGCGGGGATCGAGGCGTGGATCACGGCCGGCAGCGCAGCGAACGGCGGTGCGCGCGCGTCAGCGCGCGCGCTCGGCGGGGTCCTTGCGCGTCGTCTTGCGGCCTGCCGCGCCCTTGGCCGGCGCGTTCGCAGCCGCTGCACGCGTGCGCCGCGCGGCCGGCGTCGGCGCTGCCGGCGCAGCGGCGGCGGCAGCGGCGCCGGGCGTGGCTGCCGGCGGCGGGGCGGGGGGCGAGGCCGCCGCGGCCTGGGTGTCGCGCAGAGCCTGGGTCGCGATCTCGGTGAACTGTCGCGTCAGCGCGCTCCACCACTGCATCGGGTCGACCGCGGCCGGCGCGGGGGGCTCGGCGCCGGCGGCCGGGCGTGGCGTGCGCTTGCGCGCCGGCTTCGGTGCCGGCGGCGCACTCGCGGCAGCCTCGGCGGCCTTCGGCTCGCCGGCCGCCGGCGCGGCGGTCTCGGGCCTGCGGATCGTCAGCGCCTCGCGCAGGTCGGCCATCTGCACGTTCATCGTCTTCAGCGTCGAAAGCGTCATGCGCTGCACCTCGAGCGCCTGGATCGTCGAGGCCAGCAGGCGCGCGTTCTGCTCGAGCCAGAACTGGACGGTGCGCAGCTCGCCGATACGCTTGTCGATCTCGTCGGGGTCCAGCGTCGGCGCGACCCACTGGCCGACGCTGGGCACCGTAGCGCCGGCTGTCTTGACCAGCGTCTGCAGGAAGTCGAAGCCGGGCACCAGCTTCGTGAAGTCGGCGCCTTCGCCTCTGTCGTCCATCGCCGTGGCCTCCTCGCGGGTGTGGCGGGTGTGATGCGTGTGTCGACGTTTCTGCGATCCAGCCCATTGTGCCTGCCGGTTCCGGGCGGACACGTCGCGGTGCGGGCAGACGGCGCGCCGCCCAACGCTCAGGCGAGCGCCAGCGCCTGCCGCAGCGCCTCGGCCACCGTGGTGGCGCGCACCGCGGCGCGGTCGCCGGGCAGCTGCAGCCGGCGCGCGCCGGCCGTGCCGTCGCGCGTCGCCCAAGCGAGCCACACGAGGCCCACCGGCTTGCCCGGCGTCGCGCCGCCGGGGCCGGCGATGCCGGTGACGGCGACCGCGATGTCGGCGTGCGAGTGCGCGAGCGCGCCGGCGGCCATCGCGCGCGCGACCTCCTCGCTGACGGCGCCGTGCGCGGCGATCAGCGCCGCCGGCACGCCGAGCAGCTCGGTCTTGGCCTCGTTGCTGTAGGTCACGAAGCCGCGCTCGAACCACAGGCTCGAGCCGGCCAGCGCAGTGCACGCGGCGGCGATCAGCCCGCCGGTGCAGCTCTCGGCCGTCGCCAGCCGCCGCCCCCGTGCCGTCAGCGCCGCGGCCAGCGGCTGCACCAGCGGCTCGATGGCGGCGAGGTCGAGCATCAGAGCCAGCGCGCGAGCGCGACGACGAGCAGCGTGCACAGCGCCGCGACGAGGTCGTCGAACAGGATGCCGAAGCCCTGCGCCCAGCCCGGCGGCTGGCCGGCGGCGCCCTTGAACGCGCGGTCGGCCCAGCGCACCGGCCCCCACTTGGCCGCGTCGAACAGGCGAAACAGCGCGAACGCCGCCGCCTGACTCCAGAAGCCCGCCGGCGTCACGAGCCACAGCACGATCCAGAACGCGACGACCTCGTCCCACACGATCGCGCTCGGGTCGGCGCTGCCGAGGTCGCGCGCGGTGCGCGTGCACGCCCACCAGCCGACCGCGAACGCGACGAGCAGCGCGACGGCCCAGCCGGCGTCGTCGAGCCAGTGGTCGAGCAGCAGGAACGCGAGCCACGCCCACAGCGTGCCCACGGTGCCCGGCGCCCAGGGCGACAGCCCGCTGCCGAAGCCCAGCGCGATCCAGCGTGCCGGGTGCCCGAGCATGAAGCCGGCGCTCGCGCGGCGCGGCGGTGCGGCGATCGCGTCGGCCGTCATGGCGCCGCGAAGTGGTCGAACGCGGCGAAGTCGCCGCGCACCGGTTCGCCGCGCGCGTCGACGAGCCGCAGCCCGGGCTCCTCGACGATGCGCCCGATGCGCGCGACGCCGACGCCGGCGGCCGCGCCGGCGGCGTGCACCGCGTCGCGCTGCGCGCTCGGCGCGGTGAACAGCAGCTCGTAGTCGTCGCCACCCGAGACCATGCATTCGAGCTGGCGCGCGCGCGGCTGCGCGGCCAGCGCGGCGCTGCGCGGCAGCGCGTCGACGTCGACGACGGCGCCGACGCGCGAGCGCTCGCGCAGGTGCCCGAGGTCGCCGACGAGCCCGTCGCTGAGGTCGATCGCGCTGGTGGCCACGCCGCGCAGCGCGACGCCGAGCGCCACGCGCGGCTGCGGGCACTCCATCGCCAGGCGCAGGCGCTCGAAGTCGGGCGTCACCGCCACGGTGCCGCGGAACATCTCGAGCGCAAGCCGCGCGTCGCCGAGGCCGCCGCCCAGCGGGTGGCTGACCCACAGGTCGTCGCCGGCGCGCGCGCCGCTGCGCAGCAGCGCCTGGCCGGCCGGGACCTCGCCGAAGACGGTGATGCAGATCGCCAGCGGCCCGGCGGTCGTGTCGCCGCCGACCAGCTCGACGCCGTGCGCGTCGGCCAGCGCGTACAGCCCGCGCGCGAAGCCGTCGAGGAAGGCCTCGTCGACGCGCGGCATCGACAGGGCCAGCGTGAACGCCAGCGGCTGCGCGCCGCACGCGGCGAGGTCGCTCAGATTGACGGCCAGCGCCTTGTGGCCCAGGCGCTCGGGCGCCACGGTGGACAGGAAGTGCCGCCCCTCGACGAGCAGGTCGCTCGACACCGCGAGCTGCATGCCCGGCGCCGGCGCGAGCAGTGCGCAGTCGTCGCCCACACCCAGCGGCGAGCGCCGCGCCGGGTGGCTGAAGTACTTTGCAATGAGGTCGAACTCGCCGAGGGCCATCGCGTCATTGTCGCCGCCATCGTCGCGGCTTGGAGCCGCGCACCGCGGTGCTAACGTGCGCCCATGACGACGCCGAGCGACGCACCGCCCCCGCAGGCCGACGCGGCGCCGCGGGTGACGGCGTGGTCGCCGCTGGCGCTGCCGGTGTTCCGCATGCTGTGGGTGGTGTGGGTCACCGCCAACGCCTGCATGTGGATGAACGACGTCGCCGCCGCGTGGCTGATGACGCAGCTCGCCGGCACGCCGGGCTGGGTCGCGCTGGTGCAGACGGCCTCCACCCTGCCGGTGTTCCTGCTCGGGCTGGCCAGCGGCGCGCTGGCCGACATCGTCGACCGCCGGCGCTACCTGATGGTCACGCAGGTGTGGGTCGCCGCGGTGGCCACGCTGGTGTGCCTGGTGCTGCTGGCCGGCGCGATGACGCCGCCGCTGCTGCTGGCGCTGACCTTCCTCAACGGCATCGGGCTGGCGATGCGCTGGCCGGTGTTCGCCGCGCTGGTGCCCGAGGTGGTGCCGAAGGCGCAGCTGTCGCCGGCACTGGCGCTCAACGGCATCGCGATGAACGCGTCGCGCATCATCGGCCCGGTGGCCGCCGGCGCGATCATCGCCGGCGCCGGCACGGTGTGGGTGTTCGTGCTCAACGCGGTGCTGTCGGTCGGCGCGGCGCTCGCGATCTGGCGCTGGAAGCGCGAGGTGCAGGCCAAGGCGCTGCCGGCCGAGCGCTTCGTCGGCGCGATCCGCGTCGGGCTGCAGTACGTGCGCCAGAGCCAGCGCATGCACGTCGTGCTGCTGCGCGTGGCGCTGTTCTTCATGCAGTCGACCGCGCTGCTCGCGCTGCTGCCGCTGGTCGCGCAGGGTCTCGAGGGGGGTGGCGCCGGCAGCTTCACGCTGCTGCTCGCGTGCATGGGTGCCGGCGCCGTGCTCGCCGCCGCCCAGATGCAGGGGCTGCGCCGGTGGCTGAGCTACGACCAGATGCTGCGCTGGGGCTCGCTGCTGCAGGTCGCGGCGATGAGCACCGTCGCGCTCGCGCCGACGGTGTGGGTCGCCGCGCCGGGCATGCTGGTGGCCGGCATGGCGTGGATCTCGGTGGCCAACTCGCTGACGCTGTCGGCGCAGTTCGCGCTGCCCGACTGGGTGCGCGCGCGCGGCATGTCGATCTACCAGATGGCGCTGATGGGCGGGGCGGCGGTCGGCGCGGCGCTGTGGGGCCAGGTCGCGCACTGGACGAGCCTGCGCAGCGCGCTGCTGCTGTCGGCGGCCACCGGCCTGGCGATCGTGCTCGCGACGCGGCGGCTGAGCATCGAGGCGCGCGAGGGCGAGGACCTGACACCGGCGCCGCTCGCGCCGCCGCCGCTGGCCGGCCCGCGCGACCCGCACGAGGGGCCGGTGCTGGTCAGCATCGAGTACCTGATCGACCCCGCCGACGAGGCCGCCTTCCGCGCGGTGATGCGCGACACGCGCCGCGCGCGGCTGCGCCAGGGCGTGCTCAGCTGGTGGCTGTTCCGCGACGCGGCGCAGCCCGGGCGCTACGTCGAGTATTTCGTCGACGAATCGTGGGTCGAGCACCTGCGCCGCTTCGACCGCATGACGGCGGCCGACCTCGCGCTGCGCGAGCGTCGCAACGCGCTGCACCGCGGGCCGACGCCGCCGGTGGTCACGCGCAGCCTCGCCGAGGCGGTCGACACGGACTGACTGCGCGATGTCGGCGGCGCCATCCGGCGCGCAGCCGCCGTCAAGGCGGCGGTGCAGGGTGCGCGCGCCGCAGCACGCGCGCGATCGCGACACCGTGGCGTTCGACGACGAGCGTCATCATGTCCAGCCCGTGCACGGCGGCCCACGCGTCGGCCACCGTCGTCGGCGCGGCGCCGTTCCACTGCCGCACCCGGTCGCCCTCGCGCAGGCCGGCCAGCGCCGCCGGACTGCCGTCCGATACCGCGTCGACGAACAGGCCGTTGGCATCGGCGCCCAGGCCGAAGCCGAAACTGCCGCTCAGCGTGCGTTCGTCGGGGGCGACACACAGCACACCGTCGCGCGGGCTCAGCCGCAGTGCCGCACCGTCGAGCAGCGCGGCACCGGCCAGCGCCGTGACATCGTCCTGGCGCGCGTCGCCGGCCAGTGCCACTCGCAGCGCCGGGGCGCGCAGCGCCATCACCGGCACCTGGCGGCGCACGAGCGGCCCGAGCGCGACGTCGCTGGCGCGCGCGGCGGGCCGCTCGCCGTCGATCTGCGCCAGCGCTCCGGCGTAGCCGGTGTCGATCAGCGCGAACGCGATGCGCCCCTCGACGCGCAGCGCGACGACCGGCAGGCCGCGTCGCAGCTCGAGCGGCAACGCGGCACGCGGGGCATCGCAGCCGGCGGGCGCGTCGGCGCGCGTGCGCAGCACGGAGGCTGCGAGGTCCAGGTCGAGCGCGCCATCGAGCAGCGCGGGCGCACCCAGCACGCCGTCGATGCCTGCCGTCGCGGGCCCGGCGAGGGCCGGCACGTCGACGACGAGGGCGCGCTGCCCGTCGAGACGCCGCTGCCCGAGCCGCAGCGACGGCAGCGCGACCTCGGGCCCATGCAGTGTCCCGAAGGCGGTGTCGGCGCCGCTGCGGCCGAGTTCGCGCAGACCCAGGCGCCGTGCGAACGCCGGGGTCACGAGGTGCCGGCTCGCCCCGGTGTCGACGAGCCAGCGGCCGCGCTCGCCGCCGATCTCGACGGCCACCGTGAACAGCACGCCGACGTCGCTGGTGTACAACCGCTCGAGCGGCACCGGGCCGCTGTCTTGCGCGCGGGCGACGCCCGCCGCGACGAGCAGCGCGGCCAGCGCGGCGCGCCAACGTCGCCGGGCACGCACGCCGCGGTCAATGCGCCTCGGGCTCGGGCGCCAGCCCATGTTCGCGCAGCAGGTTGGCGAGTTCGACCGCCGACTTGACGCGCATCTTCTCGAACACCCGCGCGCGGTGCACCTCCACCGTGCGCACGCTGATGTCGAGCGCGTCAGCGATCAGCTTGTTCGGCCGTCCGGCGACGACGAGGCGCATCACGTCGCGCTCGCGTTCGGTCAGCTCGGCCACCGCGTCGGCCACTGCGCGCTGGCGCGCGCGCGCGGCGATCGCCGCCGCGCTGGCGGCCAGCGCCTGCTCGACGCGGTCGACGAGCGCGTTGTCGGAGAACGGCTTCTCGACGAAGTCGAACGCACCGCGCTTGACGGCGGCCACCGCCGTGGGCACGTCGCCGTGGCCGGTGAGGAAGATCACCGGCAGCCGGTCCGTGAGGCCGCGCTCGACGAGGCGCTCGAACAGCGCCAGCCCGCTGGTGCCCGGCATGCGCACGTCGAGCAGCAGGCACGACGGCGCGCGCGGCCAGTCGGCACGCACGGCCGGCGGCAGCGCGTCGAGCATCGCCTCGAACGCCTCGGCGCTGGCGTGGCCCTCCGACAGCAGCCGGCGCGAGCGCAGCAGCCACGCCAGCGCGTCGCGCACGACGTCCTCGTCGTCGACGAGGTAGACGATCGGCACGGCAGCGGACGTCATGGGCAGAGTATGGGACAGCGCCGGCTACTGCTCGACGGTCTGCGCCGGCGTGTCCGCGCGCGCCGGCGCGGTGTCCAGCGGCAGCGTGAAGCGAAACGTCGTGCCGGTGCCGCCGCCGGCGTCGGCGGCGGTGCGCGTGTCGAAGTCGAGCGCGCCGCCGTGCTGCTCGATCACGGTGCGGCACAGGCTCAGCCCCAGGCCCATGCCTTCGCGCCGCGTCGTGAAGAACGGCGTGAACAGGCGCTGCGCGACGTCGGGCGCGATGCCGGGGCCAGCGTCGGTCACCGAGAACGCGACGCGGCGCCCCTGCGCCGCGTGCACGCGCAGCGTCAGCACGCGCTGCGCGGGCGGCGTGTCGCGCTCCATCGCCTGGATGCCGTTGCGCGTCAGGTTCAGCAGCACCTGCTCGATCATCGTGCGGTCGCAGCGCACGCGCGGCACCGGCTGCGGCAGCTCGACGTCGACGCGCGTGCCGCTCTTGCGCGCCTGCAGCCGCACCAGCGGCAGCACCGCGTCGAGCAGCTGGTCGGCGCGGATCGGCTCGTGCGCCTGCTCGCGCCGGCGCACGAAGTCGTGCACGCTCTTGATCACGCGCCCGGCGCGCTCGGCCTGCTCGGCGATGCGCGCGAGCGCCTGGCGCAGCAGCCCGGGCGTCTCGTCGTCGGGGTGCTCGAGCAGGTTCAGCGAGCCGCTGGCATAGCTGGCGATCGCCGCCAGCGGCTGGTTCAGCTCGTGGCCGAGCAGCGAGGCCATCTCGCCCACGGTGGCCAGCCGCGCTGCCGCCTGCAGCCGCTCCTGCTGCTGGCGCGACAGGTCCTCGACGCGGCGCTGCGCGCTCATGTCGAGCACGGCGCTCATCCAGCCGGTGTGGCGGCCGCTGCCGTCGACCAGCGGCGCCTCGTAGATCATCACCGGGAAGCGCTCGCCGTCCTTGCGCATGAACACGGTCTCGTAGCCCTCGCGCGTGTCGGCGGCCGTCTGCAGCGACGCCAGCCGCGACGACTGCCGCTGCGCGTACGTCGCCGCGTGCTCGGGTGGCCAGTACGGCGGCGTCGCGGCGGCGCGCAGCTCGTCGGCGCTGAAGCCCACCATCTGGCAGAACGCCGGGTTGACGTAGGTGATGCGCCCGGCGAGGTCGCGCGCGCGCAGGCCGGTCGACAGCGAGTCCTCCATCGCCTTGCGAAACGCCAGCGCCTCGGCGAGTGCCGCCTCGGCCTGCGCACGCCGGCGCACGTCGCGCGCGAGCAGCAGCACGAGCGCGAACAGCGCCGCCGACAGGCCGAGCACCAGCGCCAGCGTCAGGTTCGGGATCAGGCGCGGGTGGCCCTCGACGCCGTCGGCGCGCAGCTGCAGCGTCGTGCCCGGCAGGTCGACGATGCGCTCGGCGCGGTACACCCCGGCGCCGCGCTGGCTGCCGGCGCGCGCCAGCCGCGTGCCGTCGCCTTCGACGAGGCTGATCTCGTGCCGCCGCAGCGCCTCGCCGCCGAGCGCGCGCTCGAGCACGCCGGCCAGCGACAGCGTCGCCACCATCACCGCGTCGGTGCCGGCCGCGCCGCCGCCGATCGGCACGCACACGTCCATCACCTCGAGCCCGAGCCCGCCGGGCAGCGGCACGAAGTAGCTGCGCGAGAAGTGTGGCGCTGCGGTGCGGCGCGCGGTGCGGCACGCGGCGTCGGCCTCGGCGCTCATCTGCGCGCGCGGCAGCGTCGCGAACAGCGGCGTGCCGTACGGCGAGTCGATCTCGGCGGTGACGGCCATCGCGGCGTCGCGGCGCTCCAGCCGTAGCACGTCGCGCCGCGCGCGCAGCATCTCGGCGGCGTCGAACCGCCACGCCGCCGGCGACGGGTCGTTCCACAGCAGCGACTGCAGGCTCTGCAGCGTGCGCAGCAATTCGCCGCGCAGCGCGGTCGACGCCTCGGCGGCGACGGCCTCGGCCTCGTCCTGCGCGCGCGTCTCCTCGTGGCGCAGCGTCAGCACGACGAGCAGCGACTGCGCGACGACGAGCAGCACGACGAGCAGCGCCCATGGCAGTGCGCGCCGCGCGACGCGGCGGCGTTCGGGGGCGTCAGCGGAGGCGTGCGTCATCGGCGGGCAGGGCTGGCAGTATCGCGCCCGCGCCGTGCGTACGCGGTGCCACGCATTGCACCCGCACCGGTGCGCCCGTGGCCCCGGCTCCTAGAATCAGCGCCCCTCTGATCGACGCCCCGCGGACCTCCCGCCGGGGTACGCCGCCGGGACACGCGCCATGACCTCGAAAGACCAACCCCGCGTCGAACTGCGTCGCGCCGCGCTCGAGTACCACGAGTTCCCGACGCCGGGCAAGCTGGCGATCGCGCCGACCAAGAGCCTGACGAACCAGAGCGAGCTCGCGCTCGCGTACTCGCCCGGCGTCGCGTTCGCGTGCGAAGAGATCGTCGCCGACCCGGCGCACGCGTTCCGCTACACCGCGCGCGGCAACCTGGTGGCCGTCGTCACCAACGGCACGGCGGTGCTCGGCCTCGGCGACATCGGCCCGCTGGCGGCCAAGCCGGTGATGGAAGGCAAGGCGGTGCTGTTCAAGAAGTTCGCCGGCATCGACGTGTTCGACCTCGAGCTGCAGGAGAAGAACCTCGACCGGCTGGTCGACGTGATCGCCGCACTCGAGCCGACCTTCGGCGGCATCAACCTCGAGGACATCAAGGCGCCCGACTGCTTCTACGTCGAGCGCAAGCTGCGCGAGCGGCTCAAGATCCCGGTGTTCCACGACGACCAGCACGGCACCGCGATCGTCGTCGGCGCGGCGATGCTCAACGGGCTCCAAGTCGTCGGCAAGCGCATCGAGGACGTCAAGCTCGTGTGCTCGGGCGCCGGCGCCGCGGCGCTCGCGTGCCTGAAGCTGCTGCTGCAGCTGGGCCTCAAGCGCGAGCACGTGTGGGTCACCGACCTGGCCGGCGTCGTCTACCGGGGCCGCACCGAGCTGATGGACCCCGACAAGGCCGAGTTCGCGCAGGACACCGACGCACGCTCGCTCGCCGATGTGATCGGCGGCGCCGACGTGTTCCTCGGCCTGTCGGCGGGCGGCGTGCTCAAGCCCGAGATGGTCGCCAAGATGGCGCCGCGCCCGCTGATCTTCGCGCTGGCGAACCCGACGCCCGAGATCCTGCCCGAGGAGGTCAAGGCGGTGCGCGACGACGCCGTGATGGCCACCGGGCGCAGCGACTACCCGAACCAGGTCAACAACGTCCTGTGCTTCCCGTACATCTTCCGCGGCGCGCTCGACTGCGGCGCGACGACGATCACCGACGCGATGAAGCTCGCCGCGGTGCACGCGATCGCCGAGCTCGCGCAGGCCGAGCAGAGCGAAGTCGTCGCCGCCGCCTATGCCGGCGCGACGCTGTCGTTCGGCCCCGAGTACCTGATCCCGAAGCCGTTCGACCCGCGGCTGATGATCCGCATCGCGCCGGCGGTGGCGCAGGCCGCGGCCGAATCGGGCGTGGCCACGCGCCCGATCGTCGACTTCGCGGCGTACCGCGAGCGGCTGCAGAGCTTCGTCTACGCGTCGGGCACGACGATGAAGCCGATCTTCAACCTCGCCAAGCGCGCGCGCCACAACCGCGTGGCCTACGCCGAGGGCGAGGAGGAGCGCGTGCTGCGCGCGGTGCAGATCGTCGTCGACGAGGAACTCGCGCGGCCCACGCTGATCGGCCGCCCGGCGGTGATCGCGCAGCGCATCGAGCGCTTCGGGTTGCGGCTGCAGCAGGGGCGCGACTACGACGTCGTCAACGTCGAGAACGACCCGCGCTACCGCGACTACTGGCAGACCTACCACCGCATGATGGAGCGCCGCGGCGTCACGCAGCAGCTGGCCAAGATCGAGATGCGCCGCCGCCTGACGCTGATCGGCGCGATGATGCTGCACAAGGGAGAGGTCGACGGGCTGATCTGCGGCACCTGGGGCACCACCGGCATGCACCTGGCCTTCATCGACCAGGTCATCGGCCGCCGCCCGGGCGTCAACACCTACGCGTGCATGAATGGGCTCATCCTGCCCGGGCGGCAGGTGTTCCTCGTCGACACGCACGTCAACTACGACCCCGACGCCGCGCAGGTCGCCGAGATCACGGTGCTCGCCGCCGAGGAGATGAAGCGCCTCGGGCTGGTGCCGAAGGCCGCGCTGCTGTCGCACTCCAACTTCGGCTCGAGCGACCGGCCCTCGGCGGTCAAGATGCGCGACGCGCTGGCGCTCGTCCAGCAGCGCGCGCCGTGGCTCGAGGTTGACGGCGAGATGCACGGCGACACCGCGCTCGACGCCGCGTACCGCCAGGAGCTGATGCCGCGCAGCACGCTGCACGGCGAGGCCAACCTGCTCGTGCTGCCGAACATCGACGCCGCGAACATCGCCTACAACCTGCTGAAGACGGCTGCCGGCGGCGGCATCGCGATCGGCCCGGTGCTGCTCGGCGCGGCCAAGCCGGTGCACATCCTGACGCCGTCGGCCACCGTGCGCCGCGTCGTCAACATGACGGCGCTGACGGTGGCCGACGCGAACGCGGCACGCTGATCGTCGCAGGTCGATCGTCAGCACGCCGTCGGACGCGCGCCACTGCAGTCGCCCGGGCACGTCCATGCCACGGACCGCACAAGCCCCACCGATGCGCAGCCTGTTCCACCTCGCTTACCACGTGACCGACCTCGACGCCGCGCGCGCCTTCTACGGCGGCGTGCTCGGCTGCCGCGAAGGCCGCAGCACCGCGACCTGGGTCGACTTCGACTTCTTCGGCCACCAGCTGTCGCTGCACCTGGGCGCGCCGTTTGTGACCGCCGACACCGGCCGCGTCGGCGACCACTGGGTGCCGATGCCGCACCTGGGCGTCGTGCTCGAGCTGCCCGACTGGCAGGCGCTCGCGCGGCGGCTTGAGGCGGCCGGCGTCGACTTCGTGCTGCCGCCGCAGGTGCGCTTCGAGGGCCAGCCGGGCGAGCAGTGGACGATGTTCTTCCGCGACCCGTCGGGCAACCCGATCGAGGTCAAGGGCTTCCGCTCGCTCGACGCCGTCTACGCGACGTAGGCGGCCACCGTCTGCTCGATCGCGCCGAACACCGAAACGCCGTCGGTGCCGGGCACGTCGACGCGCACCGTGTCGCCGAAGCGCAGGTAGTCGGTGCGCGGCGCGCCGTGCTCGAGCACTTCGAGCGCGCGCTGCTCGGCGACGCACGCGAAGCCGCTGCCTGCGTCGTCGACGCTCGCGGCGCCGGCGCCGACGATGCTGCCGGCGCGCAGCGCGCGCGTGCGCGCGACCTGCGCGATCAGGCGGCCGAAGTCGAACGCCAGGCCCGCGGCCGCGTCAACGCGGCCGAAGCGGCGGCCGTTGAGGTCGACGTGGATCCCGAGTCGCACGCGGCCGCCGTCCCATGCCGCACCGAGTTCGTCGGGCGTCACGGCCACCGGCGCGAAGGCGCCGGCCGGCGGCAGCAGAGCGGGGTCGGCGTGGCGCAGCGTCCAGTCGAGCGACAGCAGCACGAGCCGCACGCCGTCGAGCGCCTGCGCCGGCGTCGCGCCGGCCGCGACGTCGCCGGTGACGACGGCCAGCCCCGCCTCGAAGTCGATGCCCGCGTCCGCGTCGGCGAAGCGCGGCGTCGCGCGCGGGCCCAGCAGCGCGTCGCTGGCGCGCTGCTCGAGCCGGGGCACCTCGTGCAGGTCGGCCGGGACTTCGGCGCCGCGCGCGCGCCGCAGGCGCTCGACGTGGCTCGGGTACGCCGCCGCGTCGACCCACTGCGGCGCGCGCGGCAGCGGCGCGAGGCAGCGCTGCGGCTCGAACGCGAACGCGTGCCTCGCCTTGCCGCCGTTGAGCGTCGCGTACAGGTCCTCGAGCTGCGGCGAGACGAAGTTCCAGTCGTCGAGCACCTGCTGCAGGCGCGTCGCGATGCCGGTCGCAAAATGGGCCTGTGCGAGATCGCGCGAGACGACGACCAACTGGCCGTCGCGCGAACCGTCGTGGTAGGTGGCTAGCTTCATGATCGATCCTGCGGACAACCGCGCCATTGTCGGCGCCGGCCGAGCCGCTGCCGCGCGCGCTCGCTGGCAGCGGCGCAGCGCGGTCGTCGCCGTCGCGGCCGCCGTGCTCGGGCTGCATGTCGGCGCGCTGCAGGGCTGGCCGGTGGCGCGGCGCGTCGACGCCGGCGCATCCGCCGCGGCGACGGCGCCCGCGACGCTCGAAGTGCGCGCGATGCGTGCGCCGCCGGACGCGCCGGCCGTCGTCGCCGCCGCGATGGCCGAGCCGGCCGTCGCGGTGCCGGCTGTTGCGGCGGCGCTGCCGCCCGTGGCCGAACGCCCGGTGCCCCGGCGGGCGAACGCCGACGCGGGGCACGAGCGGCTGCCGACGCCGCCAGCCGGGCCGGCCACGCCGACGCTGGCGCTGCCGGTGGTCGAGGCGCCGCCGCCGTCGCCCGCGCCGCAGGGCGAAGTCGGCGACGCCGCCGATGCGCCGCGCGACGCCGACGCGGCAGCGGCGCCCGTGGGCGCGGCCCTGCGGGCGCCCGACGGTGCGGCGGTCGCCGTTGCGCAGGTGTTGGCCGCGGGTACCCCGGCGAGGCCGGCGGTCGTGGCGCCATCGCCCGACGTGCCGGTCTACGCGACGCGGCTGCCGCCGCCGGTGCGCTGGGCGTACCGGCTGCGCCGCGGCATCGTCAGCGGGACCGCGGTGCTCGACTGGCAGCGCCGCGACGACGGCTACCGGCTGTCGCTCGACGGCAGCGTCGCCGGCGTGCCGCTGTTCGAGTGGGTCAGCACCGGGCGCATCGACGCCCACGGCATCGCGCCGGACCGGCTCGTGATGCGCCAGGTCGGCAGCGGCGCCCGCGCGGCCAACTTCCGGCGCGACACCGGGGTGATCACGTACTCCGCCCGCGAGGTCGAGCACCCGCTGTGGCCGGGCGCGCAGGACCGGCTGAGCTGGCTCGTGCAGGCCACCGGCATCGTCGCCGCCGCGCCGGAGAAGTTCTCCACCCCCGGCGCGCAGATCGCGTACCAGGTCACCGGCGTGCGCGGCGACGTCGCCGTCTGGCGGCTCGACGCCGTGGGCGTGCAGACGGTCGAGGTGGCCGGCGAGCGCGTGCAGGCGGTGCTGCTGCGCCGCGAGCCGCTCAAGCCGTTCGACACCCGCGGCGAGCTGTGGCTCGACCCGCAGCGCCATTACCTGCCGGTGCGGCTGACGCTGAGCACGATCGGCCGCGCCGGCGAAGTCGTCGACTCGCTGACGCTGGAGCTCGAATCGACCACGGTGCGCTGACGGCGCCGCCGCCGCCCGTGCGCCGGGCACCCTCCCGGCCTCGAACCCGGGCTTGAATCTTGCTGCGGCGCGCTCATCTGCGGGTTGAGGTTCTGACGCAGGACACACCGCCATGCACATGCTCTACAACTCCGACCACTTCGCTGTCGTGCAGTTCGAGGTGCCGGCCGACGCGGGCAGCGACGGCGGCGCTGCGACGGCGCGCGGCGGCTACGAGATCGTCGACAAGTCGGCGCGGCGCGAGATCTTCCTCGAGGGCGCGATGGCACGCAGCTTCCGCGAAGGCGTGCAGGCGCTGATCGAAAGCCAGCCGTCGGAAGACGAGATCGACGCCTTCCTCTCGCGCTACACCGAACTCGCGCAGCAGCCCGTCGTGCTGCACTGATCGCCGCGGCTGACCCGCCCCGGCCGCGCTTTTCGGGCCGCTGGCCGGGCGCCGGCGCCGCGACACTCGGCGGCGATGGCGGCTTGGGTGAACGAGATCGGTCTCGGCGCGGGCAGCGCGGTGTCGCTGGCCGCGCTGCTCGTCGTCGTGCTGCTCGTCGTCGTGCTCGTGTCCCATGTGCGCGGGCGCCGGCGCGCGCAGGAGACGGCGGCACTCGCCGCGTCGCTGCAGCAGGCGCACGACGAACTGCAGCGCGTCGCGTTCCGTGACGCGCTGACCGGGCTGCCGAACCGGGTGCACTTCGAGCAGCGGCTGCGGCAGTCGACGGCGCAGCCGCGAGCCGGCGAGCGGCGCTGCGCCGTGCTTTTCATCGACCTCGACGACTTCGCCTCGGTCAACGACAGCCTCGGCCATGCGGTGGGCGACGAGGTGCTGCGCGAGGTGGGCCGCCGGCTGCAGGCCCTGGCCGGCGGCGGCGTCGACGCCGCACGCATCGGCGGCGACTCGTTCGTGCTACGCGTCGACGGCGGCCGCGATGCCGCGGCCGCGCTCGCGCGGCGTGTCGTCGCGGCGATGCAGCAGCCCTTCGTCGTCGACGGCCGCGAGGCGCACCTGACCTGCTCGGTGGGGATCGCCGTGTACCCCGAGCACGGCGAAGGCGCACGCCTGATCACGCATGCCGACGCGGCGATGGCGGCCGCGAAGCGCTCGGGCGGCGCGGGCCATGCGTTCTTTGCGCCAGCGCCGCGCGACCCGGGTGCGGTCGAGCGCCTGGGTCTGCTGGCCGACCTGCGCCACGCGATCGCACGCGGCGAGCTGACGCTGCTGTACCAGCCGAAGATCGACGCCCACAGCGGGCAGGTCACGGCGGCCGAGGCGCTGCTGCGCTGGGACCACCCGACGCGCGGCCTCGTGCCGCCGGCGGTGTTCGTGCCGCTGGCCGAGCGCTACGGGCTGATCGGCACTCTCGGTGCGTGGGTCATTGACGACGCCTGCCGCCAGGCGCGCGCGTGGCGCGACGCCGGGCTGCGCATGCGCGTGGCGGTGAACCTCTCGGCGCTTCAGCTGCGCGACGACACCCTCGTCGACCGCCTGCTCGAAGCGCTGCAGCGCCACGGCGTGCGACCGAAACAGCTGACCTGCGAGATCACCGAGACGGTGGCGATGTCCGACACGGCGGCCGCGCGCCGCACCTTCGAGCGCCTCGGCGCGGCCGGGATCCACGTCTCGATCGACGACTTCGGCACCGGCCACTCGAGCCTGGCGTACCTGCGCCAGCTGCCGGTCGAGGAGCTGAAGATCGACCGCGGCTTCGTCGCCGACCTCGCGCACAGCGACGACGCGCGCGCGATCGTCGAGGCCGTGCTGCAGATGGCGCACGCGCTCGGACTGAGAGTCGTCGCCGAAGGCGTCGAGGACGAGGTGCAGCGCGACCTGCTCGTGCAAATGGGCTGCGACGAGCTGCAGGGCTACTTCTTCGCGCGCCCGATGCCGGCCGAGGCGCTGACGCGCTGGGCGCTCGGGGGGGGCGGCGGCGCACACGGCGCACGCGCCGCTCGAGTTCCGCCCGTCGCTGTTCGCGCCGTCGGTGCACGCCGAACTCTGAGACGGCGCGGCGGCGGCCGTGGTGGCAGGCCGTCCCCGCACCGGCCGCCGCACGCCGGCTTTCTAGAATGGGCGCATGAAGACCCTGGCCTACACGCGCGGTGCGGCGCTGCCGGCGCTGCTCGCGCAGCGCATCGTGATCATCGATGGCGCGATGGGCACGATGATCCAGAGCCATGCGCTCGGCGAGGCCGAGTTCCGCGGCGATCGCTTCGCCGACCATCCGGTCGACCTGAAGGGCAACAACGACCTGCTCGTGCTCACGAGGCCCGCGCTCGTGCGCGAGATCCACGACGCCTACCTGGCCGCCGGTGCCGACATCATCGAGACGAACACCTTCGGCGCGACCGCGATCGCGCAGGCCGACTACGCACTGGCTCACCTCGCCCGCGAGATGAACGTCGCCGCGGCACGTCTGGCGCGCGCGGCCGCCGACGCGGCGGCCACACCGGCGTGGCCGCGCTTCGTCGCCGGCGCGCTGGGCCCGACGCCGAAGACGGCGAGCATCAGCCCCGACGTCAACGACCCCGGCGCGCGCAACGTCACGTTCGACGAGCTGCGCGCCGCGTACCGCGAGCAGGCCGAGGGGCTGCTCGAAGGTGGCGTCGACCTGTTCCTGATCGAGACCGTGTTCGACACGCTCAACGCGAAGGCCGCGATCTTCGCGCTCGACGAGCTGATGGAAGACACCGGCGAGCGGCTGCCGGTGATCGTCAGCGGCACCGTGACCGACGCGTCGGGGCGCATCCTGTCGGGGCAGACGGTGGGCGCGTTCTGGCACTCGGTGCGGCACGCACGCCCGCTCGCGGTGGGGCTGAACTGCGCGCTCGGCGCGGCGCTGATGCGCCCGTACATCGAGGAGCTCGGCAAGGTCGCGGCCGACACCTGGATCAGCTGCTACCCCAACGCCGGGCTGCCGAACCCGATGAGCGAGACCGGCTTCGACGAGACGCCCGAGGTCACCGCCGCGCTGATGGAAGACTTCGCGCGCAGCGGGCTGCTCAACATCGCCGGCGGCTGCTGCGGCACGACGCCTCAGCACATCGCGGCGATCCGCGCAAAGGTCGGCGCCTACCGGCCGCGCTCGCGGCGCGACCCGCTGTTCACGGCGCTGGTCGACCCGCAGGCGGCGGTCTGACCGCGGCGAGTTCGGCGCCGAGCAGCACGCGCCCGGGCGGCGCGGCCGTGCCCGCGTGCACGCGCGTCGGCGCGATGCCGGCGCGCGCAAGCCGCACGCGCACCTGCGCCGTGCGCCGGTCGGCGAGCACGGCCCCGCCGGCATCGGGCGGCAGCCGCACGCGCAGCCGTGCCGAGGGCACGCGCGCGAGCGTCGTCGCGAGTTCGTCGAGCACCGTCGCCAGCGCCGGCTGCACGTCGACGCGGCCGGGCGCGAAGGCACGCGCCGCCGGCAGCTCGACCCACAGCGCGCCGTCGTCGTCGAGCACGACGAGCGCCGGCGTGCCGCCCAGCGCCTGCGCGAGGCGTCGCTGCTCGGCGTCGAGGCGGTCGGGCGCGGGCGGCGCGGCGGTCACCGGGTCGCTCGGCGGCACGCCGGCGCACCCGGGCAACCCCGCGATCACCACGGCCGCCAGTGCCAGCAGTCTGCTGCGTTGCATCCCGGCATTGGACGCCACGCGGGTGCGCGCGCCGCGCCGCGAGGGCGCATCGGACGGTAAGCCGCGTGACCGGAGGTAAGCCGGCGGCGCAGCGGGCCGCCCGGCGCGCTGGCTAGAATCGAATCCGTTCCGAGGAGCGTTGCGACGACCGGGCGGCACGGCCGCCGGTCGCCAGGCTCGGGACACCGCGTGCGGCGCGATGGCGCCCGCGGTCGGTAACGACGCTCACCCCACCGGCGCGCCGCCGGGCGGCGGTGAGCCGCAGGCGGTGCGGCGCTGCGAGCCGACGCGATGACCGCCACCTTGCCGAATCCGATTCCCGATCCCGCCGCGTCCACGGCGAGCGCGATGCCGCCGATGCGCCTGGCCGGTCTCGAGCCGGTCACGATCGGTGCCGGCTCGCTGTTCGTCAACATCGGCGAGCGCACCAACGTGACGGGCTCGAAGGCGTTCGCGCGGCTGATCCTCGGCGGCCAGTTCGAGCAGGCACTCGCGGTGGCGCGCCAGCAGGTCGAGAACGGCGCGCAGATCATCGACGTCAACATGGACGAGGCCATGCTCGACAGCAAGGCCGCGATGGTGCGTTTCCTCAACCTGATCGCCGCCGAGCCCGAGATCGCGCGCGTGCCGGTGATGATCGACAGCTCGAAGTGGGACGTCATCGAAGCCGGGCTGAAGTGCCTGCAGGGCAAGGGCATCGTCAACTCGATCTCGCTGAAGGAGGGCGAGGCCGAGTTCAAGCGCCAGGCGCGGCTGATCCGGCGCTACGGCGCGGCCACCGTCGTGATGGCGTTCGACGAACAGGGCCAGGCCGACACCTTCGCGCGCAAGATCGAGATCTGCCAGCGCGCCTACCGCATCCTGGTCGACGAGGTCGACTTCCCGCCCGAGGACATCGTCTTCGACCCGAACATCTTCGCGATCGCCACCGGCATCGAGGAGCACGACCGCTACGCGGTCGACTTCATCGAGGCGACGCGCTGGATCAAGGCGAACCTGCCCGGCGCCAAGGTCAGCGGCGGCGTCAGCAACGTCTCGTTCAGCTTCCGCGGCAACGAGCCGGTGCGCGAGGCGATCCACACCGTGTTCCTGTACCACGCGATCAAGGCCGGGCTCGACATGGGCATCGTCAACGCCGGGCAGATCGGCGTCTACGACGAGCTCGACCCGCAGCTGCGCGAGCGCGTCGAGGACGTCGTGCTCGCGCGCCGCGCCGACGCGACCGAGCGCCTGCTCGAGATCGCCGAGTCGTTCAAGGACCAGGGCAGGGACGACGGCGCGCGCCTGGCGTGGCGCGCGCTGCCGGTCGAGCAGCGGCTCAGCCACGCGCTGGTGCACGGCATCACCGACCACATCGCCGAGGACACGGAAGAGGCCTGGCGCGCGATCGAGGCGCGCGGCGGGCGGCCGCTGCACGTCATCGAAGGCCCGCTGATGGCGGGCATGAACATCGTCGGCGACCTGTTCGGGCAGGGCAAGATGTTCCTGCCGCAGGTCGTCAAGAGCGCGCGCGTGATGAAGCAGGCCGTCGCGCACCTGTTGCCCTACATCGAGGCCGAGAAGCAGGCCCTGATCGACGCCGGCGGCGAGGCCCGCCCGAAGGGCAAGATCGTGATCGCGACCGTCAAGGGCGACGTGCACGACATCGGCAAGAACATCGTCGCCGTCGTCCTGCAGTGCAACAACTTCGACGTCGTCAACATGGGCGTGATGGTGCCGTGTCAGGACATCCTCGCGCGCGCGAAAGTCGAGGGCGCCGACATCATCGGGCTGTCGGGGCTGATCACGCCGAGCCTCGAGGAGATGCAGCACGTCGCCGCCGAGATGCAGCGCGACGACTGGTTCCGGCTGCGCAAGATCCCGCTGCTGATCGGCGGCGCCACCACCAGCCGCGTGCACACGGCGGTCAAGATCGCGCCGCACTACGACGGGCCGGTGGTCTACGTGCCCGACGCGTCGCGCAGCGTCGGCGTGTGCGCCGATCTGCTGTCCGACGAGCGCGCGGCCAAGTTCATCGCCGAGCTCGAGGCCGACTACGCGCGCGTGCGCGAGCTGCACGCCGGCAAGAAGAAGACGCCGCTCGTCACGCTGGCGCAGGCGCGCGCGAACAAGACGCCGATCGACTGGACGGCCTACGTGCCGCCGAAGCCGAAGTTCCTCGGCCGGCGCGAGTTCCGCAACCAGGACCTGGCCGAACTGGCGCGCTACATCGACTGGACGCCGTTCTTCCAGACCTGGGACCTGGCCGGGCGCTTCCCGCAGATCCTGCGTGACGAGGTCGTCGGCGCCGAGGCCACGCGCGTCTATGCCGACGGCAAGCGCATGCTCGAGCGCCTCGTCAAGGGCCGCTGGCTGCAGGCGCACGGCGTCGTCGGCTTCTGGCCCGCGAACACCGTCGATGACGACACGATCGAGCTGTACGCCGACGAGTCGCGCGAGCAGGTGCTGCTGCGCTGGTCGCCGCTGCGCCAGCAAAGCGAGCGTCCGGTCGTCGACGGCGTGCCGCGTCCGAACCGCTGCCTGGCCGACTTCGTCGCGCCCAAGGGGGTGGCGCCCGACTACGTCGGCCTGTTCGCCGTGACCGCCGGCATCGGCGTCGACGCGAAAGCCGAACAGTTCGTGCGCGACCACGACGACTACGCGGCGATCATGCTCAAGGCGCTCGCGGACCGCCTCGCCGAGGCCTTCGCCGAGTGGCTGCACGAGCGCGTGCGGCGCGACCTGTGGGGCTACGCGGCCGACGAGCTGCTGACGCACGAAGAGCTGATCGCCGAGGCCTACCGCGGCATCCGTCCGGCGCCCGGCTACCCGGCCTGCCCCGACCACGCCGTCAAGCGCGGCATGTTCGAACTGCTGCAGGCCGAACGCATCGGCATGGGGCTCACCGAGAGTCTCGCGATGACGCCGGCGGCCAGCGTCAGCGGTTTCTACCTCGCGCATCCCGAGGCCGTCTACTTCAACGTCGGGCGCATCGGCGACGACCAGCTCGCCGACTGGGCCGCGCGCCAGCAGATCGCGCTGGCCGACGCGCGTCGGCTGCTCGCCCCCGTGCTGGACTGAGCCGCCGTCGCCCCCGGCGGCGCGGGTCGTGACGGATGCAACGCACCGCAACCGCGGTGACGGACGTGCACGGCGTCACGGACCCGGCCGGACCGCGTGCGAACAATCCGCGCCACGCGGGCGGGCCACCGGCGGTCTGCCCGTGCGCAGCGGGAGGATGCAGTGGACGTTGGCGTATCGTGGATCGCGATGCGGTGCCGGTTGGTGCGCGGCCTCACGGGCTTGGGCGTGGCCGCGATGCTGGCCGCCTGTGGCGGCGGCGGTGGCGGCGAGGACGCTCCGATCGCGAGCGACGCGCCGGCGACGCGTGAAGAAGCGGCGCGCTTCCTGACGCAGGCCACGTTCGGGCCGACGCAGGCCGACATCGAGCGCGTGATGCGCATCGGCTACGAGCGCTGGATCGACGAGCAGCTCGCGCGCGCGCCGTCGTCGCACCGCGCGCTGTGGGAGGCCGCCGACCGCGCACTCAAGGCGTCGGACCCGAACGCATCGGCCGGCCAGGAAGGCGTGCTCAACGCCTTCTGGCGCCACGCGGTCCACGGCGCCGACCAGTTGCGCCTGCGTCACGCCTACGCGCTGTCGCAGATCTTCGTGATCTCGATGGTCGACGGCACCGTGGGCGACAACCCGCGCGCGGTGGCGGCTTGGCTCGACATGCTCAACGAGCAGGGCGTGGGCACCTACCGCCAGCTGCTCGAGAGCGTCTCGCGCCACCCGATGATGGGCGTGTACCTGTCACACCTGCGCAACCAGAAGGCCAATCCCGCCACCGGCCGCGTGCCCGACGAGAACTATGCGCGCGAGGTGATGCAGCTGTTCTCGATCGGCATCGTCGAGCTGAACCCCGACGGCACCCCACGCACCGTCGGCGGCGCGCCGGTCGAGACCTACACGCCGGCCGACATCAGCGGCCTGGCCAAGGTCTTCACCGGCTGGAGCTGGGACTGCGTCGACACCAGCAACGGCTGCTTCTACAGCGGCACGGTCAACGGCCGGTCCGACCCCGACCGCAGCTTCAAGCCGATGAAGGGCTACGCGCAGTTCCACAGCACCGAGGCCAAGACCTTCCTCGGCACCACGATCGCCGCGCAGACCACCGCCGACCCGCAGGCGAGCCTGACGGCGGCGCTCGACGCGATCGCCAACCACCCCAACGTCGGTCCGTTCTTCGGCCGCCAGTTGATCCAGCGGCTGGTCACCAGCAACCCGAGTCCGCAGTACGTGCACGACGTCGCGCGCGTGTTCGCCGACAACGGCAAGGGCGTGCGCGGCGACCTGAAGGCGGTGCTCAAGGCGGTGCTGCTGCACCCCGAGGCGCGCACGATGTCCGACACCAGCGGCAAGGTGCGCGAGCCGGTGCTGCGTCTGTCGGCGTACCTGCGCGCGTTCCCGCACACGTCGGACACGGGCCGCTGGCGCGTCGGCAACACCGACAACCCGGGTTCGGCGCTCGGCCAGTCGCCGATGCGCGCGCCGTCGGTGTTCAACTTCTTCCGCCCGGGCTATGTGCCGCCCGGCACCTACGCCGCCGCCGCGGGCCTCGTCGTGCCCGAGATGCAGATCGCGCACGAGACGACGGCCGCCGGCTACGTGAACTTCATGCGCGACAACCTGTCGTCGGGCGTCGGCGTCTACAACGGCACCATCGACGGCGTGACCTACAACCGGCGCGACCTGCGGCCCGACTTCACGGCCGAACTGGCGCTGGCCGATCGGCCCGCGGCGCTCGTCGACCACGTCGTGGTCAAGCTGACCTACGGCACCGTCTCGCAGGCGTTGAAAGACACGATCCTCGAGGCGGTGGCGAGCATCGCGATCCCGGCGCCGACCTCGAACGGCAGCAACGCGTCGGCGATCGACACCGCCAAGCTCAACCGCGTGCGCGCGGCGATCCTGCTCGTGCTGGCCTCACCCGAGTTCCTGGTGCAACGATGAACAAGGTCCACGTCCGTACCCACGACCCATCGCGCCGCGCCTTCCTGCGCCAGGCCGGCGCGCTGTCGATGATGGCCGCCCGGGCGGCACCGCTGGCATTGAACCTGGCCGCGATCGGCCAGGCCTCGGCGCAGAGCGCGTCCGACTACCGCGCGCTGGTGTGCGTGTTCCTGTTCGGCGGCAACGACAGCTTCAACATGGTGCTGCCGACCGACACGGCGTCGTGGACCGCGTACACCGCCACGCGCAACCAGGCGCCCGACCCAATCGCGCTGCTGGCCCCGGGCGCGGCGGCGAATGCCTCGGCGGCAGCGGGTTCGCCGGCGCGGCTCGGCGGCGTGCTGCCGATCGGCCCGCTGAACCCGCAGGGGCGCACGTTCGCGCTGCACCCCCTGATGGGCGCGCTGCGCACGATGTTCGACACCGACCGCCGGCTCGCGATCGTGGCCAACGTCGGCCCGCTGATCGTGCCGACGACCAAGGCGCAGTACGCCCAGTCGAACCATCCGAAGCCCAAGCGGCTGTTCTCGCACAACGACCAGCAGAACACCTGGATGGCGTTCGAGCCCGAAGGCGCCACACGCGGTTGGGGCGGACGCATCGGCGATCTGCTCTACGCCTCGCACAACACGAACGCCGTGTTCACGTCGGTGTCGGCATCGGGCAACTCGGTGTGGCTCGCGGGCCAGCAGATCCAGCAGTACCAGGTCGGCAGCAATGGCGCGATCCGTCTCGGCACCGATGCGAACGGGCGCGTGTTCGGCTCAGCGGTGGTGGGCCACGCGCTTGCGCAGATCGCCGGCTCGGCGCGCGGCACGCATCTGTTCGAGATGGATATGGCCGCCGTCGCGCAGCGCTCGATGGCTGCCGAAGCCATGCTGCGCACGGCCCTCAAGCCGGCGAGCGACCCGCTGTTCGGCACGCCACCGGCCAGCGGCAACTACAGCGCCAGCAGCGACCCCAAGCTGCAGTACCCGAACCCGCTGAGCGGCACCAACAGCTTCAACGCGCTGGCGCAGCAGCTGCAGACGGTCGCGCGCATGATCGACGCCGGCATGGCCGGCGCGATCGGCGTGCGGCGCCAGGTGTTCTTCGTCAGCATGGGCGGTTTCGACACGCACGACCTGCAGAACCGCAACCACGCCGACCTGATGGCGCGCCTCGCGCACGCGCTGCGCTATTTCGACGACACGCTCGGCGCGATGGGCGCGCGCCACAACGTCACCACCTTCACCGCCACCGACTTTGGCCGCACGTTCACGAGCAACGGCGACGGCACCGACCACGGCTGGGGTTCGCACCAGTTCGTGATGGGCGGCGCGGTGCGCGGCGGCGACATTTACGGGCGCTTTCCGCAGATCGGCGTGAAGAATGCGAACAACAACCGGTTCGACAGCAGTCCAGACCAGTTGGACAACGGGTCGCTGTTGCCCGAGATCTCGGTGGACCAGTTTGCCGCCACGCTCGCGCGTTGGATGGGCGTCAGCGACGCCGACGCGCTGACGATCTTCCCGAACCTGGGCAACTTCGATCCGTCGGTGCGCAACCTCGGCTTCATGAACACCTGAACGGGCCGGCGGCGCGGCCGGCCGTGGTTGCCCGCGGATGCCTACGCCGCCGGCAGCGCACGCCGGTACTGCATCGCCTCGGCCAGGTGCGTCGCCGTCAGCCGCTCGTTGCCGGCGAGGTCGGCGATGGTGCGCGCCACCTTCAGCACGCGGTGCAGGCTGCGCCCCGACCAGCCCAGGCGCTGCGCCGCCTGTTGCGCGAAGCGCTGGGCGGTCTCGTCGAGCCGGCAGTGCCGTTCGAGGTCGGCCGCCTCGAGCAGCGTATTGGCTTTGCCCTGCCGCGCGAGCGCGCGCTCGCGTGCGGCGGCCACGCGAGCGGCGACGACGGCAGTGGGCTCGCCCTCGGGCTGCGCGAGCAGCTGCGCCGGCGCCACCGCTGGCACCTCGACCTGCAGGTCGATGCGGTCGAGCAGCGGCCCCGACAACCGCGCCTGGTAGCGCGCGACGACGTCGGGCGTGCAGCGGCACGTGCGCGGGCTCGCCACGGGGGCGCCGAGCCAGCCGCACGGGCACGGGTTCATCGCCGCGACGAGCTGGAAGCGCGCCGGGAACGTCGCCTGCCGCGCCGCGCGCGAGATCGTGATGCGGCCCGCCTCGAGTGGCTCGCGCAGCGCTTCGAGCGCCGAGCGGTTGAATTCGACGAGCTCGTCGAGGAACAGCACGCCGCCGTGCGCGAGCGAGATCTCGCCCGGTCGCGGCGGTGAGCCGCCGCCCACCAGCGCGACGGCGCTGGCCGAGTGGTGCGGCGCGCGCAGCGGACGCTGGCGCCAGCGGCGCACGTCGAAGCCTTCCGCCGACAGCCCCTGCAGCGCCGCGCTGCGCAGCGCCTCGTCGTCGTCCATCGGCGGCAGCAGCCCGGGCAGCCGCTGCGCGAGCATCGACTTGCCGCTGCCCGGCGGGCCGACCATCAGCACGCTGTGCGCGCCGGCCGCGGCGATCTCGAGCACGCGCTTCGCTGCGGCCTGGCCGCGCACGTCGCGCAGGTCGGGCGCGGGGGGTGCCGCAGCCGCAGGTGCGGCGGCGGCGCGCGGCAGCGGCACCGCGGCGTCGCCCGGCTGCAGCGCCGCGACGACGTCGAGCAGGTGCGACGCAGCGCGCACGTCGACGCCGCCCACCAGCGCCGCCTCGGCCGCGCTGGCCGCCGGCAGCACGAGCGTGCGTGGTGGCGCCGCGGCGCGCAGCCCGAGCGCGAGCGCGACGGCGCCGCGCACGGGACGCAGTTCGCCGGCCAGCGACAGCTCGCCGGCGAACTCCACGTCGCCCAGGCGCACCGCGTCAACCTGACCCGCGGCGGCCAGGATCCCGAGCGCGATCGGCAGGTCGAAGCGCCCGGACTCCTTTGGCAGGTCGGCCGGCGCGAGGTTGACCGTGACGCGCTTGTTGTGCGGGAAGCCGAGCCCGCTGTGGGTCAGCGCAGCGCGCACGCGCTCACGCGCCTCCTTGACCTCGGTGTCGGCCAACCCGACCAGCGTGAAGCTCGGCAGCCCGTTGGCCAGGTGCACCTCGACCTGCACTTCGGGTGCATCGAGCCCGTCGAGTGCGCGGCTGTGGACCACGGCCAGTGACATCCCGTCCTCCCTCCAGATCGCGCGCCACCGGCTGCCGACGACCGGGACACAAAGACAGACGCGCTGCGGCGCGCCGGCAGCGGCCAATCGCGCACCGAAAAAGTGCGTTTTTCGCCATTGCTCTCTTTCGGTGCGCGATCGTCGCGCCAAAGCGCTGATTCGGCGCCGGCGGCGCGATCGCGACGATGGCATGGAAGCTGCAGAACACGGGTGGCCATCCCCTAATTCATCGGAGAGACGCCCATGCAGAAGATTCCCCCCGCCTTAGCCGCCCCCGCCGTTGCCGCTGCCGTTCGCAGCCGGGCGACCTGACCCGGGCGGCGCCTGCGTCGTTTGCACTCACGAAAGGAACACCACCATGAAGATGGTCACCGCCATCGTCAAGCCGTTCAAGCTCGACGAAGTGCGTGAAGCCCTCAGCGCGATCGGCGTGCAGGGCATCACGGTGACGGAAGTCAAGGGCTTCGGCCGCCAGAAGGGTCACACCGAGCTGTACCGTGGCGCCGAGTACGTCGTCGACTTCCTGCCCAAGGTCAAGATCGAGGCGGCCGTCGACGACGCGCTGCTCGACCGCGTGATCGAGGCCATCGAGTCATCGGCGCGCACCGGCAAGATCGGCGACGGAAAGATCTTCGTCTCCACGCTTGAGCAGGTGGTGCGCATCCGCACCGGCGAGACCGGCAAGGACGCGCTGTGATCAGCGGCACAACACACCGAGACAATCCCATGAAGAAACTGTTTGCGATCCTCGCCCTCGGCTTGACGCTGCTGGGCTTTGCGGGCGTCTCTTTCGCCCAGGAGGCCGCGTCGGCGCCGGCTTCGGCCGTCGAGGCGGCCAGTGAAGCTGCCGCGCCGGCGGCCGAGGCGCCGGCGGCTGCGGCCGCGCCGACCGTCCACAAGGGCGACGTGGCCTGGATGCTCGTCTCGACGCTGCTCGTCGTGATGATGGTGCCGGGCCTGGCGCTGTTCTACGGCGGCCTCGTGCGCAGCAAGAACATGCTTTCGGTGCTGATGCAGGTGATGGTCGTGTTCTCGCTCGTCGTCGTGCTGTGGGCCGTCTACGGTTACAGCCTCGCGTTCGGCGGCGAGGGCCTGATCGTCGGTACCTTCGACAAGCTGTTCCTGTCGGGCGTGACTATGGACAGCCTCGCGGACACGTTCACCGACGAGTTCAAGCTGCCCGAGTTCGTGTTCATCGCGTTCCAGGCCACCTTCGCCGGCCTGACCTGCGCGCTGATCGTGGGCTCGTTCGCCGAGCGCATGAAATTCTCGGCGGTGCTGCTGTTCTCGGCGCTGTGGTTCACGTTCTGCTACATCCCGATCGCGCACATGGTCTGGGGTGCCGGCGGCTACCTGCTCGACAAGGGTGCGCTCGACTTCGCGGGCGGCACCGTGGTGCACATCAACGCCGGCATCGCCGGCCTGGTGGGCGCCTACGTGGTGGGCAAGCGCATCGGCTACGGCAAGGAGGCGATGCCGCCTCACTCGCTGCCGCTGACGATGCTCGGCGCCGCGCTGCTGTGGACCGGCTGGTTCGGCTTCAACGCAGGCTCGAACCTCGAGGCCACCGGCGGCGCCGCGCTGGCGACGCTGAACACGCTGTTCGCCACGGCGGCGGCGGTCGTGGCGTGGACGATCGGCGAAGCGCTCGGCAAGGGCAAGCCCTCGATGCTCGGTGCGGCGTCGGGTGCGGTGGCGGGGCTGGTGGGCATCACGCCGGCGGCCGGCATCGTCGGCCCGATGGGCGCGATCGTGATCGGCCTGGCGGCGGGCTTCATCTGCCTGTGGGGCGTCACCGGCCTCAAGCGCATGCTCGGCGCCGACGACTCGCTCGACGTGTTCGGCGTCCACGGCGTGGGCGGCATCGTCGGCGCGATCCTCACCGGCGTGTTTGCCGCGCCGTACCTGGGTGGCACCGGCGCCGAGGACTTCTCGATGTCCAGCCAGGTGCTGATCCAGGCCGAGGGCGTCATCATCACGATCGTCTGGTCGGCGGTGGTCGCGTTCGTCGCCTACAAGATCGTCGACATGGTGATCGGCCTGCGCGTCACCGAAGAAGAGGAGCGCGAGGGCCTGGATATCACGTCGCACGGCGAAACCGCGTACAACCGCTGATCGAGCGAATGGCCGCGCCGTGTGGCGCGGCCCGCGCGACGAAGGGGGGCCATGGCAGTGGCCCCTTTTTCATTCCCGGGGCGCCGCCCTCACTCGGCCGGGCTGTCGTAGACGATCACCGTCAGGAAGCGGATCGGCAGCTCGACGAGCCGCCCGGGGCCGTGCGGGATCTGGCCGCTGAAGGTCAGCGAGTCGCCCGGCTGCAGCAGGTACGTCTGGCGGCCGTGGCGGTACTCCATCGTGCCGGCGAGCATGTGGATGAACTCGGTGCCCGGGTGCTCGAAGTCGGGGAACGACTCGCTCGGGTCGTCGATCGAGATCAGGAACGGCTCGAAGCGCTTGCGCGGGCCGGGGTCGTAGGCAAGCAGGTGGTACGTGTGGCCGCTCGGCGTGCCGCGGCGCACCACCTCCATCCCCTGGCCGGCCTTGACGTGCTGCGCGCGGCCTTCGGGCACGTCCCAGTGCTTGAACAGGGCCGACATCGACACGCCGAGCGCCTGCGCGATGCGCGCGAGCGTATCCAGGCTCGCCGAGACGAGGCCGTTCTCGATCTTCGACAGCAGGCTGCGGCTCACCGCCGCGCGCTCGGCCACCTGCCCGAGCGTGAGCCGGTGCGCCAGCCGCTGCTCGCGCACCGCGTGACCGACGTAGCGGCCGAGCAGCGCGACGTCGGGCGAGGCCGATTCGGGCGTCGGCGCGACGTCCGGAGCGGCGGGGGGCGGTGGTGAGGCCGATCGGCGCACGGGGTTGTTGATTCAGTGGCACTCTTGTTGCTTACTATGCAACAGATTCGATTCCGGTGCACCATGCGGCAACACGCCGGGGGCACCGCCGCCACCCCATGCCGCTGGGCCTGCTGAAGTTCCTGCTGTCGCACGAGCATCCCGAGCCGCGGATGTTCACCGCGCACGAGCGCCTGAAGCCGAGCTACGACGTCGTGATCGTCGGCGCCGGCGGCCACGGCCTGGCCGCGGCGTACTACCTCGCACGCGACCACGGCATCACCAACGTGTGCGTGCTCGAGAAGGGCTACCTCGGCGGCGGCAACACCGGGCGCAACACGACGATCATCCGCTCGAACTACCTGACGCCCGAGGGCGTGAAGTTCTACGACGAGAGCGTGCGCCTGTGGCAGGACCTCTCCGAGGACTTCGACCTCAACCTGTTCTACAGCACGCGCGGCCACTACACGCTCGCGCACACCGATAGTGCGCTGCGCACCATGCGCTGGCGCGCCGAGGTCAACAAGCACCACGGCGTGGCGAGCGAAGTCGTCGGCCGCGACCACATCGCCGCGCACTGTCCGGGCATCGACCTCGACTGCGGCGGCACCGACCCGGTGCTCGGTGCGCTATACCACGCGCCCGGCGCGATCGCGCGCCACGACGCGGTGGCGTGGGGCTACGGGCGCGGCGCCGACCGCCGCGGCGTCGAGATCCACCAGCAGACCGAAGTGCTCGGCATCGACGTCGATGCCGCCGGGCGCGTCGCCGGCGTGCGCACGTCGCGCGGGACCATCGCCACGCGCACCGTGCTCAGCGCCGTCGCCGGCTCGACGCCGGGCCTGCTCGCGATGGTGGGCCTGAAGAGCCCGATCACCGTCCACCCGCTGCAGGCCATGGTCAGCGAGCCGATGAAGCCCTGGCTCGACCCGATCGTTGTATCCGGGTCGCTGCACATCTACGTGAGCCAGACGGCGCGCGGCGAGCTCGTGATGGGCGCCTCGCTCGACCCGTACGAGCTGCACGGCACGCGCTCGACGTTCGACTTCGTCGAGCACCTGAGCGCGTCCATGCTCGAGCTGTTCCCGTGCCTGTCGCACGTGAAGATCGTGCGCCAGTGGGCCGGCATGGCCGACATGACGCCCGACTTCGCGCCGGTGATGGGGCCCACGCCGGTCGAGGGCTTCTACCTCGACGCCGGCTGGGGCACCTGGGGCTTCAAGGCGACGCCGGTGTGCGGCAAGACGATGGCATGGACCGTGGCGCACGGCAAGGCGCACGAGCTGATCACCGGCTTCGCGTTCGACCGCTTCGCCCGCTACGAGCTCACCGGCGAGAAGGGCGCCGCGAGCGTGGGGCACTGAGCGATGAAGCTGCTGCGCTGTCCCGTCAATGGCGTCAGGCCGATCAGCGAGTTCGCCTACGGCGGCGAGGTGCGCGCGATGCTCGACCCCGACCGCGCGAGCGACGCCGAGTGGGCGTCGTACGTGTTCGACCGCAGCGGCGCGCCCGGCGTCAAGCGCGAGTGGTGGTACCACCTGCCCAGCGGCACGTGGTTCATCGCCGAGCGCGACGTCGCGCGCGACACCGTGCTCGGCACCTGGCTGCCGCACGAGGTGCCGGAGGCAATGCGGTGAAGCGACTGCCCCCGGTGCCCGGCGAGTGGATCGACCGCTCGCGGTCGGTGCACTTCATCTTCGACGGCCGCGCGTTCACCGGCTTTGCCGGCGATACCGTCACGAGCGCGCTGCTCGCCGCCGGCCAGACGCTGCTCGGGCGCAGCTTCAAATACCACCGCCCGCGCAGCGTGTGGGGCTACGCGAACACCGACGTCAACGTGCTGGTGCAGGTCGGCCAGCGGCTGAACGTGCGCGCCGACGTCGAGCCGCTCGTCGACGGCCTCGTCGCCGAGCCGGTCAACGTCGAGTTCGGCGGCCTCGCGGGCGACCGCCTCGCGTGGCTCGATCGTTTCGCGAAGGCCTTCCCGGCCGGCTTCTACTACAAGGCGTTCCACAGCAAGCGCTGGTTCCCGACCTGGGAGCGGCTGATCCGCCGCACGACGGGGCTCGGCCGGCTCGACCTCGCGACGCCGCGGATCTCCACGCCCAAGCGCTACGACCACACCGACGTGCTCGTCGTCGGCGGCGGCTGGTCGGGGCTGCAGGCGGCCCTTGCCGCGGCCGACGAAGGCGCACGGGTGCTGCTCGTCGACGAGAACGCTCGACTGGGCGGCAGCGCGTTCGACGCCCGCGCCGGCGGCCCCGGGCTCGCGGCGCTGCAGGCGCTGCTCGCGCAGGTCGCGGCGCACCCGCGCATTCGCACGCACGCCTCGGCGTTCGCCGCGGGTTTCTATGCCGATCACTGGGTGCCCGTCGTCACGCGCGAGCATGTCGTCAAGGTGCGCTGCGCGTCGCTCGTCGTCGCCCAGGGCGCCTGGGAGCAGCCGGCCGTGTTCCGCCACAACGACCGCCCCGGCGTGATGACGGCCGGCGCCGCGCTGCGGCTCGCGCACCGGCACGCGGTCGCGTGCGGCGAGCGCGCCGTCGTGCTCACGGCCAATCCCGAGGGCTACGCCGCCGCGCTCGACCTGCACGCGCTCGGTGTCGGCGTCGCGGCCGTCGTCGACCTGCGCGCCGCACCGGGGCCGCGCTCGGCGCCGTTCGCGCAGGCCGTGCGCGACGCCGGCATCCGCATCGTCACCGGCCACGCGGTCCAGGAAGCAATCGCCGGTGCCGACCCCCGCGTCGCCGCGGTGGTGCTGGCGCCGTTCCCGGGCGGCGCACCCGGCGAGCGGCTCGCCTGCGACACGGTGCTGACGAGCACCGGCTTCGCGCCGGCGGCGAGCCTGCTGTATCAGGCCGGCGCGCGGATGCGCTACGACGACGCCGTCGAGCAGTTCGTCCCCGCCGCGCTGCCCGACGGCGTGTTCGCGTGCGGCCGCGTCGCCGGCGCCTACGACCCCGACACGAAGACGGCGCAGGCGCGCGACGCCGGTGCGCGCGCTGCCGCGCACGCGCTCGGCCGCGGCGTGCCGGTGGCCGTGACCGTGCCGCCACCGGCCGAGCCGCCGTCGCACCCGTGGCCGATCGTCGAGCACCTGCAGGGCAAGAACTTCGTCGACTTCGACGAGGACCTGCAGGTCAAGGACCTGCGCATCGCCGTGCAGGAGGGCTTCGACAACGTCGAGCTGCTCAAGCGCTTCACGACCAACGGCATGGGCCCGAGCCAGGGCAAGCACAGCAACATGACGGCGTTGCGCGTGCTCGCGAAGGCGCTCGGTCGGCCCGTCGGCGAGGTCGGCACGACGACGGCGCGACCGCTGTACCACCCGGTGACTATGGCGCACCTGGGCGGGCGGCGCTTCCACCCGCAGCGCCGCACGCCGCTCGACGCCGAGCTCGACGCGCTCGGCGCGGTGTGGATGGGTGCCGGCGTCTGGCGCCGGCCGGCGTACTTCGCGCGCCCCGGGCTGTCGCGCGAGGCGTGCATCGTCGCCGAAGTGGCCGCGGTGCGCGAGCGCTGCGGGCTGATCGACGTCGGCACGCTTGGCAAGATCGAGGTGCGCGGGCCGCAGGCCGGCGAGCTGCTCGAGCGCCTGTACACCGGCCGCTTCGCCGCGATGAAGCCGGGCACGACGCGCTACGCGCTCGCGCTCGACGAGGCCGGCGTCGTGATCGACGACGGCGTCGTCGGCTGCCTCGCGCCCGATCACTTCTACGTCAGCACGACGACGTCAGCCGCGCCCACCGTCTACCGCGAGATGCAGCGCTGGAACGCCATCTGGCGTCTCGACGCGACGCTGGTGAACCTGACTGGGCACATGGCGGCGGTCTCGCTCGCCGGCCCGCAGGCGCCCGCGGTGCTGCAGCGTGTGCTCGACCTGCCGCTGGTCGACCTGCCGTACCTCGCGCTGCGCCGCGCCGGGTTCCGCCCCGGGCTCGGCCTCGACGGCGTCGAGGCGCGCGTGCTGCGCGTGGGTTTCGTCGGCGAGTGGGGCGTCGAACTGCACGTGCCGGCCGGCGCGGGCGCGGCGCTGTGGCGCGCGCTGACGGCCGCCGGCGCCGACCACGGCCTCGCGCCGTTCGGCGTCGAGGCGCAGCGCGTGCTGCGCCTCGAGAAGGGCCACCTGATCGTCGGCCAGGACACCGACGGGCTGACGACGCCGCTGGAGGCCGGCCTCGCGTGGGCGCTGAAGATGGACAAGCCCTTCTTCGTCGGCCAGCGCAGCCTGCGCATCGTGCAGGCGCGGCCGCGCAAGCAGGTGCTGGTCGGCTTCACGCTGCCGGCCGATGCGCCGGTGCCCGACGAGTGCCACCTCGTGATCCACGACGGCGCGATCGCCGGCCGGGTGACGAGCGTCGCGCGCAGCGCTGCGCTCGGCTGCACGGTCGGGCTGGCGTACGTGCCGCCGGCGCTCGCGGCGCCGGGCACGCCGATCACGATCCGCCTCACGGGCCCGAACCCGGCCGCGGCGCCGACCGTGACCGCCACCGTCGCGGCGCTGCCGTTCTACGACGCCGAGGGCCACCGCATGCGCGAGACCGTTGTGTCCAGGGCCGCGTCGGCACCGCCCGTCGTCGCATCCCCGCGCGGCGAGGCGCTCGCGCGGTGGCCGGCGATCGAGCCGTCGGCCTGCGTCGCGGTGACGCCGCTGGCCGGTGCGCGGCTCGGCTTCAAAGGGCCGCGCGCGATCGAGTTCGCGGCGACGCTGGCCGCGCTGCCGGCACCGAACCGCGTCGCCGAGCTGCCCGGCGGCGTGCAGCTGCTGCGGCTCGGGTCGGGCGAGTTCATGCTCGACGCGTCGGCGGCGGCCGACGACGGTGCGCTGCCGGCATGGGCCGCGCGCATCGCCGGCGCCGGCCCCGGCGTCCACGAGGTGATCCGCCAGGACGCGGCGCTGCTGCTGCACGGCCCGCGCGTGCGCGACCTGCTGCTGCAGGTCTGCGCCGTCGACCTCGCCGCGCCCGACGCACCCGCCGACGAGGTCGTGATGACGCAGGTGATCGGCGTGCCGGTCGTCGCGACGCGCCATCGCGTCGACGGCCACCTGGCCGTGCGCCTCGTCACCGACCCCACGTGGATGCCGTACCTGCGGCACGAGTTGTGCGTGATCGCCGCCGACGTCACGCGTGAAACCTCCGGAGGCCCCCATGAACCGTGAACAAGCCAAGGCCTGGTGCGCCGAGCGCGGCATCCGCTACCTGCTCGCGCAGTTCGTCGACATCCACGGCGCCGCGAAGGCCAAGGCGGTCCCGGTCGAGCACCTCGACATGGTGCTCGACGACGGTGCCGGCTTCGCCGGCTTCGCGCTGTGGGGGCTGGGCATGGGGCCGCACGGCCCCGACTACATGGCGCGCGGCGACCTCGCGTCGCTGGCGCCGATGCCGTGGATGCCGGGCTTCGCGCGGCTCGCGTGCGACGGCCACGTGAAGGGCGAGCCCTACGAATACTGCTCGCGCGTCGTGCTCAAGCGCGCGCTCGCCGCACTCGCCGACGAGGGCTACACGATGTACACCGGCATCGAGCCCGAGTTCATGCTGCTCAAGCGCGGCGCGGACGGCGCGCTCGCACCGGCCGACGACACCGACACGCTCGACAAGCCCTGCTACGACTACAAGGGCCTCGCGCGCAACGCGGCCTGCCTCGACGCGATGACGAGCGCGCTGCGCGAAGGCGGCCTCGACGTCTACCAGATCGACCACGAGGACGCCAACGGCCAGTTCGAGGTCAACTTCACCTACGCCGACGCGCTGACCACCGCCGACCGCCTCGTCTACCTGAAGATGGGCGTCAGCGAGATCGCGCGCGCGCACGGCATGGTCGCCACCTTCATGCCCAAGCCGTTCGCCGACCGCACCGGCACCGGTGCGCACTTCCACATCTCGCTCGGCAACGGCCAGGTGAAGAACCTGTTCCACGACGACGCCGACCCGCAGCGCATGGGACTGTCGAAGCTCGGCTACCACTTCCTCGCCGGGCTGCTCGCGCACGCGCAGGCGCTTGCCGCCGTCTGTGCGCCCACGGTCAACTCATACAAGCGCCTCGTCGTCGGGCGGTCGCTGTCGGGTGCGACGTGGGCGCCGGCGTACATCGCCTACGGTGACAACAACCGCACCGCGTGCGTGCGCATCCCGTACGGCCGCATCGAGATGCGTCTGGCCGACGGTTCGATGAACCCGTACCTGGCCACGGCGGCGATCCTCGCGGCCGGCATGGACGGCGTGCGCCGCCGGCTCGAGCCGGGGCGGCCGTGCAACGACAACCTGTACGAGTGCAGCGCCGACCAGCTGCGCGAACGCGGCATTGGCGTGCTGCCGCAGACGCTCGCCGACGCGATCACCGCGTTCGAGCGCGACGATGTCGTGCGCGGCGCCTTGGGCGACGCGCTGGCGGCCGAATTCATCCGCCTCAAGCGCATGGAATGGACCGAGTACTGCCGTCACGTCAGCGGGTGGGAGACCCGCCGCTACCTCGAATTCTTCTGATCCCCCGCGACAAGGAGCCCATGCCATGTGCGGCATCGTCGGCCTGCTGATCCGCAACCCCGAACTGCGCCCGCGCCTGGGCGAGCTGATGCTGCCGATCCTCATCGGGATGACCAGCCGCGGCCCCGAGGCCGCCGGCCTCGCGGTGTTCAACCCCGACTCCGGCGCGCGCACGCAGGCGAGCCTGTTCAGCGACGCGAAGGGGTATGACTTCGCGCCGCTGGCCGAGCGCCACCACGCGGCCTTCGGCGAGCGTCCCGAGCTCGTCGTGCATGGCCAGCACGCACTGCTGCGCAGCGCGCAGCCGGCCGACGCGCTGCGCCGGTGGCTGCACGCCGAGTTCCCGGAGCTGCACCTGCTCGCGATCGGCCACGCGATCACGCTGTACAAGGACGTCGGCACGCCGGCGCAGATCGCGCAGCGCTACGGCTTCGAGCGGCTCGCCGGCACGCACGTCGTCGGCCACACGCGCATGGCCACCGAGAGCGCGGTCACGCCGGCACACTCGCACCCGTACACCGCCGGCGAGGACTTCTGCCTCGTGCACAACGGGTCGCTGTCGAACCCCTACGAGATCCGCCGCATGCTCGAGCCGCGCGGCATCGCGTTCGAGACCGACTGCGACACCGAGGCTGCGTGCCGCTTCCTCGAGTGGCGCACGCGCGAGGGCGACGACCTGCACACGGCGCTCAAGCGCGGCTTCGACGTGTTCGACGGTTTCTACACCTTCCTGATGGGCGACGCGACGCAGCTCGCGCTGGTGCGCGACACGTTCGCGTGCAAGCCGGCGGTGGTCGCCGAGCACGACGACTACGTCGCGATCGCGAGCGAGTTCCACGCGCTCGCGCACCTGCCCGGCATCGACGACGCGCGCATCTTCGAGCCGGTGCCCGAGCAGATTTACGTCTGGAAAGCCTGACGCGATGACGACCGCCACCACACTCGACGAACTCGTGTTCGACCTGCGCACGACGCCGCTGCGCGAGGTCAACCGCTTCCTGCACGGCACCGAAGGTGTCGAGACGCCGGTGCGCATCGTCCACCCCGACGGTGCGCACAACATCGCGGTCGGCATGCACGCGCCGTGGCGCGTCAGCGTGCACGGCCACACCGGCTACTACTGCGCCGGGATGAACCAGGACGCCAACGTCACGATCCACGGCAATGCCGGCCCCGGCGTGGCCGAGAACATGATGAGCGGGCGCGTGCACGTCAAGGGCTTCGCGTCGGTGGCTGCCGGCGCGTCGGGCCACGGCGGGCTGCTCGTGATCGACGGCGATGCGTCGCTGCGCTGCGGCATCTCGATGAAGGGCATCGACATCGTCGTCGGCGGCAGCGTCGGCAGCTTCAGCGCCTTCATGGCGCAGGCCGGGCGGCTCGTCGTCTGCGGCGACGCCGGCGACGCGCTCGGCGACTCGCTGTACGAGGCCGTGATCTACGTGAAGGGCGCGATCAAGTCGCTCGGCGCCGACGCGCAGATCGAGCCGATGACCGACACCGATATGGCGACGGTGGCCGCGCTGCTCGCGGCCGCCGGCGCGCCGCACGACCGCCACGACCCGCGCGACTTCAAGCGGGTGGCCAGCGCCCGAAGCCTGTACCACTGGAACGCCGACGCGAATCAAGAGTACTGAGATGACTGCACCACACCTCGAGGAAAGCTGGGGCTACGACGCCAAGACGCTGGCCTACATCCAGCACGCGGCGGCGACCGGCCTGTACGAGATCCGCGGCCTGGGCGCGAAGCGCCGCGTGCCGCACTTCGACGACCTCGTGTTCCTCGGCGCGTCGCTGTCGCGCTACCCGCTCGAGGGCTACCGCGAGCGCTGCGTGACGAAGACGGTGCTCGGTACGCGCCACGGCGCCAAGCCGATCGAGCTGGCCACCCCGATCACGATCGCCGGCATGAGCTTCGGCAGCCTGTCGGCGAACGTGAAGGAGGCGCTGGGCCTGGCCGCGACCGAGGTCGGCACGAGCACGACGACGGGCGACGGCGGCATGACGCCCGAGGAGCGGCGCAGCAGCAAGACGCTGATCTACCAGTGCCTGCCGTCGCGCTACGGCTTCAACCCCGACGACGTGCGCCGCGCCGATGCGATCGAGATCGTGATCGGCCAGGGCGCCAAGCCCGGCGGCGGCGGCATGCTGCTCGGCCAGAAGGTCAACCCGCGGGTCGCGAAGATGCGCACGCTGCCCGAAGGCGTCGACCAGCGCAGCGCCTGCCGTCACCCCGACTGGACCGGCCCCGACGACCTCGAGATCAAGATCAAGGAGCTGCGCGAGATCACCGACTGGGAAAAGCCGATCTACGTGAAGGTCGGCGCGACGCGCACCTACTACGACGTCAAGCTCGCGATCAACAGCGGCGCCGACGTCGTCGTCGTCGACGGCATGCAAGGCGGCACCGCGGCGACGCAGACCGTGTTCATCGAGCACGTCGGCATCCCGACGCTGGCCGCGGTGCGGCAGGCGGCCGACGCGATCGCCGACATGAACATGAAGGGGGTGGTGCAGCTCGTCGTCTCGGGCGGCATCCGCAGCGGCGCCGACGTCGCCAAGGCGCTCGCGCTCGGGGCGGATGCGGTCTCGATCGGGCAGGCGGTGCTGATGGCGATGGGCTGCAACTCGTCGAGCTGGGTGAAGCCCGACGGCACGCACGTCGACGCCACCGCCGACTACGCCGCGCTCGGCACTGCGCCGGGCACCTGCCACCACTGCCACACCGGCCGCTGCCCGGTCGGGCTGACGACGCAGGACGAGGCGCTCGAGAAGCGCCTGCACCCGCCGATCGGCGCGAAGCGGCTGCGCAACTACCTGAAGACGCTGACGATGGAGCTGACGACGATCGCGCGCGCGTGCGGCAAGCAGAACGTGCACCACCTCGAGCCCGAGGACTTGGTCGCGCTGACGATCGAGGCCGCGGCGATGGCGCGCGTGCCGCTGGCGGGCACCGACTGGATCCCGGGGCACGAGGCGCGACGCTGAGCCCGCGCGGGGCGGCGGCGAGCGCCGTGCGCAGGCCGGCTCCTAGAATCGGAGCCCCGCACGACGAGGCGTCGCCATGGTCCCGCACCTCATCACCGCCCTGACCGGCCCGATCAACGAGCTCGAGGCGCGCATCCTCGAGTCGATGCCGGCGATCGAGCGCTGGTTCCGGCTCGAGTGGATGGAGCACACGCCGCCGTTCTACACGTCGGTCGACATCCGCAACGCCGGCTACAAGCTCGCGCCGGTCGACACCAACCTGTTTCCCGGCGGCTGGAACAACCTCACCGAGGAGATGCTGCCGCTGGCGGTGCAGGCGGCGATGGCGGCGATCGAGAAGATCTGCCCCGAGGCGAAGAACCTGCTGCTGATTCCCGAGAAGCACACGCGCAACACGTTCTACCTGATGAACGTGCAGCGGCTGATGCAGATCTTCCACCAGACGGGCCTGAACGTGCGGTTGGGCACGCTCGACGAGGAGATCAAGAAACCGACGAAGCTCGCGCTGCCCGACGGCAGCGAACTGACGGTGGAGCCGCTGGTGCGCACGCGCGGACGGCTCGGGCTGAAGGACTTCGACCCCTGCACGATCCTGCTCAACAACGACTTGTCGGGCGGCATCCCGAAGATCCTCGAGGGGCTGCACGAGCAGTACCTGCTGCCGCCGCTGCACGCCGGCTGGGCCGTGCGGCGCAAGAGCAACCACTTCCGCAGCTACGAGGAGGTGGCCAAGAAGTTCGCCAAGCTGCTGGGCATGGACCCGTGGCTGATCAACCCGATGTTCGCGCAGTGCGGCAAGGTCAACTTCGCCGAGGGCACCGGCATCGACTGCGTCAAGGGCCACGCCGAGGCGCTGATCGCCAAGATCCGGCGCAAGTACAAGGAATACGGCATCACCGACAAGCCCTTCGTCGTCGTCAAGGCCGACGCCGGTACCTACGGCATGGGCATCATGACGGTGCGCGACCCGAAGGAGCTCGACGAGATCAACCGCCGCACGCGCAACAAGATGAGCGTGATCAAGGAAGGCCAGGAGGTCACCGAGGTCATCATCCAGGAAGGCGTGCCGACCTTCGAGCGCATCAACGAGGCGGTGGCCGAGCCGGTGGTCTACATGCTCGACCGCTACGTCGTCGGCGGCTTCTACCGCGTGCACGCCGAGCGCGGCATCGACGAGAACCTCAACGCGCCGGGCGCCGCCTTCGTGCCGCTGGCGTTCGACGAGGCCAGCCACCTGCCGCGCCCCGGCGCCAAGCCCGGCGCGAGCGCGCCGAACCGCTTCTACATGTATGGCGTGATCGGCCGCCTGGCGATGCTCGCGGCGAGCTACGAGCTCGAGGCCACCGACCCCGAGGCCGAGATCTACGAGTGAGCCGCCGTGCGACCCGCGCTCAGCGCAGGTTCCCCGTGTGGCCCAGGTTGTAGCGCCCGGGCTGCGGCCACACCGTCAGGCCGTGCGGTTCGCGCCCGACCTTGACCTTGTCGACGGCGCCGGTGGCCGTGTCGATGCGGTAGACGACGTCGTCGTAGCGCCCTGACAGCCACAGGTGGCGTCCGTCGGCGCTGACGTTGCCCATGTCGGGGCTGCCGCCGCCGGGGATCGGCCACTGCGCGACGACGCGCAGCGTCGCGAAGTCGATCACCGAGACGCTGCCGGGGCCCCGCGGCTTGCCGCGGATCTGGTTCGAGCCGCGGTTGGCGACGTAGACGCGCCGGCCGTCGCGGCTCGGGTACAGGCCGTGCGCGCCGATGCCGGTGGGGATGAAGCCGACCTGCGTGAACGACTCGCCGTCGACGACGTGCACGCCGTCGGCCATCATGTCGGCGATCAGGAACAGTCGCCCGTCGGGCGTGATGCGCACGTCCTGCGGCATCCCCGGGGTCGTGCAGATCTGCTGGCCGGCCAGCGCCGGGTCGGGGATCTTCTTCGGCTTGCGGCCTGGCGCCGCGAGCAGCGCCTGCACGTCGGGGCGGTCGAAGTAGCGGCTGAGCTTGAGCGTACCCAGCACCTTGCGCCCGACGAGGTCGATCTTCGTCACCGCGCCGCCGAACTCGCAGGTGAACAGCGCGTAGCGTCCGTCGAGCGAGAAGTCGGCGTGGTTGATGCCGTCGCAGTCGGGCGTCTCGATCGAGTACGCGAGCTGCATCGTCGCGACGTCGCGGAAGTCGAGCCGTTTGTACGCCTCGGCGACGACGATCGCGTAACGGCCGTCAGGCGACCAGTACAGGTTGTACGGGTCGTCGACCGGGATGGCCTTGCCCGGCTTGCCGGTGCGCGGGTCGATCGGCGTCAGGCTGCCGTCGGTGCGACCCTCGGCGTTGTTGGCGACCCACAGCGTCTTCAGGTCGTACGACGGCACGACGTGCTGCGGGTGCACGCCGACCTTGAACGTGTCGACGACCTTCAGCGTCGCCGGGTCGATCACCGACACCGTGTTCGCCGCGCGGTTGGGCACGTAGACGCGCTCGAGTGCACCGGCCACCGCCGCGCTGAACTTGTCGGCGGCGGTCTCGCTGTAAACGTTGGTCGGGTCCGGCACCGGTGGCATCCCGGGAACGGCGGCGACCGCGGGGGCTGCCGGCGGACTCGCCAGCGCGGCGGGCGACGCGTGGTGCAGCGCTGCCGAGACGGCGAGCGCCGCAGCGGCCACGGACAGGGCCGTGGCGAGCACGGCGGAACGATGACGGGTCAAGCAAGCTCCCTCGTGCCTGGCGGCACTTCGATTTCGCTTCGTTTTCGGATGGGCTGTGTCCCGTTAACCCGCGGGGCCCGCGATCGGTTGACCGGCGACGGCCTTCCGCGACTCAATCCCGCGCCGCGAGGCGGGGCCGCTGGCGTACCTGCCGGATCGCGTCGACGGTCGCCGCGACGATGGCCTCGGCGCCGAGCTGCCCCAGCGCCGCCGTCGCGGCGCGCGGGTCGCCCGAGACGCCGACCGCCGCGCCCTGCGCGGCGGCGGCGCCGAGCTGGTCGGGGCGCACGAGCGACGGGTCGAGGGCCAGCGCGAGCGCCGTGTCGGCGGCGCCGGCATGCTCGCCGATCTGCGCCGGCGTCAGGCCGTGCTCGCGCAGCGTGCGCGCGAACGCGGTCTGCGCGGTGCGGTAGTAGGCCTCGACATGGTGCACCCGCACCGGCGTCGAGGCCCACTCGCGGTCGAGCCGGCGCGCCAGTGCCGCCAGCAGCGCCTGGTAGTCGCCGTGGTCGCCGATGAGCACGATGTCGACGAAACCGGCGCGCCGCAGGCTGCGCGCGGCCCCTTCGACGACGGCGATGAAGGCTGCTTCCGGCACCGACAGCGTGCCGGCGAAGCGCATGTGGCCCTGCGGCGGTTCGATGCGGCCTTCCGGCACGTAGGGCAGCACCGGGGCGACCAGCGCGTCGCCGAGCTGCGCCGCGATGCGGTGCGCCAGCAGCCGCACGCGCACGTTGTGCTTGCCCAGCGCGAGGTGCGGCCCGCCCTGCTCGGTGCCGCCGATCGGCACGATGACGGTCGTGCGCCCGGCACGCACCGCATCGCGCACTTCGGTCCACGTCATCGCCTCGAGCTCGACGCCGGCGGCGCGGCACACCATGGCCGTCACCAGGCCGAGCACGAAGACGGCGCCGCGCACGACGTTCATCAAGTAATTGTCTCGCGCACGCGGTGCCGCCGCGGGGCTCCATGTCGTTTCGTGTGGAACGCGACGCCGTCATTTCGGCATCGCCGGCACGAATGGGCTGGCCGGCAGGTGCCTGAGCTTGGACAGGCGCAGGTAGGCGATGGCGATGAAGTTCTTGCTCGTCCTGAAGCCGCGCGCGGCGCGCTTGGCCTGCTGCAGCAGCCCGTTCATGGCTTCGACGAAGGCGTTGCTGCGGTGATCGACCATGCCGCTCACGACGGCGTCGAACCGCTGCCTCAGCGTGGCGGCGAGCTTCTTGAACGGCTCGAGCCGGCAGCGCCGCGCCCAGCTCAGCCAGGCCCTGAGGTCGGCGCCGGCCTGGTCAGGGCTGTTGTGCACTCGGGCTCGGGCGTACACCTCGCGCAGCGCCATCTTCAGCCGCCACGCCCGCGCGCTCTTGAGCGTCGAGCGCTGCAGCCAGTGCATGGCATCGAGCTGGTGGCGACTCCAGCCGGCGGGGTTGCGCCGCATGCCCCACAGCAGTTGCCT
>NZ_QOAZ01000090.1 GCF_003574675.1 Azohydromonas sediminis
GCTGTACCTGCAGGCTCGCGAGCGCCACCCGCGCCGCTGGTCGGGCGTCACGCGCAACTGGACGCCCATCGCTGCGGTGACTCTGAACCCTGAACGCGACGCCGTCGTCAAGGCACGCTCGGGGTGCGTCGATACGCAGCCACTGGCTGCATGAACGAGGCGACAACTACCTTGACGCGCGCCGCAGGGCCACGTTGTCGGGAGCAGCCACACCCTTGCGGACAAGCAGGTCTCTCGCCATGAAGGCGTGCACCGTTCGTTCCTGCCCATTCAGTACAGGTCGCGAACATTGGTTTCCCAGTGCCTCGATGCTCTGCACCTCAGCCACGACGGCACCTCTGGCGTTCAGCTGTCTGGCAAGGGCCTGGTGGATTTGGTGGTGACCGCCGTCGCAGCCGCTGAGAAAGATCACGGCGGGCTTGGCGTCGGGGCGCCGCCTGGGCGCGTAGATGTAGACAGCGACCTCCTTTTCGCCTTGGGTGGCGACGACGTAGGGCCGGATCGTGTCCCGTTCGATCCGGCCTTCGAGCATGGCGAAATTTGGTGGGGTGGCGCACCCCGCCAGGAACCACGAAAGCAGAGCAATGAGCGCTGTCCTTGCCATGGGCTTGCCTTAAACGCTTACGCTCTTATTGACGTTCCGGTACATGCTTGACGCCTCAGAACGCCAACTCGGCCTGCTTCCAATAAGCGCGCACCAGCGTCGGGCGGCGCTGCATGGACTTCAGCCGCCGACGCGCGTAGTCGCTGACTTCGCCGATGTCCTTGGCGCAGAAGTTGGCGATCTCGTGCTTCTTCAGGTAGGCCCAGATGGCCGGCGATGTCCCAAAGTCTGTTGAACGCGTGAGCTGAGGTGGCGGCTCCTTCGACCCGCATGCGAGAGCATGCGGGTTGCCTCGCAAGCAACCGAAGGAGCCACCGAGATGAAGTCTCACACGAAGTCGTCGTTGCGGGCCGTGCCCGCTGCGCAGGTTCAGATCTCGCTGCCCGTGCAGGGCGTGCTGCGCGATGTCCGCCACGCCTTCCTGGGCCTGTGCATCGACGCCGGCCAGAAG
>NZ_QOAZ01000092.1 GCF_003574675.1 Azohydromonas sediminis
CCAGCTCGGGGTGAGCTACCGCAGCGCCTGGCTGATGAAGCACAAGATCCTCGAAGCCATGCGCGTGGCCGAAGGCGATCGCAAGCTCGACGGGCGCATCGAGGTCGACGACGCCTACTTCGGCGGCGAGTTCTCCGGCGGCAAGACCGGGCGCGGCACCGACAACAAGGTGCCGTTCGTGGCGGCGGTGCAGACTTCCCCCGAGGGCCGCCCGCTGTACGCCTGCCTGAGCGCGCAGCCGCCCACCAGCGAGGCCATGCGCGCCTTCGCTGCGCGCCACATCGCGCCTTCGGCCACCGTAGTCTCGGACGGGCTGTGGTGCTTTCGCGCGACCACGCGCCTGGGCGCCCAGCACGAGCGCATCGTCACCGGCGGGGGCAAGGCCAGCATGAAGCTGCCGCAGTTCAAGGCCGTCAACACGCTGCTGGGCAACCTGAAGACCGCCATCACCGGGACCTACCACGCCTTCGACTTCGCCAAGTACGCGCACCGCTACCTCGCCGAGTTCCAGTTCCGCTTCAATCGCCGCTTCGACATGAAAAACATCCTGCCTCGCCTGCTGCAATGCCTGCTGGCCGCTCCGCCGTCGCCAGAGCACTGGCTGCGCACTGCTGAGCTTGCTCGCTAATCAGGTCGTGCGAAGCGCGGACGGTCGTCATGCCGGAAGTTTCGCGTGTCTGCCCGTATCGATCATGGCGCTGATGTTGGCCTAAACGATCAGCTCGCCAATGGTTGGCAGTTCCTTCCGACTCGCGCCTTGCGTGTGAACCTGAATCCAGCAGTTCACCGTCCGTCATCGCGCGCTAAGCGAGCACTGGCGCGGCTTTGACGGGTCTTGGCACACTCACCCGATGGGTGAGAGCAAACAACGCATGCGCGAGGTGGCCCTGGCGGCCGAAGTGGCGGCCGGCGCGCCGCAGGTGGTGGACACGCTGGGCGGGCGCATGCACGTGCGCTGGGACGAGGGTGCGGCG
>NZ_QOAZ01000093.1 GCF_003574675.1 Azohydromonas sediminis
CTCTTGAGCGTCGAGCGCTGCAGCCAGTGCATGGCATCGAGCTGGTGGCGACTCCAGCCGGCGGGGTTGCGCCGCATGCCCCACAGCAGTTGCCTGAGCGTCTTGCCGTCGTCGGCACCCAGCGCCGATCGCACCGTCTGCGCGTCGTCGACCATCTCCGCGCGGCGCACCTGGTCCATCGCCTCGATGGCCATCGAGACGACGTGGAAGCGGTCGTAGCTGATCTGCGCCTCGGGCAGCGCAAGCGCGACGCCCTTGGCGTAGGCCGCACTCATGTCCATGCACACGTGGCGCACCTGGGCGGGGTCGCCGCCGTGCGCCTTCAGATCCTCGGCGAACTCCACCACCGTCTGGTGGTCGCGCCCCTCGGTGGCGAACAGCAGCCGCTTCAACTCGAGGTCGTGCACGACGGAGATGTAGTGCTGGCCACGCCGCAGGCTGGTCTCGTCGATGCCCACGATCTGCACGCCCGCGAAGTCCTCCAGCGCGCGTGCCTGCTCGACGTAGAACTCGATGCGCCGCCACAGCTGCTTGTCTTTGCAGCGCAGCAGCGCCGCCGCCTGGCGCACCGGCAGATCGCGGCACAGAGCCAGCGCCAGCGCCTCGAACGCGGCGGTGAAGCCCGAGCCCGCTCGCGCCCACGGCACGGCCACCTGCGTGGTCTTGCCGCAGTCGCCGCAGGCCACGCGCGGCACGTCGCAGTGCAGCCAGGCCTCGAACTGGAAGAAGTCCAGGTGCCGCCAGGAGCGGCGCATACGGTCGTGCACTGGCTGCGCAGCCGCCCCGCAGGCCGGGCAAGCCAGGCGCGCCTGCGGGCAGCCGATTTCGAAGTCGATGCGGCGCTTGGCGGTGTCGAGCTTGACGTCCTCGACCACCCATGGCGGCTGCAACCCCAGCGCGCTGGTGAACAGCGCTTCGACCCCGACGCTCATCGAATCAACTCCCCAGGCGAAGCCCGCCCCG
>NZ_QOAZ01000094.1 GCF_003574675.1 Azohydromonas sediminis
CTCGAAGCGCAGCGCCTGGAGGCCGAGCGTGCCGAAGCCGCGCGCCTGCAAGCCGAGCGCGAGCAAGCCGCCCGCCTCGAAGCCGAACGGGAAGCCGCAGCACGGCGCGAGGCCGCACGGCAGCAGGCCGAGCGCGAGGAAGCCGCACGACTCGAGGCGCAGCGCCTCGAGACGGCGCGCCTGCAGGCCGAGCGCGACGAAGCGGCCCGGCGCGAGGCCGCCGGGCGGGCTGCGCCACAGCCCCTGCCGCCGCCGTCGAACCTGGTGCGGCGCGTGCGGCTGTGGGGCTACACGCACCCCAACGACGAGCTGCTGCAGTACGCGCAGGCGTGGGCACTGCGCGTGCAGCTCAACACCCCGTACAGCACCGTGCGCGAGATCGCGAGCCGGCTGCAGCGCGCACCGGTCGTGGCCGTCGCGCTGCGCAGCGACGGCTCCGTCGAATCGGTGACGTTCCACGTCTCCAGCGGCGTGCCGCAGGTCGACGAGGCGATCCGGCGCATCGTGCACGGGCTGCAGCCGCGCGTGCCGTTCCCGCCGACGCTCGCGCGCGAGGTCGACGTCGTCGAGATCCGCCGCACGTGGTTCTTCGACGCGGCCGTGCGGCTGCACTGACGACGCACACCTCGCGGCGCGCGCCGGCAGGCGCGTCGCGCGACCGGGCTCAGAGGCTGAGAGGCAATTGATCGCCGCAGACGCCCGTCGGGTTGGCGTCAGGGCCAGAGGAACGAACGTCACGCGGCGCTGCTGCGCGGGTGATGTCGCTGCGACGGGCTCGTGCGCGCTTCGCAGCGCTTGATTCGGGTCGATTTCTCATCTTCCGCACCCCTTACGCGGCCGCCAGGGCCGCTGCGGGCGCACCTGTGCCCAGACCGACCCACTGCGGTGCGATCTTG
>NZ_QOAZ01000095.1 GCF_003574675.1 Azohydromonas sediminis
TCAAGGAGCACAAGAAGGCCGCCATGAAGCTCGCGGCCTGATCAGCCCAACCTCGAACCGTGATCGCGTTTCTGCACAACTTGACAGACACAACCACCCCGGCGCACCGCGGAGCGCGCGCTGGCGGCCGTCATCCAGGAGGCCTACGTGCAGGGCATCTCCACCCGCTCGGTGGACGAACTGGTCAAGGCGCTGGGCATGAGCGGCGTGTCCAAGAGTGAGGTCAGCCGGCTGTGCGAAGAGCTCGACGAGCGCGTGCTCGCCTTCCTGGAGCGGCCCATCGAAGGCGACTGGCCGTACCTGTGGATCGACGCCACCTACGTCAAGACGCGCGAGGCCGGGCGCATCGTCAGCGTGGCGGTGATCGTGGCTGTGGGCGTCAACACCGACGGATAGCGCCAGGCGCTCGGGATGAAGGTCGGCGCGAGCGAGGCCGAGCCGTTCTGGAGCGAGTTCCTGCGCAGCCTCATGCGCCGTGGGCTGCGTGGCGTGCGGCTGGTCATCAGCGACAGCCACGTTGGGCTCAAGGCGGCCACCTCCAAGGTGCTCAAGGCCACTTGGCAGCGCTGCCGCGTGCACTTCATGCGCAACATGCTGGCCTACGCCCCGAAGGCGCAGCGGCGCATGGTCAGCGCCGCGATCGCCACCGTCTTCGCCCAGGAAACGGCCCAGGACGCGCACGCGCAGTGGCGCGTGGTGGCCGACCAGCTGCGCGAGCGCTTGCCCAGGATCGCCGAGCTGATGGACAGCGCCGAGCACGAGGTGTTGGCCTACATGGTCGGACCTGCGAAATTCACATCAACGCCGGTTGTGGGCGACGACGGACGCCGGCGACGTCGCGCGAGGGCGGCCAGAGCTTGCCGACGTGCGCA
>NZ_QOAZ01000096.1 GCF_003574675.1 Azohydromonas sediminis
AATCTGGATCAAGCTGAAAATTGAAACGACACACAGTTAATGTGTGTTCGAGTCTCTCAAATTTTCGCAATCAGAAGTGAAACATCTTCGGGTTGTGAGGTTAAGCGACTAAGCGTACACGGTGGATGCCCTGGCAGTCAGAGGCGATGAAGGACGTGCTAATCTGCGATAAGCGTCGGTAAGGTGATATGAACCGTTATAACCGGCGATTTCCGAATGGGGAAACCCAGTGTGTTTCGACACACTATCATTAACTGAATCCATAGGTTAATGAGGCGAACCGGGGGAACTGAAACATCTAAGTACCCCGAGGAAAAGAAATCAACCGAGATTCCCCCAGTAGCGGCGAGCGAACGGGGAGCAGCCCAGAGCCTGAATCAGTGTGTGTGTTAGTGGAAGCGTCTGGAAAGGCGCGCGATACAGGGTGACAGCCCCGTACACAAAAATGCACATGCTGTGAGCTCGATGAGTAGGGCGGGACACGTGGTATCCTGTCTGAATATGGGGGGACCATCCTCCAAGGCTAAATACTCCTGACTGACCGATAGTGAACCAGTACCGTGAGGGAAAGGCGAAAAGAACCCCGGCGAGGGGAGTGAAAAAGAACCTGAAACCGTGTACGTACAAGCAGTGGGAGCACGCTTAGGCGTGTGACTGCGTACCTTTTGTATAATGGGTCAGCGACTTATATTCTGTAGCAAGGTTAACCGAATAGGGGAGCCGAAGGGAAACCGAGTCTTAACTGGGCGTTAAGTTGCAGGGTATAGACCCGAAACCCGGTGATCTAGCCATGGGCAGGTTGAAGGTTGGGTAACACTAACTGGAGGACCGAACCGACTAATCTTGAAAAATTAGCGG
>NZ_QOAZ01000097.1 GCF_003574675.1 Azohydromonas sediminis
CGGAACATCTCAACACCGGTTACGGTTGTTTTCGTAGTTTCTTTGATACCTACGATTTCAACTTCTTCACCTGATTTGATGATACCACGTTCAACACGGCCTGTTACTACCGTACCACGACCAGAAATTGAGAATACGTCTTCGATTGGTAATAAGAACGGTTTATCAATTGCACGCTCCGGCTCTGGAATGTATGTATCTAAGTGGTGTGCTAACTCAAGAATTTTTTCTTCCCACTCCGGCACGCCGTTTAACGCTTGTAACGCTGAACCACGTACGATTGGTGTATCGTCACCTGGGAAGTCATATTGAGAAAGAAGTTCACGTACTTCCATTTCTACTAATTCTAATAACTCTTCGTCATCTACCATGTCGCATTTGTTTAAGAATACGATGATGTATGGTACGCCTACTTGGCGACCTAATAAGATGTGCTCACGAGTTTGTGGCATCGGACCGTCTGTCGCTGCTACTACTAAGATTGCACCGTCCATTTGCGCCGCACCGGTAATCATGTTTTTAACATAGTCCGCGTGTCCCGGGCAGTCTACGTGTGCGTAGTGACGTGTTTCCGTATCGTACTCAACGTGTGATGTGTTGATGGTGATACCACGCGCTTTCTCTTCCGGCGCATTATCGATTTGGTCGAATGCACGAGCCGCACCACCGAAGTGTTTTGATAATACGGTAGTGATTGCTGCTGTTAAAGTTGTTTTACCATGGTCAACGTGACCGATTGTACCCACGTTTACATGGGGTTTTGTACGTTCAAATTTTTCTTTAGACACTTTGATAGCTTCCTAGAAATAAGCCTCCGCCCTATTGCCGAGGCTTTAGTTAAAAAGAT
>NZ_QOAZ01000098.1 GCF_003574675.1 Azohydromonas sediminis
TTCCGATCTGCTTACCTGGATCGGCAAGGCGGCCAAACCGCTGGGGTATTTGGTAGGGTTGGGAGCGTCGATTGCCGCATTCTGGGCAGCGCTCAAAGCTGGGGTGCAGCCAAAGTGACCCCGCGCCAAAAACTCGCGGCCAAGATCGGCGCGGGTGCTATTGCGCTCGCGCTCCCCCTGGTGGCGCATTTTGAGGGCACGGTGTATCGCACCTACAAAGACCCGATAAACGTGCTCACGTCATGCACCGGCCACACCGGGCCAGAGCTGCGCATGGGGCAGACCTTCACCAAGGAGGAATGCGAAGCGCAACTGATGGGCGACCTGCTCAAGCACACCGAGGCCATCGACTGCATCAAGCGCCCGCTGACAGACAACCAAAAGGCCGCATTCCTGTCGTTCGCGTTCAACGTGGGCAACAGTGCATTTTGCGGCTCGACCCTGGTGCGCAAGGCAAATGCCGGGGACATGGCCGGAGCCTGCGCCGAGTTGTCCCGCTGGACGCTAGCTGGCGGGCAGGAGTTGCCCGGCCTGGTTCGTCGCCGCGCTGCAGAGCGGGCCGTGTGCGAGGAGAAATCATGATCGCAGGCCTCTACACCTACGCCGCCACCGCTCTGGTGGCAGTGGCCATCGGCTTTACCGGCGGCTGGAAAACCCAAGGCTGGCGCTGGGATGCTGCCGACAAACAGCGCATCGAGCAGGAGGCGCGCGAGCGCTCCAGGCTTCTGGACCGCGCCCATGCATCCAGCGGCGCATTTGAAGAAAAGAGGACCGCCAATGAAACCAGATACCGCACTGTCACCGTCACGGTCAAAGAGTTTATTGACCGCCC
>NZ_QOAZ01000099.1 GCF_003574675.1 Azohydromonas sediminis
GCGAGGCAGGGTTTTGCCGGGGTTTTCGCGGTTCATACAGTCCTTGCGGCTGCGGCAGACGCAGTTGGGCCCAGACCCAGCAACTGTGGCGCCAGCGCCAGCGTGCGCATCAGGTTGTGCGCCAGCGCGAACAGCAGCACTACGCACCGCATCTTGCCCAGGCCCCTGACGGGCATGCGCTGCAGGCCGCGGTTCCTGGCTTGCGCGTTGACGCACTCGGCCGTGGCCGCGCGCAGCTTGTACAGCTGCCTCGCCTCGGGCGTGGCCATGCGCTGGCGCCACTTGGCCACCGCCTCACCGTCGTCGGGCTTGGGCGCGTGCTTGTCGGGCTCGACCTCGTGGCCATGCTCGTCCTTCTTCGCACGCGCCTGGGGCACCGGCGCGTAGACCTCGGTCTTGTGGGCCACCGCCTCGAGCTGCTCGTGCGCCGGGAAGCCGCCGTCGACCAGCCACTGCTCGGGCGTGCGGCCCAGGCGCTTTTCGACCTGTTCGACCATCGGCGCGAGCTGCGCCATGTCGCTGCCCGAGGTGCTCACCTCCACACCGACGATGACCTGGCTGTCGCAGTCGCTGGCCAGCTGCGCGTTGACCGCCGGGCGGAACCCGCCGTCGGCCATCTTCATCACCGTGGCGTCAGCGTCGGTGGTGCTCGCCCGCGCATCCTCGGCCTGGCCGCCGTTGCGCCGCTTGATCTGCTCGAGCTCGGGCAGCCGATCCAGCGCGCGTTGCAGCCGCTGCGCCATCTCGCGTCTGGCGCGCTCCTGCGCTGCCGCCTTGCGCCTGCTGGGCTGCGCCGGATCGGC